>NZ_CAKJTI010000090.1 GCF_917563915.1 Bacillus rhizoplanae | reverse complement strand
CGCAGTTAAATCGCTCTAGCTACTATAAGTGGCGTTCAACATGTAATCAAAGGCAATTACGCCTTTCAAAGGATAATACATTGCGTGAACAGATTCAAGCAATTCACATAAAACACAAGGAATACGGTTATCCTCGCATGACAATCGCCTTACGAGAGGCCGGATTTTTCGTGAACCACAAAAAAGTATATAGACTTATGCGAGAGCTTCACATTCAATCGATCATCCGTAAAAAACGACGCTTTTTCAAAGGGAAATCCTCAAAGATTTTCCCCAATGTAGTAGAACGGCAATTCCAAAACCGCAAACAAAATGAGGTACTTGTCACAGATATC
>NZ_CAKJTI010000089.1 GCF_917563915.1 Bacillus rhizoplanae | reverse complement strand
GGGAGCAACAGGTCCAACGGGACTGACAGGAGAAACGGGAGCAACAGGAGAAACGGGAGCGACAGGAGAAACGGGAGCAACAGGTCCAACGGGACCGACAGGAGAAACAGGAGCAACAGGTCCAATGGGCCCGACAGGAGAAACGGGAGCAACAGGTCCAATGGGCCCGACAGGAGAAACGGGAGCAACAGGTCCAACGGGACTGACAGGAGAAACGGGAGCAACAGGTCCAACGGGACTGACAGGTGAAATGGGAGCAACAGGTCCAACGGGACTGACAGGAGAAACGGGAGCAACAGGAGAAACGGGAGCGACAGGAGAAACGGGAGCAACAGG
>NZ_CAKJTI010000088.1 GCF_917563915.1 Bacillus rhizoplanae | reverse complement strand
GCGGCTGGATCACCTCCTTTCTATGGAGAATTGATGAACGCTGTTCATCAATAAAGTTTCCGTGTTTCGTTTTGTTCAGTTTTGAGAGAACTATCTCTCAATTAGATACAGTGCAAGTAGTTTGTTTTTCTTGCGGTTGCGTCTGAAAGTGAATTCCACGATGATGGGTTCCTCACCGCATGCCAGCTAAGAAGCAAATTCAGCGCAGTAGGCATGTTCTTTGAAAACTAGATAACAGTGTAGCTCATATTTTTTTAATTTTGGTTAAGTTAGAAAGGGCGCACGGTGGATGCCTTGACACTAGGAGTCGATGAAGGACGGGACTAACACCGATATGCTTCGGGGAGC
>NZ_CAKJTI010000087.1 GCF_917563915.1 Bacillus rhizoplanae | reverse complement strand
TTTTTTTAATTTTGGTTAAGTTAGAAAGGGCGCACGGTGGATGCCTTGACACTAGGAGTCGATGAAGGACGGGACTAACACCGATATGCTTCGGGGAGCTGTAAGTAAGCTTTGATCCGGAGATTTCCGAATGGGGAAACCCACCATACGTAATGGTATGGTATCTTTATCTGAATACATAGGGTAAAGAAGACAGACCCAGGGAACTGAAACATCTAAGTACCTGGAGGAAGAGAAAGCAAATGCGATTTCCTGAGTAGCGGCGAGCGAAACGGAATCTAGCCCAAACCAAGAGGCTTGCCTCTTGGGGTTGTAGGACATTCTATACGGAGTTACAAAGGAACGAGGTAGACGAAG
>NZ_CAKJTI010000086.1 GCF_917563915.1 Bacillus rhizoplanae | reverse complement strand
GGTCTCTTGTTTTGCCTAGGCAAAAATCGATTGTGTTTCCTTTCGAATCAACAGCACGATACAGATACATCCATTGACCTTTTACTTTGATATATGTTTCATCGACTCTCCAAGAGTCATTTGTTTGTTTGAGGTGACGATGGATTCGTTTGTCCAATTCAGGACCATACTGATGAACCCAACGCATAATCGTTGTATGAGAAATGGATAAACCCCGTTCTTCTAGCATTTCCACCAAATCACGAAAACTGAGGTTGTACCGTAGGTACCATCTTACCGTTAACAAAATAATATCAGGCTGATAATGCTTCCATTTGAATACATTTTCCTTTTCCATACCAATCACGCACCCTTTCTAAAGTAATAGTAACAGTATGTCCAAGATTTATAGATTCATTGCAATTGTCCTTAAG
>NZ_CAKJTI010000085.1 GCF_917563915.1 Bacillus rhizoplanae | reverse complement strand
TAAGCACATTCGGATTCTAGATTCTACAACATTTCAGCTTCCAGATAAGTTTTCTTCACATTATCAAGGTTCAGGTGGAAGTAGCCATACGGCAGGAGTCAAAATTCAATTGGAGTATGACTTATTGAGTGGGAAGTTCCTGTACGTTTATGTAGGAGAAGGAAGAGAAAATGATAAAACCTTTGGTTCAACAAGCCTAAAAACCATTCAACCAAAAGACTTGTATATAAGAGATTTAGGCTATTTTGACTTACATGACTTACAGAAGATCCATGATAAAGGCGCTTACTATGTCTCACGTTTGAAATTAAATTCTCGAATCTATCGTAAGAATGATGAGCCAGAGTATTTTCGAAACGGGACCGTGAAGAAAGGAACACTCTATATTCAATTAGATATGGAAGAACTCATGAATCAATTGCCCC
>NZ_CAKJTI010000084.1 GCF_917563915.1 Bacillus rhizoplanae | reverse complement strand
AGGCAAAACAAGAGACCAGAAGGCTGCAAAGCGCTTTTTCAAGAAAGCTTTGCGGTCTTTTCATGTTTCGCAGCCTCGTGTTATAACAGTCGATAAGAACCCGGCTTATCCTATAGCAATTGAACAGTTGAAAAAAGAGAAAAGCATACCTGATGGTATGCAACTTAGACAACAAAAGTACTTGAATAACATAGTAGAGCAAGATCATCGTTTTATAAAGAAGCGAATCCGTTCTATGCTAGGGTTCAAATGTTTTGACACAGCTACATCCATTCTTTCTGGAGTAGAAGCCATGCATATGATTAAAAAAGAACAGATTGATTTACGGGACCTGATATTATCCCCTTAAGGTAGACAGTGTAAAAAGACCATGAATACACATGGATGTTACACTTTTACTTGGAGGGGATTTTATTATGGTTAAAAA
>NZ_CAKJTI010000083.1 GCF_917563915.1 Bacillus rhizoplanae | reverse complement strand
ACTGCGGAATATGGTGGGCCTAAATGGACTCGAACCATCGACCTCACGCTTATCAGGCGTGCGCTCTAACCAGCTGAGCTATAGGCCCTTAATCCTTTTACAGGGGCAGTAGGAATCGAACCCACACCGGAGGTTTTGGAGACCTCTGTTCTACCGTTAAACTATGCCCCTAAGTGGTGCCGGCTAGAGGACTTGAACCCCCAACCTACTGATTACAAGTCAGTTGCTCTACCAATTGAGCTAAGCCGGCTTGTTTATTTCAAAATGGTGGCTCGGGACGGAATCGAACCGCCGACACGAGGATTTTCAGTCCTCTGCTCTACCGACTGAGCTACCGAGCCTTTATGTAAATGGCGGTCCCGACCGGGGTCGAACCGGCGATCTCCTGCGTGACAGGCAGGCATGTTAACCACTACACCACGGGACCATTGGTTGCGGGGACAGGA
>NZ_CAKJTI010000082.1 GCF_917563915.1 Bacillus rhizoplanae | reverse complement strand
GGATATGTAGTCGATGTATCTGATTTCTTAAAAACAAAAGAAGATAGTAAGTGGAGAGACCTAGAAAAGGCATATTTTACATTTTACTTGCCTTTCATTTATAAATTGCCTTTCCCTGTTAAAATACCGTATTTCATGTTAAACATTGTTAGACGTTCATATAGAAAATATAAGAAGCTTAAAAAGAAATTCAAATTGTAAAAGGACCACATACTTATCTTTAGGTTAGATAAGTGAACCACTAGTAAACAAAAGGACCGTACATTTTAGATATGTCTAATATGTACAGTCCTAATTTTATAACTTCATGAAGTAATCAGTAAGCTTTTCATTTTCTTTTTCACGCAATTGCTTATTTTCTTCTTCAAGCTCTTTATTCTTTTTCTCTAACTTTTCAATTCTTCTTTTAAGAGAAGCGATGACGGCATTTTGATTGTTCTCGTCCCGTTTAATCCTAGAGTCCACAAATGCTTTTTCTTGTTGATTTCGCAAGAAATTGATGCGTTCTTTGAGCTCTGT
>NZ_CAKJTI010000081.1 GCF_917563915.1 Bacillus rhizoplanae | reverse complement strand
GGTTCTGGTGCAAAAATAAAATAAAAGAGAATAAAGCGCATATATTCCTAACGGAATCGTATCTTATGCTGCAAGTCCAAACAATTGATGGATGAATTCTTTCTGATTTTGGACAGACTGGTCCCGTAAATCAATCTGTTCTTTTTTAATCATATGCATGGCTTCTACTCCAGAAAGAATGGGTGTAGTTGTGTCAAAATACTTGAACCCTAGCATAGAACGGATTCGCTTCTTTATAAAGCGATGATCTTGTTCTACTATGTTATTCAAGTATTTTTGTTGTCTAAGTTGCATACCATCAGGTATGCTTTTCTCTTTTTTCAACTGTTCAATTGCTATAGGATAAGCTGGATTCTTATCGACTGTTATAACACGAGGCTGCGAAACATGAAAAGACCGCAAAGCTTTCTTGAAAAAGCGCTTTGCAGCCTTCTGGTCTCTTGTTTTGCCTAGGCAAAAATCGATTGTGTTTCCTTTCGAATCAACAGCACGATACAGATACATCCATTGACCTTTTACTTTGATATATGTTT
>NZ_CAKJTI010000080.1 GCF_917563915.1 Bacillus rhizoplanae | reverse complement strand
TCACCTGTCAGTCCCGTTGCACCGGTTTCACCTGTTGCTCCCGTTTCACCTGTCGGACCTGTTGCACCCGTTGCTCCAGTCGGGCCCGTTTCACCTGTTGCTCCCGTTTCACCTGTCGGCCCAGTTTCACCTGTCGGGCCCATTGGACCTGTTGCTCCCGTTGGACCAGTTATTCCTGTTGGGCCTGTTGGACCGGTTGCTCCCGTTTCTCCTGTCAGTCCCGTTGAACCAGTTGCTCCCGTTTCTCCTGTCGCTCCCGTTGGACCTGTTGCTCCCGTTTCTCCTGTCAGGCCCGTTGGACCAGTTGCTCCTGTTTCACCTGTCAGTCCCGTTGCACCGGTTTCACCTGTTGCTCCCGTTTCACCTGTCGGACCTGTTGCACCCGTTGCTCCCGTCGGGCCCGTTTCACCTGTTGCTCCCGTTTCACCTGTCGGCCCAGTTTCACCTGTCGGGCCCATTGGACCTGTTGCTCCCGTTTCTCCTGTCGGGCCCATTGGACCTGTTGCTCCTGTTTCTCCTGTCGGTCCCGTTGGACCTGTTG
>NZ_CAKJTI010000079.1 GCF_917563915.1 Bacillus rhizoplanae | reverse complement strand
TGTAAAAAAGACTATGCAGCCATCGAAATTCGATATTCGATCGGAGCTCGATGATTGAGTCGTTTTTGGAATCGTTTGTAGTTATAATGATAGATGTATGTTTCAATTGCTTGAATTAGTTCTCCCTTTGTTTGATAGTCATTAAGATAAAACATTTCAGATTTAAAATGAGAGAAGAATGATTCAATGCAAGCATTGTCATGGCAGTTTCCTTTGCGAGAATGGCTGCCGATGGCGCCTAGCTGTTGAAGCATACGATAATAAGCAGGAGATGTATATTGGAATCCTTGATCTGAGTGGATGATGGTTCCATACACATCTCTTTTTTGTGTTGCTAAATCTAATGTTTTTAGAACAAGTTGTAAATCATTGCGATGTGAGAGTTTCCAAGCAACGATTTCATTATTGTAAAGGTCTTGAACGACCGATAAATAGAGAAATTTATCTTTGAATGGCAAATAAGTGATATCTGTGACAAGTACCTCATTTTGTTTGCGGTTTTGGAATTGCCGTTCTACTACATTGGGGAAAATCTTTGAGGATTTCCCTTTGAAAAAGCGTCG
>NZ_CAKJTI010000078.1 GCF_917563915.1 Bacillus rhizoplanae | reverse complement strand
TGATATTATCCCCTTAAGGTAGACAGTGTAAAAAGACCATGAATACACATGGATGTTACACTTTTACTTGGAGGGGATTTTATTATGGTTAAAAAAGGGGATAAATTTCAAACTTATTCAGATGAATTAAAGATACAAGTTGTAAAAAGTTATTTAAATGGTGAGGGTAGCCAATCAGCTATAGCGAAGAAATATAAGCTTAGAAGTAGAACACAGTTAATGAATTGGGTCCGGAAATATCAAGAAACAGGCGATATTTCAGACTTGCGGGGGAAAAATGGTGGTAATAACGGCTTAAAAAACCTCTTGAAAGGTCGTTCTCGTACGAAGTTCGATAGTATAGAAGAAGAATTGGAATACTACAAGGCGCAAGTGGCTTACTTAAAAAAGCAGTATCCAAATCTATAGGAGGTGTTCTTGCTCAAACGGCTAAGTACGAGATTATTGAAGAACTACGTTCTCGGTACAAAGTAACCTGGCTTGTCGTCATTGCGCAGTTAAATCGCTCTAGCTACTATAAGTGGCGTTCAACATGTAATCAAAGGCAATTACGCCTTTCAAAGGATAATACATTGCGTGAACAGATTCAAG
>NZ_CAKJTI010000077.1 GCF_917563915.1 Bacillus rhizoplanae | reverse complement strand
CAGCTAGCCCAGCCATTTAAGAGCCATTAGCTCAGTTGGTAGAGCATCTGACTTTTAATCAGAGGGTCGAAGGTTCGAGTCCTTCATGGCTCACCATTTATTTCATTTCGCGGGTGTGGCGGAATTGGCAGACGCACCAGACTTAGGATCTGGCGCCTTTGGCGTGGGGGTTCGACTCCCTTCACCCGCATATGCGGTCGTGGCGGAATGGCAGACGCGCTAGGTTGAGGGCCTAGTGGGGGTAACCCCGTGGAGGTTCAAGTCCTCTCGGCCGCACCAAAAAAAGAAATAAAAAAATGCTTGCATTAATCTTACCGCCATGGTATATTAATAAAGTCGCAAAAAACAAACAACATATATTAAGCGCCCGTAGCTCAATTGGATAGAGCGTTTGACTACGGATCAAAAGGTTAGGGGTTCGAGTCCTCTCGGGCGCGCCATTTACGGGAAGTGGCTCAGCTTGGTAGAGCACCTGGTTTGGGACCAGGGGGTCGCAGGTTCGAATCCTGTCTTCCCGACCATGCGGGTGTAGTTTAGTGGTAAAACAAGAGCCTTCCAAGCTCTGGTCGAGAGTTCGATTCTCTTCACCCGCTCTTGAGTTCTTTGAAAACTGAACGAAACAAACAACGTGAAACGTCAATTTTTATTTATGATGCTAGACAAACACTTTATTGGAGAGTTTGATCCTGGCTCA
>NZ_CAKJTI010000076.1 GCF_917563915.1 Bacillus rhizoplanae | reverse complement strand
AGATTCATAAAGAAACGCCATCCTTTCCTATAATTCTACAGAAAGGATAACGTCTTTTTCGCTTTATGGATAGTGCAAAATCTTAGCTTGATAGTGATGGGGTACCGCCAGCATTTTGGAAAAAACCCACGCTAAGAGCATGCAAGATTTTATACAGTTTTTCGACTAATCCAGTAACAAACGGGAACCCTGAAACCCACGCCAGGATAGGAATGTATAAAAAGTGAATAGAGTCATAGAAAAAGAAAAAGGCGGATTCCTTGTGAAAGTAGAGATCAGCCTTTTTCTTTGCTACCGATAATGAGACGTTATGTTAACCGAGCATGAATATCCTATTCATCCAAATTTGCACAAAGTTGTCTTTGCTGATGGTACAATTAGGATAACGGAGGGATATTATGGAATATCTTAATCAGCTTTATGTAATACTGTATTTTATAATCGGTATTGCAATATTCTCATTCTTCAATTCTGATTCACCAAAAACTAAGGATAAAAATCTAACATTCATAATGGTCAGTTTAGGGGTAAATCTATTCACAATTCCAGTAGCTTTTTTTATAGGTGTGATGGCAACAGACTCTCCAGATAGTACTGAACTTGATTTTTGGGGAGGGTTTCTCTTTATTCAGGCAATACCGCTCCTTATATTAATAATAGGAATCTTAAAATGGCTTATTGACAGAGGAAAAAATAAATGAGCTTATAAATAGAATTGCT
>NZ_CAKJTI010000075.1 GCF_917563915.1 Bacillus rhizoplanae | reverse complement strand
AGCTCTCTAGCGCCGATGGTAGTTGGGACTTTGTCCCTGTGAGAGTAGGACGTTGCCAGGCAATCTAAGACGAGTCAGTATGACTCGTCTTTTTTGTGTTTTTCGTTATGTTAATTTACAATTCTTTCATATATGATCAAGCAAATAAAAGAAGAAACATGTTTATGATTTGTAATAAATGTAAATATCTGTAACGAGTAAGGTGTTTGCATTTTTCGTTTATTGCATCAAACATTGATCTTTATCTCGTTAAAGGCACCAGTCTTAAGATTCAGAGAGAAACAAAAATTACCGCTGAGAAAAGTTTTACTTTCTTTATAAATAATAGGTCAAATAAACGAAATGAACCCTGTAGAATTCAAGAGCAGTCTCTTGAGAACTGTATTAGTTTTTTATTTCTATATGCCACCCTATTTAGAATTTAGAACCATTTCCGCAATAACAGGGAAATGATCGCTTGGATATTGGCCGTTCTTTATAAAATCATTAATTTCTGCTTGTTTAACGGTTATATTTCCTTTGTATAAAATCCAATCGATTCGGTGATCTCCTCCAGTAGGATTATTGAATCCGTTAAATGTGCCAAGGTTTTCACCAATTCGTGTTTCCGCTGTTTCCCAAGTGTCCAAAAACTTTCCTTCGTTAATCAAAGTCTGATAAGGATTAGTCCCAGGAGCAGTATTAAAATCACCTGTAAGGATTACGGGCAATTTAGGATCAAATTCGTTTACTTTTTGAACAATTAATGCAGCGCTCTTTTCTCTCGCTTCCACGGAAATATGGTCAAAGTGAGTGTTAACGAAATAGAACTCTTGCTTAGTTTTTGTATCCAAAAACTTTACCCACGTTACCATTCGCGGAATTTTATTACCCCAAGTTGTTGAACCGATGACATTAGGAGTATCAGATAACCAGAAATAATCGTATTCTAACGGAGTAAATCGATTTTTATTGTAGAATACTGCTGTATATTCGTCTTTGCTTCCGCCTTTTCTCCCAATTCCAATCCAATCATACTGAGGCATGTCTGCATGGAGGTCTTTCAACTGTGAATAAAGACCTTCCTGTATTCCTAGGATGTCTGGTTTTTCTTTGTTCAGCAACTGAGCCATTACAGGACGACGTTCTGCCCAAGAGTTTGGCGAAGTATCACTTGCATATCGTAAGTTATAACTCATTACTTTGAAATTATTAGTATTGCTTACTGGCTGCTCTGTTTTATCATTTGCAGCTACTTGTGGTATTCCTGGTAACAGAACTACTAACATGATGATTAGAAATGTGAGACGTTTAAATTTGTGCATTATTTCTCCCCCTTATACTTTTGAAATAGTCATGCTCGTTTAGATTACTCGATTTTTGTAAATTGAGTATTAAGAAAATTTTGTTATTTTGTAAAGAAATGTATATAATTTGAAGAAAATGTTGAGTAAGGGCACCAGCCTTTCTTAGTTATAGGAAGGCGATTTCACTGTATCAATAAAGCGGGGTGTTGATAAGAATATGTTGTCTTAAAAAATACATTTGTGAAAGTATATTTTTATAAAGTTACAGGCTTGATTAGCTTTTGTGTTTAGGAAAAAGGGCTATTTGTATTAGCTTGATATAGTTAGCGATTTCACATAGCGATAAAAAATCATTTTTTAAAAAATAAGTATTGCTTTTTTTAGAACAAACGTGTAATATTATAGAAGTCGCTGATGCAACAGAGCAGAAAGCGAAAACGAAGTAAAAAACTTAGTTGACATTGAATGACTGAGATGTCAACATAAGGAAGTCGCAATTAAGCGGCAAACAAGTTCTTTGAAAACTGAACGAAACAAACAACGTGAAACGTCAATTTTTATTTATGATGCTAGACAAA
>NZ_CAKJTI010000074.1 GCF_917563915.1 Bacillus rhizoplanae | reverse complement strand
GACGGCATTTTGATTGTTCTCGTCCCGTTTAATCCTAGAGTCCACAAATGCTTTTTCTTGTTGATTTCGCAAGAAATTGATGCGTTCTTTGAGCTCTGTTGTAGCTTTTAAATAAAGTTTGATTAAACACTTCACATTAATCTTGACCTAACCACAAATAGAAAGACCTCATTTTGAAAAAAGATTGATCAAAATGAAGTCTTTTCTTGTTAATATATAAACAATTTTTATAAAAAAGTTTGATTATTTTTGCTAAGTCGTATTTCAAAAAAGCACCTGATAGTTTAAGGAATTCCGCGTCGCCACGAACACACTTGTCTTAAGCTACCCCCTACTAATGTCTTCGAGGTTCAGGACTTTACCCTAGAGATTGCACTCATGCCAGGCACACTAAGAAAAGACCGTCAAATGAAAGTCTTGAGCTGTCGATACTGCTCCCGATAATTAAATAAAGTTTAAAGAATTACGCCTGATACATCTCCTTTCAATACTTCTTTTTCATTCTGATTTTCACATAAAAAGGATGCAACAAAAGCTGTTCTATTATTTTCTTGTCTTTCGTATTTCTCAATTTTAACTCTACAAACTATTGTATCTCCCGTAAAAACAGGTCTTAAAAACTCAAAACTCGTACTACGAGCCAGTACGTTATTATCTCCGGCTACTTTTGTTGGCAAAGTTGCCGTTAGTAACCCTTGAATGACAAGTCTTCCTTGTTCATCTGGGGTTATATGGTGAATTCCTTCATCACCTGAAATCTCAGTAAATAATTCAACATCCCTTACCGTAAAAGTTCGTTCAAACGTAATTATGTCTCCTGCTTTTAATGACATTTCAATCTCCTCCATTGTCTGGTTAATAACAATGTAAATATTACACCAGACCTTTTAAGGTAATATATTTCATACAAATTCAAGAAATCCTTCTTGAGCTAAACTGCAACTATAGTTCAATAAGAAAAGCCGAAATTAGATTATTTCGGTTCATCTTTTTTATAAACGGTTAAACTTTTTTCAAAACGGTACGACTTTGTTTCAAATCGACATCTGCTTACTTTATATAGATATCATGTATTCAAAATTCAGTACATGATATCCTTTTTATTCTGTAATTAAGCGGTACTTCTTTAAGATATCCAATGTGATGTTTTTAGCTTTTGTACCCGTACCATCAATGTTTGTTACAAAAACATAAGAACGATTGTCTATTTTTATAAATCCAACAAACCAGCCTAATCCTAAATCAGACAATCTTGTCCCCGTTTTCCCATAAAGTGTGTAGTAATCCCCTTCTTCTTGGATCATCATTCGTTTTACAGTTTTCATTACAGGTCTATCAAACGGAAGTTCTTCTTTATACAACTTCTCGATAAAATCAACTTGTTCAAGAGGACTAATTTTTAAAGAGCTGCTTAACCAGAAATGGTCGATTCCTCCACTAATATCCTCGTTTCCATACGAGATTTTTTGTATCCAATCATTCATGCGTTGCTCTCCAATATCCCTAGCCATTTCCTGGTAATACCAAATAGCTGATTCACGCATAGCCGATCCAAGGGTATGATCACGGTTCCATGTATCAAATTCACGTTTTACGCCATCCCATCGTTTTACATCATACTCATCTCGAACAGCTTTGACTTGTAACCCAATTAAGGCATTAGGGACCTTAAATGTAGATTCCGGGGGTTGTCTTGTGTTAGCTCTTTCCTGATTGTAGACAAAGGTTTCTCCAGTTTTAACATCACGTAATATAAACGTTCCATTATGATCAGAGAAAAATTCAGCGACATCTAATTTTTTAACGTTAAGTTTTTCTTTAGAAGTAACTTCTTTACTTGGTGTTTGAGCTTGAGCTGTAAAACTTATTATCCCTGTAAACAGTAAAAAAATGGACAGGTAAATCAATTTTCTCATTTCAGACACCTCATTAAATTATTTGACAGGTATATTCTATTATTAAAATTCAGAAAATTCAATAATAAAATCTTAGATGCCAAGAGGGTTCAACTTAGCACAATTTATTCCCTTGATAAGTAAGCGTTTGCCCATGCGCAAGTCACCTGATGGGGTTCTGGTGCAAAAATAAAATAAAAGAGAATAAAGCGCATATATTCCTAACGGAATCGTATCTTATGCTGCAAGTCCAAACAATTGATGGATGAATTC
>NZ_CAKJTI010000073.1 GCF_917563915.1 Bacillus rhizoplanae | reverse complement strand
ATTTGAAGGCTAGATTTTTTAACTCGCTTTAAAGCCACCACCTAATACATCACGTACATCATGAATAACAACAAATGCATTTTTATCTTTTTTACTCACGACTTGTTTTAATTGAACGAGTTCTTGTTTATTGATAACAATATATAATACTTCCTTATTATTTCCTGTGTAACCGCCTCGTCCTTCTAATACTGTTACACCGCGCGTCATATGCTGCATAATAGACTCTCGAATAACATCTGGATAGTTTGAAATAATTGTCACAGCTGTTCTTGTATCCATTCCTTCTACAATAAAATCAATGACCTTCGCACCAATAAAGACCGCTACAAGTGTATACATCGCTTTCTCCTGTCCGATAATAAACACTGAGCCGGCAATAACAACGATATCAATAATTAATACACCTTTCCCGACGCTCCAGCCTAAATATTGATTTGCTAACCTAGCTATGATAGCCGAACCACCCGATGTGCCACCTGCTCGAAACATAAATCCTAAGCCAACCCCAACAAAACTACCGGCAAAAAGAGCTGCTAATAATGTATCATTATTTACCGGAGTTGCAACGCCTTCTGTGATATATAAAAAGAAAGATGTAGATATAATACCAAGAATTGTATACACCATCGTTTTCTTATCAAAAAATTTATAACCGATTGCAAGTAAAATGACATTCATTATAAGGTTGACAAGACCAGGAGACCAGTCAAACAAATAGTAGGTAATAACAGTAAGACCGATAATCCCCCCTTCTGATAATCGATTTGGAATAGCAAAAAAGTTAATCCCAATCGCAAATAATAATGATCCAACTACAACAAGCAAGATCTCTTTCGTACGTTCATTCATTACATTTTCCTCCCATCTATCCCTTAACATGTATGTTATCATTCAACATTTTACACATACACCTTAGGAAATTAAGTTGTCGCTCTCCATTTCTCTGCATGTTTCTCTATCATTTCAATTAATTTTTTCATCGCCGGAGTCAACCATTTATTTTTATGGTATGCCAGTTCAGTTGTAACAAAATCCTCACTGTATATCCATGGAAGCGCGATTAACTTACCACGCTCAATTTCCTCCTTAACCGTAATAAGCGGTAAATACGATAGTCCTAGTCCGCACATGACGGTTTGTTTAATTGCCTCAATACTCCAAAAGTGAATACGTGAGCAATTAATCCCTTCCTCTTTTATCCATTTTTCTAATAAGTCTCGATAACTTCCCGGCTCTGTGAGTAATAGCATTTCTCCTTCTAAATCAGCAGGAGTAACGATGTTTTGTTTCGTTAGCGGATGCTCTGGCGGAGCAACAAGCACAACTGTTTCTCGAACAAGGGAATGAGTAACAATATCTACACCAAGCTTTTCCGGATTTGTAAATAAAGCAAAATCAAATTTACCTGACTTTAACTCATTATGTAATTCCTGGCTCTCTGATGGTTGTAAAATAATATGAACTTGCGGATATTTCTTTTTAAATTCATATAAAATCACAGGTAATCGATATATCATTAAAGACTCGTTTGCCCCAATACGTATCGTTCCTGATGGTTTACCGTTCATTTGAGAGGATTCCAGCGCCTCATTAGATAATTCTAATATTTTTTGCGCATAAGAAAGCATGTGCTCCCCTACTTCAGTTAAAATCACCTTTTTACCAAGACGATCAAACAAAGGGCTTCCAATTTCTTCTTCTAAAGATTGAATATGATTAGTGATTGTTGATTGCGTATATCCGAGCCATTCTCCAGCCCGTGTAAATCCACCGCTTTCCGCTACAATAATAAAAGTTTTCAAATGACGTAACTCCATAGTGCCACCTCCTGTTGTACAATCGTTATTTCATCTTCAATAGCATAAATTACGGTTTATATTATTGTAGAAAGGTTACCTATACTTTTCTAACATCAATTTATTGTTTGTTATACCTATATTTCCATAATAACGAAAATTGATGTTACAAGATATATAATGCCAAAGGTAAACATGTGTTGTATTCATGTAAATTTTTATAAATGACTTTTCTCTGTTATATATAAGATGCATACAGTAAAATTTGTCCTGAAACACCTATGAAGCTAACTATTCTCATAGAAATAGTTAGCTTCATGGACAACCTTATATACTTTTAACCATATATACTCGAATCGAAAACGATTAATTCCAAACTTAAGCTGCCAGTTTATATAAATGTCCATTCTCAAATGATGTTTACAGCATATAAAGAAACTACATAACATTTCCTCTTCACACTCACCTAATCACTATTATATATTTAGAATAAGAATAAATA
>NZ_CAKJTI010000072.1 GCF_917563915.1 Bacillus rhizoplanae | reverse complement strand
GCCTTAGAATTTATTATCAAGACCTAAATTATAAAAATCCCTTAAAAATAAAGGAGAACACATATTATACATGACTAATATATGCTCTCCTTTTATTCCATTAAAGCTCCCTTTAGCGGAATACTCAATTTCAAGATAAACTTAAAGACAATAATAATGATCAACGCCCCCCACAATCAAAGAAAGGGATGTTTATTCGTGATTTTCAAATGCGAAAGTTGAGTTAATCATTTTTAGTGCGTCGTAAGTAAGAGTAATTTTGATTTGTTTTTCTTTTATTTTATGCTTTCTTATATTAACTTCGGGAATCGTGTATATAAAACCGTTTTCTATCATCTCCCAAAGCATTTTTCTTGAAACGTTTAATTTCTCTTTAAGTAACTTGTCTAGGCGAAGATTAAAGCTATATTGTGACTCAATGTTAATAAATATTTCCTCCGACAGGTTTTTATAAAAATCAATGTTTTCGCCTTCTGCGATATAATCAATGTTGAAAATTGCTTCCGCTTGATTACTCCTAAGTGTTTCCATATCGAAGGCATATTTCCATGCAGTCTCCTTATCATTTCTTGACATTTTGTCAAATAAGCTTTTATCTATATCTACCGGGTTAATGCGAGAAAAGATAGTTACGTTCCATGTAGAATCACATTGCTTACATTTATAAATTAACCATACATCCATTTTTTGTTTATTCGCATTCATTCTAAAAAGTTCACTACAATAAAATTCCTTTTTTTTTCGCATTTATTACAGTTCCTTAGAACCAATGGTGTGCTCTTCGGCTTTATAGACCAAGTAATTATATTTTTTTCATTCATAGAGTATTTTTGTTTAAAACCCATCACTTTCACCTCGAAAAATGTTATTGAACTATTCCGAAAGTTATTTGCGTGAAAGTGTTATTTTATCATTGGTCTCACCCCTTTGATAAATTTAGATATTAACTAATGAAGAATTCATTGGACTATACCTCACTTTCATTTAAGAATAACTTTACACTACCAAAATTATCCTCAAATACACAATACGTTACTTCATTAGAATCTGGCCCTTTAACGGAATAAAAATGAAAGAAGATGGTATCTTCCTTTTAAAGCAAAGTTTATGCAACCTTATATGTTTGAAATTTATAGTAAAAGTAAGCTTATATTTAATGAAGGGGAATTAAATGAGTATTATGATGTATTCGAATTCCTACGAAGTGTGAAACATCGTCACTTAAATATTAGAGGGTACTTTAGTGGATTGTTTGGTTATGATCATATATTGAACACTTCTTAAGAGTGGGAGCTGAAGAAGGAGTAAATTGGCGTGTCCTAGGATTATTTGAAAATAGTACAGAAAACTTTGCAGAAGCATTAAAAAAACTAACTGAAGACTTAGATAAACATACAGATTATCATGGACATGGTCTATCAAGTTCATATCAAACGGTTGTAAATTCATAAACGATTAAAGACACGATTTAGGAAGGTACAGAAATGATTCAAAGGATGAAGTGTTACTCTAGGGGTTAACTTCGATTTGTGTTTTTAAATTATTACTATATTTTTTACAATGATAAGTAGTTCTCTTATTTATATATATTTATAATTTCCTGTTTAAGAATCCTTATTTTAAAAGGATTCTTTTTTTTGTCCCAAAAGGTATACTTTTACGAATGGAATGAAAAGAAGAATCTGTGATTTGAATAATTTCAAAATAAAGGAAAATATTCTATTATAAAGAAAAATTAAATAGAGAGGTGATAAATATATGTACATGCCCATTGAAGAAGGAGTTCGTACATATTTAATAGTAGGGTTCTCCATTGTTATATGTACTGCAATTCTATATACATTGTATTTATGGATAAAATATAAAAAGAAAAGTTATATTTGGATTATGCTACATTTTTTAACTCTTGGTTATGGGATGGTTATTTTTATTAATTTGCTAACTGGAAACTTTATGGATGGAGTTATGGTCTCTGAAGACAATTCATTAAAAGTGGCGGGATCTGGATTTCTTTGGGCGTTAAGTATATTCTTTTTCTTAAAAGGATTAACTAATTTATCAAGAAGTTCATAGCTTTATTAGTAAGTTTAGGACATCTAAATCATTAGATGTCTATTTTGTTCTCCTCTACTTACTTATATTATTAGACAAATTACAATAACATTTACTAGAAATAAATTAAAAATGTAATAATTAACCACCGCTATCAAGCTAAGGTTTTACACTACCCATAAAGCAAAAAAGGCGTTATCCTTTCTGTAGAATTATAAGAAAGGATGGCGTTTCTTTATGAATCTTTCGA
>NZ_CAKJTI010000071.1 GCF_917563915.1 Bacillus rhizoplanae | reverse complement strand
TGTGTTTCCTTTCGAATCAACAGCACGATACAGATACATCCATTGACCTTTTACTTTGATATATGTTTCATCGACTCTCCAAGAGTCATTTGTTTGTTTAAGGTGACGACGGATTCGTTTGTCCAATTCAGGACCATACTGATGAACCCAACGCATAATCGTTGTATGAGAAATGGATAAACCACGTTCCTCCATCATTTCTACCAAATCTCGATAACTTAAACTGTACCGGAGGTACCATCTAACTGCTAATAGAATAATTTCCGGCTCATAATGCTTCCATTTAAAATCCACTGGTTTTTTCATCATCGTACACGTCCTTTATTTATAAATATTTTCAGTGTACACAATGACAGTATTTTTTGCACCAGAACCCCCCTTTTTATATGAAAAAATCATATAAAAATATAGCGCTCTTAAAGAGTTTTGTTACAAATTTGTTATGCTTGACTTAAAAAAAGGAAAGTAATATTTATTTGTAGAAAATTTTTAAGGATAAAAATAGGATGAATATCCATGGTAAGAAAAGGGGGCACTTATATGCTAACAAATGATTTAGATTTCCGATTAGAACCACGTTTAAAAGAACTGTATGAACAACATAAAATAAGAGCGCAGAAGATAGACTGGGGTTATCATGAGTTTTTACCATGGGATAAGGGAATGGACTTTAAAAGGGTTCCTTGGAATGAAAGTCAAGTTACTCTTCCTTCTGGTGTAATTACGGCCATTGAAACAGCTTTATTAACAGAAGTTAATTTACCATGGTTTACAACGTATTTATCTGCGACTTTTAAAGGTTCCCTTTCTGTTATTACAGACTTTATTCATACTTGGACCTCAGAAGAGGATCAACATTCGAATTTATTGGAGACATATTTACTACTCACCCGAAGTGTGAACCCTAAACGTATACATGAATTAAGAAAGTCAGTCGTTGAGGGTGGATTTGAGCCTGATTTTCATACACCAATCGAAGCCATGACGTATACGACGCTACAAGAACTTGCAACGATGGTGTTTTACAATAATGTCGCCAAGGTTGCAAGTAAGCATGATCCAGATCTTGCTACATTATTACGCCGTCTTGCAAAAGATGAAACTCTTCATTATGCGTTTTATCGAGACGTCATTCGAACACATTTAGAATTGGAACCTAATTATTGCTATCATATTGCCAATGTAATTAGAAATTTTAAAATGCCAGGTGCTGTCATGCCTGATTTTGAAAATAGAATGGCTGTGATTGCAAAAGAAGCTAACTATGGACCACTACAATATTTTGATCAAGTACTTGATGTAGTGATTGATTATTGGGGGTTAAAAGACTTACGACCAATTGCACCTCTAGCTGAAAAAGCAAGAATTGAGATTTTGGAGTACCACACAAGATTGAAAAAAATAAGGGATCGATTGGGGCGTTTTCAAGGGAAAACTGATCTACGTTAATGAGTAGCGGTTTCAGAATATGCGCGGGGAAATTCCCCTTCTCTTTATTAGAAATCTGGCACACTCCCTATTCTTTTGGTGCTGTTTTTATTTAATTTGATTTTTAAAGAAAAAGTAGTTGACACTAAAAATAATTTTATGATATTATAAAATATTTGATAAAAAACCACATATATGTTAAGGTTAAGAAGGTTACCATATATGGAGGTGGATTATATGTTTCAAATTGGCGATAACATTGTTTATCCAATGCACGGAGCAGGTATAATTGAAGCCATAGAAGAAAAAGAATTCTCAGGGAAAAAACAACAGTATTATGTTATAAAAATGTCAATCAGTAATATGCAAGTCATGATTCCTATGGGTAAAATATTAAGTTCGAGTATACGCCCAGTTACTGATATACTTGCATTAGAACACATTATACACATTTTTCAGCATGGAGAATCAGATAAATTATTGCCGTGGAAACAAAGGTATAAAGTGAACACGGACAAAATAAAAACGGGTGAAATACAAGAAGGTGCTGAAGTTGTACGTGATTTAATGCGTATGAAGAAAGAAAAGGCACTTAATACAAGCGAAAAAAAAATGTTGGATAACGCACATGAATTTTTGATTAGTGAACTAGGATTAATTAAAGGAATCACTGAAAATCAAATAAAAAGTTTCTGTTAAGGTTCATTATAGATAATGTATTACACCCCCCGAAAATATCCTGAATTTTTCGGGAATATGATTATTATCAAAAGTAAATCATTTCAAAGACATTCAATTTCTTCAACTCACTTTTAGAGTAGGAACCTCTTTTGTTATTGCTTCAACCTAATCCATTTTTATTATAAAATTTCTTTTACGAACGTTCGAAGTTCCATCAAATAACTCGGTTAAATAGTCACTTGATTTTTGCAATCCTGATTCACACTGGCACGGACAAGGAGCCGTAAGGACGAAAGAGAGGTAGGGCTTTCGTTGTTTTAGGTAATATACTATCTAAGTC
>NZ_CAKJTI010000070.1 GCF_917563915.1 Bacillus rhizoplanae | reverse complement strand
TCGGGCCAGATTGTTGAGGAACGTTTTCAATAAAATTGGATATTTCTGTTGAAATATAGAGTAAGATTGTGAAGTTTCTCACTTAAACTAACGGGGCAGTTTAGTTGCATAAGAAAATTGTATTAACCAAAAAGGAAATTAACTTGATTTTCTTTTAAACGAACAAATGATAAAAGTTTAATTTTTTTATTACAATATTTATTTTGCTTATTTTTTTGTAAAAATATTTTGCCATTTACATAAAACATGTAAAGTAATTAAAGAGTTTGTTAAGAATCCTGTAATTTCATTGAACTTTAATGGTTTTTCTCTAAGATGGAAAAGGTAATCTATTATTATAGGAGGACTAAAGACTATGAAAAAATGCTTGGCTGTTTTAACCCTTATTGCTTCTGTTTTCATGCTATCTTTTACAAATGTTTTTGCAGCTGCCGGGGAAGGCAATTCATCTTTATCTAACCAAGAGATTGTGGTTCCTCTTGCAAAAGCTCACGCACATAATGATTACGAGCATACTCGTCCATTAACAGATGCTCTGGAACATGGATTTACCAGTGTAGAAGCTGATGTTTGGCTTGTTGATGGAGAACTCCTTGTTGCCCATGATAAAGAAGATATTCGACCAGATCGAACATTGAAATCACTCTATCTTGACCCATTGAAGAAAAGAGTGAAAGACAATAATGGAGCCGTCTATCCAGGATACGATAAAGAGTTTACCTTATGGATCGACGTGAAGTCGGAGGATGCCGCGACCTATCAAGTGATCCATGAACAGCTTACAAAATATCAAAATATGCTTACAAAGTTTTTGCCTTCAGGGGTGAAACCGGGGGCGATTACTGTCTATATTTCAGGGAACCGTCCAAAAGAACTAATGGAGAGCCAGCCCGTTCGCTATGCAGCTTATGATGGACGAATGAGCGACCTTGAATCAGGTGACTCCAATGAGTTTATGCCAATTATTAGTGATAACTGGACCAAATATTTTACATGGATGGGTGAAGGTGAAATGCCAAAAAGTGAAAGGGAGGAACTAAATCATATCGTTTCAACCGCTCATGCTAATGGCCAAAAAGTTCGTTTTTGGGCGACTCCTGACATCGCATCCCCAGCTAGAGATGCTGTATGGAAGGAACTGTTAAATGCTGGTGTTGATTTTATCAATACTGATGATTTAGCTGGGTTGCAGCTTTTCTTAATGAAAAATGATCCTCAGCCTTCTGAACCTAATATTACTTGGGAAACCACTAACAATAATAAATAAACGCTGAGGATTCAGTTGTCGGTTTGAAATAAAGTTGTACTGGTTATAAGAAAGTCGTACCGTTTATAAAAAAGATGTACTGTTTGTAAAAAAGTTTGATTAAAAATCCTGCTTGAAATGCAGGATTTTTCTTGTTCAACAATCAGGCCATTTTGTTGAATAAGAATTCTGAACAAAATTGGATATTTATATTAATAAACTAGTATGAGATTGTGAAAGAAATGTACTTAACTAACGTTGCAGGAATGTTGAATATCAGAGAGAATTTTTAGGTGGAAGAAGTGGTTTACATCGTGAGTGGAAGAGAATGTTATTTGTTCGTTTTAAATATAAAAGAATTTGTTTGGAGGGGAATTTGTAATGCAAAAGATACTCATTCTGGGTGCAAGTGGTCTTGTAGGAAGAGCTTTAATAGATGAATTTACTGATGAATTTGACCTATATGGAACGTATTTTTCTTCGTTAACTACCCTCCCTAATGATAAGCAATTCCAATTAGAAGTTCAGCAACTCGATAAGCTGAAAGAAATTATAAGGACAATTAAACCCAACATAGTGATTTCTTGCCTCAGAGGGGATTTTGATCAACAGCTCCTGTTTCATAAAGAATTAGCTATGGAATTACAAATTAAAAGTAGCCGTGTTTATTATTTTTCTACCACAAATGTATTTGATGGGGATATTTCAAGACCCCACACAGAAACAGATATACCTATTGCCGAATCAGATTATGGGAAGTTCAAAATTGAATGTGAAAACATGCTAAAAGAAACTTTGAATGAGCGAGTGATAATTATCCGAATCCCAGCAATATGGGGTAAGGATTCACCAAGATGGAATTTAATCAATGAAAGCATAAAAAATAATAAAGTGATAGATGTGTACAGCAATCTCGTATGTAACAATCTTTTGGATGTTCTGTTAGCAAAACAATTACGATTTATTATTGAAAATGATTTAAAGGGAATATTTCACTTAGGTTCAGTGGATGCGATGACTCAGAGCCAATTTTTTGAACAAATTATAAGTAAACTCGCAAGTGAAAAGAAAATATTACGATATCGTTTATATCAGGATAAAGTTGACACTTGTTACTTTAGATTAAATTCAAATCGTGATGATATCCCAAGCTCACTACAAAGTAAGAATCAAGATATTATTTCTTACTTGCTGGAATAAATGAGAAGTATGATATTGGGTTCTGGTGCAAAAATAAAATAAAAGAGAATAAAACGCATATATTCCTAATGGAATCCTATCTTATGCTGCAAGTCCAAACAATTGATGGATGAATTCTTTCTGATTTTGGACAGACTGGTTGGACTTATCCCCGTCAAGTAGACAACTGTAAAAAAGACTATGCAGCCATCGAAATT
>NZ_CAKJTI010000069.1 GCF_917563915.1 Bacillus rhizoplanae | reverse complement strand
ATGGTTTTGATTATACTCATAAATTATAATTAAATAAAATTAAAGATTTTAATTTGTAAGTAAGTATTACTAATATTCAAAAATGGGTACAGTCATAAACATTGAACAATTACTATAAATATGGACGGAGTTTTGCAAGTCATTATTGAAAGTTTGGCTATTACATTTGCTCCTGATTTCATAATGAAAAATTATCCCCCTGTCATAAAGGGGGAAATCATTCCGATTGATTTGGTGATTCATAAGCTCTTAAATATTTCTTTTAGGTTGGTTCAAACAGAGAATTCCCTGCTTTTTTGCTACCTGCGTAGCTCCAAATTCTGTTGTACAAACTATTTTACTTCATCTTCTACTTCAATATGATCATCAGAGTAAGTCTCAGACATCTTCTCTTGACAATTCCAGCACTCACTGCGATTTCGCTCCATAATGGCTAATTCTTCATGACAATATACACAACGATCCATTTATGCAGCCTCCTTTTCATATTTACTTATTTTTCCCCCTCCTCGATCCATCAATGATTTTTAAATACTTACTTGCTCCTCTGCTTTTATTGTTGTGTGACTTTGCCTCGCGGGACGTACAACAATCAAAAACAATAATCCGATAACGAACATACCCAAAGCAGTTACCTGAAATCCATAATGATATCCCATTGCCTCAGTCGCTGCATATTGGATAAAATACCCGAATACGAGTGGAGCAACAATACTTGTTGAGCTTGCAAGAGCGACGTAGGTCCCTTGTGCTTTTCCGATGTTTTTGGCAGAAAAAAAATCCATCAATATTGCAGGAGCAAGTGAAAGAATGACATACGCAAAACCTGGAGCAAGGGTGAAGAACAAGATGGATATAGCACTTGAATTCACGGCATTTGCCAAATATACACAAAGTGCAGATAGTACCATCATGGAACCGGCAAGATTGATTCGTGCTTTACGAATATCCCCAGTTTTGCGATAAATCCGGTCTGATAGCATAGAAAATCCAATTTGGCTAATGGCAGCGAAAAGAAAAGGTAACGCTACGGCTAATTTTAATGTTTGATTATCAAAATGTTGAACTTTGGTAAAGTATGCCGGAAACCATATCGCTTGAACAGACAATAACCAATAGGCACACCCTCCACACAAAATGATAAAAACAAAATTTTTAGACAAAAGATGTGGAAGAAACTGACGCCAAGAAACCTTAGAAAGGGTTGATGAATGTTGCTCCTCTTGATGAAATGAAGGCAACCCAATTTCTTGTGGACTATCTTTACCAAAAATGACCCATAAAACTAGCACAATAAGTCCAACAATCCCCATGACTATAAAAGCAGATCTCCATCCATATTGATTGATCAAGGAGATTAATAATGGTGAAGCAATTGCAGGCCCAATTGTTGCTCCACAGAGAACAGCGCCAAAGCCTATACCATGTCTATGTTTTGGGAACCATTTTCCCACTATAGCCGTTGATAGAGCAGGGGCTGCGCCTTCGCCGGCTCCCAAGAGCATCCTTGTAAGCACTAGCAGAGACAGACTAGAAACAAAAGGTGTAACAAATTGAACAGTCAACCATACCAGCGACATCCAAGTTAACATTTTTTTCGTGTTTTTGGAATCGGCCATGCCCCCAAGAATGATAGAAGAAAAGGTGAAGAACCAAAAGAAGGAACTTCCCACCAATCCCCATTGTGAAGGACTTAAATGTAACTCTTTCATTACGGGAACGGAAACCAAACCAATAACAATTTTATCAACTTGGTTGATCATACCAGAAGCAACTAGAAATAATAATATAATCCAAGAATATTTTGGGGTGTTCAATATAAAAATCTCCCCTTACTTTATATTTTCTACAATACCACCAGCTGTTTTTCCACGTACGGGAATACCGCCGCGACCCGCTTTACCTGTTTTCTCATCAATAAACATCGCGAAATCGGGCGCAATTTCTCGGCCATTTGGCATCGTGAGCCACAATCTTAGTAAATGACGTTTGCGTTCCTGTTCTTCATAATCTTCGTATACAGTACGTGAATGAAGAACGGTATAATTATTAACAAATTGCATATCACCCGGTTCCAGCATCATATCAATATGCATGTTTTCATCATGAAGGAGAGAATCCATTAAGTCATATGCTTCAATTTCAACTTTTGACAAATGGACACCTGTTTTCGCTTGTGCTGATTCGACATATCCGCGATTATATCTGCAGCTCAATTTACCTTCGTAATAACTAAAGACTGGTGATGAATATACTGGAGATTCACCTGGTGCTTCCTCACCACGACGATCCAAGAAGTATGGACGATAGAGAATTCCAAGATACTCTGGGTACTTCTCCAGAATTTCATTATAAACAGCCATCGAACTTACGATACTACTGAAACCCCCAGATTTAGCTTTTCGAAGACTTAATAATCCGACTACGTCAGATCCATCTGGATGAAAGGGAAGATGTGCATTCGTTTGGTAACCGCGTACATTTGAATCATTAATGCTGAGACCTTGATCAATGACATGTCCTAAAAGGTCACCTTTTGCGTTTTGCGTTACCGGGATGCCCATGTGCACTCCGAGACCCCAATAAATGATGCTCGCTTCTTCATCCGTATACCTTTCCATCGGTAATCCACGAATTAATAGAAACCCCCTACCATTCTCTAGCTCTTCAACAAAGTAAGCAATTTCGTCAGAGAGATCCGAAATCGGGAAGTCCTCCTTGTTAAAATTAGGTGCTTTTAAACCCTTTTGTTTAACATGAAATAAAGCGTTTTCAAGAGATTCGATCATTTTCTCGGACAAATAATAAACCCATGAATCATCTTTAGCTAGATCAATACCTTTCCACGCTACTGGTCCTTTAATTTTTTCCTTTAAAATGAGCGGCATAGGTACTCCTCCTTCCTTTTCTAATGCAACTTTTAAATTTTCTCTGTTGTTTTCTTGGGTAACTCCTTTAAAAACTCCACTTATCTAGGAAGCTTGTACTAAACCAGCTTATCCTGACAGAATCAGTCATTTATGTGCAAGTTTCGATGAGATAACATTGCAGCCTTTGCTTCATCGGTTATTCCTAATGTGTATAGAATTACTGCAAGCCTTCCTAATGATGAAAGTGCTCTCATAAATATGATAGCTTGTTTCCTAATAAAAGAGCGACTCCATCTCCCTTCTCAAATTCTTTGTCAGATAAATTATAACTTTTTAAGTGCTGTCCCCCTCCTTTACCTATATGAAAGCGCTTTAAATAACAACTATTACGATTGTATTAATCGTTATTTAATTCATTATATTCATAATTTTCAGTTAAATAAAATTAAAGATTTTAATTTGTAAGTAAGTATTACTAATATTCAATTACAACATAT
>NZ_CAKJTI010000068.1 GCF_917563915.1 Bacillus rhizoplanae | reverse complement strand
AATTATTAAACATTAATGGCGGCCCCTCTTTTCGAATATTAGTAATACTTACTTACAAATTAAAATCTTTAATTTTATTTAATTATAATTTATGAGTATAATCAAAACGGTAATAATATTTATAAAATTGTAAATATTCACAATATAGGAGGTGGTTAGAATGTCATTACAAATACCTATTTGTTGGTCAACGAGTTTTTTCTAGTTTTATAGACAGTACATAATAGATATTATGTATGATTTATTATTTGAGCGGAAAATAAGATAGATAAAATTGAAAAGCCTAACTGAACCACTTAATTCGTTGGGCTTCTTTAAAAATATTTTTAAAAATCAATATTTTCTTTTATATTGTTCAAACCAATTTGTCTATCTGTACGTTTACATAGAACGAAGGGATAAAAATTCAGACACGATTACAAAAGGAGGGAATTAAAAAACGTGTAGTATATTTACAGAGATTCACACGACCTGTTTACCTGCCGGGCTTGCGTGGCCCTATGGAACCTATTCGCGTGTCTTGAAGATTTATCATACAGAAAATTTTTTAACGAGGTGAAGAAATGTTAAAAAAAATGAAATTTAAAAGTGTATTGGTTGTAGCTTTGATGTTTGTTATTATTTTTCCGACTGCCATTTTTGCCTCATTTACTGAAAATAAAAGCCCTATGGAAAAGGAGAGCTTTGATGGCAACATTACTAACAACTCCCTCGCTATAAGTCCCGATGAGCAGATTGCGATTGTTTCAGATAGTCGCGAACAATCCATCCGTATCTATGACCTTGCTAAAGGCACTTTACGCAAGGAAATCGGTGGCTTTGTCACACCGAGAAACATCGTCTTCATTAACAATGGCTCAGAGTTCGTCGTCTCGGATAGTACGCTTGGCACTTTGCGCTTCTACAACACAAAAAGTCTAACCTTAAAGGATGAAGTCGTGGTCGGTCCAGGTGCATTCGGCACCGCCGTCAGTCCTGATGGAAAGACGCTGTATGTGAACAATCAGGCACACAGTTCTGTAACTGTCGTGGACCTTGAGAAACGTAAACCGACTTCGGTCATCACTGGTTTCTCCCAACCACGCCAAGGTATTACAGTCTCTCCGGACGGAAAATATGTGTTTGTAACAAACTTTAAAGGAGATAAGGTGTCCGTAGTTGATGCAGCCACTAAGAACATCGTACGTGAGATTACTGGTTTCTCTATGATTCGTGGAATCTCCGTGAGTGCCGATGGTCATACATTGTATGCCGCAAACAGCGGTCGTGACAGCATTTCCGTGGTGGACATCTCTCTAGGACAAATCGTCAACGAGGTAAAAGTTGGACATGAGCCATACGGTGCAGCTTTGTCACCCGATGGTAAATTGCTTTTTGCAAGCAACAAGGCGGACAATACTATCGATGTGATCAACGTCTCTGATAACCGTGTGATTAAGACAATCAGTGGTTTCACGGAACCCCGTCAAGCAATTATCTTTAGCCGGGATGGAGAACGCGCTTATGTCCTTAATCGGGATCTCTCCATTTCCCGTGTGAATGTAAAAGACTTGTCCATCACCGATACGATCAGTGATAAGTCAAACAAATACAAGCTTCAAGTGTTAGAATCGGATGGAATCGGAAAATATTTAGCAGACGATCAAGGGATGACACTTTATTACTTCACAAAGGATGAACCGGGAGTTAGTACTTGTAAAGGTAAATGTTCTGAAATTTGGCCTCCATTCCATGCAGAAAATATAGTGGCTCCTAGTGGATTTAACAAAAGCGATTTTGGAACCATCACAAGAGAAGATGGACAGAAGCAAACAACGTATAAAGGCCATCCTCTTTATTACTATTTTAAAGATACGCAGGTCGGTGATATAAATGGACAAGGCGTAAATAATGTCTGGTTTGTTTTGACTAAAAAGATTTTTGAGAAATAAACAATAGCTTCAAGTGACATAATCCGTATAAGCAAAAACCTCTTCGAAACCAAAAAGAAGAGGTTTTTGCTTTATTTTAACTTAGCTGTATCCCTCGTAGGAAATAAAGTATGAGCATATGGTGATAGTTTAGAACATGCTCTTATATAAAACCTAATCATTCGTAAAAGTACACCTTTATAAGTAAATCCGAGGCATCTATGAAACACCAAGTTTATAAAGATGATTCAAATTTTTATCACTCCAATCAATATGTACTAATTGATATATTTTCGATTTAAAATTTTAAAGTCCTTCTAACAATTTTATATTACATTTTACTAAGAAATAAAAAGAAAACATAGCAATCTTATTATGTGATAAGGACAGACCTTTATACTCTTTAAAATATTGAAGGTACCCTATCCAATATCATATAGAAATTTTTTAAAAAATGTTTTTCTATGGACAAATAAAATTAATTAGTACATAATTGTAGTTAATAATTAACATATTGTTAATTATTAAGAACCAAGAAACATGTAAAGAAAAATACTAACCGTTTAGGAGGTAGATAAATGTCAAACCAAGAAGCTTTAAAACAATATGATGTAAAAAAATATCACACACCTGATGGCTATACATCAGATATCGCAGTATTTACTATTATTACTGAGGAAAAGGAAGAACATAAACCTCCTGTTATGGCTCTGAAGTTAATGCTGATAAAACGGGCATTAACCAATTCAGAAGGAAAACCTAATATTGAATCAGGGAAATGGGCGTTACCTGGCGGCTTTGTACAGGAGGATGAAACAGCGTTTGAAGCAGCAAAGCGAGAGTTAGAGGAAGAAACAGGTGTAGAAGGTATACATATTAAGCATTATGGTGTGTATGATAAACCTGGCCGTGATCCACGTGGTTGGATTATTTCTAACGCCCATTATGCAATTGTACCGGAGTATTATTTAGAAAAACGTCAAGCTAATGATGATGCTGCAGAAGTTAAATTATTTTCAATTGATGAAGTCCTGAAATTAGACTTAGCTTTTGATCATAATCAGATCATAAGTGACGCAATTAAAGTCATTACAATTGATTTACTTCAAACAACTGTAGCAAAAAACTTCTTACCAAAAAGTTTCACATACTCTGAGTTACAAGCCGTATTGTTGACTGTTACAGATGATCAGGCAATTAAGAGCGGACAGGCATTCGCAAGAAAGATAAAAACTTTGCCGTTCATTCAAGAAGTTACGGGTCAAACGACTCAACGAACATCGAAAAAGTCCGCACAATTATATCGTTTTATAGAGATGGACATAGTACAACCAATATATACGGCTAGATATTAATTTTTTTAAAATTATTATTTAACAATATGTTAATTGTTAAATAATATCGGTGTATACATACAATATATGTTTAAATAATTGGAGGGAATTATAATGAATAATAAATATACAGATG
>NZ_CAKJTI010000067.1 GCF_917563915.1 Bacillus rhizoplanae | reverse complement strand
TCGAATTCATCCTCACTTCTTATGCTTACCTCTTTTAATAATTCGTCCTTTATCAATCCCACAAAACTATTTATACTCATCATTTCCACTCCGGTTTTGCTAAAAGGGGTCCCATCCACATGCCTATCAATCTAACAGAACGGGTTGCCCCATGCCCATCAAGTTAAAATCTCATAATACCCCCATAACGAAAATTTTATCCTTTTACAGTTATTTATGAGAGTTCGGCTCATTTTTTTCGTTTTGGGGAACAATTTATTTCTTAAGTTGATAGCGATGTGGCGCTACCCCTAGAAAGTTAAATAGAACTAGAGGGAAAGTATCAGAGTTAATGAATGGTTTAATGAAAAAAGGATTATTAGCGGTTGCAGAAACTGGAACAACTACAGAAGATGGCCGTATTTGTACAAGTCGTACATGGTTTGTAAATCCAAATATTATGTGTTGTTCTCCAAAAGATGGAGTAGATAAAGCAACTCAAAAAATCTTTAAAAAATCACTTAAAAATTTCGTAACTGAAGATGGTAAAAAACATAAGTTACCAATTTATTTATTTTAGATGTCATTTTATATTGACATCCTTTTTTTTATTACGTTTTCCATTTTTTAGGTGTTCCTTTTTGGGTACACAGGTGTTCTCTTTTGGGTACACCCTATATCTTATAAACCCTTGCTATTACTGACTTTATTCACTTTGCTCTTCTCACTCTTATATATAAAGCTAAAAGTTCCGCAAGGAACGGGTTGTATTTTTAAGAAAAACACTCAAAAATCTCCACCCTCAACATCAAAAAGTCGGCTCGTTTATCCTCACCTAAAGGCTACCGCCTTTTCTTTTTGATGTTGTCCTTGCAAAACTTTTTTGGGCTCGATTTGCTTTTATCGCCAAGCCGACAGACAAAAAGCAAAGCAATGGTTCTCGACTTGGGCTAACAAGTATACGAGCCCAACCGCTTAGATCAATCGTTCAAAAATAGTTCTTATACTATAATCGATACGTTTAATACGTGGGGTTTCGCCCCCACACGACGAGCCAGCACTCTAGCCAAAAAGCAAAATTGAAACTAAAAGATATGGTTAAATCAATAAAAAATACAATGAGCCGCCCATATGGATGGCTCATTTACATAATTTTCTTTATGAGAAGTACAAAAATTTAGTTTTTTTACTATACAAGTTATCATAGATAGCTTCAATTGTTTGTTAAATTTTGAATGGAGAATGTTCTAGAGTCAGGAGTTACAGGTAATTTCTTAGGTTTACTTGTTTCATATGATTTAGGTAAAGGTATTGTTGTATATCCTTTTTTTAGTACAATTTCAGTATTTACATTTATATTTTTGAATTGATTATTTATATTTGTTTTACTATCCTTTGAAGCTATCACTTTATAATCTCTCTCATAACCAATTAAAAAACATAGAAAAATACCTAAGATTGTTAAAAAAGTTTTTTTCAATAGCTATCACCATCTATCTTTAGAGTTACCTTAACTTTATGCTTGTCCCATATATTTTATGTATAAAAATATGGCATAGAATGTATAACCTTTAATTTATATAACGCATCATTATCGGGATTCAATGTATTTAAAAGACTATTAAAAGTCCTCCAGACTGTTTAACTGAGGGACTTTTGTGTTTACATAATTCTCGTTATTGGAAGTAACTATATAAATTTACTCAATTCTTTCTGGTAGAAAATTCAAATACATATTTAAACAATCAGTGTGTTCAGCTAATACCCTCATAGTCTTTTCGTTAGGAACTGAATAAATTATAGGATAGTCAATTTCATCTAACTCAGTATTAATTGGAAAAGCTAGTTTCTCTTTATCTAAAGAAAATTCAGCATGTACTCCAGATTTGTTTCCTCTTGCGTCTAAACGAATCCATTTATTTTTAGAATCAATATATACAGCATTAAGAGCATGAATGCAGTGCCCTGTATCAAGTGTTGCTCCTAATATAAGTCTTTGATAGCAAAAACCTGTAGGAATACCCTTAGAACGTAATAAAGCTGCTAATAAGTTAGATTTGGCATAGCATATTCCTTCCCCCTCTAATAGAACTTCAGAAGCTTTCTTTGTTATTCTTGTGCTTTGAATATCCCAAGAATGATAAATTTTATCCCTAATAAATTCATATGCTTGCTTTATGTATTCCAACTGTTGGGTATCTGAATTAATGTAAAGTTCATTTGATTTTTGTTGGATAAAAGGGTGTTGAAAGTCCACTTCTGGTAATTCCTTCAGATAATCTTCTAAATTTAATGATTCACAAATTAAATTCATCGTTACTTTTTCTCCTTCCAACTTTCATAAGTAAACTTTACACATATAAGTCAAAATTCCTCTTAGAACAATGAATACTATATACATGTGCGGTTAACATAACGTCTCATTATCCACAGTTAATCTATTTAGAAACCTATAAAAAGGTCCCTTCAGATCTTCTGAAGGGACCTTTCATTCACATAATCACGCTTATAGGTAATGAAAAAGGATCCTCTAATTGAAGATTCTTTTGTTAAACACAGATACCACTGTTTTAAAATGGTGTGGTGTTGAAAAAATAGTTTTTCTTCATCCTATACCTATTTTTATCAAAATAAACAACAATAAAGTCATTCATAAACGTACAGGGAAGATGCATTATTATCTGCCGAAACACCATTGCTAAATTTGTAGTTTGATAAGTTTATTGTTTTTCCCCAGTAGTAAGCGTTGTTAAACCCAATAGAGCCCCCACCTTTATAAGTATGTTGATACAAGTAAGTTCTTCCTGTACTAGCTGTACTAATTGAGGATATAATGTCATTCCAATATGCTCCCCAGTAAGAAGTGAGACTAGGGACAGCATATCCTACCTTAACAGGACCGTAAAATCCAGTTTTATTACTACCTGTATAAAAATCAGTACAACAAGCCCCAGATCCTAAAGTTTGGAAGTCACTGTCTACATTTGATTCTTTCTCTAATTTCTTTTCATTATTGATATAATCATCTTCTTCTTGCTGTGTTGTAAACCCTAAACGAACTTCATTCCCATTTTCGTCCCCTGTATAATAAACATGTTTGACATTGGCATCATTTGCATTTGTCGATACCTGTTTCCCATCAATTAAATCATACTGACTTATTTCTCCCTCAGCCGCAAAAGATACATTAGAAAAGGAGAAAATCGTTAAGAAGGCAAAAGCAACAGTAAACATGAGACTGCAAATCGTTTTCACTTCAACCACTCCCTATTTATAAATTACACACCAGTTAAATATAGTCGAATTCATTTTTTCTTTTAAGGTTCGAAATATTTAATCTGACTAGTTAATGTCATTAAACCAACTCCTTTATAAGTATTATTTTTTTAGTACTAACTAGTCGGTATTAATCAATTTATTATATGATGAAGAATGCGCTA
>NZ_CAKJTI010000066.1 GCF_917563915.1 Bacillus rhizoplanae | reverse complement strand
ATATTAATACCGTTCTATAGAATGATGTCCGCCTTTTCTTCCAGTAGGACTAAATATTTAATTAATTATGCTATTCTTGTAACACAATTAATTTATCTTTCTATTTGTTGATGTTTGTCATAACGTCATACCATTTAAACCCATATTCCATATCTTGTGGATTTAATTCATCCCTGTCTATAATTCTCATATGATATTTTAAAATTGATTTTTTTTGAGCGTTCTGTATTTGTCCATTCTCAAAATACATTGTTTTGAGTGCATAAGGAGTTTTTGGCATGACTACATTAGTAAGTATTTCCTTTAAGTCTCCTTCTCCTGTAAAAATAGAAGGGAAATATCTTACAAAAGAAAGAATCTGAGGTTCAATTTTTTTATCAAGATTGTGACCATTTCTCATCTGGTAATCAGCTATATTCTCCATTGTCTTTGTTCGTGTTATATTAGGATAGATAAAAAGCGTATATCTTTTTTCATCTTCAAACACATAGCTTACAATAATTTCATTATCCTCGTCTTTAAATCTATTACTGTTCAAGGATTTAAAATAATTAAATTCCTCTTTAGCTTCCGTTTCTGTACGATAAACTAGTCCAATAAAAGGTTGTTCCATTCCTTTATTTTGCTGTATGCCGACCGCTACAGATACTTGTTGTGGTTCTTTTCTAATTTTTGGGGTCGGATTTATATATAAAAAATTATATTTAAAAATAATTCTTTCTACAAATAATCCGATTAATACTATTATTGTACTTATTAATACTGCTACTAATGTAGAAAAAGTAAAGAAACTAACAATGATTGACGCAATAATTGCTAACCATTTTATAGTTAAAATAATTGGTTTGTATTTTGCCGGGATTTCTATTTTCATATAGCCTCCATCATAAAAAAATCATGTTAAAATATATATTGCATTTTTCTTTGAACTATTTAACTAAGAAGAAAACTTACTAAAATATAATAACACATTTAGTACAAACTACTTTACTACTTGTTTCACAAAAGGATTATTTTGTTCAAATTCTGGATAGATGTTAATATTCTTCATAAAGGAGGTCTATTGATGAAAAAATCATGGAAAACTGTTCCTCTGGTTATCCTCATAGCAATTGTCCTTTTAATAATTTTATATTTTGTTGGTATGTCACTTTTTTGGAACCAACCATAAGTTAATGATTATTTAATAAACATTCCGTCAACACTGTATATGACATTAGATTTTCTCCTTGTTCCCCCTTGGAGAGTCGAGCAGTTAGCTTTTGCTAGCTGCTCTTTTCAATGCAACTTCTTCAAGTTCTCCTCCCTTTTCTAGCATTTTTTTTGCATTTCGTTATTTAAGAAAATTAGAGCTGGGAGTTGTTTAAACTTTCTCTCCCTGTTTTCTTTTTCGAGTTCCATTCTTTTCTGATGCTTTAACTGTATAGTTACAACTATTAATGTAGCAACCGCACCAGCAAATCCTCCAGCATAACTACTAAAAAGTCACCCCTGTGGAGGTCGTAGCAAAAGAGGGTTGACTAAATATTAAAACTACTTTAGTATTTCACTTAAGAAACTCTAACTGAAGTGGTTCTCAATGAGGAGAATAACTTGAGAGCCTTGATACATATAAGTTTTACTGATTCCAAACCTCTACAGTTCACTGAAAAGTTCCCTTGACAGGGTGGAGGTCGCTGGTTCGAACCCAGTCGGGATCATTACTTTTTAAGAGACCGTAAAGCCTTGGTATATAAGGATTTACGGTTTTTGTGTTTTTAGGTATAAGTATGCACAAGGCACTTTAATCACATTGCCGTGTAAAAATCTCATCAATTTGGTAATTTAGTTTTAGCAGCAACATTTTTACTGTTAAAACTAAATCCATAGCATATTTGTAACTGTAAATAAAGGTTTCTTTAACTACAACTCGAATTTCAACATAAAAAGACAGGAGCTTGTTGCTCACTGTCTTTTATTTATGAACTATATATTTAGTTATAATGCATATTACTGTTCCGTAGCTGAAAAAGTTATTGATGTTCGATACTTCTAAAGGATCGTATTTGCACTAGAACTAGATTTCTTCTTTATGATGCTTTGCGGATATCTATTTTTTTCCCTTCTTTACGCCACTCTTTAAATTCAGCTGTTGCTGTGAAAAGTACGTCTGTGGATGAGTTAAGTGCCGTTTCACAAGAGTCTTGTAAAACACCTATGATAAAGCCTACTCCAACTACCTGCATAGCAATCTCAGATGGGATTCCAAATAAACTACATGCTAGAGGAATCAGTAATAAAGATCCACCGGCAACACCTGAAGCACCACAAGCGCATATAGCTGACAATACGCTGAGGATGATTGCTGTAGGGACGTCTACTTGAATACCAAGTGTATGAACCGCCGCAAGTGTCAAAACAGAAATAGTAACAGCGGCACCACCCATATTGATGGTTGCACCTAATGGAATGGATACTGAATAACTATCCTTATTTAAGCCTAGATTTTCACATAATTTCATATTTACAGGAATATTTGCAGCTGAGCTACGTGTAAAGAATGCTGTAATACCACTTTCCTTTAAGCACTTAAAAACAAGCGGGTAAGGATTTTGACGTATAAACACGAACACAATGATTGGATTGACAACCAGCGCCACAAAGACCATACAACCAAGCAAAACTGCAAGTAATTTTCCATAGCTTAGTAACGATTCAATTCCATTTGTAGTAATAGACTCAACTACTAGACCCATGATTCCTAATGGCGCAAACTTAATAACCCATGTAACTACTTTGGATACAACATCTGAAAAATCAGAAATCATTGTTTTTGTCGTATCAGACGCATTTCGTAAAGCCAAACCAAAGAATATCGCCCAAGCTAAAATACCGATATAGTTCGCATTATAAATTGCTTTAACTGGGTTATCAACAATGTTCAGCAGTAACGATTTGAGAACCTCTACAATACCGCCAGGAGCAGTCACACCTTCAGCGCCCTTTGCAAGTGTTAAGCCTACAGGAAAAATAAAACTTACAATAACGGCAGTTAATCCAGCTAAAAATGTTCCTAAAAGGTATAAGAAGATAATGGATTTCATATTTGTTCGTTGACCACTCTTGTGTTGAGCGATGGCCGACATAACCAAGAAAAGTACCAACACAGGCGCAATTGCTTTCAAAGCACCTACAAATAAAGTGCCTAAAATTGTAACAGGTTTTGCTGCTTCTGGAATTGTCACAGATAGAATAATACCAATAATCAAACCAACAATGATTTGTTTTACCAGACTCACTTGACTCCACTTTTTCAGTATACTGTTCATAGATATTCCCCCTTTAATTTAAGATATAATTGCAACATTGCTAATATAGAGCTATTCATTTCTCACAACCCTACGATAAAATTAAATCTATTCCACATAGATTCCGTTTAATAATAGATGACTTTTATTAAAACCAATTTCTATCCTAGGGTTGTGCTTTTGATTTTCTCCTCCACACTATTTCAGAATATCTCCAAAGATTTTTATAATATAAAAATTCAGATAATTATTTTGATGGATGGCCCCTTTTATCACATTCTACTCCATAAAAATTAACTATCTTATCAATAAGTAGTATTATAATGATTCTTTTCACATATAACA
>NZ_CAKJTI010000065.1 GCF_917563915.1 Bacillus rhizoplanae | reverse complement strand
AGCAATTCTATTTATAAGCTCATTTATTTTTTCCTCTGTCAATAAGCCATTTTAAGATTCCTATTATTAATATAAGGAGCGGTATTGCCTGAATAAAGAAAAATCCTTTCAAAAAATCAAGTTCAGTACTATCTGGGGGAGCTGTTGCCATTCCACCTATAAAAAAAGCCATTGGACTTGCAAGTATATTTATCCCTAAACCGATCATTACGAATGACAGATTTTTAGCCTTAATTTTTGGTGAATCAGCCTTGATAATTACGAATATTGCAGTGCCGAATATAAGAAACAGTATTCCATAAAATTCAATATAACCCATAATATATCCCATAATATCCCTCCATCACTCTAATTGTACCATCAGCAAGGACAATTTTGTGCAAATTTGGATGAATAGGATATTCATGTAAGGTTAACATAATGTCTCATTATCAGTATTCAATGTATCTAGGAACTTACTAAAAACCCTTCAGTTGAACGATCTGAAGGGTTTTCGTGTTCACATAAGATTCGTTCTCGGAAGTTCTACACTTTATGCTTGGGATGGAAATCTAGCTACTTCAAAATGAGTTAGTTCAGATTACGAAGGTCAGGCGCAGTGTTTTAATATAGAGTTGGAGTCGGAGGAGAACAATGGAAGGAAACAATATCGCTTAAAGCAACCGAATAATGATTCCATCTTCCGCCGAAAAACCTATAGCCATAAATTCTTGATTCCCCGACAGTCGTCAAAAAAAACCAGAAATTGTCTCCGTTTCTAAGCCACAAATACGTGAACCGATACAAACAATTTTGAAGACCCCAAGGATTCAGGGCATAGGGTGGCATTTGTCGTATATATACCATGATTCGAGGTTCACTCCTTATTAAAATTAGACTTATAACTAGTTTATGCTCAGGGTCAAAGCTTAGATTGGATATATGCCTAGTAGCCTATCTAAATTCAATTTTGAATGTATATAGGGGTCCCGCCACATGCCCATCAAGCTAAGCCTATTTAAATTTAATTTCATGTGAATTTTTTTCTTTTTTCTAAAGATCCAGTGTAATTTCTATAAAGATTTGCATACCAAATAAACCCCATCGGGTTTCAATTTTTTTGATTACGCTAAATGATTGTGAGACATAGAAAAATTGTATACGATGCCTAAGATATCAAAGACTGTTTTCTTCTCATACCTATGGGATTTTCGTCCGTTTTTCTGTAAGAGATTGAACAGACGAAACAATATCTTTGTTAATTCTTGGGTGTCTTTTTGTAAAGATTGATAGATAAGTGGAAAATAATCTTTTATGATATAAATCGCTTTATATTCGCTTAATTCTCGTCGTTCTAATTTTACAGAATTACAGTGATGAATACGAAAAAATGATTTCCATGTTTTAAAGATAAGTTCAATTTGCCATCGTAAGGAGTAAAAATCGTATACTTGTTCTTTTGGTAGATATTCCAATGGAATATTTGTAATGTAAAAGTTAATTGCACTAAGTCGTTTACTGCGATCTTTATAGGTAATTTGCTTCTTATGTTCTTTAGATGCTAAATCCTTTTGCCTACGTTTCATTTGCGTTTCAGTTAATTTATACAGAATAAGTCTTGCAGGAAGCTTTTGATACATTCCGATATAAATCTCAGGGATTTCATATGTTTCACCAGGTTGTAATCGGTCAATAAATTGTTCCATATCTAGTTGGATGTACTCAGAATGTTTTTTCATCATTCCATTTTGAAAGTATTCAGGCTCTTTGTTTTTCTGATATATACGAGTATTGAGCTTTAATCGTGAAATAAAATAAGCACTACACTCGCTTATAGGGGTCACCATATCAAAAAAAGAAAATTGTACGTTTAGACACAAAATTTACATATTTTGATTAGTTCCCTGTACGTTAAGGAATTTGCTTGTATATTTGAGGAGATGTACGAGACAGGCATAATTTTGGGGGAATCCAATATTTTCTATTCAAATATGATAGAATGGAAATATATCCAAAACGGAGGGAAAACAAATGAACTCAAACACAAAACAGTTTATTTATGATATCCAGCAAAGAAAGAATAATTATATAGAAGATGTATTAACAGCAATACAACACCCTAAAAAAGAGCAATCTGAACAGGTCATTCAAAATATAGTAGAGAAGATGGATATGATGATCAGTTTAGTTACTACTTACATGGCTATTGAATCAGAATCTATGAAAGAATTAAAAGAGCTTCAGAAAGAAATTATTCATGCTCAAGCCTATATTCAAAAACGAAAATTTGAAGAACCACAGAGATAAAACCCTGTGTTTTTATTTGGTCGTCTATGACACCAATCTGTTATAAATTAAATTAGATGTAATTTGATCATTGTTTTGGCATAATCCATACAATTTGTTGAATGCGTACAATATATGGTACCGTATCTTCAATGAGCAAATGATCTGGTTTCACATCCTTTAACTTTCCTCTTACATTACCTCTTACAGTTTCAATAACCACATGTTTACCAATTACCGATTGTAATGTCTGATATACGTAGGGATTAGGTACACTTACCATATTTTGTTCACTAAAGTCATTTCCCTCCAAATAACTCATTCTATAAGACTCCTTTCTAACTTACATTCTTTCTCTTAATATATGATATAAATCTTATAAATATGCTAGAAGGATAATTCATTATATGAACGAAAATAACATTTTAATAAGGTACGTTTTCTATTCCTAAATTGCTAAAAAATTATTTATATAAGGTTACTTTTACTAGTTAATAGGTGATGATATAGGGATACTTTGAATGTACATCCAGGTTGTTCCTTTCATGATATGTATCATTTTAAATACGCCCTTTATTAGAGTACTGCTCATACTTTTTTTGAGATTCTTTAGTAATACGTGCGTTAAGTAAAATTGCTAACAACAAAAACACTCCATATTTTCCCCCTGTAGCTCCTATGATAATCACACTACTATAAACAAGTACAATCAATAGAAAAAACGAAACGAAATAAATACGGTCATAGTTCTTTGTCATTTTCTCGTATTTTATGCGTTCTTTCCTTGCATCCATCTAAATTCCTCCTTTAAATTATCCATTTCACTATAAAATAAATCTCGCCCTTAAAAAGAAATTAATATATCGTTTCAAACAATTAGTTTGTTTTTTTATCAACTAATTTATATAACATACAAAGAAATACTACTAATATTAAACTTTCCACCATGATAATCCCAACCCACTCCTTACTTTTAATCCCATCACATCAGATGAAATTTATGTATATTCTATTATTATCAGCAGCAAACAAAAAGGATCCCCCCTTCTCTTAAAGGCTGATCCTTTTCTTCTTGCATGCAACTATTTTTACCTATTCTTGATTAATTAGAATAACAGCTGGTCCATCTACACGAATTCCACCAACTTCGATTTTTTCATAAGGCTCAACTGTAATAGAAATGATCCCTTCCCGCTTCTTTAATTCATTACTCAATTCTTTTGTTAACATTTTTTTCATGTGTACACTCCTTCTTATTGCTTAATTTACTATTGTTATGTAAATGAAATTAAAAATGATTTCCTGGTCTGGAAACCATTTTTGTAGTTAACCATATGGTTTTACCAGTTCGTTTATCAATTTTACGTAGAGAAGATAAACAATTACTCTTCACTGTCTCAGTAGATGTAAGAAATTCTTAAAGATAGCGGTGAGATTGATTGTTTTTTCTTCTAGAAATAATGACTTAGATAGTATATTACCTAAAACAACGAAAGCCCTACCTCTCTTTCGTCCT
>NZ_CAKJTI010000064.1 GCF_917563915.1 Bacillus rhizoplanae | reverse complement strand
TTTAAAAGTATTTACTATAAAATAATTTTCGCGACAAAACATCGAATTTATTATATAATTTTAACATAATAAATATATGTATAATAACGTTTAAAATTCATTTTAAGGGTGTATATTCATGAAAAATATTGATTTTATTCTTGAAAGCGATGAGGTACTAAAACCATCGGAACGACTTATTTTATTACTATTAGAAAAACATAGAATATTATACACAAATGATTTACTTGTTTTAACGAATTTATCATATAAAACATTAGTAGACTCTTTAACAACACTTGTTAGGAAATCTTATATAAACAAAGAGAGTGGAAAAGGACGTATGCAAAATAGATATAGTTTAATATAAAATGATTATTGTAAACTACAAAACAGGAAGGGCTCACAAAATATGCTCTTCCTGTTTTGTAATTAAAACTCATCCTCATGAATTAAATTCCCTGCGTCATAGTCTTTCAATAATCGCTGCTTCAAATAATTTTCTTTTGTTGTACGATCATCTTTATGACCAACAGCTGCTGCAATGATATGTGGTGGTAATTGTTTATAATCATATAAATATTGAACATAAAAATGTCGAAAGAAATGAGGGGTTATTTTATCATTTTTTGTAAATGATAAATTAGTTTCTTTTATGATTTTGGTGATATATTGAGATAAATAATTTTCTTTATATGCTGTATGATTTTTTGTTTGAAAAATGGTACCACCATGCTTAATACCTAACTCAGTTGGCAAACGGCGACGGATTCGAAAAGCGATTATCCGTTCAAATACAACTTTGTTAATTGGTACAATTCGTTCAGAATCACCTTTCGTATTTACATATAAATAATAACGATCACGCAATGTATCATACTCTAAATCTGCCCACTTCGCATGTGCAACTTCCGCAATACGTAGTCCAGTTGTTGCTAATATTGAAAGCAGAGCATAATTGATAGGATTATTTTTATAATATGACAGCAATTGTTTTACTTCTTCATAAGATAATTCTCTTCTTGGTTTATGTTTTTTCGTTATCGTTGTACTTAGTATGTCAATATATAGAGGCTCTTTAATGTATTCAATTTCATATAACCATTTTAAGAAGGACCGAGTAATTCGTAGCTTTCGACTTATCGTTGCTGGTTTATATGCTTCGTTAGATTGATAGGAGATTGCATCTTCAGCAAGCCACTTTTGATAATTACGAATATGTCGTTTTCTTAAATTTATCCATACTTTACCCTCAATGAAATTCTCCACATCCATTTGTAAAAATTCTATATGTTCTCGAATAAAAAAATAAAACTGTGATAAATCTCTAGAATAGAGAAGACGAGATGTGTCTTTTACTCGTTTATTTTTATCAAAATGTGTTTGTCGATTCAAATAATAATATAAAATTTCTTCATCAGAAAAACCCGCATATGAATATGTATGTCCACGTTCATTCTGCTCTTTTCGATCCTCAGCTTGTTTTAAAAAATCTTCATTCCATATTGCAATAGTACTTGCAAATTTTTCTTTACTATTTTTATTGTGTAATAACGAATTATGATTATAAATTGGTAATAAATTAAATTTCATGTTATATCAAATCCTTATGTATTTCTTATATAGTTTTAATAAAACAAATTAAAATGTCTCTATAATTTATTTTAAAGTGCATTTATATAAAATACAATATTAATTGTAAACTATAGAAAATCACACATTTTCTATGATTTAAAATCGATTTATAAATTTGATTTTTCGTGAGTTGAATTAAAACATTACACATTTTATTTTTAAAATTAAAAGAAATTGTATTTGTTTATAATATAATTATAATTTTGTATTTAGTTATGTTATAATAAAATTACATTTTATTTCGTTATTATTTTAAATTATATTTTCATATAAAATATATTTAGTTTTAAATAGAAAGGATTTATTTGCATGTACGAACATACACATGAACAATATATGGATACAAATGAGGTAAAAGAGTATTTACGTATTACTAGTTTTACATTTAAAAAATTAATGAAAGAAAATAAATTAACTCCAATTAATAAGGACACGTGGCGATTAGATGGAAGTTTTTTGTTTCAAAGAGAAGCGGTTACTGTATTACAATCACAGTTACATACAGAAGGAATCACATTAAACCAAGCCAGTAAACAGTTTCATGTTAGTATGTATCAATTATGTAAATGGATCGAAGAAGGGGAGTTATCCTATACAATTCAAATACATCGAAATAAGGAAACAAAATTTGTACAAGAGGAAGAGGTAAAACAATTAGCTGAAAGATTAGATGACGCCAATGCTCTTTATACATATTCTCGAAAATATAATGTTGTTTTATTTCAAAAATTTATACAAGGAAATACAATTGCTCGTATAACGTCTATTCCTAAAAGAGGAAACATTATAGTAACAGATGAATTTGGAAATGATATGACACTACAAGAGGCGAAAGAAAGTGGCTTTTTTCCAGCATATCAATTATCAGATAAACCGAGGAGTCATCATCAAAAATTTGTAAAGTTTCGTTTTCTAAAAACACATCATTTACGAAGTGATATTTTTCAGCAAATTGATTACTTATTGCAATATGTATCTCCACGAAATCTTCGAATTTCAGAAGAACACAACTTTTGGATCATTGAAATTCGCCAATCACTTATTCAAGTTCCTATGCAGTTTCAACAAGAGTGGATCGACTCTCTTATGCCATATATAATAGAAGGAAAATTAGCCAAGCGTCCAAATAATAGTATTTACTTAGACAGCAATAGTGTTACGAAAAGCATAGTATTATCTTCATCTGAGTATCAGTCTATCTCAAATATTGTAAGTGAAGAAAAAATTTCAATAGAAGAGTTTATTACTTCGGCAATTCGAGAAAAATTGGATCGGTATATAATGAAATATTAAAAGACTTATCATATAGATAAGTCTTTTAATATACAAAAATTTTTAAGTTATCTAAAAAACGGCCTTTCAGATTCTTTTGTAAGAGGACTTTATATAAAGAAGAATATTATAAGGCCTGTAATGTATAAAAGTTTATATAAAGATTCATAGGATCCTTAAATTGATTTGGATATATTTAAGGTCTATTTTCCTACTTGTAGTTTACATAATAATTTTATGTATTAGAATTCCGAGTGAAAAAGCAAAGAATGCCTTTCCATAATTTCGTGATATTGTTTAATTTCGTTTGTAATTCTTTGTCTTCCTTTTTCACTTGTGTGCCAGGTATCGCGATTAATTTGTCGCGAATCTTGCAGTGGAAGAACATCTAATATTTTATCTTCCGCAGCATATAGTGAAGCAAGTAATAAAAATCTTCGACAGAAAAAACTTTTTCCAGCAAGTAATACATTTGTTACTTCTTGATTATTAATCATGTTAAACGCACTTTTTATTACACCCTCTACATTAGAAAAATCTCCTGTAATCGGTTGGATATTCTCATGGGGGACACCTAATCTAATTAATATTTCTCTATGATATTCAAACTCATTTGCTTGTAGAAACGTATTAAAAATAGAAGGAATGAAAATAAATTTTACAACTTCTTGAGAGCAATGTTTTACAATAAGTTCGTTTAATTCCGGGAAATGACCAGGATGATACAGCATAATATCTGTTTCTGCAAACAAATGCTTGCGATCTATAAAAACTAAATCACTAATTGTAGAAAAGTAATTCATAGCTATAAATTCCTCCTTAAAAAGATAAAGACTGTTAAAGATTCGCTATACATTGCCTGCAATCCTGTATAAGATTTCGCCAAACAAAAATATTAAAATTGCAAAAAAATGATTGATACTTGTTGGTG
>NZ_CAKJTI010000063.1 GCF_917563915.1 Bacillus rhizoplanae | reverse complement strand
AGGTCACACCCGTTCCCATACCGAACACGGAAGTTAAGCTCTCTAGCGCCGATGGTAGTTGGGACTTTGTCCCTGTGAGAGTAGGACGTTGCCAGGCAATCTAAGACGAGTCAGTATGACTCGTCTTTTTTGTGTATCTTTAATAGTATGATTTTTTCCTTCTTAGAGCGTAGCATGAAAAAATACATATTACTATAAATAGACAGAATATTCTTTAATAAGGAGGGAGTAATTTGTTAAGTGAATTAGAATTAGTGATTGATGCTAAGGCTACTCTTGGAGAAGGGCCTTGTTGGGATTATAAAAAGCAGCTATTATATTGGGTCGATATTTTGGAGAAAAAGGTTCATAGCTATAATCCAATTACAAATGAAAATAAGACAATCTTTCTTGAACAGATGGTTGGATCAGTGGTTCCTAGTGAATCTGGTAACATGATTCTTGCTTTAGAGAACGGTTTTCATTGGTTAAATCCGGATACGGAAGAACTACAAGCTATTTATGATCCTGAAAGTCATTTACAAGACAATCGCTTTAATGATGGGAAGTGTGATCCAGCAGGTCGTTTTTGGGCAGGTACTACAGACTCAGTTGGTATAGGTGGAGAGGGAGCTCTTTACTGCTTAGATACCGATTTAACTGTCAAAAAGAAATTAGAACAAGTGAGTACTTCTAATGGTTTAGCATGGTCACCCAATCATAAATACATGTATTTTGTAGATACACCTACAAGAAAAGTGGTTCGTTTTGATTATGATATCCATACAGGGCATATTGAAAATCCTCAAGATGTTGTTCTTATACCAAAAGAAGAAGGCTTTCCTGATGGAATGACGATTGATGAAGAAGGTATGCTATGGATTGCTCACTGGGGAGGTTCTAAAGTATCCAGGTGGAATCCTGTAAATGGAGAACAGCTGCTAACCATTCCTATCCCTGCTTTATATGTAACTTCTTGTACATTTGGCGGAAGTGACTTAAATGAGTTATATATTACAACGGCAAGAATGCATAATACAGATCCGAGTGCTGGTGGAGTATTTCGAATGAAAATGAACATAAGAGGATGTCCTACATATCAATTTAATGGATGAATTTACTGATGAGTACTATATGTCAAAATTAATTTAATTTCTATAACTGAAAATTACATCAGCTCTCCGATTTTTAAGGGGGAACAATAGTGAAAAGACGTGAACATCTTCATGAAATTTCGGGTTTTTTTCTGTTCCTCCCTCAGAATATGTTTTTCCTATTAAGCTTGCATTGCTTTCAATAGTGCAGCTAGCTTATTGATTGTATTCAAGTTGCGTGTTGTTGCGGTATTTCCAAGTTTCTGTAGGTTCTTCGCCAACTTGGAATCCAGGATGCTTTGACGGAACAAGAAGTAAATTTCACGTCCATGGATATAGTATTCATCATTATCACGTTCACTGTCCGATAACAGTTCAACTACCTTTTGCTGGGGCTCTTCAGTTAAAATGGAAACATGAACACTTTCTCCTTTTGCCAAGGGTACATCTATATATGGGCAATACTCGATGATTTCCTCAAATTCTGTGGCTGTTCTTAAGACAACGGTGATTGAAATTCCAAACGTCTTTCTAATTTCATCCTCAATTCGGAAGCGCAATGACTCTGTATCCTCCGCTGATTCAAACAGGACATTGCCAGTTTGAATATATGTTTGTACTCGGCTGAGACCCATCGTTTCTAGCATACGCTTCAATTCAGCCATTTTGATCTTATTATGTCCACTTACGTTAATGCCTCGCAACAGTGCGATATAAATTGTCATTTTGTCACCTTCAGTCTTTTTGTTTTATATTGTAACTAAAAATTCGCCGATTTGAAGAGAGATTCCTTTTTTATATCGAAAAAGCTCCATATAGTAAGTAGTTAGAATTACGAAATTCATTTAACTATATATTTTATATAGTCTATTAAAATAAGAAAACCTATATTTAAAGATTTCTGTTGAATTTCTTGTATTTTCCTTATATAAATCATATATTCGTTATCGAATCTACATCATCTTGTTAGTATACTAGAAAAATTTAATGAGTTTAAAGCCGTTCAATCTAAAATAATTTTTAAATCGAACAACTGTTTTTAACCTTCTTGAATGTAGATTGAGATGAAATCTATTACTTAACAATTGTAATTGAAACGGATGTGAAATACATATGAGAGGCGTTTTTATGATAATAATAGCGATTATGTTATGGGGAATTGCTATAGCACCAACAAAATGGGCATTACATTCGTTCCCGCCTTTTACTTTACTTTTTTTGCGTTTATCCTTAGCCGGTTGCTTATTCTTTCCCTTTCATTGGAAGGAAATACGACAGACGTATATTCCGTGGAATAGAATTATAGTTTTATCTTTTACAGGTATTGCGGGATACTTTATGTTTACTTCATATGGAATTTCGCTTACAAGTGGAATGCATGTGAGTATTATTGATGCCACATTACCCTTATTCACGATTATGTTTGCTGCTTTTTTTCTTCAAGAAAAAATTAATTGGAAATATTGGATTGGCATGTTTTTTAGGAATGTGCGGTGTATTACTAATAACGATTCCGTTAAATGAGCGAGAGAGTACATCATCGCTTACTGGGGATTTACTTATTTTAGCTAGCACAATTTTGTTTGCTTTTTATAATATATTGTTAAAGCAACCGAAAGAAGAAGCAAATTTCTCTAGCGGAGCATTTACTACATTAACTTTACTCGTGGGGGCTATTATAGTGCTGCCCTTTACTATTTTTGAAGTATCGTATCGTGGAATCCCGGATGTAGTAACGTGGAAAGCATGGGGAAGTTTAGTATACCTTATTGTCGGTCCGACTATTCTTGCTTACTTACTGTGGAATAAAGCGCTAGAAGAAGTTTCAGCAGCTGTTGGTGGGATGTACTTAAATGTGCTTCCGTTAGTCAGTATAATGGCGTCTGTAATTTTATTAGATGAAGTTATAACGTGGAGAATTGTTGTGGGCGAAGGACTTGTTTTGTTAGCAATTATCTGGGCAGATCAAGAAAAGTTTAAAGTATTATTTCGATCAGTATTAAGTAACTAAAAACTAATGCTTTTGAAGACATGCTTATACATATTTTTTCTAAAAAGAAGGTGCTATTTTATTTAGCTCCTTCTTTTTTAGAAAAGGGTTTTATATTTCTGAATACTGACTTACTACTTCTAATGCTTTTTCTCGTACGAAACGTATTAATTCCGGAGGCTTCTCTATTAATATTTCTGCCCCGAGGCTGAGGAACAATCCTCCGATAAAAGGGATATCTGACTCCTTAATTTTCTCTTTAATGACTCCAGTACCGTTAGGATTAACTTGAATCCATTCTCCAGTAGGATGAGGATCCAGTGTTTTGCACCCTTTTTTAATTAACGTTGCCTGTAAAGTGAGTTCTTTTGATAAAATTTCTGTTTGCTTTAACCATTGCGTAACTGTCATATCTACTGGAATTGGTTCCGGGAAATCCCGCTGCACTTTGAGAGAAATAATCCGATCGACTCGAAAAGATACATTACTTTTTCGTTTGTAACAAAATGCAGGAGAGTACCATAATCCATTAGATAGAAAGAGTTCAAAAGGGAAACTAGTTCAATATAGGGGATTTAAACTCATTTTGAAGATGATAACTTAGAGTTATTCATTACGAAAGAAAATCGTTAATAAAAAGATTAAAAAATTATTGACTCTATAACAATAACTGTGTAATATAGTAGGAGTCGCTGATGCAACAGAGCAAAAAGCGAAAACGAAATAAAAAACTTAGTTGACATTGAAAAACAAAGATGTTAACATAAGGAAGTCGCAATTAAGCGGCAAACAAGTTCTTTGAAAACTGAACGAAACAAACAACGTGAAACGTCAATTTTTATTTATGA
>NZ_CAKJTI010000062.1 GCF_917563915.1 Bacillus rhizoplanae | reverse complement strand
CCAACGATGTTCGGTCTAAAACATTTTTATAACAGGACAAGAATTGCGCCCAATTGTTGAAGATCAATTAATTCATTTTTTTAAAAACTTCCCCCCTATTAAATTTCAATAAGTATAGGAACAATCATTGGCTTTTTCTTAGTATGTGTATATACATATTGTCGTATTGATTTTTTTATTTGTTTTTTCATTACATTCCATTGGTTTCTATTTGCTTCTTGTAGCTCGTTAACAGTTTTTGTAGTAAGTCGATTAACGTCTCTTCGGAGTTCCGAGAAATCTCTATCCACAAATCCACGAGAAATGGTATCGGGTTCAGAAATCAGTTTTCCTTCCGCTTTGCTCATAGTTAAAACAATCATGAGCATCCCATCCTCTGAAAGTTGTTTGCGGTCTCGTAACACAAATTCCCCAATATTATCGACATCCCCCCCGTCTACGTAGGTATTCCCAACTGGTATTTTCCGGGTCTGACGGGCAATGGTATGTTCAATATCGACGACATCGCCATTATTGATGATAAACGTGTTTCCTTGCTCTACTCCAACGGATTCACCTAACAAACGGTGATGGTGTAGCATTCTAAATTCACCGTGAATGGGAATAAAATATTTTGGTTTCATTAATGTAAGCATTAGTTTTAAATCTTCTTGATAACCATGGCCAGAAACATGCATTCCGGATGTACTTCCTGATCCATAAATCACTTTGGCTCCAAGTGCAAATAAGTTGTCTACGATACTCGTGACATTTCGTTCATTCCCGGGTATTGGACCTGCTGCAAAGATAACCGTATCTTCAGGTAAAATGTCGACACCGCGAAAGTTTCCAGTGGACAGGCGAGCAAGAGCAGCCAATGGTTCTCCTTGACTCCCCGTGCATAAAATAGCCACCCTTTCAGGAGCCATTTCATTGATTTCATGTGGGTCAATTAACATTCCATCTGGAACTGTTAAATAACCACGTTCCATAGCAACCGCTACGACCTTAACCATACTTCGTCCAAGCAACGCAAGTTTTCGATTTGTTTTTTGCGCTGCATTCACGACCTGCTGAACGCGACTAATATTTGAAGCAAAGGTAGAAAGAATAACTTTGCGTTCGGCTTTCATGAAAGTTGCTTCCACATGTTCACCTACCATTTGTTCCGATGGGGTCAAACCAGGACGTTCTGCATTGGTACTCTCAGACAATAGAAGCAAGACCCCTTCTTTGCCGATTTCAGCCATTTTATGAATATCCGAATTCTCATTATTCGCAGGGGTTAAATCGAACTTGAAGTCCCCCGTATGTACAATATTACCCTCAGGTGTGTGAAAGACCATTCCCAAGCAATCAGGAATACTATGGGTCACTTTGAAAAAGCTTACACTCATTTCTCCGATTGTCAAGTTTGAGTTTGAATTGATTTCAACAAGTTCGCTTTCTCTTAGAAGTTTATGTTCTTTTAATTTGATTTCAATTAATCCTAGTGTGAAGCGTGTGGCATAAACGGGTACATTCAATTTTTTTAAGAAGAACGGGATCCCCCCGATATGATCTTCATGTCCATGTGTGACAATTAAAGCCCTGACTTTATCTTTATTTTCTACTAAGTAAGCTATATCAGGGATAATCAAATCAATTCCTAATAAACTTTCATCTGGAAACTTATTGCCACAGTCGATAATCACGATATCGTTTGAATATTCGATTGCATACATATTTTTCCCGATTTCATTCAAGCCGCCTAAGGCGAAGATAGATAATGCATTCTCTATTGTACTCAAATTTATATCCTCCCATTTTAAATATAATCTTAGTATGCCCTTTGGGTTTCCCTTTATCAGTGGGTCGAATGCTCGAGCTTCCTATAAAAAAGGGAACTCTAGACTTGTTTTTTTCCTAAAAATACTGACTATAACATTGATGTCTTAGTTTCTCACATCGTTATCGAGGTCTTTCCTCCCGTGGAGACAGCTGCTATTGAAATCACTCATGGTTTTCGATTCTTAATAAAGACGCAATTCTTTTATAAGAAATACGCCCGATAATGGAAGATCGTTATGCAGAAGTGATGCGAAAGAGACAGAGCAATTAAGGTTCTGTTGCAAAGTTTTTAAAACTAGGCTAAACTTTTGCAAAACAGAGTGAGGAGAATAATAAATGGGATATTTTAAAGGAAAGCAATTTAAACAAGATATTATTTTGGTAGCCGTTGGCTACTATTGTCGTTTTTCTTTAAGCTATCGTGATGTCTCTGAAATTTTGAAAGAACGTGGTGTTTCAGTTCATCCAACAACTATTATGCGCTGGGTTCATGAATATGGCCACCTGATCTATCAAATTTGGAAGAAGAAAAATAAAAGAGTACAACTATCTTGGAAATTGGATGAGACCTATATAAAAGTCAAAGGAGAATGGCGTTACCTGTATCGTGCAATTGATAAAGAAGGGTACACATTGGATATTCAACTTCGTAAAAAACGGGATCATCAGGCTGCATATGCCTTTATGAAAAGGTTAGTGAAAACGTTTGGAGAACCAACGGTTCTAACAACAGACAAAGCACCGGCATTACTTTGTGCATTCAAAAAATTAAAGGAACAAGGCTTTTATAAACATACAACTCATTGTACAATCAAGCATTTGAATAATCTCATAGAACAGGACCATAGACATGTAAAACGCCGCTTTGCCAAATCTGCAGGATTTCAAAGTCTTCGCCATGCTTCGCGCACCTTGAAAAGAATCGAAACGATTCATGCTATATATAAACGAAAACGAAGTTTGCAGCCAAACTTCGTTTTTTCAACGTACAATGAATTACAGCAATTACTCACAATTGCATAAGATTCAGCTGTACTCACCCTAACTTTCTATCTGTTAAAAAACTTTGCAACAGAACCCAGAGATTAATTGCAATTATCTTGAGGTTTTTGCACCAAAACCAAGCGCTGCTTTTTCCCATTATTGGTGTTTATCGTATAAACATTGTATGAAAGTTTGTTATCCCTATTAAGTAGAAACTTGCTATATAGAATAATTTTTTTATATGATAAAGTGGGCTTATGCTTAAATGAAAAAAGGAGAGTGACCCAGATGGAAAACCAAAATGAAACGAACGCTTTACCGCCAAAAACATGTACGATTGAACGTCTCATCACGATTCAGGAGGACATTGAAAAAGTGCTTGCAGGACAGAAAACGGCTACTCGCCGCAACGGGAGATATGCGGATGTCGGGGAAGTGATGGAGCTTCAAGGTCACCGGTATGTTGTGGAGAAGGTCTATTCGCAGTCACTTGGCGAATTGACTGATGAGCATGCCCGTCAAGAAGGCTATGCGAATGTGGAGGAATATAAGCAATCTATCCTGTCTCTTCACCCTGGCATGCCGTGGCTGCCAAATATGAGAGTTTGGGTTCATGAGTTCCGTCCCATCGAAGGTTAATGTGATATAAAGATGGACATGTTGTATCGACTGCTTCTGTATGTACATATTTTCAGTGTAATCTTATCCATCGGCCCGTTTTTTGTATTGCTTCCGCTCATCAAAAAACTGCGGGCTTCAGAGGCCCGAACACAGCAGGCTTATCTGGATGTATTCCGATTTTCGGTCAGGCTGGCCAAGCATGCCGGGCATGTGCTGGTTGCATCTGGGGTTCTGCTTGTACTGGCGGGCCCTTGGACTTGGAAGACCCCTTGGATAGTGATGACCCTTATTCTCATGGCGAGTTCATTATTTTTCCTGGCCCGCGCCTTTTCGCCGACCATTCGGAAATTCAGCGAAACGGGCCAAGACAAGGACGCCTTGATTCAATTGTTGCGGCGTTCTGTTTGGATTTACATTGTTCTTTTAATGGCGATGTTATGGTTCATGGTGACAAAGCCTGCGTTGTGGCAGGGGTGATAGATCTAGGGCGAATAGCGGCTTTGTGTGATTGCCGTTTGAATTCGCCGGGCGGCATGGAACAAGGACAAGCCAAAACTGGCTTGTCCTTATTGTAGTTACGCTTTGAAGAGGTGATGGAATAGTCTTTTACGATCTGGGCCTATTACCCCAAAGCAAGGTTTTTGCCTGAGTTGCTCAGTTTTATCATTTTGAGGTAGTTTATTTTTGTTAGGTTGATGGGCATGCGGTAAGCCCCCTAAAAGTAATGAACAAAAAAAATCTCCAACACACCATAAAAGAGCATACATTAGATGAATTTTTAGAACATTTATACCGCTGGAAACACTCCGGCTTAAATACTCGACAACATCAATTAGATTTCAATAAAGAAGTGAAAAAACGCTTAAATATCAACACTTACTACTATTTTCAACCGGATTGCATTTGATTTTGGATTGATGAACGAATATAAAAAGTAATCAAATGTCTTTATAAATGAAAAAACGGAGCGCACGTAACCGCCCCGTTTTTTCATTTAGAGTTTTCAATTCTCTCTTGCTAATCTCTTTTCTAGCTGATTAATAGAAATCGCTTCAGCCCTGGCCATTGTTTTACCGTAACTACTTTTTGTTTTTAAAGCTCTCTCACTTACTACTCCCATTTTATCAATATGTTCTTTAATTGACTTTTGCGTTACATTACAATATTTACTTGCCTTTCTAATCGCTTCTAACTTTGTTTGCATATAGATAGTCATTCCATTTACGGCAAACAGAATAGCCCGAAACTCCTCTTTCTCCACAACTACTCCATTTTTTCTTAAAGGGGTACAGACCCATGTCCATCAAGCTAATATTTTGAAGTACCCCCAAAACAAAAAAATTTATCTCACCACAGTTGTCAATGAGAATTCAGTTCATTTTTTTCGTTTTGGGGAACAATGAATTTCTTAACTTGATGGCGATGTGGTGCTACCCCATTAACTGTAAAATTTCTCATTCACATAACCCTAAAATTGGAAATCGTACTATGATAATAAAATAGGCATTCTATATTTTGAAGTACATTTACAAGGAGGAACTACTACATGACAGTAAGCACTAAACTTAAGCAAACTATCGCTGGATTAAAGAGTGTTCAAGCATGCCTAGAAGGATTTGTTCTTGATACTGATAACCAGCAAGCAAAACAATTATATAAAGGTGCAGCACAACAAACTCAAGAAATTATTGAATCTTTAAATCCTCGTCTTCAGCAAATTGAACAAGAAGAGCCTCAGTACAAGTAATAAGGTTCTGGTGCAAAAATAAAATAAAAGAGAATAAAGCGCATATTTTCCTAACGGAATCGTATCTTATGCTGCAAGTCCAAACAATTGATGGATGAATTCTTTCTGATTTTGGACAGACTGGTTGGACTTATCCCCGTCAAGTA
>NZ_CAKJTI010000061.1 GCF_917563915.1 Bacillus rhizoplanae | reverse complement strand
GGGTTAAAATAAAGTCGTTTAATTTTTGATGTGAAATACTGTACTCAAAAATATAACAATAAAGTCGTTTAAATCTAAGTCTTATTGCACAATCGTGCCCTATTCTGGAATAGTCCTTTACTACTATTACCTCGTGAAGCCCTTTTTACTTTTCTTGTGCTTTTTGTCTTCAGAATAGTAGTTGAATACCGAACAGTTGGGGTAAGCATAACATAAATCGAGACAGTTGCCACTACACAGATAATTGCTACGCTCCACAGTGCAACTTACCAAGCCTCGTTGAACTGTAAATGCCGCCGGCGAGGGTCACGCTTTTCTGGTCGAACCCAGAACCTCTAAATAGTGCTGATTGTACATAATGCCTAGGATGTTTCCAAAGGGATCGACCACGGAAGCAGTGACGAACCCCTCGCCGCGCTCTGTGGGTGCCTCGTACTCTTTCGCTCCCATAGACAGCAGCTTTTTGAAAGTTGCTGTTACATCGTCGACGTGCCAGTACACTACAGCACCGGCCGGGCCGGTCACTGAACCATCGGGCGCGTAGCGGCTATCGATCAAACCCAGCTCGTGCTGGTAGTCGCCAAGGCGATACTCGGCATATCCTGGACGTTCGAAGTATGGTTCGATGCCCAATAGCTCGGCGTACCACTTCTTTGCCGCTGCTAGATCATCCGCCCAAAAACTGACTGTGGTTAGTCCTCGTAATGTCTGTGTGTCGCTCATAATCGATTCCCTCCTTAATGTTGAGTAGTACGTCCCGATGCTAAACTAAATAACATCTTCTGAATTAACTTCGATTTACTTACGAATAATCCTTTCTCTTATTCAAGAAAATGGCCCGATTGTGGAAGAACGAAGGCATAAGATTAGATATCAAAAGCTTCTTTAGAAATTATTTTGCCAAAATACGCATTAACACTTCCACATCCGACAACCCATACTCTTCATCCCCCTGTTCCTGAGTGAGAAGACTGATGACGATGGTAAAATACCAGATAAGCAGCTTTCGTGGTTCTCCTGGGGAAAATTCACCAGATTTTTGTCCTTTAATGAAGACTGGAACCAGCAGATCGATTAGACCATTCGTAGGAAGGTGTTCAAAGATCTGGGTGACCTTTTCTGGGACATCATCATCCTTACGAGCCCGTTCAATGAGCATAAAGGCGTATTTACTATTTTTATCAAGCATGTTTTCAGTTAAGTTTCTGATTTGTTCAAAGGGTGTTCCAGGCAAGTGTTGAACATGCTCGAGTTCCCCTCTCGCTTCTTCCATCAATTCTTGTATGAGTGTGATGAACAATTCTTTTTTTGAATTGAAATAGCGGTAAATTAGTCCTTCGCTAATACTGGCTTCCTTAGCAATCAAGCTCATTTTTGCTCCTGTGGGTTCTGGTGCAAAAAATCTAGGAGACTTGGACATACTGATACTACTACTCTAAAGGGTGTGTGATCGGTATGGAAACAAAACATTTGTTCAAGTGGAAGCATTATCAACCTGACATTATTTTGTTAACAGTGAGATGGTATCTTCGGTACAGCCTTAGTTTTCGTGATTTAGTGGAGATGATGGAGGAACGAGGTTTATCCATAGCTCACACAACAATTATGCGCTGGGTACACCAATATGGTCCTGAGTTGGACAAGAGAATTCGTGGTCATCTCAAGCAAATAAATGACTCCTGGAGAGTTGACGAAACATACATAAAAGTAAAAGGACAATGGATGTACCTATATCGTGCAGTAGACTCCGAAGGGAACACGATTGATTTTTACCTAAGCAAAACTAGAGATGCGAAATCAGCCAAGTGCTTTTTCAAGAAAGCCTTGGCTTCTTCACATGTGTCCCAGCCTCGCGTCATTACAGTAGATAAGAATCCAGCCTATCCATTGGCGATTCAAGAATTAAAAGAAGAGAAACGTATGCCTGAAGGTATACAGATAAGGAAAAGTAAATATCTCAACAATATTGTGGGACAGGATCACCGTTTTATAAAGAAGAGAGTTCGTTCCATGTTAGGATTGAAATCTTTTCGTACAGCTACCTTGATTTTGAGAGGCATCGAAGCTGTGCATATGATAAAAAAAGGGCAACTTCACCAAAGGGTGAAATCTGCCCAAAATACGCTTGAACTTATTTATAAATTGTTTGGATTAGCTGCCTAATCTTTAAAATCAACAGGATATCGCTATTCTATATTTCTATTAAGCTATTTTTGCACCAGAACCATATTTCACCTCTTTTTTTATGTAACTATTATTATACAAAAAAAGACACTCGCATTACTATGACCCATTTTTACACGTATCTCGGCTGTACCCCCCTGATATTCCGAATGTAATTTCCGTTTATTGGAAATGTGGCGGTAAAATCGTTAGATGCTACTTCTACCCCATTAAAAATGAAAAGTAAACAAAAAAAGACCAATGCACCCATTGGTCTTCCCTTACTTCCCTATTCACAAACAAGAATTTGCCGAGAAAAGTTTCCTTTTCTTGTTACGCAGCGGTCTGTAATTTCAAATCCAATTTCTTCGATCATGTGATCCATTGTTTCGCTTGTTACAACTACTACTTTTTTTGCAATACGGCGCGCATGTTTTAAAATCGAGAATTGATCTTCTGGTGTTGCGCACGTAAATAGATTGTACGGCATATCGATAATTGCTACATCGTAGTTTGTCTGAATGTCTTCGATAGGTCCTACCGTTACGTCTCCTTCAAAACCAAAATGCGCGATGTTTTCTCTTGATCCAATTACAACAAGCGGGTTAATATCACGGCCAACGATGTCAATGCCCATAGAGAGTGCTTCTACCACTACCGTTCCAATACCACAGCATGGATCGATCGCTTTGACTCCATCAGGATTTGGCACAGCGATATTCGCAACAGCTCTCGCTACACGTGTGCTTAGTGACGTAGAATAGCTGCGTGGTTTTTTCACGTGATGGAACCAAACAGCCTCGCTTTCCATATATGTTCCGAAGTACCAACGTCCGCCAATGATTACAATGCCAAATACACGCTCTGGATGATGCACATCGGCTTCACCTTCAATATGCATGCCGATATCTCGCTCAATAAGGCGGCGTTCTCCGTATTCTATTTTTTTCGATTTATCAAGATCATTAATTTTAACGAAGATGACTTTGAACGTGGATCCAGACAAATCAATCTGTTCGACCTGCTTCAAAATATCTGGCAGTTCATCTCCTTCATACATTACGTCAATCCGTTCTTTAATAAACGGGCTTCGGCTCGGATCAATTTTGATTGTGCTTTTCAATATATTAGAGTGCGATTCCGTTCCAAAAAGTGAGCGCATCTCCATATAACATAAAGAACGTTCCTCTTCGCGAAATGCATACGTATATATATACGCCGGTGTTTGGCTATGATTATCCAATCTATTCCCATCCTTTATCGTATCAAATTGTTCTTTCTCTCAAATGATATCCGTATCATTGTGCAACGTAACGTTGCAAGCGGTAAAAAAGGACTAATAAGCCGAGGCAAAGTTGTCTCATTTTATTAGTCCTTTTTATGAGCTTTTACTTATTTAAAGAACACTTTGTCTACATTATATTTCGACTTTTGTTTATTAGCGGTATATGTTTCATAAATTTCTCTTTCCATCGCGTTTTCTACAAGACAAACATCAATTTTGATTACTTCATCTCTATGGTCTTTGATTACTGATACAGTATCTTCAAAATGTTTTTTTATTCTTGGTCTTAACTTTCTTGCCTTACCAACAAACATTAGTCCATTCTTGTTGTTATAAAACATAAAGATTCCACCTTTATCTCTAGGAATTAGGTGAAAATCAGTAAACCCATACATATTACTTAGTTCCGGATCTTTCTGTTTCGTAATTGTAATATCGGGTCTAGGCGCTTTAATTGTAATCACGATTGCTCACGTCCTCTTTCTATATAAAGTTAAATGATATCACAGGCTTCAAGTAAAATCTATTGTAGCTTCCCTCTTCATTGTTGGCAGGACCCCTTATTAATCATTACGGTATGTAAAATTATTATATTGATAATAAAAAAGCTCCCTGTATTGAAGTGAACCCAAAAAGTTAGAAACATATTTTAAGCAGCTAATGAGGAATGCGTTCTGTATTGTACAGGGCTCATTCCTTTTAGTTTTGTTTTGATTCGATCATGATTATAGTAGTGAATATATTTTTCTAATTCTAATTTAAAGTGTTCCATACTTTCGAACTCTTGTAAGTAGAGTAATTCAGACTTTAATAAGCCAAAGAAATTTTCGATGACTGCGTTATCTAAACAATTCCCTTTACGAGACATACTTTGTGTAATTCCTTTTTCTTTCAATACATGTTGGTATCCCTTCATTTGATAGTGCCATCCCTGATCCGAGTGGAGGATAGGAAATTCACCATCTTTTAATTGTTGAAAAACCTTATCGGGGTATCGCCAGCATTTTGGAAAAAAACCACGCTAAGCAAAAAATACAATAAGCTGCCCATATGGACAGCTCATTTACATAATTAGTGAAAGCGGAAGTAAATTATTTGTCAAAAAAGTTAACCGCTCGCTTGGAATTAGCATTGTTTATTTTATATGCTTCAGCTTGAGCTTCATTTGTATTTTTTGCTACTGTAATTTGGGTTGTATCACTAACCCAAACAAAAAAAGTTTCTTTGGATCCATCTTTGAATAAAATCGTCATGTCAGAGTTAAACAGACTATAATTAGAAGAGGATATTATGTCTAATATAAGGACATAGATCCTCTTTTTTCTTACATGATATACTCCATAATTAGAGATTGAAAAGATGGTCTATTATGTATACAATGATAAAAGAACGTATGTTTGTTTTTGGTTAGGGAACGTAGCCTTTTCGAATATATAATTCATATTAAAGAACACTTCCACCAAATTGTATTTAGACTTAGTTTTTTGGTGATTGCAGCTTATCAATTTTCCAGTGTGCTTCTAGAGGGTCTAAAGAGCTTTCAATATAAAACATATATTCATCTGTGGTACCTGGTACTTCAAAAGCTATTTTCAATTCTACCGTTTCATTTGGTTTAACTTGTATATCAGAAGGGTTTTGGTCAAGCACCTTTCCTTCATACGCCTTTCCGTCTTTTTCATCTTTTAAGGTATATTTTAATTCTGATAGTCCAATCATTTGACCTCGTACATTTTTTACAGAGACATTAACAACGACAGAATCGTTGCTATCATTTAAATATGCACTTTGAACGGTGGTCAAGTAATAGCCTCCCTTAGCACTCTCACCAACTAATAAAATACCTTGTTCCAAGCGGCTCATATCTTCTTCTTCAAAATTTATTAATTCTTCATTTTCATTTTTTGCGGTTGGTTCTTCTATTGAACCATTTTCAACTGCACTATCTTTTTTATCTTGTGTGCAAGCAGCCGTAACACTGACAAATACTAGACTTAAAGTAAGTAAT
>NZ_CAKJTI010000060.1 GCF_917563915.1 Bacillus rhizoplanae | reverse complement strand
AAATAAAATTTGATTGAAATAATGCTATTAATATTGATAAATGAACAAAAGGAAAGAGCGTGTTTTGAAAAAAGATTGATCAAAACATGCTCTTAATATATTCTAACGAATTATTTTTTTATAAATAAGTTTAATCATTTATTGTATTGCTTGTTCAACTACAATACCTGTTAATTGATTAACCTCTAGATAAACCAAGTAGTGACTTTATTTTATATTCACAATTGGTAATATTACACAACTAATCCTGTATCATTCAAACCTAAACATCTTCTTTAATAGTAGGAAAACCTTATGGTCTTATATCATATTCCCATTTATGAGTGCATTCTGTTAATATGTATCCTACTTTTCCTATTAAAAAGCCTAATTTCTCAATTTATTGTAGAGAAATTAGGCTTTTTTCATCACTCCATTAAAGCGCCCTATAGTTTAACGACTTGATTTACTGATTATATCTTCAATCATTCACTTTGAACTATATAGATATAGTTTTTGTTGCAACTGTTTGTTGAAATGCCTTATCATGCTCAACAATAACCATTGTGGGATTAAATTGTTGAATAAGCTCTTCAATCTGCATACGCGAATAAATATCAATAAAATTTAATGGTTCATCCCATATATATAAATGAGCTTTTTCACATAAACTTTTAGCGATAAGCAGCTTTTTCTTTTGTCCACCAGAATAATAAAATATATCTTTCTCAAATTGAATTCGGTCAAAATCCATCTTACGTAGGATGGATTTAAATAACGTCTCATCAATCTCGTGCTCTTCAATAAAGTCCGATAACGATCCCTTCAAATGAGAAGTATCTTGTTGGACATAGGAAATGATTAGTCCTGAACCTAAATTAACTGAGCCTGTATGCTGTATTGGATGTCCTAGAATTAGTTTTAGGATACTACTTTTCCCGCTTCCATTCTTTCCATCAAGTACAATTCGGTCCCCTTGTTCAACTATGAAGCTAATTGGTTCATTTACTATTTGGTCATCATACTTAACAGACACATCAGTCAAAACAACCAATTCATTTGACTGAAATTTTAATTGTTCTAATTTTAACGACTCAGTTTTCTCCACATTTTTTAGTAATTTTGACTTTTCTTCAATTGCTTTTTGTTGCCTTGATTCAAGGTTCTTCGCTCTCTTCATCATCTTGGCCGCTTTATGTCCTACAAAACCCTTATCTAACTTAGATCCTGAATTCCTTGTTCCATTTTTGGAAGCTTCCACTTGATGAGACCAACCTGCTGAACACTTTGAAGACTGTTTTAATCTCCCTATGTCTTTTTGTAGACGCTCATTTGTAGCCTCTTCGTGTTCCTGCTGTCTATCAAAATTTAACTTCCAAGAAGAATAGTTACCACTTTGAACTTCAATATTTGCTCTATTTATAGATAAGATATGGTCAACGCATCCATCTAAAAAGATTCTGTCATGTGAAATCAAAATAAACCCTTTTTTCTTCCTTAGATAATCAGAGACCATCTTTCGTGCATCAGTGTCTAGATGATTTGTTGGCTCATCAATTAATAGAAATTGACCCTCATTCAAAAACAGTGCAGCAAGCAACACCTTTGTTTGTTCTCCATTTGATAATGTTTTAAATGGTCGATACATGGCCTCGGCATTAACATTTAAATAGGATATTTCACGCAGAAATTCCCAATCTTCTGCTTGGGGACAAATTTCTTCAAGGATTTCATGAGTGAACTTGTTCTTATCCGAAACTGGGTAAGGGAAATAATTAAATTCTATCGAAGAAGTGATTTTTCCACTATACTCATAATTACCTAATAATAAATTAAAGAATGTCGTTTTACCTCGTCCGTTTCTACCAATAAACCCTAGTTTCCAATCCGTATCTATTTGAAAGTTTACACCTTCAAAAATATTATCAAAGCTACCTGGGTATGAAAAAGTTAAGTCTTGAACTTTTATCATTGACATAATAATTCCTCCTTTATATATCAACACTTTTCATATAAAGTCGGAATATCCATCAATTTCTTAATTCCTCCATATAAGTTTGATGGATATTAACGACTTATATAGAGCATTACATGTGTAACAATAGTGTCTGAATTACTCATTTTTCTCTCTCCTTTATTTGTTAGGTTACAGTTACGGATTAATAAATATCAACTTACCTATAAGAGAATAAAAAAATCCTCCCAATTTGTAATCGGAAGGATTAGTATTTCACTTATACTTAATAAGTTCTTATTAATCATTGGAATCATGACAAATAAAGTATGAACTGATTAATAAAAATGGATAGACTAACCCTATATTTTGTAGTTTGAAGTTATTAATTTCAAATTTAAATATAGATTAGTTAATCATTATTCATCCATCAGTCCTCTCATAATTCTATTTTTAGAGTAACATTCTTTTTTATGGAATGCAATATCACAATCATCTTTACCTCAAATTACTGCTAACTACTTCTTTAGAATCAACAATGTATATTCCTTCTTTCTTTATACTTCCCCTCCATAAAAATCTTAATCCTAAATTGTGTGGCTTTAAAACAAAGTTTGATCAAAAAGTGAAAACAAAATTTTATTCAAAATCACAATCCATTTAAAGAAAACTAACTGTAAAATTGCAGACTTCTCTTTTTATATTATTCATTTTCACCGGTTCTGTTGCAAAGTTTTTTAACAGATAGAAAGTTAGGGTGAGTACAGCTGAATCTTATGCAATTGTGAGTAATTGCTGTAATTCATTGTACGTTGAAAAAACGAAGTTTGGCTGCAAACTTCGTTTTCGTTTATATATAGCATGAATCGTTTCGATTCTTTTCAAGGTGTGCGAAGCATGGCGAAGACTTTGAAATCCTGCAGATTAAAAATATGGTATGGAATTGGATTTTTCATACCATATTTTCTTTTTGTCTCCTGTAATAGAAATATTTCAATATTTGTTAAGTTAACAAAAAAGAGAGACCAAATGTTTATCTGGTCTCTTGCTTATTATTTCGTTGGTTTAATATAAGGGACGATTTGTGCAGTAGCTCCTACAGAGGCACCACGAATAAAATCTTGATTTTCTAAGGCTTTAAAGTTTTGGGTTTGACCAGTCAGCATTACCCCTAAAATTTTCACTTCATCAAACTGTTTATTTTTATTTGAATTTAAAAACTTCTGGATTGTTTCGTCATCACCACTTGCATCATATTTTTTAAGTGCATCAATAAAGCTATTGTATGCCTCTTTCGGTGAATCAGATGGATCAAATCCATAAACCGGCACACCAGCAGGTCCCTTACTTTCATCTACAATTGGTGATGTCATATACAACCATACGATGTTTAAATTATCAGGAATTTTTGCTTGAATTTCTTGGAATGTATAAGGCTGATCGAAAGAAATTGCAACTTCGGCAACGTGATTTTCCATTTGTGAAATTTCCCCTAGTTCATTTTGCACACCGTCATAGTACTTTTGAATAGATGGATGATAAAATGTCGCAACTTTATTCTTTGTTTGTTTATCATACTCATAAAACTCCTTATCAGACCAATAAAATCCCGGTGTTAACTCGTTGAGATCTATATGGATGCGAAACCAATCATACGAACTTGTGAGTGTGCTCCATTGTACTAAATAGCCATTAATATTTTTAGAACGATTCGTTACAATGTTGCCACCAAACATAGAGGTATTACTCGTAACTTGAGAGTCTATTTGAATATTAGGTTCGGCAATTTCATTATGTAAAAAGAGCTGTTCGTGAAGTCTTGTAGAACTTTTCGCTGCAAAGTAATTGCCAGTTTTATAAAGGGTCGGTAATAGAATAAGTACAACGATAATTGAAGTAATGACGATTTTTAGTAATTGTTTTCGTTTAGCTTTTTTTAAAGCACCTTTTAACGAAGTGTCCATTAATGTTTTCCTCCTATTTTTGAGTGAATAAATTTACGTGCACGATATAATCTTTGCTTTACACTGTTTACTTTAATGTCCAAAATAGTCGCAATTTCTTCATATGAAAAATCATAGTAATACTTTAAAAAGAAAGCCTCTTGGTATTCTTTTTTGATGTCTTTTAATAAATAGAAAATCTCATCCTTATTTAAAATGGCATCAAATTCGCGGTCTGTATATTGTAGTTTTGAATAAATTTCCTCGGTTAAGTAGATGTTCTGTTGCTCCTTTTTTCTTTTCAAGTCAATATATTCATTGAGTGCTACTCTAAAAAACCACGGATGTATATTGCTCTCTGTTAGATCATCCAATAGTGTGTACACTTTATAAAAAGTGTTTTGAATTATATCTTCCGCATCTTCTTTTTTGGCTCCTTTCGCTAGCAATAAATTGAATACTTCCTCTCCTAAATTGATAAGATAGGAGGCTAGTACATTTTCTTTTTTCATCATTTGTCCTCCCTATACTTATATAACGAATAAGTAATGATAAATGTATACACTTAAATGAATTAAATAAAAAGTTTTTGATTTATTAACGGGGACTATGTTATACGATTCGCTTTCCGAAATTAAATAACTTTATTATTCCTAAAACATCATCGAATGAAAGGGTAAAATAATTTTTAAGCAACTTTAATAACCTCCTACCTGTAATTTGGTAGGAGGTTACTACATTTTTAATCCAAATATTACTTTCGTAAATCTTTCATTATTTTGTAATATTATTCTTTTTTCTTTTAAAAACAAGATATAAACTTAGAATTAATATATGCATAAAACTTACTATCATAACAAACACTGAGATAGGGTGGAATTTCGCTGCATATATAAAGAAGTCTATTTGAAGAATATCATGGTATTCTGAGACAGGACCTCTAAAATAATTTGTAAATTTAGCAGAGTATTTCCATTCACTTGGGTAATATATCAAATTGCTTCCTTGGTACCAACTAATAAGAGTTGAAACAAATAATAATATAAAAGCTAATCCAAATTGAACCAAATATCTAATTTTCAATAAAGCCCTCTCCCTATACATTTTTTCCAAAATATAGTTGACTATATAAGGTTGAATTCAAGTCTCTTTTCCATAACTTTATATAAGTATAGCATATTTATCCATTACATCCTCTATTTGGTTAGTGCCACATACCCATCAATCTAAAAAACAAAAATACCCCCAAAACGACTAAACTAAAAGAGGTTCTGGTGCAAAAACTTAAGGACAATTGCAATGAATCTATAAATCTTGGACATACTGTTACTATTACTTTAGAAAGGGTGCGTAATTGGTATGGAAAAGGAACATGTATTCAGGTGGAAGCATTATCAGCCTGATGTTATCTTATTAACGGTAAGATGGTACCTACGGTACAACCTCAGTTTTCGTGATTTGGTGGAAATGCTAGAAGAACGGGATTTATCCATTTCTCATACAACGATTATGCGTTGGGTTCATCAGTATGGTCCTGAATTGGACAAACGAATCCGTCGTCACCTCAAACAAACAAATGACTCTTGGAGAGTCGATGAAACATATATCAAAGTAAAAGGTCAATGGATGTATCTGTATCGTGCTGTTGATTCGAA
>NZ_CAKJTI010000059.1 GCF_917563915.1 Bacillus rhizoplanae | reverse complement strand
AACACATACATTACGTAAGACGTTTGGATATCACATGTACATGCAGACAAAGAACATAGCGTTGCTTATGGAGATATTTAATCATTCATCAGAAAGAGTAACACTTAGATATATAGGGGTAAACCAAGATGCAATGGATAGAGCGATGACTAAGTTTAAGATTTAGTAATTCGCTTTTTATTTATGTAGATGGGCAGGTACATCATAAAAAGTATCGAATAAATACATTCAATAGTATTGTTTGCTTTTGATATGAATATTAGTTAAAGATACGTTAATTACATTCCAGTCCAGTCAGTAACCAAAAAGGAGATTAAATAACAGAGGGAGCAACTTACATGGAAAATATATTAAAAGTATCATCAAAATCAAATCCCAATTCAGTTGCAGGTGCAATTGCAGGCGTATTAAGAGAAAGCGGTAATGCAGAAATTCAAGTGATTGGAGCTGGCGCTATAAATCAAGCGATTAAAGCCATTGCTATTGCAAGAGGATTCGTAGCTCCTAGTGGTATTGACTTGGTTCTTATTCCAGCGTTTCAAGAGATTTCAATCAATAATCAAGAAAGAACAGCAATCAAACTAATTGTAGGTCCTAGAAAATCTAGGTCTAAGAAGAGACCAACAATATAAGAATATTTGAAAAGACCGATAGAAGTTGGTCTTTTTCTTTTTTTACTTATAGTTAACCATTTTGGTTCTGTTGCAAAGTTTTTTTACAGATAGAAAGTTAGGGTGAGTACAGCTGAATCTTATATAATTCTAAGTAATTGCTGTAATTCATTGTATGTTGAAAAAACGCAGTTTGGTTGCAAACTGCGTTTTCGTTTATGTATGGCATGAATCGTTTCGATTCCTTTCAAGGTACGTGAAGCATGGCGAAGACTTTGAAATCCTGCGGATTTGGCAAAACGTCGCTTTACATGTCTATGGTCTTGTTCTATGAGATTATTCAAATGCTTGATTGTGCAGTGAGTTGTATGTTTATAAAAGCCTTGTTCCCTTAATTTGTTAAACGCACAAAGTAATGCTGGAGCTTTGTCTGTTGTTAGAACCGTTGGTTCTCCAAACTTTTTCACTAATCTTTTCATAAAGGCATATGCGGCCTGATGATCTCGCTTTTTACGCAGTTGAATATCTAATGTGTAACCCTCTTTATCAATCGTACGATATAGGTAACGCCATTCTCCTTTGACTTTTACATAAGTCTCATCCAATTTCCAAGACAATTGTACGTTTTTATTTTTCTTCTTCCAAATTTGGTAGATCAAGTTGCCATATTCATGAACCCAGCGCATGATGGTTGTCGGATGAACCGAAACACCACGTTCCTTCAGGATTTCAGATACATCACGATAGCTTAAAGAAAAACGACAATAGTAGCCGACGGCTACTAAAATAATGTCTTGTTTGAATTGTTTTCCTTTAAAATATCCCATCTGTCATTCTCCTCGTCTCATTTTTCTAGAATATAGCTTAGTTTAAAAAACTTTGCAACAGAACCTCCCGAAGGGTATATTTTTGTTCGCTATCGTGGTCAACGAAAAGGAAAACCATTTAGTCAAACTTGGATTAGACAAGAACTAAATATATTAGCAAAACGAAAAAATATTACTCATGAAGGCGGTAACTTATTTTATTTCAAAACTCATCAGTTCCGACATACTTATGGAGTAAAAATGTTAAACGGTGGTGCGGATATTTTAACTGTGCAAGAGTTATTGGCTCATGCTTCCCCTGAAATGACTTTAAGATACGCCAAGTTATTAGATGATACCAAAAGAAAAGCGTTTGAAGCGGTAATAAAACAAGGTGTCTTTAGTTTTGATTTAAATGGTGAAGTACAAGAAATCAAAGCAGGAGAAGATATTCCAACAGACATATTGGATGCCTTATGGCGAGATCATAAGCTAAATGCGATGGACAACCCTTATGGAACGTGTCACGCTCGTTTAAACGGAAACTGTCCTCATATGGAAGCACCACCTTGTTTGACTTGTGGTGACAATCCAACTCCATGTAAGGATTTAGCGGTAGGTTTTTCGGAATTAGATGAACAAAAATATGAACTTCACATTAAAACAACTACAAAAGCAATTGAGATAGCAAAACAACGAGGTCGAGAAGATATTGCAGAAAAAAATAAAAAGAATTTACAACGTTATCAAAACATTTTAAACACCCTTCAAGAAGGAAATATTATCTTTGGTAGGCAGGATAGGATGAAACGGAAAGTAGGTGTTAAAAATGGCTGAATATGATCGTGCAGCCCACCTAAAAACCATTCATGCCAAGCGTAAAGCGAATACATATCAGAAAGTGGATGAAGCCATTAAAAGGCTTCTAAAAGCGAATAAAAAAATAAACTTTAATAGTGTGTCCAGTGAAGCTGGTATATCAAAAGCAACACTCTACAACAATGAGGACTTCCGTTCGAGAATTGAAACTTTAAGAAATCAACAATCGCAAGTACCTACACCGAAACAAGTAAAGCGAGAAATGAATGAAAGCAACAAGGATGCACTTATCGCATCACTTAAAAGGAAAAATAAGAAATTGGAAAATGAAAACAAGCAATTAAGAGAACAACTGAAAGTAGCTTACGCAGATGTTTATAAAAAGTTATAGTCAATAGGAGAACGTTGTTCTCCTTGTTCAATAATCGGGCCAGATTGTTGAACAGCATCTGTATTGAAAATTGGATATTTGTGTTTGAAATACAGAAGAGATTGTGAAGGTTTGCACTTAAACTAACGGGCAGGTTAGCTGTACAAGTTATAAATTTAATGGTTTAAAGTTATAGAGCATTTCTTTGAATGAGGAATGCTTTTTATTTTTGCTTAAAACAAAAACCTACAATAAAAATGTTATTCAAATTAATAAAAATTTATTGTAAAACGATAAAATGTATATTAAAATCAAAATCAGAATAAATAAGTGAGGTGCTTTTTATGGAAAAAGTAACAACGTTGTTTTTAAAAATAGCTGTTATTCTTTTAGGAGTCCCAGTTCTTGCTCTGTGCATCTTTTTGGTGCCTGAGATGGCGAATCTTGCAGCAAAATTGCTTCCACAGTTTGCTTTTATAAAATATCTCGTTTTCATCGCTTTTGATGCATCGGCTATACCTTTTTACTTTGCTTTGTATCAGGCTTTCAAACTCTTATGCTATATTGACAAAAATAAAGCTTTCTCCGATTTATCTGTAAAAGCTTTAAAGAAAATCAAATACTGTGCCATCACAATCAGTATTTTGCATGTGCTAGTTTGGCCGCTCTTCTATATCTTTGCGGAAGTAGACGACGCACCAGGAGTTATCTTTGTCGGATTGGTTGTTCCTTTTGCTTCGATGGTTATCGCAGTCTTTGCGGCTGTTCTCCAAAAACTTTTACAAGATGCAATTAATATCAAATCAGAAAATGATTTAACGGTCTGAGGTGAATAACAATGGCAATTATAATTAATATTGATGTGATGTTAGCAAAAAGGAAAATGAGCGTAACAGAACTTTCGGAGAAGGTTGGAATAACAATGGCGAACCTTTCTATATTGAAAAATGGAAAGGCAAAAGCGATTCGATTATCCACTTTAGAGGCAATTTGTAAGGCTTTAGAATGTCAGCCTGGGGATATTTTAGAATACAAAAGTGACGAAGACAGTTAAACATTGTGGAGGAAACTTAATATAACAATTATTAGGGGAGGTATAACTATGGATATTAACAATTTGATTATTGAAAATATTGCTAACCCTCATGAGCTGGAGAGAATGTATAGAAAAGATCCGAAAGCTTTTAAAAAGTCATTCTCACACGCGTGGGAACAAAATCCTGATTCTCAGGTTCTTGGTGTTTGGTATGAAAGATTGCATTTCAAGGAGACGGCAAATACAGAAAAAACTTCCTTGCTTCAAAAAGGTTTCTTATTCATGGGCATTTTAGCCATTCTGGCCGGGATAAGCACCAGGATCATTTTCCATTTTGTCGAACAGGAAGCAATTGCTCCAATTAACCTGGCTTTTGGTATAATTCCCTTTATTGCTGCCTATTTTGTTTACAATAATACTCCGAAAAAAAGTGTTATTTATTCCCTTGCAGCGTTGTTCCTAATTTCCGGGTTTTATCTTAATATGCTACCATTAAATTATAAAGACAGTATTATCCTTGCTTATTTACACCTTCCCATATTCTTATGGGTATTGGTAGGGCTTGCATTTACAGGAAATGAATATTCAAAAGGCAGTACAAGATTAGCCTATATTAAATTTAATTTGGAATATTGTATTCTCTACGCCAGCATGGCAGTTAGCGGAATGGTACTAGCAGCATTAACCATGCAGTTATTTAGCTTTGTTGACTTGGATATAGAAGACTTCTATTTTAGTAATGTCGTTTTATTTGGTGCTGCCGCTCTCGCTATTGTGGCTGCATACCTGGTATCAATGAATCTTAAACTTGCTAAGAATATTACACCATATATAGCTAAAATTTTTAGTCCTCTTGTCCTGGTCACATTGTTGATCTATCTTATAACGGTTATATGGGTCGGAAAAAATCCATTCTTGGACCGCAATTTCCTGATAGCCTTCAACGGAATACTCCTTGGTGTATTGGCCGTTACCATATTTTCCATTACCGAGAGCGACTCAGACGAGAAAAAGAACATTTCAGATTATATAAATTTTGCCTTAATTGTTCTTGCGCTTATCATTGACAGTGTGGCTTTGTCAGCCATCGTGTTCAGACTTTCTTCTTATGGGATTACGCCTAATAGACTTGCTGTTTTAGGAGTAAACATACTTATCTGGGCAAATCTAATTTGGATTATGCTCTCCTATATGCGTTTTCTACAAAACAAATCCGGACCTTCAACTATCCAAGATGCCGTTACTAAGTATTTGCCGGTCTACGGACTTTGGGCAGCTTTCGTTACATTTACTTTTCCTATAATTTTTAATTAGAAAGGCTCTGTTAATGTAACGAAAAGTTAATCTTCTATAACGTATAAAATCCTTAGAGCCGATATTATGCAGCTTTTTATACAGAGTTGCATAGTTTTGGCTTATTTTCATTACTAAAGTTAAAAAGAGGGTATTCAAACTAGAAGACATAATATATTGTTGCAACTGGATTCTTTAAAATATGTCCAGTTTCATGTGCCCAACGAAAAAGGACTACATGAAACGTATTTGATAAGCTAAACTTGCAGGTTTTAAGTTTGAGTTTGATTTAGATTTAGATTAAATGTGAAAAGATGTACTTATACTAAAGGGGGCGTTAGTTGAAGAAGAATTAAGTAATATTCTTAGTTATTCAATTAAAGGGCGCATTTCCAGAATAAGAAAAGCGTGTGAAGAAGTACATTGAAACTTTTGGACAGAATAGTTTAAGAAAGTGAAAGGGTTATTCAAATGAGTTTAGCAAGCTATATTGGATGTAATGTAGAAATCTCACTTATTGAAGATGATGAAAATAATGATTTAATGTATATTGGAGATTGTTTTTCAACTAAGTACAACAAACAGGACGTAAAAAGATATCAATTTACTACACCACTTGTTTATGAGGTATCTAGTCACTGGGGAATTGATATATCAAAATATATGAATCGAGGGGTATATAATGAATCGAAAAAGAAGCTAATTGCATTATGTGAAATTATGGATAGCTATCTTGAAAAGGGTGATTATTTTGAACTTTATAGTTGTTGGGTTGGTGAGGAAAAGGACAAACGAATTGGTGAAATAACTTTGAAAATCGATAACCTTAATATTGATTTGATTGAAATGCCTGAAAAAACATTGGTACGAATTGAGAAATAATATCTTATTCAATAATCGGGCGCGATTATTGAATAAGAAAGGACATTACATATTAGTCATGTAAAATATGTAATGTCCTTTAATTTATCTATCTTTTTTTAATTTAGGGCTTGATCAATCTTTTTTTCAAAATACGCTTTTTCTATTTACTATTTTATCAAGGTT
>NZ_CAKJTI010000058.1 GCF_917563915.1 Bacillus rhizoplanae | reverse complement strand
GTACTACTAATATTCGAAAAGGGGTGCAGCTATTAATGTTTAATAATTAATATATTATTGAAGTCTCAAAGTACAGTTCTCTGACTATAGCAGCACAGAATCTTCATGTGATTCAATCCACGATTAGCCAGCCCATTGCCAGCTTAGACATCCCCCCTTCTCTTTAGCTTTTTTAAAAAATTTGTAGCATAGTTCATTCATAGTTTAGGTATTGAGGAAACATTTCATTTTTGTATTTTACTTCTATAACTCCCCTTTTTGCTGAAGAAAATGTTTGTAAAAATTAAGGACATTGGAGTTTTTAATTGTTAGAAGGACTTTAAAATTTTAAATCGAAAATATATCAATTAGTACATATTGATTGGAGTGATAAAAATAATGAACATGAAAAACTCTTTGAAAACAGAGGTAAATAAAGTTGTTGAGTATTATTCTACATTTGATGAGTGGGGACGTCTTGACCGTGAACCGTTAGAATTTCAGGTTAATTGGCACTATATACAAAAATATTTACCTAAGACAGGGAAGGTATTGGATAATGGAGCTGGACCTGGTAAATATGCTATGAAATTGGCTGAACAAGGATATAGAGTTACATTAACTGATCTTGTGCCTAGATTAGTTGAGGTTGGTGAAAATAAAGCAAGAGAATTAGGTTTATCTGACCGGTTTGATGGGTTTCATATTGCAGATGCAAGGAGTCTCACTTTATTAGAAAACGAGCAGTTCGATGCTTCTCTTATGATGGGGCCTATGTACCATTTGCAATCAGAGCAAGACCGTAATTTAGCAATTAAAGAATTATATAGAGTCACAAAGAACGATGGGATTGTTTACGTAGCTTTTATGCCAAGAATTAAGCATGTTCTTTCATCGTTGCTATATCCCCAGACGTGGAAACCAAATGATAACATGGATTCCATTCAGCAATTTATCCGTACGGGTGAATTTAATCATAGTGATAAAGGGCGATTTACAGGAGCTTATTACTTTAATATTGAAGACATTAAACCTTTTATGGAGTCTTATGGCTTTGAGACATTAAATCTTATCGGTTCATCTAACATAGGTACTCTTTTATCAAAAGAGCAATGGGAATACTGGCAAAATCGTGGAAAAGATGAGTTCACTCAACTTATTGAATTATTAAAAGAAACAGCAACCAATCCTCATGTTTTAGGAGTATCTTCTCACTTACTTTACATAGGGAAAAAGAAAAGATAATTAAGTGTTTTATTAAAAAACAAATATAGCAGTGAGTGTTGACAAATGTCTGGTATAAACAAGAAGAAGATGAATGTCTATAATAAGACCCATCTTCTTTCTTTATTAACAATTTGAATCTCGGGTTCCTCTTCTAGGATAATACTTTGCTGCCGTTACTATAAAAAACTATATATTTCGCACCTTTTATTAATCATAAAAATCCTGAATCGCTTGTTTTGTCTTTTTTAATTGTTTTACTGTAAATTCATATTGAGAAGAGGCATATGTAAAAAATACTACATCTACTACAAATAATTGTGCAAAACGAGAACTTGTTGCACCGCTACGAAGCTCAGCTTCTGGAGCACGAGCTGTAAATAAAGAAACATCAACCATTTGTGAAAGTTTATTATTTCCTATACGAGAAAGACCAATGGTTTTCATCCCAAATTCTTTTGCGCTTTTCACTAACTGAATTACTTCTCTTGTTTCTCCACTGTAAGAAATTCCCCAGAATACTGCACTTTCTGATTGTGTTGCCATTGTCATTACCAATACATGATGATCTGAAATGGCATATGCTTTTTTTCCTACGCGATTCCACTTCTGTGCAGCATCTTCAGCGACAAGGAATGATGCTCCTACTCCGTAAATGTAGATAACATCTGCATTATGTAATATATCTACTGCTTTTTCAATAGATTCTGGTTCTAGTTGACTAGCAGTGTCATGAAATGTTTGTACCGTATTAGAGACTGTTTTCTCAATAATTGATTGCACTTCTTCGTTTGATTCAATATCTAAATATCCTACATGTCGAATGTGTTCTACTTCTGCAGATAAACGCATTTTTAAAGCTGGGAATCCTGATATTCCTAAAGAACGACAAAAGCGAATAACAGCTGCGCTACTTGCTTCTGCCGCTTTTGCTAATTCATGTATAGTCATATTTGTGACGTCTTTAGCATGTAGCAGAATGTATTCTCCTACCTTTTTTTCTGATACAGGTAATTCATTCAAAACTAACTCAATTTGAGATTGAATACTGCTTACTTTCACTCTGTCAGCCCCTTTTCATTTGTTCTTATTATACAAAAAAAGTACGATTGACCTAAAGTCTAATCGTACTTTTTAAGATATATTATTCTTGTTCCGTCATCGCTTCCTTTGGTACACCGAAGAAATAGGTTACGATAAACCCACCGATGTAACCTGCAAATAATCCAATGACGTATTTCCACCATACTCCACCAGCAATTAGAGGAATTAATGCTACACCAGATGGTCCGATAGCAATTGCACCAACGTTACCAAGTAATCCGATGACCGCTCCTCCAATACCTCCACCGATACATGCGGTGATAAAAGGACGACCTAATGGTAATGTAACACCGTAAATTAATGGTTCCCCAATTCCGAGAATTCCTACTGGGAGTGCACCTTTGATTACATTTCTTAAAGATTTATTTTTGCGGCAGCGAATCCATAATGCGATTGCTGCACCAACTTGCCCAGCCCCTGCCATCGAAAGAATAGGAAGTAATTGTGTCATACCTGTTGTATTAATCATTTCAATATGAATTGGTATTAATATTTGGTGTAATCCTAACATAACAAGTGGTAAGAATGTTGCACCAAGTACAAATCCTGCAAATGCACCACCGCGTAATAATACCCAATTGATAGCACCAATTAAGTTATCTGAAATGAAACCTGCAAATGGCATGAGTAAGAAAATTGTTACAAGCCCTACGATTAATAATGCGATTGTAGGTGTCACAATAATATCAATTGCATCGGGAATCACTTTACGTAATTTCTTTTCTACAAATGCTAAAATCCAAACAGCCAATAATACACCAATAACTCCACCTTGTCCTGGTGTTAACGGCTGACCAGTAAAGATATTAGTAATTGGATTTTCTGGCGTCATGCCATTTAAAAGGGTAATACCACCGATTACTCCACCAAGTGCTGGTGTTGCATCGAATTCTTTTGCCGCATTAATGCCGACATAAATTACTAAATAACTAAAAAGTGCATTTTTAATCACATTTAAAACTGTTACGTATTGTCCCCAAGTTTCTTTGTCTAAATTTCCTGCAGTAATATTATTTAATAGAATAGAAGCAATACCAGCAATTAATCCCGCTCCAACGAATGCTGGTATAATGGGAATGAAAATGTTTCCAACTTTTCTTAAAAAATTTTTAAAAGGTGTATTATTCTTTTTCTTTAATTCTGCCTTGATGTCTGCACCTTTTGCTTGTAGTTCTTCTGCAGAAGAAACTTTTGAAGAAACACCGTTTCCTTTTTTCTCTGCTAATACAATACCGAATTGTTCTGCTACTTTTGTTACAACACCTGGTCCAAGGATAATTTGGTATGTTTCATCATCAACAGTACCAAGAACTCCGTCAATCTTTTTTAATGCTTCTTCATTAATTAAATTACGGTCTACAGGTGTAACACGAAGACGTGTCATGCAGTTTGTATATGTTGAAACATTTGTACTACCACCAACCGCATCTAAAATTTGAGATGCCATGTTATGATATTTGTTCATCATGTCTCCCTCTTTTCGGTTATTTTAATGCTTGTCTAACAAACCCTTGCGTTTCTTCTAATTTCTTCATTGCTTCTTCTTTTGAAAGTCCTGTCAATATCATTACAATCGCGATTTTAGGCTTATTATCTGCTTTTACTAAGTAGGTTTCAGCTGTTTCATAATCACAAGATGTTGCTTCCATCACGATACGCTTTGCGCGCTCAACTAACTTTTCATTTGTTAGTTGAACATCAACCATTAAATTCCCATACACTTTCCCGATTCCTACCATAGAGGCTGTTGAAAGCATATTACAAATTAATTTTTGTGATGTGCCTGCTTTTAAGCGAGTTGAACCAGTTAATACTTCTGGTCCGTTTACTACTTCAATGGCAATGCTTGCGACTTTTCCTACTGCTGAGCCTTTGTTACAGCATACCGCAACTGTTTGTGTACCAATTGAATTTGCATATTCTAATCCACCAATAACATATGGAGTCCGTCCGCTTGCTGCAATTCCTACTACAATATCTTTGTCTGTTAAATTATTATTTTTTAAATCTTGAATACCTAATTCTTTACTGTCTTCTGCACCTTCTACTGCTTTAATGAAGGCTTTTTCACCACCAGCGATTAATCCAACTACTTCTTCTGGATCTGTTCCGAATGTTGGAGGACATTCAACCGCATCTAACAAACCAATACGTCCGCTAGTTCCAGCCCCTATATATATTAAGCGGCCGCCGTTTCTTTTTGCTGCAACAATCGCTTCAACTGCCTTTGCGATTTGTGGAAGTTCTTGTTTCACTGCTTCTGCGACTAGTGCATCTTCTTCATTCATGATTGTTAAAAGATCAATTGTTGACATCTCGTCTAAATTCATTGTTTTTTTATTCCGTGTTTCGGTTGTTAAATTTTCTAGCATAATTCTCACCCTCATTTATTTATTGAAACCGCTTTCTTTTGTTGGTTACAGCATAACACTATTAAAATATAATTTCAATATTTTATTTTTATTGTAAAATTTAATTTCAAAACATATGAGATAGTATTCATGCACTCGATGATGTTTCATCTTCTTCATAGATGTTATTTATATTAAAGTTTGGCTTTACATACAATGAGTGAAAATTTTTTATTGGATTTAAATCTTAGAAAGAGACGATTGGGGAATTTGAGTAGAACTTGAATTAAAAACAATAAGATGTTTTTTATACTTCTCTTGTAATTTAAATACATACACTTCTTCACCCTCTCGGTATACGTTTATTTATACATTCTTATAATGTATTTCCTCTTTTTATGATTATTTGGGGTAGCGTCACATCACTATCAAGCTAAGATTTTGCACTATCCATAAAGCGAAAAAGACGTTATCCTTTCTGTAGAATTATAGGAAAGGATGGCGTTTCTTTATGAATCTTTCGATTCTTGACGAACTGCAACCAATTGCTGAAGAATTACAACGACATATGTCTCCTCATACTCTAGAACACCTAGCCAAAGAAAAAGGATTCGTTCAGCGAAAGAGTAAATATCAAGCACAGGAGTTAGTTGCTTTGTGTGTATGGCTTAGTCAACGGGTTGCAAGTACATCACTCACACAATTATGTAGCTGTCTTGAAGTATCTACAGGTGTTCTTATCAGTCCTGAAGGACTTAACCAACGATTTAATGCTTCTGCAGTACAGTTTCTTGAACAAGTACTAGCTAAACTTCTAACTCAAAGAATTCATTCAACAAAAGAAATAATTCATCAATATACCACGACCTTTAAGCACATTCGGATTCTAGATTCTACAACATTTCAGCTTCCAGATAAGTTTTCTTCACATTATCAAGGTTCAGGTGGAAGTAGCCATACGGCAGGAGTTAAAATCCAATTGGAGTATGACCTATTGAGTGGAAAGTTCCTGCACGTTTATGTAGGAGAAGGAAGAGAAAATGATAAAACCTTTGGTTCAACAAGCCTACAAACCATTCAACCAAAAGACTTGTACATAAGAGATTTAGGCTATTTCGACTTACATGACTTACAGAAGATCGATGATAAAAAAGCTTACTATATCTCACGTTTGAAATTAAATTCTCGAATCTATCGTAAGAATGATAAGCCAGAATATTTTCGAAATGGGACCGTAAAGAAAGGAACACTCTATATTCAGCTAGATATGGAAGAACTCATGAATCAATTGTCCCCTGGTCAAACAATGGAGATTTCAGAGGCATACATTGGACAGTATCAAAAATTACCTGCTCGTGTTATTATTCATCGATTAACAAAGGAACAAACAGAGAAGAGGTTGAAGGAACAAGCCAAAAAAGAAAAAAAGAAAGGTATTACCTACAAAGAACGAAGTAAACGGTTGAGTGGAATCAACGTGTATATTACGAATCTTTTGGCAGAAAATGTTCCAATGGAACATATCCATGACTTGTATTCATTACGCTGGCAAATTGAAATTTTGTTCAAAACATGGAAATCTTTCTTTCAAATTGACAAGTGCAAGGAAATCAAGAAAGAACGCTTAGAATGCCATTTATATGGGCAACTCATTAGTATTTTACTCTGTTCATCGACGATGTTCAAAATGCGTCAATTACTCTTGGATAAGAAAAAGAAAGAGCTAAGTGAATACAAATCCATCTATATGATAAAAAATTATTATCTATTGTTTTATGAAGGATTACAGAAAGGC
>NZ_CAKJTI010000057.1 GCF_917563915.1 Bacillus rhizoplanae | reverse complement strand
GCCTTTCTGTAATCCTTCATAAAACAATAGATAATAATTTTTTATCATATAGATGGATTTGTATTCACTTAGCTCTTTCTTTTTCTTATCCAAGAGTAACTGACGCATTTTGAACATCGTCGATGAACAGAGTAGGATACTAATGAGTTGCCCATATAAATGACATTCTAAGCGTTCTTTCTTGATTCCTTTGCACCTGTCAATTTGAAAGAAAGATTTCCATGTTTTAAATAAAATTTCAATTTGCCAACGTAATGAATAGAAGTCATGGATATGTTCCGTTGGAACATTTTCTGCAGAAATGTTCGTAATATACACGTTGATTCCACTCAGCCTTTTACTCCGTTCTTTGTAGATAATACCTTTCTTTTTTTCTCTTTTGGCTTGTTCTTTCAACCTTTTTTCGGTTTGTTCCTTTGTTAATCGATGAATAATAACACGAGCTGGCAATTTTTGATATTGTCCAATGTATGCCTCTGAAATCTCCATAGTTTGACCAGGTGGCAATTGATTCATGAGTTCTTCCATATCTAACTGAATATAGAGTGTTCCTTTTTTCACGGTCCCACTTCGAAAATACTCTGGCTCATCATTCTTACGATAGATTCGAGAATTTAATTTCAAACGTGAGACATAGTAAGCTCCTTTATCATGGATCTTCTGTAAGTCATGTAAGTCAAAATAGCCTAAATCTCTTATGTACAAGTCTTTTGGTTGAATGGTCTGTAGACTTGTTGAACCAAAGGTTTTATCATTTTCTCTTCCCTCTCCTACATAAACGTGTAGGAATTTCCCACTCAATAGGTCATACTCCAATTGAATTTTAACTCCTGCCGTATGGCTACTTCCACCCGAACCTCGATAATGTGAAGAGAACTTATCTGGAAGCTGAAATGTTGTAGAATCTAGAATCCGAATGTGCTTAAAGGTCGTGGTATATTGATGAATTATTTCTTGTGTTGAATAAATCCTTTGAGTTAGAAGGTTAGATAGAACTTGTTCAAGAAACTGTACTGCGGAAGCATTAAATCGTTGGTTAAGCCCTTCAGGGCTGATAAGAACACCTGTAGATACTTCCAGACAGCTACATAATTGTGTGAGTGATGTACTTGCGACCTGTTGACTAAGCCATACACATAAAGCAACTAACTCCTGTGCTTGATATTTACTCTTTCGCTGAACGAATCCTTTTTCTTTGGCTAGGTGTTCTAGAAAATGAGGAGACATATGTCGTTGTAATTCTTCAGCGATCGGTTGAAGTTCGTCAAGAATCGAAAGATTCATAAAGAAACGCCATCCTTTCCTATAATTCTACAGAAAGGATAACGTCTTTTTTGCTTTATGGATAGTGCAAAACCTTAGTTCCTTTTATATATTTACATAATTAGCGAAGGAGGGTCTATACTTTCTCTAAAAAACCGCTTCTATTTTATAGGGAAGCGGTTTTTTAACTGAATACAACTATGAATTAACTTTAACTGTTCTGTTCATATATTTTTTCACTTTTGTTTTCTACGCGATGTATAATGCTTTCTCCTTCAACATCAATGTTAGGCAAAATTTTATCCAGCCATTTTGGCAAGTACCAGGCTGACTTACCCATGAGAATCATGACTGCAGGTACGATTGTCATTCTCACGATGAATGCGTCAAAGAAAACACCGAATGTAAGAGCCATGCCTATGGATTTAATGATGGTATCAGGCGCCAACATGAATCCAATAAATACAGACATCATAATTAATCCCGCTGCGACTACGACTCTCCCGCTCTCCCGCATTCCTTCTACAATAGCTCTCTTCGGGTCACCTGTATGCGTATATACTTCCCGCATCTTGCTCACTAGGAACACCTCATAGTCCATGGCGAGTCCGAACAAGATGCCAATCAGAATGACAGGCAAGAAGGCTAAGATCGGACCGGCAGCCGGGAACCCAAATATATTTTGGAAATGCCCATCCTGCACGAAAAATACCACGGCTCCCAACGTAGCGCCAAGAGAAAGTAGAAACCCTAATACTGCTTTTAATGGAATGAGCAGAGATCTAAACACTAGAACTAAGAGTACATACGCAAGTCCCACAATAAGGGCAGCGAAAACTGGCAAGGCGTCACTCAGCTTTTGCACAATATCAATATTCATCGCTGCTGTGCCCGTTACCATTAGTTCAATTCCATTTTTTTTCTCGGTCTGGTTCGATTTGTCCCGGATTGCTTTTACCAAATCCTTCGTCTTTGTATCGTCAGGTCCTGTTTTTGGTGTGACGGAAATCATATAAATCTTTCCAGAAGGCCCAGGGATAGCTGGTGTCACACTTTTCACTTCAGATAGGTTCCCCAATTCTTTTGCAATGGTGTTCATAGCATTTTGCGTTTCAGCTGTTGCTTCCTCTGATTTTGCTACTACCATTAAAGAGGCATGAAATCCTTCCCCATATGCTTCCGTCAATAAATCATATGCTCTTCTTTCTGTCGTTTCTGTGGACTTTGTTGTTCCATCAGAAGGCAGTCCAAGGTTCATATGGAAAAACGGAATCGTAATCACTGCAAGTAGTCCGATTGCGAAAATTGTAACAATCAGAGGACGTCTTATGACAAATTCCCCCCATTTATTTGAACCAGCATGTTTCTTACCTGCCCCAGTCATCTTTTGCAAGAATCGATTTTGTTTAGATGGGGCAATCTTATGGCCGACAAGTCCTAAAATGGCTGGTAATATGATGACGGAAACCAACACAGCTGCGAGCACAGTAAAGGCAGCGGATACGCCCATCGCTGTCAGGAATGGAATCTTTGTTACAGACAGTCCCAGAAGACCTATAATAACAGTTAATCCTGCGAAGATTACGGCACTTCCCGCTGTTCCCGTTGCGATGGCAACAGATTCTGGAACAGAATCTCCTTGTGCAAGCTGCTGTCTAAAACGATTGATAATGAAGAGCGCATAGTCAATGCCTACTGCGAGTCCCAGCATGGCAGCTAATGATAAGGAAACTGATTGGATTTCCACATAATTGGTCCCAATCATGATTCCTAGCATTCCAATTGCTAATCCGATTATCGCAGTGAGAATCGGCAGTCCAGCTACTAGAAAAGACACAAAAGTAAATGCCAGAACTACGAAGGCAACAAGTACTCCGATAATTTCAGTCATACCTGAAGTCTCTGAGTCGGAAAACTTGATATCGCCTCCTGATAACTCCGTTTGAATGCCGGCATCCCTTGTTGTTTCGATACTATCTAAAATCTTATCCTTAGAAGCTTCTGTGACCTTTTCCGCTTTCACTTTGTACGTAACGACTGCATATCCGATTGTCTTATCTTTACTGAGGTTCTGCAGCTGCATCGGTGCTGCCACAGAATCAACAGCTGAATCTTTTTTTATCTCATCAAGAACTTCTGCAATTTTCTGTTGTACTTCTGCTGACTCCAAGGTTTCGTTTTTTGGTGCTTGAAACACCACTTTTACTTGGGCACCTGCTGGTTGCATCGCTTTAAACTCTTTTTCAATTACTTTTCCTGCTTTATCTGCCGGTGTATTCGGAATGCTCAGCTCCTCCCTGAAAGAGGAACCTATGTTGACTGCAAAAAGCACTAATGCAATAAGAATTGCGAGTGCACTGAATACAACCTTTTTCCTATGATTTACTGCCCAATATCCTAACTTATACAGATATTTTGCCAATTGAATCTCACCCTATTCTTGTCGAAAATTTTTCTTGTTCTTACGTTGTAATCAAGAAACGCACAAACACCGAATTACATTTTATTAATATAATAAGATTTTAAAATATTAATTATAAATTGTATCTGAGTATCCCTCCCTATTTATAGCTTGCAAAACGGCGGTAAATTTCCAATAGGAAACAAAGGAAATGGTACACATTGACAGCAATAATGTCCTTTTATACAATGACATTATCATTACACTAACATTTGTACTTACATGTGTAAGTATAACAGTGAATTCTCATCTTTCAAGCACTATGTGATGATTTGCACTTAAAACAAACAGAATGAAGGGATGTGTTAGCTTTGAGGAAGTCAAGAGAAGACAGTATACACTCTCAGAGATACATTATGGAAGCATTAAGCGCACTGTTGCATGAACATAAACTGCAAGATATAACCGTAACAGCTATTTGCAAAAAGGCTGGAGTTGCCAGAGTCACATTCTACAAATACTACCGCAACGTTTACGACGTCGTGCAAGCATCTGTGGATGAAATTGTTCAACAATTCTTGAAAGAGGTTGATAGTTTGGATCCGTATGAAAGTATGCAGCTAATTATTGAATATATCATAGAGGGATTTGTGTCTGCACAGAAGCCGTCAGGAAAGTTAATTGATTCAAATATATCTAATATGATGCTTGATTACTTGAATTATACAATGGAAAAGGTCTTTCAAGCGGATATTACACACGATCATGACATGAGCAGAATGCAAATTCTGTTTTTAGCAGGCGGTATCTTCAATATTGTTACCGATTGGATTAAAAGAGGGTCAAGGGAGTCTCCTCAGGCACTTGCTGCAAAAATATACGAGATTCTTCCATATGGGACAACAGATACAAGGAATTTGGAAAATTCATGATACAACTGTTCTACCTTTTATTACATCTTAAAAAATGGGCACCACATAAAAAGCTGTAAGTAGTTCATCTAACCATAAACGACCGTTTTTGGTTAAAAGAGCAAAACTTTCTTTCATATAGTCTCGCCACACATCCATCAACTTAAGATCTCATAATACCCTCAGAACGAAAAATGTGTACATTTTTCTCGCTTTTTATTGTTTTGGGGTAACTCGTTCTTTTTAGCTTGATGGGCATGTGGTGCTACCCCATGCCCATCAAGCTAAGTTTGAGTTTTCTAGAAACCACTTTAATACTAAAAAAGTGATGGAAATGGAAACTGAAAGCGAAAATAAAACAAGGGGGCTTTACATCTGTCCTTCTACTTCTTATCCCCGAATCTGCCCATTCCCACGAATCACATATTTTGTGGAAGTCAATGCAGATAGCCCCATCGGTCCCCGCGCGTGTAGCTTTTGCGTGCTGATGCCGATTTCTGCGCCGAAGCCAAATTCAAAGCCGTCAGTAAAGCGGGTCGAAGCATTATGGTAGAGCGCCGCGGCATCGACGGACGTGAAAAACTTGCTGACGTTTTCCTCGTTCTCTGTAATGATCGCTTCGGAATGCATAGAGCCATAAGCATTGATGTGGCGAATCGCTTCTTCAACAGAGGAAACGATTCTGACTGCCAGCGTAAGAGACAAAAACTCTGTTTCCCAGTCTTCTTCTGAAGCGGGTACAAGAGAAGAATCAATTGCCAATACTTTCTTATCCCCACGCAGTTCCACTCCTCTTTCCTTCAAGAAAGAAAACAGCTCGGTACCGAATCGCTGCGCCCAATTCTCATGAAGTATAATTGTTTCAATAGCATTGCATACAGACGGACGCTGTGTTTTGGCATTTACGATAATATCGAATGCCATCTGTTTATCCGCTGTTTCATCAATGAAAATATGACAATTTCCTGCACCTGTTTCCAATACAGGAACAGACGCTTCTCTCACTACAGTATCTATCAACTGCTTGCCACCTCTTGGAATAAGAACATCCAAGTACTCGTTCAATGTAAACAGCTGCTTTGCGCTGTCTCGTGAATTGTCTTCAATGAGCTGTACGCTTTCTGGAGGCAAGCTCGTTTGTTTGAGCGCTCGATGAATGACAGCGACGATGGCTTTGTTGGAATAAGTGGCGGAAGAACTACCACGCAAGATCACTGCGTTGCCTGTTTTCAAGCAAATTGTGGCCGCATCCACCGTCACGTTCGGCCGCGCCTCGTAAATCATCCCGACAACACCGAGCGGCACGCGCATCTCCCGAATAGACAATCCATTCGGCCGTTCCCAAGCAGCTACACATTCTCCGACAGGATCGCGCAAACCAATCAGCTGCCGGATACCCTCTGTCATATCAATAATGCGCTGTTCATTCAGCATGAGGCGGTCGAGGAGAGAGGCAGACATTCCTTTCGCTTTACCTTGTTCGATATCCCGTTTGTTCTCCTCCAAAATATAGGATGTCTCTACTATCAATTGCTCAGCGACAGCCGCCAGTGCCTTATTTTTTTCATTAGTCGATTTGGCCACAAGCTCTCCCGCAATCTTTTTCGCTTTTTGTCCCTTTGCCAACACTTCATTCATTTTCGTTTCCCCCTTTTAAAGATTAAAAAGTATAAAATTTGAGACGTGTTCAACTTCGCCAACTAGGCACTACCATCCAAGACCCTCCTGCATAGATGTTAGTTGAATCAATCGGACGCTTAGAACGAGAAAAGACAAACAGCGCCTTTTAGGACGGAGGACCCTGTGTTCTTCACTTGAACGAGCCATCTCTCTATTCTTAAAATGAAACCCAATTATCCCTATGAATGACCTCGTAGCTATGCCTTTCGCCTCGCGCTTGAATGTCGTGGCTCTGCATACCTTTTAGCTCCCGCAATTCCTCTGCACTATATCTGCACTGTCCTTTCCCTATCACGCGTCCTTGTTGCGTGATGGCCTCCACGACTTCGCCGGCTTGAAAGATCCCAAACACACCGGTAACACCGGCAGGCAGAAGACTTTTTCCACGCTGAATGATGGCAGCGGCTGCTCCGGCATCCACTTCAATTTGTCCGCTTACAAGCGAATGCAACGCGATCCATTGCTTGTTCATCTTGATCACTTTTTGAGGCGTATTGCCGATATACGTTCCATCACCTTTACCCTTCAAAACATCTAAAAACTTCTCCCGTCCACGTCCTGTTCCGATGAATACACTCACACCGAGAGATAGTGCCGTCTTTGCCGCATCGATTTTCGATTTCATGCCGCCGGTACCAAGTTTTGAGCCAGCATCTCCAGCAAGAGAGGCGATTTCTTCCGTAACGGTAGGGAGAAAGTAATACTTTTTCGCGTCCGGATTTTTCTGGGGATTCCGGTCATACAAACCGTTCACATCCGTAAAAATCATGAGCATATCCGCCGAAACAAGCCCGCTTACTAAAGCTGACAGCATGTCATTATCACCAAACGTCAGCTCCTCCAAAGAAATAGAATCGTTTTCATTGATTATAGGAAGAGCGGAGCGGTTTAGTAGCTCCGATAAAGTGGCGTAGGCATTGCTGTATTGTTCTTTTCTGGAAAAATCGCTTCTTGTCAGCAGAAGTTGCGCGGTAACAATCCCATATTTGCGGAATTCCTCCGTATACGCCTGCATCAACAGACTTTGCCCGACAGCGGCGGCAGCCTGCTTCCCTTTAATTGTCACGGGTCGGCCGGGATACCCGAGAGCGGAAAAACCTGCGGCGACGGCCCCAGATGTAATCAGCACGATTTCATGTCCTTCCTGCTTCAGTCGCGCCAAGGCGGCAACGTGATCTGAAAGTTGTTCGCCAGAGATGCCGCCATGATTCGCTGCCAAGGAACTGCTTCCGATTTTTACGATAATACGTTGTTTTTTCACTTTTGTACCCCCTAGTCTAAAATAAAAGTTTTTTGTAAATTGTGCTGCTTCTTTTTTCAAATGGAGACAAACTATTCTTCTACCACGTGCAATTTGCAGCAAAGAACCCCTCACCAATGATGCCTATCTCGCAATAAAGAGCCAAATAAAAAAGACCGCTCCGTCCTTAAAAAGGACGAAACGGTCATTGTTCCGCGGTACCACCTTCATTGATATAAATCTATATCCGCTTGTCGCCTGTAACGCAGGCATACGCTTAAACTTTCGTTTAAGACTCAGGGATAGGTTCGATAATTTCTATACGAGGAATCTTTCAGCCCGCGGATTCCACTCTCTTGCGCAAGAAGACATATGTACTAGTTCCCTTCAACGATTTTCACTTTAATTTTTATATAGTATGCGATATAACGCATTTTTATGTCAAGAGATATTTTAGAAAATAAAGAAGGCGACAAGTTTAATTCCTGTTAATAAATGGAGCATTTAAGATTTTGCAGATTACAAAACTATTCTGAGAAAATTGCACGATAAGGACTACACCCACTTACTATGACGGCGTTCTCAAAGGAGAATCTCATATTCAGAAGATAACACCAAAATTAATTGAACATTGAATTATGTGCACACTTTATTAACAGCATTATATCTAGAAAACGTTTATATAACTATATTTTATCTCTTGTTCATAAACATAAAGTTTTCTAAACAAATACCTCTTAGCGTACAACAAAAGGAGAAATTCGTGTCTAACCGTACAATTTTCCCTAAATAATATAGTGATTCCTAAATACTATATATAAAACTACTTTTTTCAAATACTTTAAGTAACAATCCTTTCAATTCCCCCTATTCATTCTGCTATTGATAGTGATACGTTTATATTCTCCAAAATTATTTAAAATGTTTTTGAGTGGTATATTACAAAAAATATTAAATTATAGAAAATGTACTTGTTTAGTACAGAATAAAAGTGATTTCTATATATTTTTTGTATTGCAAAAAGTAATGTACTCTCTTAAAATGTTTTTTTATACTAATTTCGATATAGTTTATAATG
>NZ_CAKJTI010000056.1 GCF_917563915.1 Bacillus rhizoplanae | reverse complement strand
GATGTTCTTTTCACTTCCGATAACAATGATTATGTGAATGGAAAGTTCCTTCAGTTCTTCTGAAGGAACTTTTAAAGGTTTTGTGATACATTGATTTTATGTTAACAAAAGGTGCTTTCATGTACAGAAAACACCTTTTCAGTCTACAACTATTTTTTAATAAGACACCTGTTTCATTTTTTAAAACAGACAACTACTACTAATGATGAACGAGCCATAAAAAATAGTATATAAAAAAGGCGAAGCTATCCTCAGCCTCGCCTTTTCTCTTATGATGCCTGATCATCTTTTTTCTTCATTAACGCACGTTTTTTCATCGCTTTTGTTAAATATCCACCTTTGAAAGAGCGAATTTCGTACGAAGCCATAAATGCTTTCGGTGCGATTTCGTTAATAATCTCTACCAACTCTTTTTCACGTGAACGCTTTGCTACAATATCTAAACGATAGCGCTCAGAATTAATTCCTTCTCCGATAAAGACTGTCACACCAAATCCTGCATGTCTTAGTGCGGTCACAAGTTCTTCGCAACGCTCTAGTAAACTAACATTATACGTAATATATCCAATCGCTAATTTATTTTCAATATAACCACCGAGCAACAACCCAGCACTAAACCCAATGACATAAGCTACAATATTCATCATATTTGATAAATCTTGAAATACAATTCCTAAACTAACAATATAGATGACTCCTTCTAACAACCCAACGCCAGCAGCAGACTTCGTTTGATTCTTTACAAGCAAAATTGTACGGATTGTTAAAATTGGCACATAAATAATTTGCAGTAAGAAAATAAGTAACGCTTGTAACATATGTCTCCACCTCTTCCTAAAAGTCTGTTGTCATGATAACATACATAGTTGTAAGAAAGCGATGAATTTTATCTATTTTCTTTCTTTTTTCACTTTTGAAACTTCTAAAATAACAAAAGAAAAAGGAATCTGATTAGGATTCCTTTTTCTTTGCCTTTATAATTAAAAAACTTGGTTGTTTTATTAACTTTTCATAAGATGATGGATAATTTCTTTTCAATTCTTCCGTCGGAATAGGCTCTACAATTTTTTCAATTTCAAAATGACGAAGCGTTTCATTTATAATGTCTTGTAGTGGCCGGCGATAAAAATACATATCAACATATTTACCGCTTTTCTTCCATTTATCATGAAGCAATTCGCGCTTAAAATATTCTTTTTTCTCTGACAGGTGAATATCCATCGCTGGATGATGAACGGAGAATAAAAATGTTCCATTTGGCTTTAATATTCTCACAAATTCAGCAAATGTTCGTTCCCAATCTGCAATATAGTGAAGAGCTAAAGAGCTAACAATGCTATCATATGTACAATCTGCAAAAGGTAACGTATTTTCAAAGTCTAATTGATAAACCTCAGCTTTCTCTCCTACTCTTCGCTTCGTAGCAGCAACCATCTCTGAACTTACATCAATCGCGGTCACATCTGCTTCCCGATTTAGAAACTGTTCTGTATACCACCCTGCCGCACAGCCAGCATCAAGTACCTTTATTTCTCTCATACAATCAGGCAACTGGCTCATCATGGCCGGACGTTCATAATCCGTATTATACGGACTCTCATAATCGACTCTATGTTCATAATGACTGGCTAGTATATCGTACGCATCAATAATTTGTTGTTTATCCATACCCTTTCCTCCCTTCACTTTAAAAGACGTAATCTCCATTCTACCACATATCCAAATAATTAAGAATATTAAATCATTTAAACAAAAATCAATTGATCTCTCACACTTTGAGACACATAAAAAAGCAGCAACTATACAGTTGCTGCTTCTTCTTGTTGTAAATCTATTTTACGAATTTCAATACGTTTAATTTGATGTGCGTCTTTTTCTAGAACTTTAAATTCATATCCTTCTGCTGCAACAAATTGCCCTTCTTGAATTTCGTGATTTTGCGTCATCACCCAGCCGCCAATTGTATCAACTTCTACTTCATCAATGTGTAATCCAAATAAATCTTGAATCTCACTAATTAATACTTTTCCGTCGACAATTTTATGATGCTCATCAACATGATGAATCGGAGGATGCTCATCTTCATCATATTCGTCACGAATTTCTCCAACAATTTCTTCTAATATATCTTCAAGCGTTACAATCCCCGCTGTCCCGCCGTATTCATCATACAAAACAGCCATTGGAATTCGCTTTTTCTGCATTTGCAGAAGTAAATCATGAATTGGGATTGTCTCCATTACTTCAATGATAGGACGCATAAGCGTTCGGATAGATGATAGATCTTCTTTTTCATTTTTCATATAACGAATAAAGAAATCTTTTACATTCACCATACCGATAATATCATCTTTATCTTCTCCAAAGATTGGGTAACGTGTATACTTTTCACTTCGGATAATTTTCATTTGATCTTCTACTGAATTTTCAAGATAGAAACCAACGATTTCTGTACGCGGCACCATAATCTCTTTCGCAAGACGATTATCAAATTCAAAAATATTGTTTACATACTTATACTCCGCCTGGTTAATTTCACCGTTTTCATAGCTCTCTGAAAGAATTAAACGTAATTCTTCTTCCGAGTGTGCTACTTCATGCTCAGAAGCTGGCTTTAATCCGAATAAACCAGTTACAAGACGCGCTGATTTATTTAACATCCAGATAAACGGGAACATGATTTTATAGAATATAATAAGCGGTGCTGCAAACAACATTGTAATTGTCTCTGCTTTTTGAATTGCTACTGTTTTCGGTGCTAGCTCACCAACAACAACATGTAAAAAGGTAACTGTTGCAAACGCAAGAATGTACGATATTGAATTCGCAACCGTTTCTGGGAAATGTAGATCTTGAAATAACGGCTGTAAGATACGATGAACCGTAGGCTCTCCAAGCGATCCGAGCGCAAGAGCTGTGATGGTAATTCCTAACTGACACGCCGATAAATACTCATCTAAATTTGTTGTTACCTTTTTGGCTGCTAATGCGCCTCGTTTTCCTTCCGCAACAAGTTGGTCAATACGGCTTGAACGCACCTTCACCATAGCAAACTCTGCTGCCACGAAAAATCCAGTAAACGCGATTAAAATCGCAATCATAACTAAATTAAATATTTCCAAAGAATCCCCCTTAGTTCGAAAACTAAGGTGTCCACCTCCTGTATGAATAATTGCTTTCTTTTACTCTCTAAATTTAGAAAATAAAGCGCTATACAGAAATTAAAAGGGTGGATAGCTCTACCTACTATAAAAGTAAGATAAGAGATTGTATTAAAGCTGTCGTTTGAGTTGATAAATGTTTCGTTAGTTTTTCGCGCTGTGAATCTGTTAACCCATCTAATAACGGTTTTAATTCTACTAATTCCGTCTCCAAACGGTGGATACGCTCTGTTACATCATTTACTTGTTCCGAAACGTTTTCATTAACACCGAGCAGCTTTTTTTTCTCCTCGATCCTATCCTTAATTTCAGAAAGCGGTATATGCATTTCTTTACATCTCTCAATGAAACGTAATGTTTCAATTGCTGCTTCGTCATAGTAGCGATAATTAGATTGAGATCGCTCCGCTTTCAAAATACCTAGATTCGTATAATAATCAATCGTTCGTTTCGAAACATGAGCCATGTGAGCCAACTGTCCGATTCGGTACACCTTCCCAACGACCTTCCCTCCCCATATATGTTAAAGACATCATACAATACATAAACTGTACAGTCAAACGTTATGGTTAAAAAGAACATTTTATGAAAATATTAAGATTCATTTTCTCCCAAACAAAAAAAGAAGCTATTCTACTGCTCTACATGCCGTAGAATAGCTTCTTTTTCCTATTACATTCTACTTAATAAAAACTCTTCTGTTTCTATTACTTTCGCAAACATGTTATCTAAAGCACTCATAAATGCCGTATGCACATGTTTAGCCTGAATATTTTCATTGTTAAATACGAGATCCTTTGTCGTACAAGCATCTTCAATTACTGTGCATCCAAATTCCAAATCACTAGCAGCTCTAACCGTTGTATCAATACACATATGCGTCATCATTCCGCATATCACCAAGTGTTCAATCCCTACTCGCTGAAGTAACTCTAGTAAATTTGTTTTCCGAAAACTGTTTGGATAATTTTTTTGTACAACATATTCATTTTCAAGAGGTGCTACATCAGGATGAATTTTTACACCATCTGTATTCGGAAGAAAAAAAGCAGCCCCTTCTTGTACTGAAATATGTTGCACATGAAATACAGGTAAATTCATTTTTCTAAAGAAATCTAACACTTTCTTTGCATTTTCTGCTGCTTTTAATGGTTCATGTAATGCACATCTTCCACCTGGAAAATAATCATTCTGAATATCGATTAATACAAGCCCTATTTTCATTATTAGCCCTCCAATATTTTGAAAATTAAGTTATAATCTTATTATAAATCTTTATTGAATTCGCGATAACACTCTCATGAAAGACTTTAACGTCATATGATTTCACCATGAAAGGGTTTGAAGCCATGATTGATTCAACAGATTTGCAAATTCTTGATTTACTAAAGAAAAATTCACGAATACAGTGGAAGGATATTGGAAAAAGCATTCATATGACAGGTCAAGCCGTTGGAAACCGTATTAGAAAAATGGAAGATGAGGGATTGATAAAAGCGTATACCATTTTAGTAGATTACCCCAAATTAGGTGTGCAGTATACAGCTTTTATTACTGTTTTTATGAAGACAAATGAACATGCAAAATTCACATCCTTCATCACAAATAAAGATTCCATTGTAGAAGCCCATAAAATAAGTGGTGAAGGATGTTATTTACTTAAAGTACAAATAGACTCCCAAGAAAACTTACATAATTTATTAAATGAAATTTTAATCTTCGGCAACTATCGTTTAAATTTGTCAATTCATCAAGTAAAAGAAACTTACTAAGGATAGAAAGGAGAATAGCGATGTATTACAACAACTTATTCGAAAATGATCAACCAGTAATCCGTCTCTAAGGCGGGCATTATAAATCCTCTAGATTAAAATGCTTCGTCTTAAGGATAACTTCTCTAATCCTAAAAATAGACGGAGGTCATATGATATGAAACATTCATTATTTGGTGCATTTTGTTTATCCCTTGCTGCAAGCATTTGGGGTGGCATGTACGTTGTTAGTAAGTACGTACTAGACTTTGTTCCCCCGCTCACGCTTGTTTGGTTACGTTTCGCTATTGCTTTTGCGATTTTATTTATGATTTTACAAATAACACAGCAAAAACAGAAAACAAAAATTTCAATCAAGAAAAAAGATTGGTTATTATTTGCTTGGATCGGTTTTATCGGTTATTTTGTCTCCATTACATTTCAGTTTATTGGGACAAAATTGTCCGATGCACATACAGGTTCTTTAGTAACGTCAGCAACACCAGCCTTTATGATCATTTTTGCAAGAATAATAGTAAAAGAACGTATTACCATTCGCAAGTTCATCTCCGTAGTCCTAGCAACTTTAGGTGTTATCATTGTCATCGGATGGGATATAAAAATTGGAACGTATTTCACCGGAACACTCATTTTAGTCGGGGCTGCTATTACGTGGGCATTATTATCTATTTACGTCAAAATCGCCTCGCAACGTTTTTCTTCCTTAATCATTACAACGTATGCGATATTTTTTGCGATTTTGTTTATTACACCTTGCATGATATGGGAATTACAATCTAACAGCATACAAAGTCTTAACACATTTATAATTTTAGGGATTTTATACCTTGGCATCATTTCAACTGCTGGTGCATTTTTTCTTTGGAACAAAGGTATGGAATTAATGGATGCAGGAATTGGCTCCCTCTTTTTCTTTTTCCAACCTATTGTTGGAGCGTTTCTCGGATGGTTACTACTGCACGAAAAGCTAAAAACTACATTCTTCATTGGAGCTGCACTCATTGTAGTGAGTGTTCTTATCGTTACAATTAATAAAAGAAAAACAACTTCTAATTAGAGATATGATTATGAAAGTTATTTTACTATATAAGGGGGACATCCCATGGCGCTAGAAATGAAAACAAACTGTCAAACTTGTAATACTTCTCTGCAAGGAGATTCAGAAGCATACATCTGTGTATATGAATGTACCTTTTGCCTGCCTTGTACAGAGAACACACATCATGTCTGTCCAAATTGTGGAGGCGAATTAGTACGGAGACCAAGAAGAAAGAAATAAAGTGGTCTCTTCCACATAATAAAACGCAAAATCTAAATGATTTTGCGTTTTACTTTTTGTTTTTTAACACTTGATTTCTTTTATCTTTTCTAATAATGACTTGTGCTAAATATTTATATCCACACTCCCTAAAAAGCTTATCATTTAGTAGTTAGATGAATAGTTTTTTTATTTATGTATGAGTTTCCCTTCAAGTGCGTCAATATATCTTTTCGCTGATTTTTGAACAGCTTCATTTGCTTTTTCCTTCACAATTCGATGGAATGCATTATACAAACGATTAAACTTTAATTCTTTTACTCTTTTAGCCATCTCTTTCACCTTACTTGCTGGCAATGGAATTAGATTTGGATAACTATACATGAAGCTTACCCATCTTTGATCAGCAGCAACTTGAATAATATCCCCAGTTAATAAAATTCCTCTTCCTTCATCTCCAGATTTCCAATGTAAAACAGCGCCACCATTAAAATGTCCGCCTAAACGATACAGTGTAATATCCTCGGAAAGTTTTAAAGATTCTCCAGACCAGAATATGATACGATTACTTGGGCGCATCACCCATTCTTTATCATCTTCATGAATGTATATAGGAACATCAAATCGTTCCGCCCATTCTACTTGTGTAGAATAATAATGTGGATGCGATAAAGCAATTGCATGAATTCTCCCTAACTCATTTATCTTTGCTACAGTCTCCTCATCAATATAAGTAATGCAATCCCATAACACATTATACTTATTAGCTTGAACTAAATAAGCATTTTGACCAATTGCAAACTTGGGACTTGTTGTTAAGCTATATAAATTTTCTACTTCTTTTACAATCTCATTCTTATAGGATTTACTTTCCTGTAGGCTCTCTAACGTTGTCCATGATTGCCCCAAAGGGTTTACATATTGACGTTCCTCATTACAAATTAAACAACTTGCAGGCGATTCTTCACAAAGTTCGTATTGCACACCACACGTTGTACAAACATAATGCTTCATGCTATTTCCCCCTTTCTCATTTCAGTAAATACAAATTAATCCAAAAAATCATGAACAATACGTAAAATTAAACTTCCTGCTCAATAATTTAAATGTTTAAGTAACAAAATCCCTACCCATAATATCACAAATTTCACTTTTTATTCTATATTTTCTGAATAATATACTCTTGTTTTTATTGAATATTTAATTTATTATTTTATTTGTTATATAAAAATAATAACATCCATAAAATATCATATGATACACTACTAAAAGAAAGCGCTTAACAATTGTAATTAATTAAATTTTCTATATAATAAAAATAACGGACAAAATAAATTTACGAAAAATTCATTTTTGTCTTGCATAATAATTTATTTTTGTTATCATCGTTAATGATTCGACAAAAAATGACTTTGTATTGTATCTTTGTGTAAAAAATTCAAAATATTTAAATTTGGAGGTTTTTTCGTGACAAAAAAAGTGCAAACTTCACATATTTTTGTGATTGGGCTTATGCTTTTTGCTCTCTTCTTCGGAGCAGGTAATTTAATTTTCCCTGCTATGTTAGGACAAACAGCCGGAAGTAACGTATGGATTGCAACCGCAGGATTTTTAATTACAGGAGTTGGCGTACCACTACTTGGTGTATTAGCACTTGGTGTTTCAGGTAGTGACGACTTACAAGCAATGGCAAGTCGTGTACACCCATTGTTTGCGAGTGTATACACATTTATTCTTTATTTAGCAATTGGTCCTCTTTTTGCTTTACCTAGAGCAGGAAGCGTATCTTTTGAAATAGGTATAAAACCATTTGTAGGAGAAAATAGTGGTCATTTACCTTTAATTATTTTCACTATTCTGTTTTTCGGTATTACTTGTGTACTCTCTTTAAATCCTACAAAGATTGTTGATGTTGTCGGGAAGTTTTTAACTCCAATTAAATTGACATTTATCGGTATTTTAGTTGTTACCGCTGTCATAAAGCCAATCGGTGACATTCAAGCACCAACACAAGAATTTGTTACAAATTCTTTCTTCAAAGGCTTTCAGCAAGGCTATTTAACAATGGACACTCTCGCAGCTTTCGTATTTGGTATTATCATTATTAATTCCATCAAAGAGAAAGGTGTAAGTGACAAAAAAGAGATTATAAGTGTATGTATAAAAGCAGCCATCATTGCCGCTGTCGTATTAATTGCTGTTTACACTTCACTTGCATACATGGGTGCTTCTAGTGTTTCTAAATTAGGACATTTAGAAAACGGCGGGGAAGTTTTATCAAAAGTAGCAAATTACTACTTCGGTTCTTTAGGAAATTTATTATTAGGATTGATGATCACTATAGCTTGTTTAACGACGAGTGTTGGACTTACTACAGCATGTTCATCTTACTTCCATAAAGTATTTCCACAAATATCATACAAAACATTTGCTGTTATTTTAGCTACTTTCAGTGCTCTTATTGCTAATCTTGGCTTAACAGAGCTGATTACCGTATCTGTACCTGTATTAACAGCAATATATCCTTTAGCGATTATGCTAATTGTATTAACGTTTCTACACCGATTGTTTAAAGGGAGATCAGAAGTATATCAAGTAAGTTTACTATTCACTTTTATTGTAAGTATCTTTGATGGACTGAATGCAGCAAATCTGAAAGTTGATGCGATAAACTCTTTATTCTCTCGCTTACCTTTATATGATGCTGGATTAGGATGGATCGTTCCGGCATTCATCGGAGCTTTACTAGGCTATGGAATTAGCTTATTACGAACGAAGGATAATTCTAATGTAAATACTTCTCATGACCTTGCACGTAAAAAAACATCCTAAACTTTTTAATTTTATTTAGATTCAAGAAATTTGAATCAATCTTTGTTTCAACAAGAATAAATATATAATGTTACACATTTTATAAAGGGAAAAGAAGAGGATAGATACAAGCAGAGAGAGGC
>NZ_CAKJTI010000055.1 GCF_917563915.1 Bacillus rhizoplanae | reverse complement strand
GAATAATAAATATACAGATGATAGCTTGACACTACATACTGACCTTTATCAAATTAATATGGCGGAAACGTACTGGGAAGATAATATGCATAATCGTAAAGCAATATTTGAGGTATTCTTTCGAAAACTTCCATTCGGAAACGGGTACGCTGTTTTCGCTGGTTTAGAAAGAATTATAAATTACTTAAAAAATTTCGGTTTTACTGAAAGTGATATTGCATATCTTCGCGATGAATTAGGTTATCAAGAGGATTTCTTGGAATTTTTAAAAGGTATAAAGTTTACTGGAACTGTCCGCTCGATGAAAGAAGGTGAATTAGTCTTTGGGAATGAACCAATGCTTCGAATTGAAGCACCTTTAGTAGAAGCCCAACTCATTGAAACAGCTATTCTAAACATTGTAAATTACCAAACATTAATTGCTACAAAAGCTTCGCGAATTAAACAAGTAGTAGGAGAACAAACTGCAATGGAATTTGGAACTCGTCGCTCTCACGAAATGGATGCAGCAATTTGGGGTACAAGAGCAGCATATATCGGAGGGTTTGATGCTACATCTAATGTACGTGCTGGAAAACTGTTTGGAATTCCTGTAGTTGGTACACACGCACACGCAATGGTTCAAGCATATCGCGATGAATATACCGCTTTTCATAAATACGCTCGTAGACACAAGGATTGCGTATTTCTAGTAGATACTTACGATACATTAAAATCAGGGGTGCCAAATGCTATCAAAGTGGCCAAAGAACTTGGCGATCAAATTAACTTTAAGGGAATTCGATTAGATAGTGGAGATTTAGCTTATTTATCTAAAGAAGCGAGAAAAATGTTAGATGAAGCAGGATTTATAGAAACAAAAATTATTGCATCCAATGATCTAGACGAAAAAACTATCACTCATTTAAAATCACAAGGAGCGAAAATTGATATTTGGGGAATTGGAACAAAATTAATCACAGCATTTGATTCTCCTGCTCTTGGGGCCGTTTACAAGCTTGTTTCCATCGAAGATAAGAACGGTGAAATGGTGGATACAATTAAAATCAGCTCCAATCCAGAAAAAGTATCTACTCCAGGTCTTAAGAAAGTGTACCGTATTATTAATACTATAAACAAAAAATCAGAAGGAGATTACATCGCGTTAGAGACAGAAAATCCAGCTGAAGAAGATCGATTAAAAATGTTTCATCCAATGCATACTTTTATTAGTAAATTTGTAACTAACTTTGAGGCTATAGAGCTACATCACGATATTTTCATAGAAGGTCAATGTGTATATCAATCTTCATCACTACAAGAAATCCAGCAATCCACAAAAGACAACTTAGATTTACTTTGGGATGAATATAAACGCGGATTAAATCCAGAAGAATATCCTTTGGACCTTAGTCAAAAGTGTTGGAACAACAAAATGAAGCATATTGAGGAAGTAAAACAAAAAGTTGGGGAGATGATTGGAAAATGAAAATAAATGAAATCGAATCAACTAAAAATATGGAGTACCTTCAAGAATTGAATCCAGAAAAAGATATTAATGGACTATTAAAAAAAGGGCGAAGAATTGGGATATATGGTTCATCATTCGATCCTATCACAAATGTTCATTTGTGGACTGCTTCTACTGTGGCACATCGTAAAAAGCTAGATTGCATTATCTTTTTACCTTCTACAAACAAGCGCATTGATAAGAAAATACAAACGACTGGTGATCACCGCGCTAAGATGATCAGTTTAGCCATACAAGATAATCCTAAGTTCATTCTGGACACTCATGAATTAAACGTATTACCAGGCAAACATTATACATACTATACAATGAAGCATTTTAGAACTATATTAAAAGAAGTAGAATTGTTCTTTATCATGGGTGCAGATCTTTTAGTAGATATCGCTGATGGAAAATGGAAGATGGATGAAGAATTAATAAGTGAAAATAATTTTATCGTTATGGCTCGCAATGGTATCGATATGCTCCAAACGATAAGTCGATCCGCTCTCCTTCGTAATTATGACGATGGTAGATTTCAATTGATCGATAAAGGATTAGCTATGGAAATTAGTTCTACATATATACGCGAAGAATTTTCTAAAGGTGGAGAACCGCGTTACCTTCTCCCGGATAGCTGCTACTATTACATCAAAGAAAAAGGTTTGTATCAATAATAGGGATTACATTTCATATAAAACGCTAAAAAGTGAAAGGGAAGATTTTAAAATGACAAGTTTACAACAAAAAATCATGTCGGACTTAAATGTGTCAGCAGTAATTGATCCTACTCAGGAAATTCGTAAAAGAGTGGATTTTTTAAAGAAGTATGCACTTAAAACAGGAGCAAAAGGCTTCGTTTTAGGAATTAGCGGTGGTCAAGATTCAACATTAGCTGGAAGACTTGCTCAACTAGCAGTAGAAGAACTGAGAGCCGAAGGACATAATGTAAAATTCGTGGCTATTCGCCTACCTTACGGAGTTCAAAAAGATGAAGCTGATGCACAAGCAGCGTTGCAATTCATTCAAGCAGATGAAGAACTTGTATTTGATATCAAAACTACAGTTGACGCTTTTGCAGAGCAATATAAAAAAGATGCAAAAGAGCAACTTACAGATTTCAATAAAGGAAATGTGAAAGCTCGTGTTCGAATGATTACGCAATATGCAGTAGGTGGTCAAAATGGCCTTCTTGTAATTGGTACAGACCACGCAGCAGAAGCTGTAACAGGTTTCTTTACTAAATACGGCGATGGTGGTGCTGACATTCTTCCGTTGGCTGGATTAACCAAAAGACAAGGAAGAGAACTATTGAAAGCTTTAGACGCTTCAGAAAGATTGTATTTAAAAGTTCCAACAGCTGATTTATTAGATAATAAACCACAACAAGCAGATGAAACCGAACTAGGAATTTCTTATGATGAATTAGATGACTATTTAGAAGGTAAGAAAGTATCAAAAGAAGTAGCAGAAGCGATTGAAAAACGATATTTAGCTACAGAACATAAACGACAACTTCCTGTAACTATATTCGATGGTTGGTGGAAGTGATAAAAAGCTGCGGGAATAACCGCAGCTTTTCTTATTTATCCTGCATGAAAATAGAGATTAGATCTCTAATTATTAAATAAGCTTATTTTTCCGAATGAATTTTCCTACCAGATATATAATTATATTAATATAATGAATTAGTGATGCAAGACCGTTATTTTTATCATTTAAACGGGAGTTAATTATATCAAAATACTTAAATTTCATCTGTAATTGTTTTATTGGTTATCTTTTTATTAACGGCATAAAGAACGTATGTTCTTTATGTATGATATAGAAGAAGATATACTCAATTTTTATATCTGTTGAAAGGGGATACTCTTAATGTGTAGAAAGGGCGAAAGGAAATCTAAATGCACGATGGAAAAGGCAGAAATGATTAAGTTATATTTAGAAGGTTCTAGCACATCAGACATCGCAATTTTAGCTAATGTTTCTTCTAGATACGTTCGCATGGTCCTAACAGATAACAATATTGAAAAGAGAGCGCGTGGAAGCTGAAAGCGTAAATATGATTTAAATGAAGATTATTTTAAAATTTGGTCTAACAACATGGCATATATTTTAGGTTTTTTCGTTGCCGACGGTGTAATAGCCAAAAACAGTCACACCTATTAGCAAATCCTGTGAAAGTATCGGAATCAAAAAAACAACATTCCAAAGTTGGATAAAAAACGATTTAGAATTCAAAAAACAATTTGAGCACCTGACCGAGATGCTCAACAAAGTTCAATGATTGATACTAAACAACAAAAAAAGACTAGTGCGTTTATAGAGTAATATAGCAAACGCACTAGTCTTTTTTTGTATTTCATCGTTCACTCTTAAATCCCAGAAGGGAAGAACAGCTCAAAATAACACTTACTTATTTTTAGTTAATTTATTTTTAACAGTTAACATAATATAAATTATAGGAAGTTGTAAAATGAAAGGAGTTTCTTATCTCTAAAAACAAGTAAACTATATATTTTGAGACGAAACGGAGATTTTCAAACCGATTTATAGCATGTTTAAAATAAGCTTTGAAATTATGGGATTTTAAACAAGTCACTATGAAGCCACTATGATTTCATTCAGCAAAATCCTTCACGCGCAGCCGGATAAATTTCATGCTAAATGATTAGATTCAAAATTTATATCGCATTTAAAAGTTTATATTTCAGCTTAGTTTTTATTCTATATTCGTTATCAATATCTTATTTTTAGAATGGACAAAGAAATGTGTCTTACATAGAAATTTGTCATAATTCAGCTCTAACCTATATTTTCCTTTGCTCGATTCTCATCAACTAGTTAACATAATGTATTTATAGAACAAAAAAATCCTCCCTTGTTATTTTAGGAAGAATTTTAATAAATGACTTGTATTCTATTAGATATAACCTTTTCTATAAAACCCGTATTTGCTATCTTTTCTGTTTGACGTATTAAATGTAAAATACCGCTTTTTCGATCATGATAGATCACTTTGCGCTCTTCATTTCGATATATTCGCACTAGTATTGCCAGTGTATCAACATCGCCTTGTTGTACGTAATAACTTTGCAGCAAGACTTCATTACTAATAATGTAGATTACATGAAAATTATTTGTTCCACTTTTTTTATTTCCAGTACGAAAATAGCATTGTTCTACGTATGTATATAAGTCTTGATCAATTCCAACAAATGTGATGGTTTGCTTGCTAAGGATTTGATTCAATATACAAGCTGTCCATAATAATGACATTTCTCCATGATTTTTATGATTACAATTCACAAAAAAAGCCTCATAGTCGTCAAATACAATCTTTTCAGCAATTTGAAATGTATTTCTTGCTTTTCTAATGCTTTCTCGCAATGGTTGTATGCAGGAAAATGCTTTTTCACTTGCGATTAAAAACTTTTGTTTCGCTTGTGCTGCTGCATATTCTACTTTAAGTAATTCATACAATTCACGCTCTTCTACATAAAGAACTGTATCAAATTTTGATAAATAAGCTAAATATCGCATTTCTAAATCCTCTGTAAGACGCATTTCTTTTGCAATTACATCTGTAATTAAGATAGGAATATCTTTCACATGTTCAAGAAATAACATTGCTTTATGCTGATAAAAAGCTTTCTCATGAGAAGAAATAGTTGATGTATCATATAAGAACACATGGCCTTTCTCTAAAATACTATCCATTATCTCTTCAAGGTCTGTAATGAAGTGTGTTTGCTGTTGGATAAAACTTTTTAGTTCTGAAGATGTCACTCTGCTGCCTCTCCCTTCATGTTATGGAAATACCCAATAACTTCTTCAAGAACTTGTTGGTTAGCTTGTTGTGCTGCATAAGGTAAAGCATGCTGATTCATTAACTTTTCTAGTTTTCCAAAGTTCACAACATTACTTCGTTCAATCATATAAGGATCTAACCCAAGAGCTTCAAATTCTTTATGATAATCAATTGTTTTATCAAAATATGTTTCCAATGTTTTTTCATCAATTAGGTACAATTCATAGAGACGAATAAGAATTGCTTTGTACGGCGCCTGAAAACGGCTCATACAAAGAAGAATCTTTGTGAATGTAGTTTCAAATTCATTTTCTGTACCCGTATAAAAAGCCTTTAACTCATGTTCATCAATTAATAGAACCGATGCAAAATAATCAGCTTTTCGTTCAGACTGGTTTTTATCAAGGCCTACATGAATAATATGTAATTGCTGCTTAAGCTCTTGAAACGAAATAAGATGATACAGTTCATGAAGCAGACTAAAATTTTGATAAATTCGAGATTGATATGTATTCACATAGCAAATATACTTATCCGTATTTGTAGAACGAATAAAGCCACCCAAAGACTGATCTTGAATGGGTGCCTCAATGAAAAAATGTTGTGTAGAAATATATTTTTTCGCACCTTCAATCATTGTCCAGCCTCTTGGGTGGTAATGCTGCAAATACTTTTTCATTAAATTTTCTACTTCAGACTTTATCTTTTGATTTTCTTCTAAAATTTGCGGGAGATCTGTAAACGAAAGCTCAGGCATGTGAATCACCTCTATCATAAATTTCAAGTAAGTCACAAATTTTTGTTAACTGAGCTAACCCTTCTTTTCCTCTTTCTGACAACAGATTACCAGCCGAAAAAGCGAAAGCCCTTCCCTCTAACTCTTGATTCAAATGATGAAACGAATCATTCATAAAAAACGTTTGTTCATGCCCTAAAGTATCAGCCAATTTAGCAGCAAAATCATAAATACCATTCATTCGTTTTCCATTTAGATAGTCAGAGAAGTTTGACTCAGACATATTCATACGTTTCGCTAAACGTTTTCTTTTTAAACCTTCTGCTTCAATATATTGATTCATATTACGTAAAATCATAGATTCTGAATTCATTTTTTCTCACTTCCTTCCTAACAGTATACTTCGTTATATGTATTTATTATACATTTAACACACGTAAAAAATCCATTTAAAGAGAACTATTGTAAAATTCATTTTCAGAAACAATTAATTTCCTCAATAATTAATCATAAAAATCCGCCTATAACGAATTTTTTTAATAAAAATACTCTTTCCGAGTTTATTCTCAAAAAGAGTATTGATCAGCCGATATTAACTCGGTTTACTTATCTTCATTCTTTGCGCTGATGGTGGACAAGTTAAATTGCGCTCGTAAATTTTTTTATTAATCATTTCAACCATTGCAGCAACTTCTTCCCTCTCCATGCATGATGTATGTAATTTTTCCTTTAACGCATCGATTTCTTTTGAAAGCTCAATCCACCTTGGTAAAATATGATTATCCTTCATCGTCTTGTATAGCTGTTTTTCTGGATTATAAGAGAGACTTTTATCAATTTGCAGTGGCTTTGCTTTTCCTACTAAATCATCAAATACACCTTCTTTTTGCGAGCGTTTAATAATCGAACTAATATGATCTTCATACGTATATGATCATACTTTTTCATCTTTCACTAAAATCTCTTGTTTCTTTAATGCTTTATCTAAATCTTTTTCTCTATCTTTCATATGTTTCTCCTCCCTTTTTATTATTTCATGGGTATTTTAAATTGTTGTAAGGACACTAATCCATGAGAAAACTGTTTATGCCACCACAATTCATCGTGACCACCAGGGAATTCAACATAGATGCTTTGATATTCTTTTTCTTTAAGTACTTGTGATAATCTCCTATTTGCTTCTAACAATGGTTTATTTTCTAATTCCCCAGCACTCATATAAGTATGTAATGGTAATGTGCTGCTTCTTTTAAATTGATTTTCGATCCAAGGGTGTGATTCTTTGTAATTTTCTTTTTTCCAATGTACAGAACCAGACAATGATAAAACGTTTCCGAAGAGATCTGGATATTGCAATGCTGCATAAAAAGCTGCTAAACCACCGAGACTGAATCCGCCAATTGTTATATGATACGGATTTGCATTAACATGATATCTTTGTTGAATCCACGGAAATAGTTCTTTTGCTAAAAACATATTCATTTCCTCATAAAATGTGAGTTCTGTAAATCAATCTACATGATCAATACCAATTAGAATACACGGTGGAATTTCCTTTGTATGTATAAGATGATCTAGTGTTACAGCTGCTGATAACGTCTGCAGCATAGAACTGCCATCAAACATGATAAGAAGGTCATAAGGAGCTTGTTCAGGTGAGTAATTATGCGGAGTATATATCCAAAGTTGTCGTTTATTCTTCAATATAGAACTATGAAACTGATTGGACTCATTAGTTTCTTCATTTTTTGCCTCCTTTTCTTTTTCTAACTCAATACTTATTTCAGTTATAAGTTGATTGTTTCCTTGCTATTTACTGTGGATATAGTGTATTTTTTGCGAACAAATTTTATGTTTAAGACTATATAGAATAAAGTATTAGACTATAAAAAACTTTACAAGCTAAAAAGATGTTTTCACGTCTAGAAAACACCTTTTTAACATAAATCCAGTTTCAAGAAGTTAAAGTGTACTAACCCAACATGTTTCTATGTCATGTTCTTGAATTTTTTTCATAAGTGTTTGTACAGCAGTATCCGGCATAACTTTATATCTTTTTAAATTTTCTTCAGTAGGTACAATCCAATAAAAATCCAGATGAGATTCTCTAGATTTAGGAGGTGTTTCCGCTTTTAATTTATCACTGTTAACTTTAAAGACATGATTAATTTCATAATGTAGTGTGTCTCCATCTCTCCACTGATTTTCAATTACGCCAAGGAACTTTTCAATTGAACAAGCAGTACCTATTTCTTCTTCCCACTCTCGTATAAGTGCATTTTCAACTGACTCACCTAATTCAATATGTCCTCCCGGTAAAAAAGAATGATGCCCTTTAAAATGTGCTACCAAAAGCTTTCCATCTTTTATAAGTACACCCCTTACAATGTGGTGAAAGCGAGTTCTCATACTTTGGCCCTCCTTATTTACTCATCAGATATTAAATTCTAATGTAAGAAGTCGAATTCCTTTGCCAGTTGAATATAGACGGGCATCGTTAGAGCTATTCGTTGTTTTTTTGTAAAAATACGGTAAATGAAATTAGCTTGAACGTAAGTTGTTCAAGCTAATTTCATTACAATGTTATGCTTTTCAATACAATCGCCCATTTTTACTTACTACTTCTGCTGCTTGTTCCCAATCATAAAGAACAAAAACTTATTCAAAAAACAACATTTTACAACTTTCTTCATCTAACAAAATATTATTTTACTTAATCCACTGTTTCAGCTGCTCAAATTGATTTTTGGCATCGTTATAACCAAGTTCATATAAATGAACTAATCTTTCTTTATTACGTTCCAATCCACTTGCAGGTAATTGAACACTTGGTTGTATAACAAAGAAATTCTCTTTTTGTTTTTCTGAATAAAGATAAGATATAGTATTATTATAGATTTCATAATGCTGGACAAGGTGATTTGCCACATTAGGATAGTGTCGATACAACCATTTCGCAATAAACGATAGCTTATTCTGTTGTTTTTCAAATCCTGCCGGTTTCGTCATAATGACCACATTTTTTTGAAATCCATCAGCCTGTGCTTTCTGAATCGGAATTGGGTCTGTAATCCCTCCATCTAGTAACTTTTTATCATCATATTCAACTGCTGGAGCAATAAATGGCACTGAACTTGATGCACGAATAATTTTTAAAATATCATTTCCATGTTCGTGTTTATTGTAATATACAGCTTCTCCTGTCTCACAATCAGTTGTGCCAATAACAAACTGTTCTGCCCCGTTTTGGAATGTGTGAAAATCAAATGGAACAATTTTGTTAGGTACTTCATCAAATAAAAAATCCATGCCAAACAATTCACGTTTTCGTAAAAAATTTCGAAATGATATGTAACGTGGATCGCTTACAAGTTCCGTGTTTACTTTCTTATTTCTTCCTTTTTGACGAGATAAATACGTAGCAGCCATACAAGCTCCTGCTGAAACACCTATTACATAAGGAAAATATAGATCTTTTTCCATGAAAAATTCTAATACACCTGCTGTATAAAGGCCTTTCATTCCTCCGCCTTCTAAAACTAATCCGATATTATTCATATATTGTCCCTCTATCATATTTTAAATTCGTAGTGTATAAAAAGTTCTTACACAAATATATTAGCATAAGATATTATGATGAAATATTAAATTGTTTCATTGCAATTGACAATTAATTCTTATGTCGAAAAGTAAGAACCCGCTTTTCTATTACATGTTACAATAAAAGAAGCTCATTCTATACATAAAGGAGGAATTTATAATGGGTTTATTTAGTGGTTTTTTAGGAAATGCATCTGATGCAGATATAAGTAGCGTAGAACGTGATCTACAAGCGATTATGTTAGACGATGAGCAAGTAGATCACGCTTATAAGTTAATTCGTGATTTAGTTGTATTTACAAATCGCCGAATGATTTTAGTAGACAAACAAGGTATGACTGGTAAAAAAACAGAATATCATTCTATTCCATATAAAAGTATTACACAATTTAGCATAGAAACAGCTGGTCACTTTGACTTGGAGGCTGAATTAAAAATTTGGGTATCAAGTATGCATGATCCAATTACGAGAGAATTTCGAAATGACGATAGTGTTTACAACATTCAAAAAGCGCTTGTACTTTACACGACAAGACAATAAAAATGTATTTTTATACAAAAGATAAAGTATTTACCCCGTATATTTTGGAACAACATACATTATTTTTGATTAAAAATACAAAAAAAACAAAAAAGGACTATTTCTATCACAAGATAGTCTTTTTTTTATTCTATCATAT
>NZ_CAKJTI010000054.1 GCF_917563915.1 Bacillus rhizoplanae | reverse complement strand
AATGAAAGGCAAGTAAAATGTAAAATATGCCTTTTCTAGGTCTCTCCACTTACTATCTTCTTTTGTTTTTAAGAAATCAGATACATCGACTACATATCCTCTTCCGTTTTCCATCATCACATTTTTCCCGTGAACATCACAAGGAGTTAATCCTTGTTCCCTTGCATACTCTAAAGCTTCATTGATATCAAGGATTACCTGCTTAGGAATTTTAATCCCCTTATGAATAGCATCGTATAAGGTAATTTCTTTTAAACGTTTCAATACTATGAAATTTTCTCCTTTATATATAAGCTTCGAATAAGAAGGATGATTTCCGATTCTTCGGTATACTTCTGACTCTTTTTCAATTCCTTCTCCTTCTCGCACGTAAACTTTCACTACCCAATCTTTGTATTCTTTGTGCATAAATACTGCGGCATAATTACCTGTCCCTAAACACTTCCAAAGTCTAGGAATATCTTTAACTACTACAGGCTCGAATTCATCCTCACTTCTTATGCTTACCTCTTTTAATAATTCGTCCTTTATCAATCCCACAAAACTATTTATACTCATCATTTCCACTCCGGTTTTGTTAAAAGGGGTCCCACCCACATTTTAACGAATGTTGGTGCTACCTCAATTACTATCTTAACAAATTAAAATTTTGTCTCTCTATTCTTTCATTCTTTCCTCATACTGTTTGGCAAGTTTATAAAATGAAGATCGTTTGATGTCATACTTTTTCATAGCTCCTACTGCTGTAATTGAACCGGATTTCCATTCCTTATAAGCTTCAATAAATTTTTCTGTTATTTCGACAGGAGGACGTCCTAAATGTTTACCTTGTTTTCTGGCAAGAGCAATTCCTTCAGCTTGACGTTGTTTAATATCGATTCGCTCTTTTTCTGCAAAGGCTGATAATATTGTAAGTGTTGCTTTTTGAATTGCGCTCTGAATGACGTCATTTGTACTTTCACCAGTGTAATTGACGTTAATATACGGTTCCTTTATAAATTGTAAATTCACTTTATGCTTTTCATAGTATCTAAATTCTTCTAATGTATCATTCATATTTCTTCCAAGTCTTGTTAAGGAATCAAACACAATGGTATCCCCTGTACGAACGAGACGTTTTAACATTTGGTAGTTCTCTCGCTCCATATTTTTTCCAGATTCTTTATCAATGAAAATATCTCGATCTTCTATTCCTAAATCTTTCATATTCTGAATTTGTCGTTCTTCGTTTTGATCTTTACTCGAAACTCGGACATATCCAAATTTTTTATGCTTCATATGCTACACCTCATTGGTAATTATACCAATTATGTTTGTAAAGGTATATAAAATAAACAGATGTCTGTAAAGTGAGAAATCAATATTTACAGACGTGGGTTTTTATAGTTTTCTATGTATCTGTAAAGGTATACTTTTACAGATAACTTAAGGGATTAACTTAACACTAAATACATAGAATTAAAAAATGCATCAAAAGGTGTACCTACTGAGAAGGTGGAGATAGAAACTTTTTTGAAATTTAGTGAGAAAGGTTTTGATATGTGAGGGTATGCTTTTAAATTTAATTCCCTATATAATAGAATAAATAATGCAAATTGTGGTAAATTGATTAGGATCTTATAAGGAGTGTGGACTATGAACCAAATTTTTGAAAAAAAGTGTAAAGTTTGTGAAACTCCATATTTATTAAAATATCAAGTTGGTTATGTAGAGAAAAATCATTTTTCTTTCGAGTGTCCAACTTGCGGGGTAATGATTGAAGGAACAATTAATGTCAATAATAAAGAGCGAAAGTTAGATTGGGATTTTGATAATTTAGTGGATTATTCGGGTGATATTTTAAAATCTAAAGAAGGATACTTTATGCAATTAACTAGCGAATTCTATGAAAATAAAATTTCTTTGCTTAAAGATTATACCTTCGGAACTCCAACCCCTTTCATACGAAACTTTTGTGATTATATAGAAGATATGAATGGGCTAGCATCTTATCTAGCTGATGATATCCACCAACATGTCAACCATTATAAAAATCTTATCAATCTAGTGTTAAGTAATAAAAATAACGTTAAATATGTGTATTCAGAATTCGGGAAATTAGCTAGTGATTTTAATATGGAGGAAGAAAAGTTTACAAATGATTATAAAACTAATAGATATAATATATTATTCCGTGCAATTACAAATAGTATCAAACCCTTATTAGATCTAAATGAGGAAAAGTTTCAGGTTAATGATATTAAAAATAACCTTTATAAAATGTACGAGAATAAGGTTGAATTTCAAAAGTTTAAAAACTCATTTCAAGACAGTTTACCTAGCTACATTAATTTATTGACTAACGCCATCTATTCTTCAATAAAGATTATTCCTGACATTATCCCTACGATTACATCCGAAACATACAACCATAGGGATATTAAAGTAATAAAAGAACAGTATGGTTTAAGTACGGCTAATTATAAGACCTTGTTAAAAAATTATGCTGAAAACTATGAAATACTTGGGAAAATAATGCCTTTAATTGCTGCTATTGATAATATTAATACTAGAAAAGATATTAATAACTTTGTAAAGGATAGTACTGATAAACCTTTAGTGAAGGCTACTACTTCATTAAAAGGATTCTCAAAAGCTACAATTGGAATAAGAATTCAATACTTAAAAATGATATCTTCCGATGTCTCTAGATACAATGACCTAACTGTTCTCAATAATAGAATACGAAATGCTATAAATCATTCTTCTGTTGATTATGATTCTATTGACCAAAAATTAACTTTTAAAGATGGGAAAATTATAACAGAGAAATATTTAATTGAATTTGCTGAGGAAAATTATGTGATATTATACCTTCAGTTATATTGCTTATACATTGTTTGTTCACTAGCAACTAAGTTTTCGAAAGAAGATAATGCTTAATAACAAAAGATGCTTTCAATAATTGAAGGCATCTTTTGTAGTTTTGAACGTGCTCCAATTTCACTTGAATTCAACATGATGTAAAAAGACAATAAAGTTATTTAATTTTAAAACCTAAAACAAGCATAACCCCGTTCTAAATTTAGGGCGGGGTTAAAATATAGTTGTTTAATTTTCGATATGAGATACTTCACTGTACTCAAAAATATAACAATAAAGTCGTTTAAAAATCTAAGGTTTATTCAACAATAGCGCCCGATTGCGGAAGATCAAGATAATTATTATAATTGCGGCCCTTTAGTTGAATAATGTATCGAGTCTAATAATTACAGCAAATATTTTACTGTCCGTAAGGGGTACCCGATTATTGTGCTATCGTTCTCCTTTAATTTGAATTTAGGTTAAAATTTTAACTAAATAAATTGTGTCAATAGTTGGTTAAACTTGTCACTTTCTTCCCAGAAAGGGCCATGACCACTATATTGAAACGGAACAAGCTTTGAATTTCTTATTTTTTCGTTTAGTTCCTGAGCTTGTGTAAATGGAATAACTTTGTCATGAATGCCGTGAATGATTAAAGTAGGGACATTAATTTTTGGAAGATCCGCATGCAACTTCTCATCTCTTAATGTAATTATAATAGCAGCTGTCGACCAACTTGCTGCTTGTAATCCCATTTGCAAAAACCAGTCCGAAAATGGTTTAGTTATATACTGAAAGAAAAAGCCATCTGTTACGTCCTGCATCATTTTAGGCCGGTCATTTAAGGTTTCTTTAAGAAAGTTATTAGCAGTTTCTGCGGTAAATCCAGTTGGAGCGGCCGCATCAATAAGAACAAGCTTTGATACCCCAAAACCGTTGTGACGAGACATATATCGAATTGCGATAGCCCCACCGGTAGAGTGACCTACGAGAGTAAAATTGTTTAATTGAAGTGTACCAACTAATGTGCGGATATCATCTGCAAGTCTGTTATAAGTATAGCCACTCATTGGTTTATCCGATTTACCAAAGCCCCTCCAGTCTATACCAATACAGCGGTAACCCATAGCAGGAAGAATATTAAACTGATATTCAAACTGATTATGACTTAACGGCCAACCATGTAAAAACACAATGGTCTTATTTCCCCCCGGGTTAATATCTTCTACATATAAATTCACACCTGGCTCTACAGTAACAAAGTATCCCATGAAGATTCCTCCCTAGTTAATATGGTTTCAACAATAGATATTCATTTTGGTTAACATAAATGAGTACCTATACCAGTTGTAGGACAGAGAAGCGAAAAAGGACGGGATTTATTGAACTATCCTGCATTTAGTTTAAGTACAATCCTTCACAAACTCCAAACCAACGATTACATAAATAACCAAATTTGTTTGAGATTCTTATTCCATTAAATGGCCCGATTGTTGAATAACATGACTGGCATTTTTTAAACAACTTTATTATCTCTGTACATTTAAATCCTATTTTAATTACTTGGAATTCAACATCAATAACCGATTCCTTAACGTACAAGGAATCGGTTGATTTGTGTCCAATTTGTGTCTAAACGTACAATTTTCCCGAAATGATATGGTGACCCCTAATACTGTATTTTATAATTGGCATTGCAATATTCGAATTCTTCAAGTCTGATTCACCAAAAACTAAGGATAAAAATCTAACATTCATAATGGTCAGTTTAGGGGTAAATCTATTCACAATTCCAGTGGCTTTTTTTATAGGTGTGATGGCAACAGACTCTCCAGATAGTACTGAACTTGATTTTTGGGGAGGATTTCTCTTTATTCAGGCAATACCGCTCCTCATACTACTTGTAGCTTTGATATGGTGGTTTATCCGCAAGGGCAAAGAAAAAATCGACACATAGAATTTTAAAATGACTTCCGCTAACGATAATTATGTGAACACGAAAGTCCCCCAGTTAAATAATCTGGAGGACTTTTAATAGTCTTCTAAATACATTGAATCCCGATAATGAGACGTTATGTTAACCAAGCATGAATACTATATTCATAAGGTAACTAATTCCAATTGATTGTATAATTAAGAGATAAGATTAAGTAAAAAAGGGGTAAAGATATGATAATTGGAGAACTAAAAGAAATTATAAGACATCCAATAAAGTCATTTCGCGGAGAAAATGTTCAACAAACTTACATTGCATCCTATGGCTTATATGGCGATAGAAGCCATGCCTTTTTAGATGAAACAAGACCAGGAAAGTATTTAACCGCAACACAACTTCCTGAAATGATTGGTTATACAGCGAGTTTTATAGGAGAAGAATCTTTGGATACATATCCACCAATCAAAATCGTTTCTCCTGAAGGAAAAATATACAAGTGGGGAAATCAAAAATTACTTACAGAATTAGAACAAAAATCAAATCGTAAAATTAAAGGTATACAATACTCACCTCAACAAGTACCTCTAGGTGCAATTGAAGAAGAACATGTATTAATTGTGACTGATACGTCATTACAAGAAATGGGGACAATGTGGGGACAAGATGTGAATCATAGGAGATTTCGTCCAAACTTGATATTCTCATTATATGAAAATATTCCTTTCGTAGAAGATACATGGTTTGGAAAATGTATACGTATAGGGGAAGTAGAATTAGAAATAGTAAGACACTGTGAACGCTGCATGATTATTACCATTGATCCCAACACATTAACATTGGAAAAGACTCTCTTAAAAACTGTTGTACAAAAAAGAAATAATCATTTTGGAGTCTATGCATCAGTTATAAAACCAGGAAAAGTAAATGTTGGAGATTCTATCATATTAGAATAATCTTCAATAACACTGATTCTGTACGCTAAGGATGATATAGATCGCTAATCCATAGCACCAATTGTGATTTTTGTATTTTGGAAACTTTATAAAATCCTTAATTTGATGAGAAACTAAAAATTTTTAACTTCCGCTAACGGGAATTATGTAAAAAGTAAAGCCGTCCTAATGGACGGCTTATTGTATTTTTTGCTTAACATAGGGTTTTCTAATTTGCTGGCGGTACCCCATCACCATCAAGCTAAGAAAATACAACTACCCCCAGAACGAAAAATTGTGCTTACTTGTAATAAAAATCTCATTTTTTCGTTTTGGGGTGTTATAAAATCTTTAAGTTGATGGGCATAGGGTGGGACCCCAAACAGTACGATTTTATTTCAAAGACACAACGATCTTACTACACACTTTTTATTTATCCCACACTCTCATCTGCTAGTATTACTATTTTTTATTACTAATGTTGCCGTTTCACTCGGATGGCTAAGAGGAAAATGATGGCCATATGGAACAAAATAAATCAACCTTACCAAGATGCGATGGAGCAGAATAGCCTCTGTCATAATCCCCCCAAATAATGTGAAGATTATACTTTGTTACTTCATTGAAATCACCTTGATCGTTTTTCAGTAGTAAACTGTTAAGCTGAACCGTAGTATTTAAAATTCTAGGAGAAGTAAAACTGTTACTTATTTTTTCAATATAATGTTCAGGGATGCTCTCCGTACTTTCAAACAAACCATTACTTAATAAATAACGCCCTATCAAATTAGTAGTTGCCAATTTTAATGTCCATTTGTTCATAAATTGAGGAACATTTAGCGATTTAGCATTTTTTTTAGCAACAGGTGGCTGAAGTAAAGTGATTGAATACTTCTTATCTATGTACTCTTGTACCAATGCTTCCAGAAGAATAAACGCACCGAATGAATGGCCAATTAGATGTGCACCATTAGTAGCTTTCTCCAATAACTTTTTCACTACATTCAAATAGATATCTAGAAGATTTTTCTCTCGTTTAAAAGGAGAACGTCCCAAACCTGGAAGATCCAAGATCCATACAGGTTGACCAGTTTTTTCATGAAGCTCTTGTGCTAAAGGAAATAAATCCTCTCCATCACTCAATAAACCATGTAATAAAATAAACGGTTTACCCTCTCCTTGTAATTGGTAAAGGGTAGTGTTATCGCATAATGTTCGTTTAAATAAATGATTATGCTGGCCATTTTGATACATCATTCGATAATCCAGATCAGCTACTACGGCAGGGAAAAATTTCATTACACTCGTCTTCTTAAACCAATCTCCTCCCATAATTTTTTTCGCTGAAACATTTGAAAATTTTCGTTTTGTAATAAAATTCAGTCCATCAGAAGGAATTTTTGTTATTTTACTTACTCCACTATTCATAATTGCTTTCATAAGTGGCATTGGGACAGAGATTTTTGGTGCCCTCATATTCATACTTTCCGACATAATACTTAATAATTCAGCAATGTTCTGATCGTGCTGTTTGTCTTCAACAAGTGTATATGTTTGAATAGTCGGTTGCTCCAATCTGAAAACCTGCACAATAAACTTCGCAAGCTCATCGTTTGAAATAAGTGGTAACCTATATCCCTTACCTCCAGGAATCACTGGCATGAGCCCTCTTCGCATACTCATCACAAGCAAACCTAATCCTGCTATCTGCTCTGTACTCCCTGTTTTACTACTACCGACTACAGTTGGCGGATTAATTACAGAAAGCGGATAACCTACTGCTGATGCCTGGTGACGGATATAAAGATCTGCTAAAAATTTTGTTCTCTCATATGGATTTTTTATTTTCAAATAATTGTTTCCTTCTTTAAACACATCAATTGCAATCTTGCTATTTTTATCATCAAAGGGACTCATATAACCTACAACATGAATAAATTGTTGCAAGCCCTTCAATTGATGAATACTTTTAGCTAATTCACTAATATGTTTGGCGCCATTTAAAAATACGGAAGCTGCCTCTTTACTTGTCACTTGAATATCCATGGGGCCTCCTGCGTGAATAATCACATCCGTTTTCAATATCCTCTCCTTATCTTCAGCACTTAGACCTAAATCTATTTTCGTCAAATCACCTTCAATAAAGTGCATAACTGCCTTTTTTAAGATGCCTCTTTCTTGAAAAAGGCGTGTTGCTTTACTTTTCGACCTCACTAAAAGAAGAATTTTAACATCCTCTTTGGCTAATTCTTTCACTAATTGCTTTCCAATAAATCCTGTTCCACCAATTAAAAATACTGTTCTCATATAAAATCTCCTTTTTAGTACTATTTAGTACTAATTTGATGTAAAAAAAAAGCTTCTTTTATCGAAGCAAGTTAAAAAAATGATCTGCTGTTTTCGTGATTACAGTTGCATCCTTCAATGTTTCTGAAATAAATAACGCTCCTTCAAGATTTGTAATAAAAAGTGATGCAACCTCATCAATATTAATCGTATTTCTGAATTCCCCATTCTCTACCCCTTGTTTAAGTAATAGAGAAACTTTCTTTTGTAATTCTGTAAAAAAAAGACCTATTTTTTCTTTTATTTGCGTGGCCTGTGTAGGACTTTGAATATAAAGAGTAATAAATGGACAGCTCCCCTTATACTCTCTCGACTGAACTCCTTGTGATAATTGCTTTAAAAACAGTTGGATACGATCTTCAACTAAAAATTGGTTCTGAGAAAGTACGTCATCAATTGCAGATTGATACATTTCAATCCAATAATCAACGACCCCTTCTAATAATTCTTCCTTATTAGAAAAGTGATAATACACATTAGACTTTGAAACTTTGCTTACACGTACTAATTCATCCATACTTGTATAAGCAAACCCTTTTTCTAAAAATAATGTTGCAGCTACTTCAATCACACGTTTTTGATTCATTAATTTTACCTTTGTCATAACTAGAACTATATAGTACTAATTTAAATGTTGCAAGTATTTATGTTAATTTAGAAAAAAGTTTGATTAAAAAAGTTCCACTAACATTGATTTTACTGCAAAAAAATCTTATTTTGAATAAAGTTGAACTGAACCCCGAAATTGTTAATTCACTATCGTCTAATAGGGGTCACCATACATGCCCATCAACTTAAGAAAAAGAAATGCCCCCAAAACGAAAAAATGAGCGGCTTCTCAGAATAACTATCTGTAGAGAAAGAAAATTTTAATTTAGGGGGATATGAAAATATTAGCTTGATGGTGATGGGGTACAGCCGAGATACGTGTAAAAATAGGTCATAGCCTTACTTTTTTTTCCAACCATGACCTATTGAGTTTATAAAGGGATTGCTTCTTCTATTGGTTGGGGGATTTTCTGTAAATCAATTACATAATCCCCAAAGCGTTTTATATGCCTAGTCATATAAGGACTTAGCCTTTCTAAATCTTGGCGTGAAAAGCGATAACCTTCTTTTTTTAGTTGTCATAAAATTATAGTGATATCTACTACATTTTGAAAAATTACAGAATTGGTGATTAAATCATTGTATTTAATACGTTTTTCTTGTTCGATTGGATCGTTTTCCGTAATAATACCATCGCGGCCAAAAAACAACCATCATGATATAGAGGCAAATATAAAGAACATGTTAATCAAAACATGTTCTTATTTAATATAATCGATTCACTTCTTTATAAAAAGTTTGGTTATTTTATTAAAGCATATTCCACAAACGCACCCGTTTGTTAACTTTTTTACTGTTTGAAAGCCATACTTTTTATATTGATTCATTTATTGGAAAAACCGAAAGTTTTAAAATCTCTCTATTACATATTTATTTTTGGAAAAATAGCCTAACTCCAAATACTAATAATACTGTGCCAGTAATACCCTCTATTGTACGGTTCACCTTTTCTTTTCTTAAAAAAGTTCTTAATTGACGTATTAGAGAGATATAAAGTAAATACCATATTGCTGTCAAAGTCGTAAATGTGAGTCCCAACAAAAGAAATTGGAAGAAATGACTTTGATTACTCACAATAAATTGGGGTAGAAAACTAAGGAAAAATACAGCCGTTTTTGGGTTTAAGATTGCCGTGGTAAATCCTTGTCTAAAACTTTTAACCGTTCCAATATCCTTAGAGTTTATTTCCACTGAACCTGACATATCTTCTTTTTTAGAAAAGGCACTTTTAATTGACTTTACAGCTAAATAAATTAAATAAAATGCCCCAGCATATTTTATTAATGTAAATAGCATAGCAAATTTCATTAAGATAGCAGAGAGTCCTAGTGTAGCCATTATTGTATGAATCATCATTCCAGATACCGTTCCTAAGACGGTCTTTATCCCACCATTTCTACCATGAGAGATAGTGTTTTTTGTAACTAAAGCAAAACCGGGACCAGGCATCATTATAATAAGGAGTGCTGTAAGGATAAATAGCAAATAATTTTCCATGTTCTGGTATTTCCTTTCTGATTTTTAGTTTCGCTTATAGTATAGCTTTTTTCCTTAAAACATTAAATAGGGGGCCCACCCACTTTTTAACGAAAATATACGCTAAGTGTAGCTTTATAATAAAGTTTGATTAAAAATCAGCATTAAGGCTTAATTTCATCGCATATAAAAAGCTATTGTTTTGAATAAAGATTGATCAAAACAATAGCTTTCTTTTATTATATAGTGAAACAAAAAAAGAAGGTATAAAGTTTGATTTTTACACCTTCTTTTTAAAAACTTATTCGCTCATATACTCAGCACTTACAGCGATACCAGATACTCCTGTCCAAAATGTTTCCGATACAACAGATATAAGGAATTTTGCATTTAGAAGACTAGGTAATTTTTTCATAGACATCTCTCCCGTCAATATTTTTAAGCTGATAATTCTTAATACAATTGCTAACAGGAGTAAGCTTATTGCTACTGGTATAGATGGGGCTGCAGTTACACTCGTAAGTGCTCAATATACGAATTATTTAACTATAATCATTATATCACAAATGTTCAGAAAAGTCAGTGTTAGTCAAATATCACTTTACATAAATGAATTTATGTAAGAAACGTTTTGGGAATGGGACTATATAATTTAATTATCCATTCTTCCACTAACCTGCTGTGTTAGTTATAAGTACATTTTTTCAAAATCTCTATAATAATCCTAACAGAATTACCCCAATTAAAAACATCTCCCCTAGTTAATCGTTGAGGAGAGATGTTTTTAATCAAACTTTGATATAAATTATCGAACTTTATTTTAAATGATCAATCTTTTTTATAAAGCTATACTAAGCAAAAAAAATACAAAAAACCGCCCATCAGGACGGCTTTACTTTTTACATAATTCTCGAAAGCGGAAGTAAATTATTTGTCCAAAAAGTTAACCGCTCGCTTGGAATTAGCATTGTTTACTTTTCGAATATATAATTCATATTAAAGAACACTTCCACCAAATTATATTTAGACTTAGTTTTTTGGTGATTGCAGCTTATCAATTTTCCAGTGTGTTTCTAGAGAGTCTAAAGAGCTTTCAATATAAAACATATATTCATCTGCGGTACCTGGTACTTCAAAAGCTATTTTCAATTCTACCGTTTCATTTGGTTTAACTTGTATATCATAAGGAGAAGGGTTTTGGTCAAGCACCTTTCCTTCATACGCCTTACCGTCTTTTTCATCTTTTAAGGTATATTTTAATTCTGATAGTCCAATCATTTGACCTCGTACATTTTTTACAGAGACATTAACAACGATAGAATCGTTGCTATCATTTAAATATGCACTTTGAACGGTGATCAAGTAATAGCCTCCCTTAATACTCTCACCAACTAATAAAATACCTTGTTCCAAGCGGCTCATAGTTTCTTTTTCTTCAAAATTTATTAATTCTTTATTTTCATTTTTTGCAGTTGGTTCTTCTATTGAACCATTTTCAACTGCACTATCTTTTTTATCTTGTGTGCAAGCAGCCGTAACACTGACAAATACTAGACTTAAAGTAAGTAAT
>NZ_CAKJTI010000053.1 GCF_917563915.1 Bacillus rhizoplanae | reverse complement strand
GACGGCATTTTGATTGTTCTCGTCCCGTTTAATCCTAGAGTCCACAAATGCTTTTTCTTGTTGATTTCGCAAGAAATTGATGCGTTCTTTGAGCTCTGTATGGTTATACAGTGTGGCTTTACTCACTCCGGCTTCTTCTGCCACACTATTGAAGTTAATTGCTTTAGAGCTCTTGGTTAGACGTTTTATAGCTTCCTCAACCTTAGCTATAGTTGTCTGTTTCCTTTTTTCGTGTAGCTGCCTTAGTTGCTCTTCACGGTCGAAATTTGCTTAGCGTATGTTTTCGTTAAAATGTGGGTGGGACCCCATGTCCATCAAGCTAAGGTTTTTATGTACCCCCTAAATGAAAAATTTCTTTCTCTTTAGTTAGTCACTTTGAGAATTCAGCGCATTTTTTCGTTTTAGGAGTGTTTTCTTTTCTTAAGTTGATGGGTGTAGGGAGAATCCAGAGAAGAAATCGCATAAAATCCACCTATAATCATCCCAGCTTTTTATCTGTTAAGAAACTTTGCAACAGAACCCTCATTATCATATATGAGACGCTCTGTATCATTCTGCGAATAGCCCCCCTTGGAACTCTTCAATAAATAGTTGAACAGCTAGTGAAGATTCCCTTAATGAAGGAACAGCTAAAGCAATTTCCCTCCATACTTGAGGTGCTAATTCTTTCGTTTTGACATTTGGAGGTAAATTCGTTAAAGCTAATTTAGCTGATATCCCTAAACCTAACCCCTCTTGAATCATATTTAAAGATGTTTGAATGTTAGACACCGCATACTCAATTCGAAGTGTTACACCTGCTTGTTTAAACATATCAATAATTGGTGGCTCATATCCTCCCTTACCTAAAATAATTGGTTCATCTTCTAAATCATTTATTGTAATAGCTTCTTTCTCACAAAGAGGATGATCATCTCGTAGAACAACAACCATTTTTTCTTTTGTTAACGGTACAATCTCCATTTCTTTATTGGGCAAAATAACAATTCCCACATCAATTACACGTGATAATAGCCATTCTTCCACTTCTTTAAGAGTTCCTTCATAGAGAACCAACTCTAAATTCGGATATTTTTCGCGAAAGATATTAATCATTTTAGGTAAGAAATATGCTGATGCACTTGGAAAGCTTCCGATTCGAATTGTCCCGACTTTATACCCTTTCTCCATCGCAGCCTCTTGCTCTACTTTCTCAACGCCATTTAAAATTTTCCGAAAATGAACAAGAATCCGATTTCCTACGTCAGTCAGAATTAGACCTTTCCTTTTATCACGTATAATAAGCGTTACATCGAGTTCCGACTCAACACTAGAAATAGCATGGCTCACAGCTGGTTGTGTCATATTCAAAACTCGAGCTGCCTTCGTAAAACTTCCTAGTTCAACTACTTTTACAAAAATTTGAAGTTGTGTAATGGTCATAATAAATTACTCATACTCCTTATAAAAAAGATTCATTTTATTTATCGTGTTCAATATTATATCATTGGGAAATGAAATACACCAAGGAGGTACTATCATGACACAGCTTTCACGAACAAAAACGGTCATGCTCCTTTCATTTCTCGTTCTTATATGGGGGATTAATTGGCCTTTATCTAAATTCGCTCTGCATTATACACCGCCCGTATTATTTGCAGGAATTAGAACAGTAATGGGAGGATTCATTCTACTTATTTTCGCATTGCCAAAATACAAACAATTACATCTAAAAGAAACTTGGCATTTATACTTTATTTCAGCTTTATTCAATGTTATTTTATTTTACGGTCTACAAACTATAGGACTTCAGTATATGCCTGCGGGACTTTTTAGCGTTATTACATTTCTCCAGCCTGTCTTACTTGGAATTTTCTCTTGGATTTGGCTTGAAGAAGTAATGTATGGCTCAAAAATTTTCGGTCTTATTCTTGGATTTACAGGCGTTGCTGTTATTAGCTCTAGTGGCTTCACTGGACATATTTCTATCATCGGTATTTTTCTTGCTTTAGGATGCGCAATAGGCGGGGCGCTAGGGACTGTTTTTATAAAAAGAACTGGGAACCGTGTAAATGCTATTTGGATGGTAACCCTTCAACTCATTATCGGTGGATTTTTCTTAATTGGGTTCGGTTCAGAATTTGAAAGTTGGTCTAGCATCGCTTGGAATGTACCATTTGTAATCATACTACTATTCAATTCAATCTTTGTAATTGCAATGGGTTGGCTCGCTTACTTTACACTTGTCGGAGCTGGAGAAGCAAGTAAAGTTGGTGCCTATACATTTTTTATTCCACTTATCGCAATTATTGTAAGTTCTATTTTCCTACACGAAGCGATTACAATTAGCTTATTCATCGGACTATTGTTTATTGTCGTAAGCATTTGCTTTGTAAATATGAAGCCAAAATCACTCCTAACAAAAGAAGCGGTTGAGCCTAAAAGATGTTAATCAAATATAAAGAAGAAAGGGTCTATAAGATGGTAAGCTCTTTCTTTATTACTTTTTACGACGCAATACAAATATACATGTATCGAGCGATTCTATAATAGAAAGAATGGATTGTCGGAATAAAGAATGTACTATAATAGGTGTCTTTTCATAAAAAAACTCCACATGTAGTATGTAAGGAGATTATCTCATGGGTTATTTACAAAGAGTAGGTGGGGAATATTTGACGCTTACGTTATTTATGAGAATTTGGATCATTTTTTTCGTTTTGGGGAACAATTAATTTCTTAACTTGATGGCAATGTATGGTGACCCCTATATACAAACAAAAACGAAGTCCTCAACCAAACTTCGTTTTTTCGACGTATAACGCATTACATGAATTATTAATAGTTTCATAAAACTGGTCCACAATATTCCCCATCTCTTTATGTCTTCGGAAACTTTGTAACAGAACCCGTTAGGAATATATGCATTTTATTCTTTTTTTGCACCAAAACCAAATAAGATATCCACATATTGTTTCAGATGATTTCAAAAGATTGTGAATTTTTTTATCAATTTACATAAATAACAGAACAGCCTACTGCTTCTTTTATCCATCTTTACCAATTAAGGAAATTACGTAACTTATATCCTTATTGCTTGCACAATCCCATCTTGTCCAGCTTGGATGATTTGTCCGTTTTGAACAATTGGTGTAGAGTAAACATAGTCCGTAGAAAAATGATACTCATCAATGATACTTCCATTCTTCAAATCTAGCCCCGTAAGTAAGCCATTTACACCAGAAATATAGACTTTTTCTCCTTCAGCTTTAACTGGTGAAGCATTAAATACGCGTTGTTTTGTTGTTGTTTGCCAAAGCAGTTTACCCGAATAAGGATCAATAGCACTAACTTTTCCCCATTCATCTGCTAAAACAGCCATAGTGTTTTCTATTAAGATGAGTGGCGCGGAATAGAGAAAACCACCCTTAAATTTCCACTCGATATTTCCAGTATGACGATTAAGAGCATATGTGTTCGAAACATTCGAAACATAAACAAGATCTTTTGTCCCTTCCTTGGATGGAACGATTGTTGCTTTTGTTGCCCATGGACTATATATTAACGTTTTATATGGTGTTTCTCTTATCAGAATGGTAGATTCCCATATTACTTGTCCATTGATTCTATCCAATGCATAGGCCTTGCCGTCTCCTGCTCCCAAATAAATGGCTTTATCATCAGCGGTTGGCATCCCAGCAGTAAAACCGCTAACTTCTGTTAACCATTTTATTTTTCCAGTTTGTGCATCCATTAAAACGATATGATGCCCCGATGGAATGATTAGTTCCCCATTATCATAATAAATGTTGCCTAGAACGGGACTTGGCGTTTTACTTTTCCATACTGTTTCACCATTACTGGTACGAATACAATAAACCATGCGATCTGATGTACCAACGTAGATATCGGTTTCCTCATTATTTAATGCTGGCTGTGAATAAATCGGTTCCTTTAGTTTTCTCGACCATTTTTCTTTCCCATTATTCTGATAGATAGCTGTAACGCTTCCGGCTGTTGTTGTTGCAATAACTAGATTTGAAGAAGATATACTTGTTAAATCAGCTTGGATTGGTGCTAGCAGATCTTCTTGCCATTCTAATCTCGATGTACCGTGAGGATCTTCTATTTGTATAGTCTTCGAAGAATCCCACCATTCGGCCCGTTCATTTTTAACTCTGATCTGTAATCGGTATTTTCCTATAGGCATTGAATGCAAGTCTATGATTTTTTCAAAGCGAAGTGAGGAATTGCTTACTTGATTTAGGATTTCCCAGTTACCATCATCCTTTCCGGCATATTTATGGTCAGGCCAGAATTGATAAAGAACCTCTTTTGCTTTTGTACGAGGATCCAAAATAACCTTTAATTCACCTTCTGAAGATTTATACTTTTGTTGAAATAATATAGCCTTTGGCTTTTCATGTTCTGCAGGTCTTGCTCCTGTAAGAGGAATCTCGGTCAGAACCGTTCGACTTTGAATACCCTCTTCATTAATACCTGCATGGTGAACTGATAATAAAGGCTGTTTATCAATGGTCTTTTTTTCTATCCAGAAAAACACAGGTGCATCCTTTGCAGCAGGAAGACTGAAAATATGACAGCCATTTTGCATCCACATTTGTTCTTTGTGAACATGGCCGCTTAAAATCAACCGAACGTTATAGGACTCAATCATTTCAAAAAGAGCTTCTTCATTGGATATAAAATAATTGTTATCTCCAATTGGATAATGCAAGTACAGTACGACTGGGGTTTTTCGTCCGATAGACTTTAGGTCTTTCTCAAGCCAATTTAGCTGGTCTTTCGTAAAAAATCCTGGTTCCTGAAGAAGCTGGGTAGGATCTAAAGCAATAAAATGAATTTCACCGAAATCAAAGGAATATTGTGATTTACCGACCACGTCATGAAAAAGTTCTCCGGCCCATTCGTCCCATCTTACTTCATGATTTCCCCTAATGGCATATAATCGATTTCGATAATTCTCAGGAATTAAACGATGAAATTCTTGATATTCTTCTGGGAGACCAGCCTCTATTAAATCGCCTAAATGAAGAACGAAGGAAGGAATATCTTTGGATTGAAAGCTAGAAAAAATCTTTTTAATATACTCACTTCTGTGTGGTGAGTAAGGTTCAATATGAGTATCCGCAATCACTGCAAATGAGAAATCTTCATTTTCCCAAGAAGACGCGTCGACTTTTATCGGAAATTGACTTAGGAAGAATAAGCCAGCTACGCTACCTGACATTTTTAAAAAATTTTTTCGATTCATTGGTGATACGTTCATTTTTATCTCATCCTTCTTATCAAATATGGTTTATAAATAGATTTTCTCTGTTCATGAAGAAAAAATTTCCGTCTTCTGCAATTTCTTACGATAGATAAAGGCGGATAAAGTAATGCTAATTTCATAGATTAATATCAGCGGAACTAATACGAGTATGTCTGATATAAAATCTGGAGGAGTAATTAGCACAGACGTTATGAGAATCACAAAATAAGCAATTTTTCTGGATTTCTTTAACATCTGAGGATTTATTATTCCTATAGCTGTTAAAAATAGAATGACAACAGGCAGTTCAAACAATATTCCAAAAGGAACGGTCAAACTAATTAGAAAACTAAAGTACTTTTCCGAAGTATAAAATTGCTGAAATCCTTCTCCTGCTAATTTTTACAGGAAGGATAGAACAATAGGAAAAATAAGAAAATAGCCAAAGGAAATTCCCAGAATAAATAGCAAAAATAGTGCGGGAATTAGCATAAAGGTTGCTTTTCTTTCATGCTCTTGAAGGGCAGGCAAAACAAAACGCCAAACATGATATGCAGCTAATGGTATAGTAAGAGCAAGTGAACAGACGGCCGATATTTTGAAATAAATCCATAAAATATCTCCTGGTCCGAGTAAGGCGAGCATACTTTCTAAGTCTTTAACTAGCCATTTATAAATTTGTTCTACAAAAGCAAACGATAAAGCAAAAAAAAACTAAAAAGCTTCCAAGGATATAGATAAGCCTTTTTCTCAATTCTTCTAGATGTATCGTTAATTCAACTTCCTTATCCTTCATGTTTTTCACCTCAATAATAAAAAAGAAGAGAGATAAGAAATATATCCCTTTTCTCAATCCAAAATTTAAATTTTTTCATCTTCCTTTTTAGAGTCCGAAGATACTAAATCCTTCGTCGAATTTTTAAATTCTTTTAACGTATTACCAAATGCACGCCCAATTTCAGGTAACTTAGATGGCCCAAATATGATGAGTGCAATAATTAAAATTAATATTAGACCTGGTACTCCTATGTTTTGTAACATGCTGTTGCCTCCATTAAAAATATTTTTAAACGATTGAGACGAATAAGATGAACTACATTTATCCTTTCACCGCTTTTTCCTTCACTCTGTCATTTAATGGTAAAGGATCCATGCTTTGATCGTTGTTTGTTAAATCAATTCCATAGTCCTTAGCGAAAACCATATGGGTTTCAACAAGAACACCTTCTTTATTTTCATCTAAATTGAATACTCTTGCTCCACGTAGTCTGTTGTTATCAGCACCACCAAGACCGTACGTTCCAAAACCTGTGTTACCAGCATACCCAAGCAAAATTCCATAATAGTTGCCACAATAGGTGTTTATATGATCATGTCCGCAGAAAACTCCTTTAACGTCTCCTCTATCTAACATGGCTGAAAACAAGCCGCTGTTAACCGGTCCTGGGCACTCATCTTCATTTCTTTCTCCTACTATTTTATGCCTTGCCATTGCAAGCTCATGGCTTGCTTGTGTTCTTACGTCTACGCCTCCATGCCACATAAAACGATGCTCCCATAAAGGGATATGAATGAATACGAGTGAAGGAACTTTATAACCGTATTGCTTCTCAAGTTTTTTAGATTGCTCATAGTACCAGTTCACCTGATTGAAACGGAGCCAGTCCCAAGTTGGGTATCCTTTAAAATCTTGCCCGGCTATTTGTGCTGGTGCATATCTTCCGCTATCAAGAAGCCAGAGGTTAAATACGGCTTTATCGCCTTTTGAATTTCTTATTAAGAGGTTCATGTTTCCTGTTCCAGAAAGGCCCTTTTCTCCAGGTTCATTCATATTATATTTGTAATTACTATAGAACTTCAGCATGTCATTCTCATACATTCCAGTCTTGGCTGAACAATCTTCATCATGATTTCCAAATGTAACCGCCCATTTAATTCCTCTTTTTTCCATTGGCTGAGTTACATTATTTAGGGCTTGTTTCATCTCTAATTCCGTATCAATGCCTGATTCAATATTGTCACCGTTAAGAACAACAAAATCCGGCTTCTCTGAGTCAAGAACTTTCTCCATAAGTTCAATTGTTCTGCGATCAATTCGTTCATCATCTTGAGTATCGTTAAATTGTACAACTTTAAACTTGCCATCTGAGTTAAATTGAAGCTTAGCATTTTCTGATTGTTCAGCATGTGCTTTATTAGTCAACAAATCAACCGGCAAACCAGTAGAAGCAACTGTTAACGCAAGCGTACTCACTCCTCCTATTTTTATAAAACTCCTTCTGTCTAACCCTTTGCTTTGATCCTGATTACTCATGAAAATTACCTCCAAATTTTTTAAAATTTTTTAGAGCCTAGCAATCGAAAAGAGAGAAAATAGGGAAAAAAGGTTTATACAGTTTCAAGTACAAGCAATCATTATTTAAGAACTGCCGCCATTATCCCCGTAATCTACATTTCCATCGTAGAATAAAAATATTGATAGAATATTAATTATGCTAGAAATATAAGTAAAAAAAACAAAACAAAATAGCCAAAGAAAACAACAAAATAGCCTTAATAAGAAAAACATTCAGATTATTTATAGTAGAAAAGATAGATGAAAAAGATGCTTTTAGGTTTTGTTTTCTTCTCCATTTTTGATAAATTTACAAAACTTAACATCTTCTTAGGCTTTTTTTTATATTCAGTTCTTATAATTGATTAAAACAAAACAAAACAAATCCAAATGATGGAGGCATTGAAAGTATTGTATGAATAAACATTTAATGACAGAAAGGTATAGAGTAATAATTAAAGAACTTGAGATAAAAAATAAAGTTAATGTAGTGGATTTAGCAATAAAATTAAACGTAACACCAGAAACGATTCGAAAAGATTTAAGCGCGCTTGAAGAGAAAAAGAAATTACGTAGAATTCACGGTGGGGCTATTCGATATTTTTGTTTGATCAAAGAACCTCATTTTAATAAAAAAATCGGCATCTCTCATAATCAAAAAAAAATGATAGGGGAAGTTGCGGCAACTTTTATTATGGATGGAGAAACAGTTGCTCTAGATGTAGGATCAACAACCTTACATATTGCGAGTTCCATTGAAAATGTAAAAAATATCACGATTGTGACCAACTCATTAGCAGCAGCCGAAATCTTAAATAATCGATTAGAAAGCCAACTATTTGATGGCAAAGTAATCGTACTTGGAGGGATAACTAATCCACTGCAACGTTCAATCAGTGGACCATTAACCAATCTGTTATTAGAACACTTTTATTTTGATAAAGCGTTTATTTCATGTGGAGGAATTAGCAAAGATGGAATATGTGATTTCAATATAGATGAAGCAACTGCATCTACTATTATGATGAAAAGATCAAGAAGTGTTTATGTTGTAACTGATTCTTCCAAGATTAATCAGAAGGCTCTTTTTCATATAGGGTCATTCTCATCAATTGATTGTGTTATTTCAGATCAAGAAATGCCCGTTGATTGGTCTAAAGATGCTATGGTTAGAAACCTAAAATGGATTAAAGCAGGTGACATGAATTAAACATTGATTACCATGTCATCTTAAAGAGGCTCCTTATTCGTTTAGATAGTTAGAAAAAACCTATTATGTGCAGTTTCAAAAGTGAACAATTAAAGGGCGCATTTCCAGTTGTCGCTTTTAAATAAAGTCACGGTGTTTATAAAAAAGACGCGATGTTTTGAATAAAGTCGCGACGTTTATAAAAAAGTTGCGATGTTTTGCCCCTTTGGATCTGTTTATCTAAAGGGGTATTTTTATAGTGAAAAGAAGATCTGAACTGAAAGGCGGATTAAGGAAATGTTGAATAGCAATAAAGTTACTCCACTAAGGGGCCATTTAATGGAATAAGGGTTTACCTACGAAAAATCGAATATTCCCTTACAGAGCTCGGAAAATCTCTAGAACCCATTTTATCGGAACTTTGTAAATGGGCTGGTAACTACGCGGAACTATGTTGACTATTTTTGTAAAGGGATACAAGAAAAGAAGAGAATTTGTTCGTAAAATATCTCCATCAAATTCTTATAAAACTGTTTATCATAAAAAACTTAAAAATCCCCTCAATCAAATTTCTTCTCATGTCCAACTTAAACAATATAAAATGTTGTATTTTTTGTTTTATTTACTTTTTTTTAATGTGGAATTTACTTATGATTTATATTTTAGTAACATTTCCCATTTATAATTAGGCACGTACTAATAAAGTCTCGTTAAATTAGGAGGATAAATAATTGTTATAACTATCAAGTTTTAACTTAAAAGTAGTTTCTGAACATCGTCGAAATGAATCTGATGTATCTTCCTGCAGTTGAAATGGTTAATAATTTATGATGAAAAGAGGATCAACATTATGAAAAACGACCAATCACAGAAAAAAACTAAAAATAGTGTTGTTTTTGAAAAAGAAATGAGTCGACGAGATTTTTTACAGGGGACAACGAAAACAGCTGGACTTGCGCTTGGCATCTCGCTTGTTCCGTTTAGTGGTCTTCAATTGAATGGAGGGCAAACAGCCCTTGCTGCAGCCAATAGTAATGTCATCACGATAACGAATCTTGAACAAGGGACAGGCTTGTTCAAAGTTAACTTCCAAGGTACAGGATGGGAACATTGGTCCTCGCACTCTGTTAACAATAAAACAGGCGTCTACTTTGAATTTGAATTTATAGGAGATCAATTCCGTCTACTGGGAGAATTAGATGCCGGAGACGGGATTGCCGCTATCTCTATTGACGGGGGACCGGAACAAAAAGCAGACTTGTATGCACCTAGTAGACAAGCAGGTGTTTATTATGAAAGCCCTGAACTTGAAGCGGGGAAACATAAAGTAAAAGTAACTGTTACCGGGGAGAAGAACGCAGCGGCAAGCAATGCGTTTGTCAGCTTAAGTCAAATTGAAGTGAACATTCCTGCGGATATTTCTTTCATCGACTTAGTCCAAGCCGATGTTCAGCATGCTGGATTTATTGAGGAGGGTACCCATACTCCTGTCATGATTCGATTGAATGAAGTATACAGCGATTTTGTACCGAAAAGCATGAACATTCATTTTGATACATCCATTCTCAAGGTTACCGATGTGACAGGAATGCAAGAGGGATTGAAAGTACAGATGACGGAAGTCTCTAAAAATAAAATCGTAGTCAACTTCACAACTGGAAATCCTTTAAAACAACGAAAGACGGTCAATCTTGCGAAACTAAACGTACAAGCGAAAGGTAAAGTAGGTAAAACTGGCAGCATCACGATTAAAGACCTTGTTGTAGCGGATGCTAATGGTCGGGAAACTGTTATTTCGGAATTGAAAGTGGACATTTCCATCACGAGAAAATCCATCATGACTTTCAACGTCATTAGCGATACTCAAGGGGATACCGTGGATTTTGATACCGCATTGAAGCAAATGAATATCATCAACCCTTATTCCAAAGCGCTGGTTATTAACGGTGATATTACAAACTACGGCGATCCCAAAGAATTTGACGCGGTACGCAATATAATAAATAACAATGCAGTTCCTTTCAATATCATTCCTGCCATGGGAAATCATGATTTGTACAGAAGACAGGATAGCGTAGAGGTCAGGTTTCAGCGTTTTTATGATTTTGCTGGAGTGGACAATCCATACTATGAGCGCAAAGTTCGAGGTATTCCATTTTTAGTGTTGGGTAACGAAAACCATGCAAATTTCAGCACAGACCAAGTATATTTTAGCGATGATCAATTGAATTGGTTGCGCGATCGATTGGAAAAGTATTCGAAAGAGGCCAAACCGGTTTTTATCGCGACCCACCATGTCCTTCGCGACACCGTCTCGGGCTCGTACAAAACGTATTTGGGAGACTATCTGCGGCAAGCAGAGTTTATGGATATTATCGGGTATTACCCGAATGTATTCGTGTTTACAGGCCATTCACACTGGTCTTTGGAATTGCCAGATTGGGCGGTAAATGTTAAAGTACCGGGCGGTCATAAGAAAGGCATTACAGTCGTTAACGCCGGTGCCATTCAAACCGGATGGATGCCGACGAATCCGGAACCCGGAGAAATGATACACCCAGAAGGCGGCGCTTTTAATCAAGGCTTGCAAGTACATGTATTTGAGGATGAAGTTGTCATCAAAGGCCGGAATTTTAGAACCAATAGTTGGATGCAGGAGTACATTGTGCAAATCGATAAATAACAGTTTGAAAAATGTTATATAAATAGGAGGTCAATTAGAATGTTACAAAACATAGGGATTCCTGGTTTGATTTTAATACTTGTGATTGCGTTGATTATTTTTGGACCTTCCAAGCTGCCGGAAGTAGGCCGGGCTTTTGGACGCACGTTAACTGAATTCAAGAGTGCAGCCAAGGGGTTAGTATCTGATGAAGATAAAGAGGAAGAGAAAAAGGAAGAAAAAAAGCCTGAATTAACGGCTGTTGAAAAGAAGCAGGAGAAACCAGAAGTTTCATAATCATATGTAGACGAGGTAACTCGTCTATTTCTTTTATATATAAAAGCAGGAGGTAGGCATTATGGAAAAAAAAGATTTACATCTTATTGAACATTTAGAGGAACTTCGTCAACGAATCATTAAAACCTTACTTGCATTCATTGTTTTTCTCATTGCCACTTTTATTTTTGTAAAGGATATTTATGATTGGCTAGTTAGGGATCTTGACGGAAAGTTGGCCATCTTGGGCCCAAGTGATATTTTATGGGTGTATATGATCTTATCAGGTGTATTTGCCATAGCGGCTACGATTCCTGTAGCCGCCTATCAGACATGGCGATTTGTGATGCCGGCGCTGACCAAGGAAGAGCGTAAGGTGACTTTAAGTTTTATTCCGGGGTTATTTCTTTTGTTTATGATGGGAATCTCTTTTGGTTATTTTGTCCTGTTTCCGAACGTGTTAGGATTCTTAATGAAGTTGTCTGCAGGGCAGTTTGAAACCGTGTTTACGGCAGATAAATATTTCCGGTTCATGATTAGCTTGAGTCTGCCATTTGGCTTTCTATTTGAGATGCCCTTGGTCGTGATGTTTTTAACGAGATTAGGAATTCTTAATCCAATGAGATTGGCTAAGGCAAGGAAACTGTCCTATTTTTCTCTTGCTGTCGTATCGATCTTAATTACGCCACCTGATCCTATATCGGATATCTTGGTTATTGTTCCTTTGCTTCTTCTTTATGAAGTGAGTGTCACCATTTCCAAGATTGTTTATAAGAAAAAGCTTATAGGGGTAGAAGGAGCAATTGTGACGTGAAGTGCAAAGTAACTTACAAAAAATGTAATAATTCAATTGATTTCGTATAATTAAAGCAATCATCTTAATAGATGTTTACCAAAAACCATAATTTTTGAGTGTAATCTCATTTAGAAAACTTTGCAACAAAACCGATATACGGTTCTGGTGCAAAAATAGAATAAAAGATAATAAAGCGCATAGATTCCTAACGGAATCGTATCTTATGCTGCAAGTCCAAACAATTGATGGATGAATTCTTTCTGATTTTGGACAGACTGGTTGGACTTATCCCCGTCAAGTAGACAATTGTAAAAAAGACTATGCAGCCATCGAAATTCGATATTCGATCGGAGCTCGATGATTGAGTCGTTTTTGGAATCGTTTGTAGTTATAATGATAGATGTAT
>NZ_CAKJTI010000052.1 GCF_917563915.1 Bacillus rhizoplanae | reverse complement strand
GGATATAATAATAACAATAATAATATAATTAAAAACGATATGAGTTTATTGTAAAACAATAAACTATGTGTTAAAGTCATTTTATTATTAAATCAGTGAGGTGCTTTAAATGAATGTTAAACAAGGTTCAACCACTTTCTTAAAGGTAATTATTTTTCTGATTGGAATTGCGATGCTTGCTTTATGTATCTATTGGTTGCCTGAGATAGCCATTAAAGATGCAATCTGATGGGTATTTTAGCAACAAGTATCATCGCAGCCATTGTGGATGCACTTCAAAAGCCATTAAAAAATGTCCCAGATATTAAGTCAAAAAATGATTAACGGTTTGAGAAAATTTAATTAACGAGGTACTTTTTATGAAACAAGTTACGACACTCTTTTTAAAGCTAGCTGTTATTTTTATAGGAATCCCAGTTCTTGCATTGTGCATATTTTTAGTGCCCCATATGGCGAATTTCGCAGCAAAATCGTATCCAAATATTGCCCCAATGAAATATCTCGTTTTCATCGTGATGTATGGAGCGGCTGTGCCTTTTTACTTTGCTCTCTATCAGGCTTTCAATCTTTTACGGTACATTGACGAGAACACAGCGTTCTCGGAATTATCTGTAAAGGCGTTAAAGAACATAAAGTGCTGTGCGATTACAATCAGTGGTTTGTATGTATTAGGTTTGCCACTCTTTCATTTTATAGCGAAGAAAGTTGACCCTCCTATTGCATTAATGGGACTCATCATCATTTTTGCTTCGTTGGTTATCGCCGTTTTTGCTGCTATCCTCCAACGGCTTCTACAAGAAGCGATTAACATAAAATCAGAAAATGATTTGACGGTCTGAGGTGGAGGATATGGCAATTATTATTAATATTGATGTGATGTTAGCAAAACGAAAAATGAGCGTAACGGAGCTTTCTGAGAGGGTTGGAATTACTATGGCGAATCTTTCCATTCTGAAAAATGGGAAAGCAAAAGCGGTTCGTTTTTCAACATTAGAAGCGATATGTAAGACTTTGGATTGTCAGCCGGGTGATATTTTGGAGTACAAAAGCGATGAGGACACTCAATAAAAACAGACAACAAATTTATTTAACTAACGGGAGTCGATAGAGAATTTAAGGGATAGCCATTAAGCTATCCCTTCTTTGCGTTTATTGATGTTATTTACTCAGAGAATTCCATTGAGAATTTCATTGATATTAGTGACAAAAAACATGATGTGATTTGCAATGTTTGCACCCCAAAAGAGAACCCGTTATTATATGTTGCACTCTCTTTTTCTTTATTTTTTCTACTACACCTTATTTTTTTATCCATAAAAATATATATACGAAGCTACTCCAACTACTAAAATGACCCCTAGACAAAGATAAATGATAGAAAGTCTCGTTATATTACCTTTTGTCGAAGTTCCATAATCTTCTTGCTCAGTTTTCCCAACCATTATCGTTCCAATAACCGTTAATCCTACTATTATTAATAGTACTAATATCCATATTATCATGTCCCTATCCCCTCCCTTAGTTACAGATTTTATACTATTTATAGTGTTAACAACGTGGATATATTTGTAAATGTTTTGACAATTCTTGAAATAACTACAAATACTATGATTTTAAGAATTTAGCATCTCTTTTTTTATAACAAAGGGTTTTGTTTGTATCCATTGCAAAATCAATCTCGGAAAAATGTGAGTGTGCAAAATTTCTTCATCCTCATTTCCAGAAAGCCCATACTTATCTTCTTCAACTTACCAAAGTCTTAAGATAGGAGTCTTATATCATACAGCATACTCTGTCTACAAGTGAAGGAAATAAAAAGAGAGCGATTCTAAAAATCGATTTCATCGCTCTTTAGACCCTCTCCCTTAAATTTTCTCTTTCTTCTAACTTGTCTTTCGTAAATCCAATCTCTTGTTCAGTATATTGCTCCACAGAACCATGAATAATGTTAATTTCATTAACGACTGCTTGTAAATACTTCACTCTTATCTCAAACATTGCACCTAAAGAGTAAAGATTGCTTGTATTTTTCCAAAGGACGTGCACGGCGTCCCTCGAAATACATAAGCAATTTGTTCATCCCCAAAATCTTGATATACAACTGTACCTCTTTGTGGATGCGTATAGTATTCACAGTTTCCAATCTTTAGCGGGGAACTATAGTTTTTGATCCATGAGGATATAGGACGATAACTATAATTTGTATGCCGACATGCCCATAGCGCATATAACTGCTCTTTTGTATCCCAGTATATATACTGTGTTTCACGATTACCAAAACCAACAGACTCTAGCTTCCATGAACTCGGAACTAGAAGCGGTAATGATACAAACTCTTTTTCTTCAGGAGAAAACCATATAGAACAACGATTAATTTCTCCCAAGCCACCTTCTATTTGGGTTTGAAAACTTAAATGATGAAAGGGTATGTTTATTTGTTGTTTTGCTTTCTCTAATTCCAATGGTTGTAACCCATATAAAAATTCCTCCATCTGATGTTGCTCTATAACTCCATTATCAATTGAAATCTCAATTTGCATTTTCCACTTTGAAGTGACGTAACTATCGTTCCCTTTATAATTTATACCCCGCCAATACGTTAGTTTATTATATTGGAAACACTCGCCCTGCCCTTGATACAAACAACTATCAGGAAAAGTCGGTTCCATAATATCCAGAAAAAACTGTTTCACACGAAACATTCCTGTAGGTGTTATCACCTGAAACCAAAGTGTTTCCCACCTTCCGCTCTCCTGCCGTTGTGATATGTGTTCTATATGCCAATCTGGAAATAAAAATTCAGGATATAACGGAATCATTCTTTTAAATATTTGTTGTAACATATAATTCCCCCTAAACTTATTTCTTTAGTACTTCGAAGGGGAGCTCTATTTATCCTTTTCTAATCACCCTTGTATATTTCTCTATGTTTCCTAACTGTATACAATTGTTGTTAGAAAACACACGTTTCATGGGATCGTTCACCTCATCAGTGCTACCAATATAATAGGAAGCACCTATTTCTTTTAAAATGTACAATGCTTTTTCATGTAGCATTGTCCCATATCGTTTACCGCGCATATTCGGAACAATACCAAGGTAAAACAGTCGCCCTTCTTCTATCGTACCTGGCTCGATATGCGGAAGAATAACACCTACTGGATCTTCTCCTTGAAATGCGGCTAAACAATGTTCGTTCCATTTTCTGCCAATTTCAATTTGAAATGCATATAATAATTGATTAATATTTAAAATTTCTTTCTTATTTAAAGAACACTGCATAGAATCCATCCAAATTTTTTAAAATGCACTTTCTCCCACTTCATCTATTGTTCTCAAAGTAAACGGAACTTCTACATTTTTAACATCAGATAAATCTTTCAGCACCGTAACACAACTTTTTTGATGCTGAAATTGTAGGCGTTGAAACACTTCATCATAATGTGCATAATTAGGACTTTTTAATGAAACAACGAAATGTAAATGTAAAACTTCTTTTTTCGTTGCTGTTTCTACCCAATATTGTACAACCTCTGTAATCTGTTCCTTTGTCAACGAAACTGTATTATTTTCTTCAATTGTAATATAATGCGGTTCTCCTACTAATACTTTAAAATCTCGTTTCATATTAACAAATTGATTCATTCCTCTACCTCTTCCTAAAATATTTTTAAAAATAACATGTTTTCTATTGCATGAGCAGGAGTTTTTATGAATATGTAGAATATTAGACATTTGATGTTTATAACGTAAAGATTCCATTAATAAAGAATTTCTTCACCCTTCATCAATGATTAACCTGAACAATTAGGCTCTTATAGACGCAGACTAGAGGGTCTTATCGATAAAGCTATAACGAGGGGGAACATCATTGAATACCATTATGTTGCAGCAATTACTAGAAACCATTCAGAAAAACGGATATGTACTACCTCAAAATATAGATTTAAATCAATTAAGCATACATATGCTAGAGCATATCGGAACATTAGACGGCTACTTACGTGATCAACTGATTTACTCTACATTTTCTCACCTTATTTCACGTGATTATTTTCTCGAGGCTCAGTTAGAAAAATTACTCATGCTAACTTTAGAAGAAAAATATTTATATTATGGCATCACTTCTGATAACGCAAATAGTGTGTTTACACGTTCTTTTACAACATTATTAATTGCGTTAATATTATGTGCAGATAATAAAACAAACTTTTTAACACAAGAAACTATTGTTACTGTAAAAGAAAAATTAGTAGACTATATGAATATGGAAATTGATTTAAGAGGATATGTACAACCTTATGGATGGGCACATAGCATCGCTCATGCGTCAGATGCTTTCGATGCCCTTATTCATAATCCAAAATTAGCACCACAATATTACGAGGAACTAGCCCATTGCCTTTTAAATAAAATATTCGTTTATTCCATTGTATATCATTTTGATGAGGACGAGCGCATTATTACCCCTCTTCTTTCTATGGTATCCCTCGGTTTCTCGCAAAAGCAGCTATTCGATACGATTCGTGCCAAGCTAAACTTGCTGCCACTATATAAAACGAGACTTCCAATCAATGAATATTGCAATTTATGTTCAAATGTGAAAACTTTCTTGCGTAGTTTATATTTTAGAACAGTACATAATATTCAATTTACTTATGTAGCGTCACAAGCAGAGGTAATGTTAAAAGAACTACCAACATTTTATTAATATACGGAGGAAAACAATGGATATCGAAACAATACAAGATGCAATTGAAGCACACCATTGGGATTATCCTACTAAGCTAATTCCAAATGAAGTTGAGTTTATTCATACAACTGATCTCATTATGATTAAAAATAAAAATATTCCTAGCATTCAAGCCAATAAAGTTGTTCGTTTTGCATCGCAGCAGCCATTAGAAACAGCATTGCACTTTTTCCAAAACACACCATTTTCTTGGTGGGTTCCTTCGCAGCAAAAAGAACTAATTACAGCAATAATAAATCATGAATTTGCATGTATTGATGAATACGTTGGGATCGCTTTACAACTACCGAATTTCCCCATTCCGAAATTACAACAATTATACCACTTCATCGATGTGAAAACAGACGAAGACATTGCAAAGCTTGTTGATGTAAGCATTTCGATTTGGGACTATCCTCCCTCAGCAAGAGACAATCTTTTTCAGCAGAGAAAATCGTATATTGAAGCTAGCGGCGAAAGTAGTGGTTATTTCATTTGCTGTGACGAAAATACCGCTGTTGGCTATGCAAACTACAGATATAGTCATAATAGATCTGTAGTTTATTTAAATGGTTCCGGCGTATTACCTACTTATCGTAAGCAAGGGATTTATAAGCATTTAGTTTATAAACGGTTACAAGATGCAAAGAGAAAAGGTGTTATTTTAGCAACATGTCAAGCAAGAAAAGGGCATTCTGCTCCCATTTTAGAAAAGTTAGGATTTACTCCATACGAAACATACTTACAATTTGCACGTATGTAATATAAACAAAGGAAAAGGTGTATATATGGGATATGTCGAAGAAATGCGCAGCTTAGTTGGAAATCGTCCTCTCATTTTAATAGGTTCACATGTAATTATATTAAACGAAAATAATGAAGTACTACTTCAGCTTCGCAGTGATTACAATTGTTGGGGCATAATTGGCGGTGCACTTGAATGCGGTGAAACACTAGAAGAAGCCGCTAAACGAGAAGTCTATGAAGAAACAGGTTTAATCGTTAAATATTTAGAACTATTTCAAAATTTTTCTGGGAAAGAATTCTTCAATGTTTACCCAAATGGAGATCAAGTATACGGTGTTCTCGCTACATATATTTGTCGTGATTTTGAAGGAACATTACGTATCGATCACGATGAATCAAAAGATTTGCGATTCTTCCCTATTCATAATCTTCCTACCAATTTGGGATCATTACATAAATTAATTTTAGACGCTTTTTTAAAAAATATTATAGACTGAACATCGCTGGTCTAATTGAATTTCTCTAATCATTTTCATGAGATTTAAATGATACCGGATCTCAAAAAATCAAATATAGAAACTGGAGGTTATCACTCATGTCTCAAGTAAGTCTGAAAAAAATAACTTCTGAAAACTGGCGAGAGGCTCTTAAGCTTTCTGTGAATATTGAGCAACAAGAGTTTGTTGCTGCAGTTACACCTCCAGTTGCTATTGCTCTTGCCAAGGCATACATTAGACCAGACGATAGAATTATCGAACCTTATGGGATCTACAATCAGCAGAAAATGGTAGGTTTCTTTAATCTACACTATACACTTGATAGCAAAGAAGACTTTTGGCTTTTTCATTTTTTCATCGATAAAAGATATCAAAGAAAGGGATTAGGATCTACTGCACTAGAAGTGTTGATTAAGCATATCAAAGATACACATCCTTCTTGCCATTGCATTCGTTTAACTGTACATCCTAAAAATGATGCAGGTAAGAAATTCTACAAAGCGTTTGGATTTACCGATGATCATATTCTTACATACGGCGAGCCGACGTATTCCTTGTACATCTAGAAAATTCTCAATCCAGCATGACAACTACTGATAACATTGATTATGTGAATGGAAAATTTCTTCTGGTCTTCTGAAGGGAATTTTAAAGGGTTTGCGATACATTGATTTTATGTTAACAAAAGGTGCTTTCATGTAAAGAAAACACCTTTTCAGTTAACAACTAATTTTTAATAAGACAAAAGGAATTAAATCTTTCCCTTTTCATATTAACACCCAATCCGTTTTTTTATTTCCGCTAAATTCTTCTTAGCAATTTCTCTTGCACGTTCGGCTCCTTTTTTGATTGCTCCTTGAAGTAACTGTGGTTCATTCATGTACATTTCATATTTCTTTCTTGGCTCCTCTAACTCCCGGTTGATGACTCGAAGTAGCTCTTTTTTCACATCACCCCAGCCGATGCCCGTCGCATATTGTTCTTTCATTAATGTAACTTCCTCTGCTGTAGCAAACTCTTTATACAACATAAATAATGTCTCAAGTTCCTTCGGTTCACTCGGTAAAGATGAATCCGTTTTAATCTTAAAAATAAGATTTTTCAACTTTTCCGACTCTTCGAATAGTGGAATAACATTTCCATAGCTTTTACTCATTTTCCGTCCGTCAAGACCTGGTACAATTGCTCCTTCTTCTTGAATGATATACTCCGGCAATACAAAAATTTCACCAAACGTGTTATTAAAATACGAGGCAATATCTCTCGCAATTTCTACATGCTGAATTTGATCTTTTCCGACTGGAACATAGTTTGATTGAAATAATAAAATATCAGCAGCCATTAAAATAGGATACGTATATAATCCCATGTTTACACCAGTATCTACATCTATTCCCGCTTCTATATTTTGATCAACCTTTGCCTTATACGCATGCGCCCGGTTCATTAAACCTTTTGGAGTAAGACAAGCTAAAATCCAGTACAATTCTAAAATTTCTGGTACATCTGATTGACGATAAAAAATTACATGCTCATCTAAGCCTAATGATAACCACGTCGCTGCTACTTCCTTCGTATATTCACGAAATTTTATTGGATCTTGCACTGCATTTAATGCGTGATAATCAGCAATAAAATATAATGCCTCTTCTTCTCTTTGTTTAGAAAGCTGCAAGGCTGGTTTAATTGCTCCAATATAGTTCCCGAGATGCGGATGTCCAGTTGGTTTAACACCAGTTAACATAACATTTTTATCCATAACTACTCCTCCTTTATCACGCAAAAAAGTCCCTCAATCCTAAAAAGGACGAGGGACTCCCGCGGTACCACCTTTATTAGCCACAATTACATAGCTCTCTTTACGATTCGAATAACGTCGAAACAACCGTCATAGCCTACTCAGTTCAGCATGAAGCTCCAGAGCCCATTCCATATTTTTTCCTTACTGATTCCCACCAACCATCAGCTCTCTGTGAAGTTCCAAATATGTACTCTTCTCTATCGTCGCTTCTTCTTTTAAATTTTCCTTATTATACCACATTTTTTAGACAAAAGGAAATTTTCTGTCTTATCGTGCAGGAATTTTCTTTTTTTTATCTAATAAGATAAAAGTTTATGGAAAAGTTTCATACAACTACGGAGGATTTATTATGGTAAAATACATTTCAATTCTTGGATCAACTGGCTCTATTGGAACATCAGCTCTAGAAGTAGTCGCTGCTCATCCAGAACACTTTCAAATTATCGGTTTAACCGCAAATAAAAATATTGATATGCTAGAACAACAAATACAAACATTTCAGCCGCGCATTGTAAGTGTAGGCACGAAAGAATTAGCATATGCACTGCGCTCACGAATTTCTACTAGAACAAAAGTTGTATATGGAGAAGAAGGCTTGATTGAAGTTGCTGCGCACCCCGATAGTAATCTTGTCTTAACTTCTGTCGTTGGTATAGCAGGACTTCTTCCAACAATTGAGGCTTTAAAAGCAAAAAAAGACATCGCCATTGCTAATAAAGAAACATTAGTAGCGGCAGGACATATTGTTACGGAATTAGCAAAAGAAAATCATTGTCGCCTTATTCCAGTAGATAGTGAGCATTCAGCTATTTTCCAATGTTTAAATGGTGAAAATAATAAAGAGATTGAAAGACTAATTGTAACAGCGTCCGGCGGTGCATTCAGGGATAAGGCACGCGAAGAAATGGCTCTGCTCAAAGCGAAAGATGCGCTGAAACATCCAAATTGGCTAATGGGAGCAAAATTAACAATTGACTCTGCAACATTACTAAATAAAGGCTTTGAAGTAATGGAAGCACGCTGGTTATTTGATGTTTCCTATGAAAAAATCGATGTTATGATCCATAAAGAAAGCATTATTCACTCTCTTGTAGAGTTTGTGGATGGTTCCATTATGGCTCAGCTTGGGGCACCTGATATGCGTATGCCTATTCAATATGCATTCCACTATCCATCGCGTTTAGCATCTTCTTTTAAAAAATTAAATTTACTAGAAGTCGGCAGCTTACATTTTGAAAAACCTGATTTAGAGAAATTCCCTTGCCTCCACTACGCTTACGAGGCTGGGAAAGTTGGTGGTACAAAACCAGCTGTACTAAATGCTGCGAATGAAATTGCAAATGCTTTATTTTTACAAGACAAGATTTCATTTTTTGATATTGAAAGAACAATTTATTCTACATTAGAAGCTCAACATAATATTGCTAATCCTTCATTAGAAGAGGTATTAGCAGCTGATCACTGGGCACGTCAATATGCCAATGCATTACTTGTAAAAAGTTAGAACTAGTTATACGAAAGAGTGAGAATCCTATATTCTCACTCTTTTCATAAAGGGGGCCTCCACTTGATTCGAAAATTATCTCCTTCTTCTATTGAAGAAGCTGCGGAAATTTTAGAAATTCAAATTTCCGCATACAAAATTGAAGCACAGTATATTCAAAACAATTCAATTCCTCGATTGTATGACACGATTTTTGATATCCAAAATTGTAATGAAGTCTTTTATGGATACTTCATTGATAATACTTTAGCTGGGTTTATTTCATTTCTATATGAGGATGATGTTGTTGATATTCATCGCCTCGTTGTTTCACCTACATATTTTCATAGAGGAATTGCAACAGCACTATTACAACATCTATTTCGACTACATGAAGAAACAACACCTTATATTGTACAAACTGGTATGAAAAATACACCTGCCATTGCTTTATATAAGAGACATAACTTTATAGAAACGAAAAAAATTACATTACCAGATGGACTCGTTCTTGTACAGTTGAAAAAATTATAACATCCTGTTCAACTTAGAAAGCAAGAGAATAGCCGAAACTTTGCAGCACTGCAAGCTTCGGCTATTTAATATAACTTGAACTTGCTTTTCTCTTCGCACGATGCCTCTTCACTTTTGCAATTGTTCCGCAAGCTCGTCCCCCTTCTCCTTCAGCGTACATGCCGCACCAACGTTTACTACCGTTACGAGATTGATCGTAAAACACCCACTTACAATCTGGACAAGCTTTCAATCTTCCCCACTGTTTATTTACAATCGCAGAAGCAATAATTCGCAATAAAAATGTATATAAATTTTCCTCACCAATTGCTTGATATGTAATCTCATCTTCTCCATCCACAGTCATTACTTGTAATGGATACTTCTCGAACAACGGCTTTAATGACTTCTGCTGTTCAACCGCCTCTCGAATAGTGCCGCGGAAACTTTTTACTTCCTCCACCGAACCAAAAGGTAACTCTTCATTCCATTGTTCATTCATAAACAAATAAACATTTTCTTCTGTTTCAAAAAAATCAACCGGTTTTCTCGTTTCATTTGGGATTCTCCATGTATTTAAAAGCGCTCTTATACTTTCTAACATCTCTGGTGCAGTTTGATTGCTACTCAAAATCACCACCAACTTTCCATAGTTTACTTTTTTTCTTATTTTCAGTATAATCATAACATAAAAATGTTAACCATTAAAAATAATAGAAGGTTAACAAAAAAGGGGTGGATATTTTGAAATCTTTTTCAGTACCTATTCGTTTTGTATTATTTTCTACTTTTTTTATGACGCTTGGTCATTTTGCAGTGATGGCATTTCTAACCATCTATTTATCTAATTCTTTACATTTTTCTGCTATGCAGGTTGGCACAATTTTAACAGCGCTTACAATTACCTCTCGAATATTTCCGTTATTTACGGGAATACTCGCAGATCGGGTTGGTTATATCATCATGATGATAACCGGAACCATTTTACGAGGTATTGGCTTTCTTTCTTTAGGGATATTTTCTGAATTTTATACTATTATGCTTGCAACAATATTCATTGGATTTGGTACTGCTTTTTATGAACCATCTGCACGTGCTGTTTTTGGTTCTCAACCTGCTCATATAAGAAAAGATACCTTTACATACTTAAATCTCTTCCTTAATGGCGGAGCAATCATTGGGCCGATTGCAGGTAGTATATTGCTTCATTGGGATCCACTATATCCATTCTTATTTACTGGATTACTCATGTTATTTTTAGCATTCCTATTCTTTCTTCTTAGATCTCACTTTCATGTTACAGTACATGAAACACAACTTTTAACGGGAATAAAAGTGGCTGTGCAAAACAAGCCCTTTCTATCTTTTTCACTCATCATGGTGTTTTTTTATACGATGTTTACACAACTTACGGTTGCATTACCGCTTCATATGAACAATATAAGTCACGATCAAAACTTAGTAGGACTCGTCATTACAATAAACGCCATTACAGGTTTTTTATTTATGATTGCATTTAAATATCTCTTTAAAAAATATCATGCACTTTCTCTTGTAAAGTATGGTGTATTACTAATGGGACTTTCTTTCCTTCTCATTCCCATCTCTTTTCATCCATATTGGCTATTGGTGTGTGTCATTTTATTTACTATCGGAGAAACACTCGTACTACCTAATGCGGATATTGCTGTGGCAAACTTTAGCAACGAACAATACACAGCAACCTATTTTGGCTTCTTTCAACTATCGCTTGCCTTAGGATTTACTATCGGAAACTATACAGGGACTTTCTTTACGAAATATTGGAAAGATATGAGTTTCCCTTGGATTATTTTTGGTCTTTTAGGCGTGGTTGGATTTTCACTCCTTCATTTTTTGAAACCAAATGTTAAAAGGAATGAAAATCTATTGAATATAAAACAGAGTATGTAATGTTCTTACATACTCTGTTTTCATCTTCACATGTTTTAAATCAATCTACTAAAAACCTAAAAATAACCTTTTTTTCATATATTTGTTATAATATAAAAAGAGAATAATTACTTTTAATGAAGAATGTAGAAGCTATTATTCACAACTGCTGAAATACTCAACTTCTAGATACTATTTCCTCTTAATTTTACGAACAATCCTGAAAGGAATGAAACATATCATGACAAAAGAAACAAACAAATCTCGTGTTATTTTCATGACTTTAGTTTCCGCATTGCTCTTCTGCTCTTTGTTGATTGCGGGTTCACTTTCCCCACTTGCCGATTCCGGGCCTAGAGCCAATAAGTTTGGAACGATGGGTATGTGGACAGCAATAGGCATGGCTCTTTCCACATATCTCCTCCCTTTAATCCTATATATTGCAGGGTTGAATATAATGAAGTTTGTTATGGCAGTCTTTTGTGGATTAGGACTGCTTTAAAACTCCGTAATACTCATAGTCGTTTTAACAATGGGTGGATTTCCTATTTTACTAGGACTTTGCATAGCTACATTAATCGTTAATGTTATGTGGTATTTCATAGCTTTTCGTTCGCCATCAAAGCTTAATCACCAAAAGCGTTTTATCTAATATAACGAATTGTTTAAAATAAAACCGATTTTAAGGAGCTAGAAAATGGATGTTAAATTTGTAAAAGTTGAGGTACTATTACCAGAAGAATACATAGAAACATTAAGAAGTAAACTGAACGATATTGGTGTTTTAACAGTAGGTAAATATGATCATGTTATTTCTTACTCACTTGTTAAGGGAACTTGGAAACCATTAGAAGAATCAAAACCCTTTAATGGCACTATAGGAGAAATATGTTTCGGGACTGAATACAAACTGGAGTTTAGATGTTTATATCAAAACCTTGAAGAAGTACTAAACATTATCAAGAGCGTCCATCCTTATGAAGAACCTATAATTAATGTACTTCCATTGTTAAACTAATTTTGATAAAAATTCTTCATTCCAAGTGTTTTATATATTCATTTCTTATCTCATAAAATAAAGATTTAGATTCACCATTATATGTCATGAATAGATAATGATTGTACTAAAATAAAGTATTAGACTAAATAGCAGATATGCGATTTTCATACGAGAAATAAGGACAATTCAGAGAAATCATACTTACTAAACCAAATATGTATACATTCTTGTATAAAGCTTTCAAAAGAGAAAAGGCTTAATTCTTAATGAATAAGGGATTAGCCTCTTTGTTTACCATGAATATCACTGATTATGTAGCCTGCGCTATGATTCTTAAATAACAAAGAGGCTTGGAGATATAAGATCTCCAAGCCTTTTTCTAACCATTATTCAATGAAATACATCTTCCCGTTTACTTCAAGAGACACTGATGATTGCTTCATCTCTTCTTTTAGGGATTGCGCATATTCTACCACTTCATTAATCGTCTTCTTATTTAAATTTTCGGCAAAACTATACACGATGGTGACTTTTTCTTTAATGAGCTGATTGTTATCTCCTACCCAGGCCCCTGTTCCTTCAATAGCGGTAGCTCCTCCAAACATGTTAGAGAATGTCTCCAGAGATTTATTAACATAGGGAGTATTATCAATAGGTTGATCTACATTATAGGTGGATGGCACATAAATTTTCACTACATTATCAAGATGGAATTGTCCCTTTAGAGCGTTTGATTCTTGAACTTTAAGTGTTCCTTGTTGTTCTGCAGCATATACCGTATGCCCTAGAAAAGTCACCAATACAATAGATAGAAACCAATACAAAATCTTTTTCCTTTTCAAGCTTGCCACTCCTTCTTATTTGACTGTTTTGCTGTCAAAACAATGGTGAGTGTTCTGTTTACAATTATATATTATTTAATAAGGTTTGAGAGAATATAACTCACTTGTTTTATATTTTTCATAAAAGCTGTGTACATCTAACTTACTCTTTCATTACTCTGTCTAAATCATTGATTTGAATATTGATATGTAATTGTTGGATGTTCTTTTCACTTCCGATAACATTGATTATGTGAATGGAAAGTTCCTTCAGTTCTTCTGAAGGAACTTTTAAAGGTTTTGTGATACATTGATTTTATGTTAACAAAAG
>NZ_CAKJTI010000051.1 GCF_917563915.1 Bacillus rhizoplanae | reverse complement strand
AGTTTATAATGTTTATCTCTTCTGTACGGGATATCATTAATTTTTTAGAATAATAATTTCAAACCAATAAAATTTATAATAAAAGGAGCAAGAGCGAGTTATTATGAACAAACAAATAGGATTCATCGGATGTGGAAACATGGGTATCGCTATGATAGGTGGAATGATTAACAAAAATATAGTTTCTTCAGATAAAATAATTTGTTCAGATGTAAGTGTCATTAATTTAAAAAATGCTAGTGAAAAATATGACATAACTACAACTACTGACAACAATGAAGTAGCTAACAATGCTGATATTTTAATTTTATCAATCAAACCAGACCTATACTCATCAGTAATTAACCAAATAAAAGAGCAGATAAAAAACGATGTAATAGTCGTAACTATTGCTGCAGGAAAAAGTATTAAGAGTACTGAGAATGCTTTCGGCAGAAAGTTAAAGGTTGTTAGAGTAATGCCTAATACACCTGCTCTTGTTGGAGAAGGAATGTCTGCGTTATGTGCTAATGAAATGGTTACAGAAAAAGATCTAGAAGACATACTAAATATATTTAATAGTTTTGGCCAAACAGAGATAGTAAATGAAAAATTAATGGATGTTGTAACATCTGTAAGTGGTTCTTCTCCAGCATATGTATATATGTTTATAGAAGCCATGGCAGATGCTGCTGTACTAGATGGTATGCCAAGAACTCAAGCATATAAATTCGCAGCTCAAGCTGTATTAGGTTCTGCAAAAATGGTACTTGAAACAGGAATACATCCAGGCACACTTAAAGATATGGTTTGTTCTCCAGGTGGAACGACAATAGAAGCTGTAGCAACATTAGAGGAAAAAGGCTTAAGAGCAGCTATCATTTCAGCTATGAAGCGCTGTACTCAAAAATCTGTTGAAATGTCCAATTTAACTAATAAGTAAGAAATTACGTTTAGAAGTAAAATAACAGTTTAAATAAAATTATCTAAAGTTACTCAAACCTATTCTATTTGAATAGGTTTTTATTTGTGGAAGTGAAATCGAACGAATTGTTATACATTACAAAGATAGAATGATTCGTTTTGGATTTGAAATGGTCCAACAAATTTGTAATATATATGATGTGAAAATTGAAATCCTCAATCACACAGGAGATAAAACTTATGAAGAAGAATTAGTAGGAGACGTACTTTCTGTTATTACAGTTTTCAGTACAAAATTGTATGGAAGTCGTTCTAAAAAAGCAAAAAAATAAAGGAAATAAATGAATCTCTTCTTAAAGAAAAATAAACAGAAAGGAGGAAAAACAAAATGGCACTGCTTACTTATAATAAAAAAATGGAAGTGGTGTTTTCAAATGAAGATGAACTTATTTTAGATGGTCAAAGTCGTATTTTAAATTGGTTATACAATCAATTGTTAACAACATGTAAAGAGGATTACGAAAACAACAACAATGAAAATCAATTTTTATATGACCATAATTTGCGAAATTATGTAACGAGAGTCATGAAAGAAAAATACCCATTTTTACAAACAGTGTTTTTTTCCCCTGTAAAAGAAGTGTCCGCTCGTCTAAAAGATGCGTTTACACGTTTATTTACAGGACAAAATCAATATCCCAATTACCGTAGTTGGAAGAAAAAATGGTATAGTTTATTTTTTGATGAACCAAACAAGGGATGGGAAATTAGAGATAATAAGCTTCTGAATTATGTTAGGAAAAATTCCTCACATGCCTAAAATCAAAGGGAAACATAACCCTGGCGTATTTGGTACATTAAAAGAACCGTTTTCTTTACAAGAATATGAAACGATTCGAACTTGTCGTTTATGTAAACAACAAGGTGGTCGTTTTTATGTCATCCTCACCATCGAAAGAGGAAATGAAGCCGACTTACAGTTTAAAGAGGAAATGAAACAATATAAAAAAAAATCAAACAATACAATTACTTAAAAAAACAGGCAAAATCACAAGAAGAAAAAAGAGCTTTACCACCAAAACCAGTGAAACCCGTTCAAGAAATGAATGTACCCAAAGAGTCATGGATTTCTTTAGACCCTAACCATAAAAATTTCTTTGTAGGTGTGGATAACAAAGGGAATTCCATCGAATGGAAAAAATTATCACTTATCAAATATTGGGATCAAAAGATTGATGATTTGAAATCACTTCGAGATAAGTGTGAAAAAAATTATCGAAAACGAACTACGAAACATGGGAATCCATACACCGTACATAGTCCAAGATGGAATAAAATCAACAAAGCGTTAAATAAAGCGTATCATTGTCGCCGAGAACAAATGAAGACTACAATGTATACGATTGCGAATGAATTATATAAACAATATGATGTTGTCATTATGGGAGATTATGTACCATCTAATGATACTGCTCCTTTAGATAACATGAAACGTAGTATGTTGAATCAAGAAGTCATCGGTTCGTTTCATAAAATCTTAAAATGGGTAGCAGAAAAGAAAAACAAACACTTTTTCCTCGTTGACGAACGAGATACGACGAAAACATGTTGCGTGTGTGGTCACAAAGAAAAGAAAACGCCGTCAGTGCGTGTGTTTACTTGTGCGTCCTGTAAGGTAACCTTAATGCGTGATAACAATGCTTCTGTGAACATCGCAAAAAAAGAAGGGTTTTTCTTACAAGAAAAATGTATCTCGAAATTAAGTACATTTACCCTTGCAGGATATGTTCCTGTTGGACAAAATTGTGTCATCACAAACTTTTAATTTGCCTCGCTTAGGCAACGTACTTTTGTACGTTTACTTTCTTCTTTTGGAGTATTCTAAAAGAAACTGCTGTTCATACCCGTACATGATTTTGGTATGAGACAGGGAAAAGAATTGACTCATGTGTACAAAAAAACTTACTCATAAGTAAGTTTTGAGTAAGTTTGAGGAGATTTTTCAGAGCGGTACCGTAACATGGCCATCAAGCTAAGAAATCCTTTTCTCTTCACAACAAAAAAGAATCTTACTTCTTATAAATAGTTATAGAGAAGGAAAATTTTTGTTATGAATTATTTTATTTTTTAGGCTGATGGGCATGTGGTGCTACCCCTATATGTAATACATACTATTTCTCTAATTCTTTGGTTGCTCAATTGCACCAGCTACGTCATAATAACTAAGATCAAGTTCTGTCTGTTCACCAAGAGCAAGTTTCGCAAGCTCAGAACCTAAATAAGGCCCAGCTGTTAACCCAGAAGCACCAAGTCCGTTGGCAACTAGTATGCCTTCGAAGTTAGGTAATGCACCAATTACAGGAAGAAAGCCTGGTGTAAATGGTCTATATCCGACTCTCGTTTCAAGCATCGTACTATTAGCTAGACCTGGAGCAATCGATAATGCTTTATCAAATACTTCATGTAATCCACCCGCTGTTACTCGGTAATCAAATCCAGTATCATTTTCATGTGTTGCACCTACCACGACACGACCATCTTCAAACGCAAGAATGTATTGGTCATTTGGCGGCATAACAACAGGCCAACTATCTGTATTTATTTTTGGCATATGGAGATGAACAATTTGCGCTTTTTGAAATGTTACTAAGAAATTAACACCAAGCGGCTGCAATAACTCGTTTGCCCAAGCACCAGCAGTTACGATCACTTGATCAGCTGTTAAAGTCTCACCATTTACTTCAATGCCAACAACTCGATTATCTTCATGAACTAATGATGCATCTCCCATAATACATACAGCACCATGTTTTTTAGCTGCATTCACAAGAGACTGACGAAGTGCCCTTCCGTTCACACGAGCAGCACCACTAATATGTACAGCGCTATATTCTTCTGATAACGGCGGAAATATGCTCTTTGTTTCAGAACTTGATAGACGAGTAATTTCACCGATTTCCGGAGCATCCTCACGTCGCTTATATGCCCGCTCTTCCATTTGATTTAATTTTTTCTCTTCTGTATGAAGACTGATAGCACCTACACGTTTATAACCTGTATCCTTTTCGCCATCCGCTTCTAATTGTTGAATTAAAGAAGCATAGTAACGAGCCCCACCTTTTGCAATTTGGTACCAAGCTTGGTTCCGGCGCTGTGAGAGCCAAGGACATACAATTCCCGCTGCTGCATCAGTCGCCTGCCCTAAATCTTGGCGATCAACCAATGTAACATGTGCTCCCGCTTTTGCAAGATGATAAGCAGTAGATGCTCCGAGAATCCCCACTCCAACTACAATATACGTTTTCATTCTTAACACCTTTTCTATTTTGTTCTTTATAGGTCATAGTGAACCAACCTATGTTCATAAAGTTTGAAACATATTCAGTATACTTGACAAGTACATTTTTTCAAACTTTCCATTAAAGTAATTTCTCGTTCTTTTAGCCTTATCTATGTACAAATCTTCATTTTATAGTTATATTATGGGTATTGAGTTGTTACGAAAACATAAATATCACTCTATTTTATATCCATAAACTGTTTGAAAATCCATTTGTCATAATGAATTTTATTCGGAAGGAGGTTTACAGTTTATACGTGAGGATATAAAAGCCAGTTTTGCTTTACATAATTGGTAAATATATAGGAGGCGACATAATGTTTCGTACAATTTCAAACTTTATGAGAGTGACTGAGATACGAAGGAAGATCCTTTTTACTTTAGCAATGTTAATTGTTTTTCGGATTGGCACATTCATTCCAGTTCCTCATACTAATGCCGAGGTATTAAAAGTACAAGATCAAACTAATATTTTAGGAATGCTCAATATATTTGGCGGAGGTGCCCTGAAAAACTTTTCGATTTTTGCAGTTGGCATCACACCATATATTACGGCTTCCATCATCGTACAGTTATTACAGATGGATGTTATTCCTAAATTTACAGAGTGGGCAAAGCAAGGTGAAATGGGCCGTAAAAAATCAGCTCAATTTACCCGCTACTTTACAATTGTTCTTGCATTCATTCAAGCCATAGGAATGTCTATCGGCTTTAACAATATAGCAGGTGGACGATTAATAACCGATCCAGGTTGGAAGACCTATTTATTAATTGCTACCGTATTAACTGCTGGTACTGCGTTTTTAATGTGGTTAGGTGAACAAATTACCGCAAATGGAGTTGGAAACGGAATTTCAATTCTTATCTTTGCAGGTCTTATTGCAGCCATTCCAAATATTATGAATCAAGTGTATGTACAGCAATTTCAAAATGCTGGGGATCAGCTCTTTATGCATATTATAAAAATCATATTAATTTGTTTAGTCATTTTAGCAATCATCGTCGGTGTAATCTATATTCAACAAGCAAACCGTAAAATTCCTATTCAATATGCAAAAGCTTCTACTGGGAACAATCCGTATCAAGGAGCAAAAAATACACACTTACCTCTTAAGGTAAATAGCGCAGGTGTCATTCCTGTTATCTTTGCTTCAGCATTTTTAATGACGCCGCGGACAATTGCGCAGCTATTTCCAGACTCTGCAGTGTCCAAATGGATAAATACAAACTTGGATTTTACACATCCAATTGGAATGTTTCTATACATTGGCCTCATTATTGCTTTTACATACTTTTATGCCTTTATTCAAGTAAATCCTGAACAAATGGCTGAAAACTTGAAAAAGCAAAATGGATATGTTCCAGGTATCCGACCAGGGAAAATGACAGAGCAATACGTAACAAAAATCTTATATCGCTTAACTTTTATTGGGGCAATTTTTTTAGGAACCATTTCTATTTTACCAATTATATTTACAAAAGTTTCTGATTTACCAGCTTCTGCTCAAATCGGCGGGACAAGTTTACTCATTATTGTCGGTGTAGCACTAGAAACAATGAAAACGTTAGAAAGCCAGCTCGTGAAACGCCACTATAAAGGGTTTATAAAGAAAATAAATTAACGATAAATACAATAATGGCCTATCGTAATGTTATGTGATATCAAATCCATAACGTTATACGATAGGCTTTTTGTTTTCATAAAAATGGCTTTCTTTTGAAATTAATCTGCTAATTCACAACTTAATCACGGATTAGGTAAAAGAACTATCACATCTCTTTTTTCAATAGCTTCCCTTGTCTCCAATACAACTCCAGTGTGGATCGATTCGCCATAAAAACACCGATTAAGATGAAGCAAGCTCCAATCCCCATCACTGGTTTGATTGGTTCACCTAAAAACATATATCCTGTTATAACAGCAAGTAATGGCGAAACATAAAGCCAAGTAGATGGAAATACAGGATTGGTTTTGGATAATAGCCAATAGTATAAGCCGTGCCCACCTATTGAACCTATAAATATTAAATACAGAATCGGCCATTGAACGTTCCATGTAGTTAAGACAGATAGATTCGGATGCTCTAATAGGAGCGAACAAACAATTAGTAACAGACCTCCATACAACATTTGAATGCCATTAATCAAAAACGGTGAGACATTTGATAAATCTGATAAAATTTCCTTTGAACGGATCGTACCCATTCCGTAGAAAAATTCTCCTACTAATATAACAAGGCAAGCAATGCTCCACATATAAGAAAATTGCTGCTGCAACCCCGGTAAAGAAATACATACTACTCCTATAAGAGCCAGTACAAGGGCAAAAAGTTGTTCCCTTCTCAATTTTCTTTTCGTTCGTTTCGCTTGAAGCAATAAAATCATCATTGGACCTGTAGCGGAAAGAACAGCTGCTAATCCCGATGAGATATACTGCTCTGCCCAATATAAAGTGGCAAAGGTCATAAACGTAAGACAAAAACCAGCAAATATAATTCTTTTTGTTAAAAGGTATGGTATGACTTGTTTCCGTTTCATGATAAAAAACATGATAACAATTATACCTGCGAAAAAGAAACGAATCCCTGCTGAAAAAAGTGGTGGAGTCCCTGCTGCGATTCCTATTTTAATCGTTAAAAATGTCGTCCCAAAAATAATACAAATAAGAAGATAATTAAAAATAACCATAATGCTTCCTCCCTTTCATTGTTGAAATGAGTATAGAGGAAACAGTGTATAACAGTACATTAAGCTATATAACAGTTGTATGAATTTTCTGTTGATTATAAAGTTTTTTTCAGTTTAAATGAAAATAAAAAGAAGATTAGGTGAGATAATGAAGGTTGTACTCCGAAAAGAATCTAATATACCGTTCTACCAGCAAATCTACGAGCAAATCGTTCAGCGTATTCAAGGTGGCATGTTAGCAGATGGAGACCCCCTTCCTTCTCTACGTATCATGGCAGATGATTTAAAAATAAGTGTATTGACGGTTCGTAAAGCATATAAACAGCTTGAAACAAAAGATTATGTATACATACAACCAGGAAAAGGGGTTTACATAAGAGGAAAAAGAAATACTCCTCTAAACATACATGGTCCTTATGACTGGCAACATATGAAAGCTGTTAATGTGATAAGGTCTCAATATATTATCAATCGCCACAAAAAGTATTATGATTTTTCTCAGGCCATTCTCTACCCACGTCTTTTACCTAATCCGTTTCTATCAGGTGAAATGCAAAAAATATTAGACAGAGACAAAATGATTTTGGCCACATACGGACCTGTACAAGGTGATGAAGAACTTCGCATGGAAATTAGCAAATATTTAAAAGACTATCAAGGATTGAGCGCCGATCCTGCTCATTTATTAATTACAAGTGGTGCCCAGCAAGGAATTGATTTAATTGCTCAAACATTATTAAAGCCTGGGGACACAGTAATAGTAGAAAGTCCGTGCTACGGTGCTGCAATTGATGTGTTTGTTAACAAAGGAATCAACGTTATTCCCGTTGAGCTTGATGAACAAGGCATCCGTTCTGATTTATTAGATGAGGTGTGTCAAAAAAATAATCCAGTTTTGTTATACGTGAATCCTGCCTTTCATAATCCTACTGGAACATTAATGAGTGAACAACGACGAAAAGAACTTATAGAATTAGCAGAGCTTTATCACTTTTTTATTATAGAAGATGATTCTTTTGGTGAGATTTATTTTGATGATGTTAAACTTCCAGCTCCCCTTAAATATTTCGATACAAATGGTCATGTGATTTATTTAAAAGGATTCAGTAAAACATTAGCACCAGGGCTTCGTATTGCCGCAATACTAGCCGAAGGACCTGTATTTGATTGGTTATATGCCGCAAAAGCACTAATGGATATAGGAAGTCCGCAGTTAACCCAAAAGGCCATTCTACCCTTTTTACGCACAAAAAGAATGAAGAATCATTTAGAAAAACTACGGACTGCCTTACAAATGCGTCGTGATACAACAGTAGAGATACTCGCTTCCTTACCAAATATCATTCATTTTCAAGTACCGAAAGGCGGCTTTAATTTATGGATTTCCCTTCCGGATTCAATGCATTCATTTGCATTACTTAAAAAAGCAAATGAAGCTAACATTTCTTTTTTACCAGGAACAGCTTGCTTTGTTCATGAATCTAAACACGAGTATATGCGTATCAGTTACTCTATGCTAAATGATCAAGATTTAATTGTTGGACTACAAAAGCTGCGCAGGATAATTTCAGACTTTCAAAGATAGATACCATTCATATTCCTTATTCTTTAGAAATGTATTGACGCAGTACCTTTTCTAGCACTTCACGAGTAACCGGTTGAGCTTGAGCTGTTAATTGATATCCGATATGACCGTTTGGCTCTTCAGTTACTTGCTGTAATGTTTGAATATCATGAATTCCTTGTTCTCTTAGATGCATAAATAATTGCTGTTCAGTCATATTAGCACGTTTTAAATTGTTCTTTAAAAGTTCACCATCTTTAATAAGAACGATTTTATCACCATTTAGAAATTGTTCCACCTTTCGTGATTTCATTTCTAAATAATGAATTATAAGTAAAACAACAGAAAATATACATGTAGCGAGTATAGTGGGACCTACTTTCTTACTTAACACTGGCTCTACAATAATGCGCCCAATGGATACAATGATAATAATTTCAGCTCTCGTCATTTGACTAAGAGACTTACTCCCCGTTACCTTTAAACCGAGGATACCTATAACGATTAGTATAATGCTTTCAAAAACAATATTCATCTACAGTCCATTCCTTTAACGGCAATTTATAGATAGCATTGCCGTTAATGAAATTCTTTAAAAATGATTCATGTTAGTTTATGAAAATATAGTCCTAAAATTAGCACTAATCATGTTTACTAAATGAAAAAGAGTATGTTTTGATCTGCCTCTTTACTATGCCACGCCCCTGTGGGATGTTTTTGGAGTTAATCATGCTTTATGACCCCAAAATAATTGGTTACGGTAGTTAGAATTAGAATAAAAGAGTCGATTGATTACATATCCCCAATTGACTCCATAGAAAAACAACTGCGAAGTACTCTCTTAAAGTATGCATGTTCAAGGTTATATTTTATGATAAACTTATTCGATACAAACTTACGCATTTTCATAAGTAATATTCTCTATAATTATTTTATATATGTGTATTTTAAATCCTTATTTTGATGGCTTTTTATAATCATAACATTGAAAATTAATCGATCTAAATCCTGACTTAAATGTATAACCTTTCTGTGATTCAGCCCATAATTTGTGATAAGTTTTGCCAATCTAAGCTTCTTTACTTCTATTATTTTATTTAAACAACTTTCTTTCATATCTAATGAACTACTCCTTACTAAAATTAAATATATAAAACAAAAAAAGGGGCCACAGCTTCACCCCTCTCCTAACTAACAGATACAATATGTATAACTCTTACAAATATAATGATATATTACTTAATTATGGATTTCAATAAAATAGAATATAGGGAGGGGACTTTAAAATCTTAACTTGATGTATGTGCGGCAGTCCCCCTAAAATAATAAAAGAGAAAGCAAACGTCATTTTAGTGAATTTTATATTGTCCAGCTAGCTTTTCTTCGCCCATTCGTACTAAGCGTTTTGTAATTTCTCCCCCAACCGTTCCGTTTGCGCGTGCTGTTGTATTTGGACCGAGTGTAATCCCGAATTCACGTGCAATTTCATATTTCATTTGCTCAATCGCGCTCTTTGCACTTGTTATAAGAATTTCATTGGTATGATTATGTTCTTGAATATTCATCTTTAGCACCTCCATTTTATTGGTAAATAATGTGCTCATATTCCGGATAAATATGCATATCAACAAAAAGTATAAAACCTGTACTTTATCATACTAAAATCACACTTCATTCGAGTATACTAAATTTTGTCACAGTATACTTTTAAATGTAACAGTATAATACCATAAAAAACTCGTAATTGAGTGGTATCTTAATACAACGGTCTTCTTCTTATCCATTGCGTCGCAACCCATTTTTCACCTTTGATAACAGGTGCACTGCCATGTAAAGTAAGCTTGTTTAATGATGCATCCCGATAAAAATATTCGAAATATACCGCCATCCCTTTTTTCGGAGATACAGAAAGGTTGAGTTTTGGAAAGAAAGTCTCTCCACCTTCTTCTACATGATTTAAGTACATAACAAGGGTACTAATACGATTGTTATTTGCTGCCGCACTGTTTTCTGCAAAAAAATCATAATGCGCTTTATATTCTTGGCCAACTGTATACTTTAAGATCTGGAACCCTTCTCCATGTTCAACAGGAACATTCATGATCGAAGCGATTCGCCTTTCGATTCTAGTAGCGGCCTCACTTTCTTCTAAAAACGTACCACTACTCGTCCGAATGTCATTTATTTTGCGCGAAATACCAATTTTAGAACGTTTCATTTTATTTTTAGACATTTCAATTAACGTTTCACACTCTTCATCACTTAATACATTTGCTAACACGACAATAAGAGGCTCTTCTAATCTTGAGATAATTTGGATTTCTCTATCTTCTGTTACAATTGTGTTTCCAATGTGGTTAAAAATCGTTAGTTCCTTATTTTCAACTGTTTGATTTTCCGTTGTCATTTTCCCCGTCTCCCTTAAAAATGATTGGATATTATGAATATACCATATTTTCCTTACTATTCATTTTTTTTAAGAAAATTAAAACAAGGACTGTTCGGTTGTATTTTAACCATTGTCATAAAAAAACTCGAGTCACTTTGGAATCGAGGTTTATAATTTTTCTCTCTATCTCAATTTATTGATTTTTAATAGACTTAGGGGAATGAAAAAATACACCCCTTAATTTATAATTATTGCACTTGTTTTAAAAATTGTTGAACTTCTTTTGGTGATTTTAAGATAATAACTTTTTTATCTCTAGATAATTGATCAAGCCTTTTTAAAATTACAGGTCTTTTGGTCGTTGGATATTCCCATATCCATTTAAAAAATTCTAAGTCAAATCTTTCTTCGCATCCTTCGCCCATATCCGGTCTTGTTCTATTTCGATATTTTACTATTCTTTTGAAAGCACGATAGACACATATTGTTCTATGAATATCAAGAAAGATTATTGTATCAGCTGCGTTAAGTCTTATTTCCATTGTCCCACCATAATTTCCATCAATAATCCATTTTTCTTCTTTAATTAAATCATTTTGTACTTTTCTTTGTTCATCTTTTGGAACACCTACCCAATTAGGTTTCCAAAATAATGCATCAAGATGATAAACATTTATTTTTAGCTTTTCGCCTAAATGCCTTGCCAATGTGGATTTCCCTGAACCACCCGAACCAATAAGTACAATTTTTTTCATAAAATCCTCCTTATTAATATCCCAAAAAGATAATAATCCTTAACCATAATATTCCTTCTAAAAAATAAAAAACCTGTCGAATTGACAGGTAATCCATTGGGATTTAGTAAAAGATCTTAAAAATTATGGGGAATTGTACTTAGATAATATATTGGTTTTTAAAACTGGAACATGGTTAGTTTAGTAATAATCATAATAGATTTATTTACTTTCGCTAACGAATCTCATATCAACCAGCCCCGTTTAGGGCTGGTTTCGTTTCTTAGTGTACATTATCCACATTGTAACGGATGGGATTGTCCCCTCATAAAGAAAAAGGGTAATCACATCTTAGTCATGTCTAATACATGATTACCCTTTATTTTTAAGCGTTTTTAGATTTTAGGTCTTGATAAACATGTACGAGTTTTTATTTATCCTTTCCTAAATCAATGAAAATTCTTTATAAAGTTTGCTTTATATGCTCTTCAAAATATTTTCCCCAATCAGGCTGTCTTCCATCTATATCTTTGAATTTATATTCTCTTGCTAATTCCCACGAACTAAGTGCTTTTCCTGTTTTCTTATGAACATTAGGATCACTCGCTAAAGCAGCAATTGCTCTTCCTATAAAAAATGGTGTTTCTGATGCGATAAAATGCGGATCTTTTTTTGCTCCTTCTTGCCAATTTTCTTCTGTCACACCGAATATATCTAACATAGCTTCAGAACGTAAAAACCCTGGACTCACTGCAACAGACGTTATGTTGTAAGGAGCTAAGTCTTTCGCCATTGCTTGGGCTAAATGAATTGTTGAAATTTTAGCAAGGCTATAAAACATACTCCCTCGATACTCATAATCAACACCATCTGTAATTTCAATAACAAGCCCTTTCTTTTTTTTCACCATAAGCGGGACACCGTAATGACTTGTTATTATATGAGATTGAACAGCAGTTGTTTGCATTTGGATTCCATTATCTAAATTATGCTCCCAAAATGGTACATTCCATTCTGCCAGCGGATCGCCTCCCCATATATCATTCACTAAAATATCTAACTGTCCATTCTGCTCTTGTTCAATCTTTGCAAATAAAGCTGCAACATCTTCTTTCACCGTATGATCGACGCGAACTGCAATTCCTTTTCCACCTTGTTTCGTTACAAGTTCAGCCGTTTTTTCAATCGTCTCCGTTCTTCCCATTGATGATAAATTTCCTTTTGTACTTCTTCCTGTTACATAGACTGTAGCACCAGCTTCGCCAAGCATCACCGCGATACCTCTTCCAGCGCCGCGTGTTGCACCAGCTACTACTGCAACTTTTCCTTGTAATGGTTTCATATATTTCTCCTCTGCATATTATTAGTTTCATTTCAAAAAATGAACATATTCCCTCTTCATTCTGCCATCTAATTTCTACATAAACTACCTTATTTTCAATATTTAGCCCTTAAAGTGACATATTCCTAATTATACGCATGAAAATGTGGTAATATTTGTATATAAACCCCGAAGTCATCATTTCTGAAAAAAGAGTATCACACAAAGGAGAAGGTAATCTAATGAGATGGAAAGTACGACGAGATCGAGGATATTGGTATATGATAATTGGAACCACATTATTATGTAATGTGCTCCTTTCTCTTCCGCTTTGGCTAGATAAATCATTAACCTCTATGGATTGGTTCATCATTTCGAGCATCCTCTTTATATTTGATTTATTTATGTTATGGATCATTTTCGGGATCCGCTATGAATTACGAGAAAAGAGTTTATATGCAAGATGCGGTCCTTTTTGGTGCAACATTCCCTATGAAAATATTACAGCGATTCATCCAACTGATGATATGCTTATGGGGTTTCGTCCTGCAGCTGCATTTCATGGTGTAGAGATTCACTATCCTAATGCTATATTTGGCAGTGTCAAACTATCACCAGAAAACGAAGAATTATTTATACAAACTTTACTTGCTAAGTGTCCTCATATACAAAATAGTGAAACGAAACATTTCTAATTCAACAAGTAGGTACTCTTACGACACAGGAGGATGTATCTCTTTATGGGAAATCATTTTTTTCTAACTGGCAAGCCGAGAGTAGGTAAAACTACGGTTTTAAAGAAAATAATAAATGCACTTGGAATAGAAAACTTTGGAGGATTTTATACCGAAGAGATTGTAGAGAACTCTAATAGAACTGGTTTTAAAATTATCTCTCTTGACGGAGAAGAATCAGTGATTGCAGATATTAACTCTAATAGTGATATTAGAGTAGGCAGATATGGCGTAAATATTTCCAAATTTGAGAGTATAGCGCTTCATTCTATCCAAAGTTCTTATAATACAAAGAGAATTACATTGATAGATGAAATTGGTCCTATGCAAATCGCATCTCCCAAATTTCTATCTACTATTAATCAATTCATGCAAAGTTCTCAAACTGTGTTAGGAACAATATACTATACTTCTCATCCTAAAATAGATAAGATAAAGTCTAATA
>NZ_CAKJTI010000050.1 GCF_917563915.1 Bacillus rhizoplanae | reverse complement strand
AAGTGTTTGTCTAGCATCATAAATAAAAATTGACGTTTCACGTTGTTTGTTTCGTTTAGTTTTCAAAGTTCAATATCGCGTTTCAGCGACTTTTATAATTTATCACATTCAAATGTGAGTGTCAACTTCTTTTTTTCTTTTGTCGTTGACGACGTTTATTAATTTACCATATTAATAGTTTATACGTCAATACTTTTTCAAAAAAAAGAATACCAGGCTAGAAAACATAACTTTTCTAACCTGGTAAAACATATAATTTAATGACTATAAGCGCCCCTACACCCGGTAAACCTAAAAACCCTGAAATAAATGTAGTACCGACATTAATAGGAAGATGAAAGTTAAATCGCGCGCCCACTACATTGACAGCAAACAGCAACAAAGCTCCTATTACAATTTTGACGAGCGGCCTTCCTATAAAACGAAACGACTTCATAGGAGCACCTACAATTAATAAAAGAAAGATTAACGTTAATATACCGCCAATAATTAAACGTTTTTCCATACTGTCCTCTCCCTTACAACTTGTACACTATATTTGTATGGGAAAAAGAAAAAAAAAGACCGTTAAAATTTCTTCTTCAAAATAAAAAGTCGAATGGAACATGCATGTTCCGTTCGACCTCGTCTTTACAACCCCATTTTTACAGGACGTCTTTTCGCTTCCTTAAGTAGATAGAAATACTTCGCTTCCGCCAATTTCAAATGACACAGCACATCCTCTGAGGGTTCAATACTTTGTGCTACAATTCTTTTTTGACGCATCCACTCTACCTTTACTTGTTCTAGCAATGCGATTAATTTTTCGTCATATTCTTTGCGCAACTTCCCTTTTTTCTGAAAAAGCATCTCTATTTCTCCTACTTATTATAATTCTCTGCGGCCTTCTAACGCCTTTGATAGCGTTACCTCATCCGCATATTCTAAATCACCGCCAACCGGCAGGCCGTGTGCAATGCGCGTCACTTTAATACCAGTCGGCTTCAACAGACGAGAAATGTACATCGCTGTCGCTTCTCCTTCAATGTTCGGGTTTGTCGCCAAAATAACCTCTTGTACTGTTTCATCGTGTAGTCGCTTTAACAACTGAGGAATATTAATATCTTCCGGACCAATTCCCTCCATCGGAGAAATAGCACCGTTTAACACATGATATACTCCCCGATATTCTTTCATCTTCTCCATTGCGATGACATCTTTCGGCTCTTGTACAACACAAACAATCGATTGATCACGATGAGAGTCATCACAAATATAACAAGGATCTTTATCCGTTATATGACCACAAATAGAGCAATACGTTAGGTTTCGCTTTGCATTTACAAGTGACTTCGCAAAATCTAATACATCATCTTCTTTCATATCCAATACGAAAAAGGCCAGGCGAACAGCCGTTTTCGGTCCGATTCCTGGCAATTTCATAAAGCTATCAATCAGCTTTGAGATTGGTTCTGGGTAGTGCATCTATGACCAACCTCCTAGAACATACCGCCCGGTAAATTCAATCCTTGTGTAAATTGTCCCATTGTAGAAGCTGATAGCTCTTCTGCTTTCTTTAATGCATCATTCGTTGCAGCTAATACAAGGTCTTGTAACATTTCGATATCTTCTGGATCTACAACTTCTTCTTTAATTTTCACTTCTAAAATTTGCTTATGTCCATTTGCGATAACTGTTACCATACCACCGCCAGCTGTTCCCTCAATTGTTTTTTCACCAAGTTCCTCTTGCGCTTTCGCCATTTGTTTTTGCATTTTTTGCATTTGTTTCATCATGTTATTCATATTTCCCATTCCACGCATCATAATAATTCCTCCTAATTATTTTTTAATGGATATTTATAATTTAAAAAGAAAAGTCCATTTAAGACGTATTTTATTCTCTTATTTCAATTAATTGTTCTCCCACTATCTTTACAGCTTCTTCGATAAGAGGGTCTTTCGGCTTTTCCGCTTCCTCTGAAGGACTACCTTCATGTTGTAAGAAGCCCTCACGAATTTTTCCCCATTCACTTTGTGGGATTGCAATCATTTGCAACCTCTTTCCAAACAGTTCAAAGAGAATTTGCTCTACCGTATCTGTTGCCTCACGATTTTCACTCGCCATTTTACAATGTATTTCATACTTAAAAGCCAGAACATAAGAAGTAGTAGAAGCTGCGACTGGCTCACTGTTTTCTAATAAAACCGCATAAGCAACTTTATTATAATTTTTCAATCGCTCTAACAGTTCACCCCATGCACTCTTTAGTTGCTCTAAATCTTTACGAGTCGCTTGCTTTAACACTTCATGAACACGCCCAACTGGTATTTTCATGCTACCAGAGCGAGCCGGCTTCGGTGTGACCTTTGTTTCCCTCACGTCTTGTTGCGTAGGTACACCATGCTGCTTCATATTTTCTAATTCCTGTTCTAATTGCTGCATTCTTTGTAAAACAGCTTGCAAACGATCCGCTCCATTTACTTTCATCGCAAATTGCTGACACAGTTGCACCATAACCACCTCTAAAAAAATACGAGGATGATTTGTCCACTTCATTTCTTGTTGGCTTTTACTAAGCGTATGAATAATTTCATAAATCGTTTCAGGTTGCATATCCTGACTTAACTTACGAAATGAATCATCAACAATAACTCTCTCTAACATATCTTCTAGCTGTGGTGAAGTTTGATACAAAAGCATATCACGATAATAGTAAATGAAGTCTTCCATGAAGCGAAGCGGATCTTTCCCTTGATTCATAATATCATCAACAATACGCAGCGCTTTTGATACATCATTTTCATAGATGCATCCTACAAGGTCCGCTAAATATCGCTGCGAAACAGAACCTGTAACTGCTAATACATCTTCTACTGTTACTACTTCATCACTATAAGAAATAGCTTGATCAATTAAACTTAATGCATCACGCATACCGCCTTCTGCAGCACGCGCTACAATTTGAAGCGCTTCCTCGTCCACTTTCGTTCCTTCGTTGTTTACAACAGTTGTTAATCGTTCAACAATATCATGCACTGATATTTTTCGAAATTCAAAGCGCTGACAACGAGAAATAATTGTCGGTGGAATTTTATGCGGTTCTGTCGTTGCTAAAATAAAGATAACATGCTGCGGGGGCTCTTCTAATGTTTTTAATAACGCATTAAAAGCACCCATAGAAAGCATGTGAACTTCATCAATAATATATACTTTATAGCGAACTTCGCTTGGAGCATATTTTACTTTATCTCTTATATCTCGAATTTCATCTACACCGTTATTCGAAGCCGCGTCAATTTCTAATACATCTGAAATAGCGCCTTGCGTAATCCCTAAGCATGCAGGACATTCATTACAAGGTTCAGCTGTAGGAGCATGCTCACAGTTGATTGCTTTGGCAAATACCTTTGCAATTGTTGTTTTCCCTGTTCCCCTTGGGCCAGAAAACACATAGGCATGTGATGCTTTCTCTTGAAGAAGGGCATTTTGCAACGTTTTCGTTACGTGCTTTTGACCGACTACATCTTCAAATTTTTGCGGTCTCCATGTTCGGTATAACGCCTGGTATGACACGAAAATACGGCCTCCCCCAAAGGTTATTATCTCGGTTATCCCGCTATTTGTGAACAGTAATCCCCAGCTTAAAACTAGAAAGTTAGATGGGAGATAAACTGCCCGTAAAAGCCCGATTCGTTCGACTGATAATCAGTGGGGGATAAATAATCACCCACTGATTAAAGTTTCATCTTATTATAACCTATTCTGATTATAGATTCCAAAAGTTATTTTCCATACAAAAAACTCATCCTATTCATATAGGATGAGTTTTATATGCATATATAACTGCCGTGCACCTTCTGTCGATTACGTACCATAAGCGTTACTTAAGCAGTTAGCTCGGTTCAGGCACTCCTGCGGCACACGAGAAGACCCGCTTATTGCTGCTTCCTTCCGGACCTGACAAGGTTCACGGGGTCTCGTTGCGCAGGACCAAAACGTCAACACCACTTACTTAAGGCAGACCCTACAGTAACATAACCTCGAGAAGGGATTCGGCCTCGCTAGAGCGGATTGCGAGTACAGGGCACCGCTACCTCCCCGCTTAGCACGGCAAAGTTAAAACCATATTTAGTTGTCTTATCTGAAGACAATATCAGTATAACTTGTTTCCTAAAAAATTGCAACGTGTTAACAAAGACTATTTTTATCCAATTTTTCCTTCTCTTTCTTCCTTCCTCTTTTTGCGTAGTTCTCGGAAAAAGCTTGTTAATAAAGCTCCACACTCTTCTTCTAATACCCCGGCCACAACTTCCGATTGATGATTAAACCGTTCCTCTGTTAATAAATTCATTAATGTGCCAGCACATCCACCTTTTGGATCACTCGCTCCGTATACGACACGTTTTACACGTGATAATACAATTGCACCAGCACACATTGGACACGGTTCTAATGTGACATATAGAGTTGCATTTTCCAAACGCCATGTTCCTAACTTTTTGCACGCATCATCAATTGCTAACAATTCAGCATGAGCAATTGACCTCTGCTCTGTTTCACGCAAGTTATACGCTCGACTTACCACTTCATCATCCACTACAACAACTGCCCCAATCGGTACCTCTTGTATTTCTTCAGCTTTTTTAGCTTCTTCTATTGCGAGCTTCATAAAATAAATATCTTCTTCCATAACAAAATCCTTTCATCACAAATAACTTTTCTATATTCAATCCAATCTAAAGAGAAAGGAAAGGAGATTACATATGAAAAATACAGCACTTCTTATTATTGATATGATTAATGACTTTCAATTTTCACATGGACCTATCTTAGCACGAAAATGCCTAAATATTACAGAATCCATTTTACAACTCAAACAAAAAATGAAAAACGCTGGCTTTCCAGTTATTTATATAAATGATCATTATCATTTATGGAGAGCTGATATTAATGAAATTATTACCTATTGCACAAATGAATATAGCCAAGAAATTATAAAAAAAATAGCACCCACAAACGATGATTATATTTTTATTAAACCACATTATTCCGCTTTTTATGAAACACCATTAAATTCATTGTTAGGTCATTTAAAAATAGAAAATCTCATTTTAACAGGGGTAGCTGGAAATATATGTATTCTTTTTACCGCAAATGATGCTCATATGAGAAATTATCAATTATACGTACCCGAAGATTGTATTGCCTCGAATTGCGACCAAGATAATAAACACGCCCTGCACATTATGCAAACAACTTTAAAAGCAAACACTTCCCCATCATTTGATTTAAAGTTGTAACAACATAGGTCGATTTTATAACTTTTTATGACAAACTAGTCCTTTCTGCCTCCTCTTATGCTACAATAATTCTGTTTTGTGCTTTTTATTAGTGCTAAATCATGTTTTGAAAGGAGGCAACAACGTGACCGGAGTACCATTTATTACGGTCGAAGGACCAATTGGTGTCGGAAAAACTTCACTCGCAAAAGCGATATCGACTCACATGCAACTCCATTTATTGAAAGAAATCGTTGATGAGAATCCTTTCTTAGGCAAGTTTTATGAAGACATCCAAGAATGGAGTTTTCAAACTGAAATGTTTTTCCTCTGCAACCGTTATAAGCAACTAGAAGACATCGATACAAAATATTTAAAACAACGCATGCCTGTTGTAGCAGATTACCATATATTCAAAAATTTAATTTTTGCATCTCGAACCTTACAGGGTCCTCAGTACAAAAAGTACATGCAAATTTATCGTATCTTAACAGAAGATATGCCTGTTCCGAACGTCATCGTGTATATAACAGCAAGTTTAGAGACTCTACAAAAACGCATTGCCATGCGTGGACGTGAATTCGAAAAAAAAATAGATCCTAATTATTTATTGCAACTCATTGAAGATTACGAAGTAGCAATGGAAGCATTCAAAAAAGATCATCCAGACATCCCTGTATTAAAATTCAACGGAGATAACATGGATTTTGTTCAACATAAATCAGACCTAAACGTAATCTTATCGACATTACAAAATACACTGACGAAGGAGATTATTCAGTAATGAATTTGAGACAAAAATACGATATTCCAAATGATGCTGTTATTACGATTGCAGGAACAGTGGGTGTCGGAAAATCCACAATGACAAACGCATTAGCAGATGCACTTGGTTACCGCACATCTTTTGAAAAAGTAGATTCTAATCCGTATTTAGACAAATTTTACAGTGACTTCACACGTTGGAGCTTCCACTTACAAGTTTATTTCTTAGCAGAACGTTTTAAAGAACAAAAAAGAATCTTCGAATACGGCGGTGGATTTATTCAAGACCGTTCTATTTATGAAGATACGGGAATTTTTGCAAAAATGCATTATGAAAAAGGAACAATGACTGCTACAGATTATGAAACGTATAAAAGCTTATTCGATGCAATGGTTATGACACCTTACTTCCCACACCCTAATTTACTCATTTATCTAGAAGGATCATTTGAAGATATTGTAGATCGTATTAAAGAGCGTGGAAGACCTATGGAACAGCAAACACCGATTGAGTATTGGAAAGAGATGCACGCACGCTATGAAAATTGGATTAATGATTTTAATGCTTGCCCTATACTACGTCTTAATATTAATGAATATGATATTTTACAAAATGAAAATTCAATTGAACCAATCGTTAAGAAAATTGGTCACTTTTTACAACAAACACGTAAACTTGTAAAATAAAAAACCCGTGCAATTGCACGGGTTTTTCCTATGAACTTAGTTTTTCTTTTTGGTCGGAGCAATAATTTCGCTCTCTGATTTTCCGGCATTAATGCGCTGACGTACAGTGCTTACACTAATATCATACGCCTCAGCAATTTCTTTTACCGTCATTTCTGTCCCGTTAATAACAGCCGTAATTACTTTACGTTTTGCAGCTGCTTGTTTTTCGATTTGCTTTGGCGCTTCTACTTTCTTCACTTCTTGTTTCACATCACAGATGCAACCACTAAGTTTACGAAATGTTTCATCACTTACAATACGAGATACGTTCGCAGCACTGTTTAAAATTTTATTTTTCTTGCAAACGGGGCATTGTACATAGTATAGTGTTTTTCCGTCAAGCGGAAACGTTTGTATAATAATATCCATGGTAGCTCCTTTCATATCTATGAAGATAATCCTCGGAATATGAGTGTTTCTATAAGAGATTACATCTCCTATATGCTACTTCCTGATTGGTTAAAATAAAAACTCGTTACGTGTTGGTAACGAGTTCTCCAATCTCCACTTATATGCGCTGTTGTCAATTATATATGGCGGAGGAAGAGGGATTCGAACCCCCGCGCGGCTCGCACCGCCTGTCGGTTTTCAAGACCGATCCCTTCAGCCAGACTTGGGTATTCCTCCGTATTCACATGACATGAAATATAATATCAAAAGAAAAACACTTCGTCAACCCTGCTATAATAGAAAAGGAAAGAGATTTTTTCTCTTTCCTTTTCATACAATTTATCCCGCATTAACGGGCAGTAAGCCCCCACTGATGGTTAGTTGAACCTTATCCTAATCTAATAAACAGTAAAATCTTCAGTATTCAATACAACCCTTCTCCTGTTGAAAGTTCTATTTACTCTTGCTGGATAATAAGAGATTTGTATGAATGAAATTTTATTTATTTAATTACTGTTTTTCCTCCCATATAAGGACGAAGAACTTCTGGAATGATGATAGAACCATCTTCTTGTTGATAGTTCTCTAAAATAGCAGCTACTGTGCGGCCAATTGCAAGTCCAGATCCGTTTAATGTATGAACATGCTCTGGTTTCGCATTTGTATCACGGCGGAAACGGATGTTTGCACGTCGCGCTTGGAATGCTTCAAAATTACTACAAGAAGAAATTTCACGATATGTACCGTAGCTAGGAATCCATACTTCGATATCGTATTTCTTCGCTGCTGTAAATCCTAAATCTCCTGTGCACATGCTCATTACACGGTATGGAAGTCCCAATAATTGTAATACACGCTCTGCATCATTTGTTAATTTTTCTAGTTCTTCATAAGAATCCTCAGGTTTTACAAATTTCACAAGTTCTACTTTATTAAATTGATGCTGACGAATTAAACCACGTGTATCACGACCAGCAGATCCTGCTTCAGAGCGGAAACATGCGCTAAATGCAGCATAATGAATTGGTAGTTGTTCTCCACTTAAGATCTCATCGCGATGTAAGTTTGTTACAGGTACTTCAGCTGTAGGAATTAAGAAATAGTCCTCACTCTCAATACGAAACGCATCTTCTTCAAACTTTGGAAGTTGTCCCGTACCCACCATACTTGTACGATTTACCATATATGGAGGCAAAATCTCTTCATAACCATGTTCTTCTGTATGAAGATCCAGCATGAAACTAATTAAAGCTCGCTCTAATCTTGCGCCTGCTCCTTTATAGAATACAAAGCGGCTACCTGTTACTTTCCCAGCGCGTTCAAAGTCTAGCATACCTAAATCTGTTGCAAGATCCCAGTGTGGTTTTGGTTCGAACGTAAATTCTGGAACTTCTCCCCACGTACGAGCTTGTACATTATCATCTTCCGTTTCGCCAACTGGTGTAGATTCATGTGGAATATTTGGAATAGATAGCATTAATCGCTCAAGATCTTCTTCCACTTTACGAAGCTCATTATCAAGCTCTTTAACTTTATCCCCTACTTCACGCATTTCTAAAATAAGTGCCTCTGCATCTTTCTTTTCACGTTTCAATACAGAAATCTGTTGAGATACTTCATTGCGTTTGCTTTTTAATTCTTCCGTTTGTACAAGTAGTTCTCTTCTTTTTGTGTCTAATTCTTCAAAACGCCCAAAGTCTGTTAAGTCTTCGCCTCTATGTTGCAATTTCGCTTTTACTTCTTCAAAGTTTGCACGCAAAAATTTAATATCAAGCATGGTAATTCCTCCTTTATTTTTAAAAAAACAAAAAACTCCCGTCCCTATACAAAGGGACGGGAGTTAACCCGCGTTGCCACCCTAATTGAAAGCATACTTGCTTTCCTCTCAAGTAGAAATAACGGCTCTTCACCGGAAATGCTTACTTGTCCAAAGACTGTTCCGCATTTCACTCCAGGATGGATTCACAAGCCGCTTCTATCGGTTTACACCAGCCACCGACTCTCTATAAGAAACGCTTCTTGCTACTACTTCCTATCAACACATTTGTCGTATAAAATAGTTACCATCAATTTACTATAATCTTGCACAAGTTGCAAGTCACTTATACGACTTTTTTCATTTTCGCTTCTTTCGCCATCTCTACGAAATAAGCCGTAACACGATGATCATCTGTTAATTCTGGATGGAAAGAAGCTGCTAATAAATGATTTTGTCGAACCGCTACCATGCGATCTTCATGTGTACATAATACTTCTACATGATCTTCTACATCGACAACATATGGCGCACGAATAAATACACCGATAAAGTCTTCGCCCACACCTTTCATAGAAAGGGCAGCCTCAAAGCTATCTTTTTGACGACCAAACGCATTGCGTTCAACGGTAATATCCATTACACCAATATGTGATTCTTCATATCCAATAAGGTTCTTTGCAAGTAAAATCATACCTGCACATGTACCAAACATCGGTTTTTCTGTTTTAGCAAATTCACGAAGCGGTTCCATGAAACCATATTTATCAATAAGACGGCGCATTGTTGTGCTTTCACCGCCTGGTAAAATAAGTCCATCTACTTCCTCTAGCTGCTCTGTACGTTTCACGATAATAGCTTGTGCACCACTTGCTTCTATTGCACGTACATGTTCACGAACAGCCCCTTGAAGTCCCAATACACCGATTGTAATCATTTCAAAAACTCCTTTAATTACCAACCGCGCTCTTGCATGCGTTGTTCTGGTAATAATGTTGAAATTTCAACACCTTTCATTGCATTACCCAGTCCTTTAGAAAGACGAGCAATTAATTCATAATCTTCATAATGTGTTGTTGCTTCAACAATTGCACGTGCAAATTTTTCTGGGTTTTCTGATTTGAAAATACCAGAACCTACGAATACACCATCTGCACCAAGTTGCATCATTAATGCAGCATCAGCTGGAGTTGCAACGCCGCCTGCTGCAAAGTTTACAACTGGTAAACGACCAAGACGTTTAATTTCAAGTAATACTTCATAAGGAGCACCAGTGTTTTTTGCATATGTCATTAATTCATCTTCACGCAGGCTCGCAACTTGACGAATTTCTGCGTTTACTTGACGCATATGACGTACAGCTTCTACAATATTCCCTGTGCCAGGCTCACCTTTTGTACGAAGCATAGATGCGCCTTCAGCAATACGACGCGCTGCTTCACCAATATCACGGCATCCACATACAAACGGAACAGTGTAATCACGTTTATTTAAATGGTACACTTCATCAGCCGGAGTTAATACTTCACTCTCATCAATATAGTCTACCCCTAATGATTCAAGTACACGCGCTTCCACAAGATGGCCAATACGACATTTTGCCATAACTGGAATTGATACAGCACCCATTACTTCTTCTACAATCGTTGGATCTGCCATACGCGAAACGCCACCTGCTGCACGAATATCAGCTGGAACACGTTCTAATGCCATAACAGCAACCGCACCTGCTGCTTCTGCAATTTTTGCTTGCTCAGCGTTAACTACGTCCATAATGACGCCGCCTTTTTGCATTTCTGCCATTCCACGTTTTACACGCTCTGTTCCTGTTACATTTATCATGTACAAAAACCCCCCTAGGTGAATTGCTTTTCCCCACTTACGACGAAAAGTAAGAATACTCTTACATTCTACCATTACTTATTAGAGGCTTGTCTACTATTTTTTTGATAAAATCGGTGCGAAAAACAGGAAATAAAAAAAGCCCCCCTATGGGGAGCTCTTAGAACCAGCCTTTTACAGTATCAACTGCACCATTCCATATATCACTAAAAAAAGAACCAATGCTTCGCATAGAAAGAACAAACCAGTTTGCTTTCTCTACTTCTTGTTTTGTTACAAGATCTACTTGCATTGACTTACCAGTTAAAAATCCTACATCATTTGGATCTTTTGGTGATACTGTCATATAACCAAGTGTTGTACCCTTTTTGATTGGCGCTTCATTCTCTTTATTTACTGCTTTGAAATCTGTTTTATAAACATCTTTACTTCCTTTTGGCATTGGAAGTACAACTTCTTCCTTCGTTTGCACTGCTACATCTGTATCTTTTGCTTTATTCACATGAACTGTTTCATGACCTTTTACTTGAGAATTTTTCGGATATACTGTTTTCGTTTGGAAATTTGTAAAACCGTAATCAAATAGTTTCTTTGTTTCTGCAAAACGTGCTGTGTGAGATTTCGTATTAATAACAACAGAAATTAAACGCATACCATTACGTTCTGCTGTACCTGTAAAACAATCTCCAGCTTCTGGAGTAGAACCTGTTTTCAAACCATCTACCCCTTCATATTGCATAACTAATCCGGGTAACATCCAGTTCCAGTTATCCATGTTCACTGGATACTTTCCACCTTCTTGGAATGTCTTTTTCGGGATTTTAGATGTCTCTAACGTATCTGGATAATCTTTAATTAAATGCTGCGCTAAGATTGCACAATCTCTAGCAGACATTTTATTCTCTTCATCCGGAGTTGTCCCTTCAGGCTGCTTCCCTTTTAAATCTTTATTTGTTAATCCTGTACAGTTTACAAATTTATAGTTTTTTAACCCAAGCTCTTTCGCTTTGTCATTCATCATCTTAACAAAATTAGCTTCTGAACCACCGATTAATTCAGCTAAGGCAATCGTTGCACCATTTGCAGAATAAATTGCCATTGCCTCGTATAACTCTTTTACAGTATAAGTACCGCCATTTTCTAAAGGAACATTTGATAAAGAACGATCTTGTGAAATAATATGAGCATATTCAGAAATTTTTGTTTTTTGATCCCACTTAATTTTCCCTTTTGCGACTGCATCATGAACTAAATACTCACTCATTATTTTTGTCATACTCGCAATTGCTAATAGTTCATCTGGATTTTTTTGATATAAGATCTTTCCAGAATTTGCTTCCACTAAAATTGCCGCACCTGCATCAACATTCAAAGGAGCATTTGTTTCTGCAAATGCACTGCCGTATGTAAAAAACATGCTGCAAAATAGTGTAAGTACTGTTACAATTGCAATCATTTGCCTACGGAACATACCTGTCACTTTTGTTACCCCCAATATATTTGTACTCACATAAACGTTATTCTAACACAATCAAAAAAAAATAGACAGAGATACTAAATCTCTGTCTATTTTGATATCCGACATTATAATGAATAGTTTGGTGACTCTTTTGTAATTTGGACATCATGCGGATGACTTTCACGTAATCCAGCACCTGACATACGGATAAACTGTGCATTTTCACGTAAGAATGGTAGATCAGCTGCACCGCAATATCCCATACCTGCACGTAATCCACCAACTAATTGATGTACCGTATCCGCTAAAGGACCTTTAAATGGAACACGGCCTTCAATTCCTTCTGGAACAAGTTTTTTATTGCCTTCTTGGAAATAACGATCTTTACTTCCTTTTTCCATTGCTCCAACAGAACCCATACCGCGGTATACTTTAAATTGACGACCTTGGTAAATTTCTGTATCTCCAGGGCTTTCTGCTACACCAGCAAAAATACTTCCAAGCATAACAACGTGTGCACCTGCTGCTAATGCTTTTACAATATCACCAGAATATTTAATTCCACCGTCAGCAATGACTGGAACACCGTGTTTACGAGCTTCTGTCGCACAGTCATAAACTGCTGTTAACTGAGGAACACCAACACCAGCTACAACGCGTGTTGTACAAATAGAACCTGGTCCAATACCAACCTTAACAATATTTGCACCTGCTTCAATTAATTCACGAGTTGCTTCAGCTGTTGCAACGTTACCAGCAATAATATTTAATTTTGGATACTTTTCACGAACTTCTCTCACTTTGTCTAATACACCTTTTGAATGTCCATGAGCTGTATCAATAACAATTACATCAACATTTGCTTTTACTAAAGCATCGATGCGCTGCATTGCATCAGCTGTTACTCCAACAGCTGCACCTACTAATAAACGACCTTGTTTATCTTTTGCAGAGTTTGGAAACTCGATTACTTTTTCAATATCTTTAATTGTAATCAAGCCTTGTAATACGCCGTTATCATCAACAAGAGGGAGTTTTTCAATTTTATGTTTCTGTAAGATTTTTTCAGCATCTTCTAGTGTAGTATGAACTGGAGCTGTAATTAAATTTTCTTTCGTCATTACATCGGAAATCTTAATTGAATAATCTTGGATAAAACGCATATCACGGTTCGTAATAATGCCTACAAGTTTTCGCTCTCCTGCATCATTTACAATTGGAACACCTGAAATACGATATTTTCCCATCAAATGTTCTGCGTCAAACACTTGATGATCTGGAGTTAAAAAGAAAGGATCTGTAATAACGCCGCTTTCAGAGCGTTTTACTTTGTCTACTTGCTCAGCTTGTTGTTCAATAGACATGTTCTTATGAATAATTCCTAATCCACCTTGACGAGCCATTGCGATAGCCATATCAGCTTCTGTTACCGTATCCATACCTGCACTAATTAAAGGAATGTTTAATTGTAAACTTTCAGATAAAACTGTTTTCACGCTTACTTCTCTTGGTAATACATCAGATCTAGCTGGTACAAGTAATACATCATCAAACGTTAAACCTTCTTTAACAAATTTAGATTCCCACATAAATGATTCCCCCCATGATACCTGAAATTATTATTAGTAGCTTAACAATTGGTTAAAATACTGTCAAGAAAGACAGTATATGTTAGAATTTTCTAAAAATAAAAGGAGAGTATACAATGCAGCGTTCATCAATTACTTGGCAGAAATTAAGCTTCTTTCTTTCTTCTGCTCACACGCAACATTATCTTACCCATTGCTATAAAAAATTAGGTAATACAAATACTGAGAAAAAAAGTTTTGAAAATTGTTATCCATTTATTTATTACTTAGAGCATGGGAAAAATTACTATGAGTTATGTCATACTGCTCCATTTTCCATTAAACCAGTATTATTGTTTTATGGAATGAGCCAACTCCTAAAAGCTTGTTTGCTTACAGTCAATCCTGATTATCCGGAATCAACTTCTGTATTAGCACATGGGGTCACAACAAGAAAGCGAAAAAAACAAAGCTATCAGTTTATAGATGATGAAGTTAAAATACAAAAACATGGACTATTTACTCAAGTTGCGGAACAAATGTTTCATGTGAAACATTTAGAGGGAGAAAAATATACAATGGGGGAGTTACTACAACGAATCGCAGAACTAAAGGATTTATTCCTATACAGCAAAAGAAGAAATAAGCTATATAAACTAAACGAGGTGACAGAGAATATCTTTACTTTTCCTACTCATGTTTTAGATGCTTTTCATATGACAGAAGAACGTTTTATACGATATATGGAGGGGAGTTGCAAACATCTTAACATTCGATATACAAACGCTAAAGAAAATGACTCTTACTTGCATTTCACAGCTCCTATTAAACAATGGAATCCATTATACAGTGCACCTCTTACATATAATCACTATACAAATACCTATTATTTGCCTGCCAATGGCGAAACAGCTCCTGTTTTCCCAGAATTACTTACACACTATCTTTTGCTTTATAACTTAAGTATGATTTCCCGTTATGAAACAGATTGGTGGTACGATTTACTTGGAAGTTACTCTTCTGAAGATTATCCGTTTATCTTTCAATTTTTAGCTGTTACGGCTGAAAAAGTGCCATACTATATTTATTTATATTTAATGCATCAGCATAACGCTATTTCTTAGGAAATAAAAAAGACGAGTCCAATGACTCGTCTTTCGTTTGCCTGGCAACGTCCTACTCTCACAGGGACAAGGTCCCAACTACCATCGGCGCTAGAGAGCTTAACT
>NZ_CAKJTI010000049.1 GCF_917563915.1 Bacillus rhizoplanae | reverse complement strand
CCCGAAGGTCGCAGGTTCAAATCCTGTCCCCGCAACCAAATGGTCCCGTGGTGTAGTGGTTAACATGCCTGCCTGTCACGCAGGAGATCGCCGGTTCGACCCCGGTCGGGACCGCCATTTATATAAAGAACGAAACAATATGTTTCGTGTTTTTTTATTTACTCTAATTAAACTTATAAGACAGTCAATCTTATCCTTAGGACAACTCCTAAGGTCTTTTTTATATAATCGAAACTGAAACAAAAATAAAAAATCTGTATAATAAAGAGCAGGGAATACTAACAGTAAGGTAGGTGAAACCTTTGAATAAATATGAAATAACAACAATGTCTTCAGAAGAAACACAGAATTTATCAGAAAAGCTTGGACAATTAGTTCAGGCGCAGGATGTTTTGATTTTAGAAGGAGACTTAGGTGCAGGTAAGACAACATTTACAAAAGGTCTTGCAAAAGGTCTTGGTGTAAAACGTGTTGTGAATAGCCCAACGTTCAATATTATTAAAGAATACAAAGGCCGATTACCGCTTTATCATATGGATGTATACCGCCTAGCGAAGAGCGAAGAAGATTTAGGATTTGATGAATATTTTTATGGTGAAGGTGTAACAGTGGTGGAGTGGGCACATTTAATAGAGTCTTTTTTACCATCTTCACTTTTAAAAATTAGTTTATTCCATACGGGGGATAGTACAAGAAAAATTGTATTAGAGCCGAGCGGAGAACGTTATATTAGATTATGTGAGGAGCTATTACAAAATGAAAGTACTAGCAATTGATACTTCTAACTATGTAATGGGGGTTTCTCTTATTGATGGAAATATGGTTGTGGGAGAAATCATTACAAATTTAACAAAAAATCACTCTGTGCGTCTAATGCCAGCAGTAGAGCAACTTTTACAAGAATGTAATGTGAAACCAAAAGAATTAAATAAAATTGTTGTAGCAGCTGGTCCAGGCTCTTATACAGGTGTTCGTATTGGTGTAACAGTAGCAAAAACATTAGCTTGGTCATTACAAATTCCAATTGTTGGTGTATCAAGTTTAGAAGTGCTGGCAGCAAACGGGATAAATTTCCCAGGGTATATTTGTCCGTTATTTGATGGTCGTCGTCAGCAAATTTATACGGGATTGTATACATATAGAGAACAAGAGTTGCAATCTGTGAAAGAGGATCGTATTATTCTCATTGCCGATTGGTTACAAATGTTAAAAGAGATAGGACAACCTATTTTATTTATCGGAAATGATGTAGAACAGCATAAAGATACAATTGTAGAACATTTAGGAGATCAAGCAGTATTTGCTCTGCTGACGAAACATAATCCACGCCCAAGTGAATTAGCTTTCTTGGGCTTACAGAAAGAAGAGCAATCTGTGCATACATTCGTTCCAAGTTACCTTCGTTTGGCAGAAGCAGAGGCAAAATGGTTAGAAAGTCAAAAGAAATAGGGGTCTCATGAATGAACATTACATTTAGAAATATGAAGGAAGAGGATATTTCACAAATTGTTGCGATTGAAGAAGCTTCATTTGCGACTCCTTGGACTGCCGAAGCATTTGAACGAGAATTAAAAATGAATGAGTATGCACACTACGTTGTCATGGAAACAGAGGAAGGAATTCTAGGTTATTGCGGACTTTGGGCCATTCTTGATGAATCACATATTACGAACATTGCGGTATTACCACAATACCGTGGTCAAAGGCTCGGAGAAGCGTTATTACAAGAAGTGATAAACAAAGCGAGAGCTCTTGGAGCAAATACGATGACACTTGAAGTACGTGTTTCAAATGAAGTTGCGAAAAAGTTATATCGAAAATACGGTTTTCAAAATGGCGGAATTCGCAAAAGATACTATACAGACAATTATGAAGATGGTCTTGTAATGTGGGTGAACTTATGATGAAAAAAGATACAATTATACTGGGTATTGAAACAAGTTGTGACGAAACTGCTGTAGCAGTTGTGAAAAATGGACGAGAGATTTTAGCGAATATTGTAGCTTCGCAAATTGAAAGCCATAAACGTTTTGGCGGGGTTGTTCCGGAAATTGCATCCCGTCACCATGTGGAACAAATAACGGTTGTATTAGAAGAAGCGTTAAAAGAAGCGCAAATTACGTTTGAAGATATTGATGCAATTGCTGTTACAGAGGGGCCAGGCCTTGTTGGGGCATTGTTAATTGGTGTGAATGCAGCAAAAGCGGTAGCTTTTGCACATGGTATCCCGTTGGTTGGCGTGCATCATATTGCTGGTCATATTTATGCAAATCGCTTAGTACAAGAACTGCAGTTTCCATTATTGTCTCTCGTTGTATCTGGTGGACATACAGAGCTTGTTTATATGAAAGAGCATGGTTCATTTGAAGTAATTGGCGAAACAAGGGATGATGCTGCAGGGGAAGCATACGACAAGGTGGCACGTACGTTATCATTGCCATATCCAGGTGGACCGCACATTGATCGTCTTGCCCATGAAGGAGAGCCGACAATCGATCTGCCTCGTGCATGGCTTGAAGCAGATTCTTATGATTTTAGTTTTAGTGGTTTAAAATCCGCAGTTATTAACACTGTGCATAACGCTAAGCAGCGGGGAGAGGAACTAACACCTGAAGATTTAGCTGCAAGTTTTCAGGCAAGTGTAATTGATGTGTTAGTAACAAAAACAGTACGAGCAGCAGAGGAGTATGGTGTGAAGCAAGTGCTTCTTGCTGGAGGTGTTGCGGCAAATAAAGGATTGCGAGCTCGGCTGGAAGAGGAATTTGCAAATAAAAACAATATGAAGCTAATTATTCCACCGTTATCTTTATGCACAGATAACGCTGCTATGATTGCTGCAGCTGGTACGATTGCATATGAGCAAGGAAAGAGGGCAACATTGGCTTTAAACGCAAACCCTGGCTTGGATATTGAATCATAGTTATCCTGCGCTTAACGAGAGAGTAAATTTTCCACCTTCGGTAAAGAAGAGAAGTTTAGTTGAATGTTAGCGGGGGATGAATTTTTTACTTTATACACATACTTAACCACAACATGTGGATAAAACCTATATTATCTGTTGATAATATAGGTTTTTTTGTGAGTATAAAATGTGGATAAATATTATTTTATTTGTGGATAATGTGGAAAAATTAATGTGTAGCTTGATAATATGAAATTGAATATGTGAATAACATTGTGGATAAATAAAAAGGTCAGCGTAACTGCTAACCTTTTTATTTTTTATATTTGTAATTCTTCCCATTCTTCCATACATGCTTCTAATTGTTCTTGTAGTGTTTGTTTTTCTGCTGTAATATCACTTGCTCTTTCGTAATCAGCGTATACTTCAGGCAGACAAAGTTGTTCTTCTAATGTAGCGATTTGCTCTTCCATTGCAGCAATGTTTTCTTCTAATTCTTCAATTCTACGCATACGTTGACGCTCTTGCTTTTTACGTTCTTTTTCTTCAATGTAATTTAATTTTTCTTGCGCTACTTGTTTTTGTACAGGTTTACTTGTTTCTTGTTCTTCAAGTTCTGCCCGTTCTAACATTTCATTTTTCTTTTCTACATAATAATCGTAATCGCCTAGATATTCCTCTGCCCCGTCTGTTGATAACTCAATAACTTTTGTGGTGATGCGATTAATGAAATAGCGGTCATGGGAAACAAATAAAATAGTTCCAGGAAAATCAATAAGAGCATTTTCTAATATTTCTTTGCTACTTAAGTCTAAATGGTTTGTCGGTTCATCTAAAATAAGTACATTTGATTTTTGCATCATAAGTTTTGCAAGGGCCAAACGTGCTTTCTGCCCACCACTTAAAGAAGAGACTGGCTTTAAAACATCATCACCAGAAAATAAAAAGTTCCCAAGTACTGTGCGGATTTCTTTTTCTGGTTGCAGCGGGTAATCATCCCAAAGTTCATCTAATACGCGTTTCGATGATGTTAAATTTGCTTGTTCTTGGTCATAATATCCAATAGAAACGTTAGAGCCGAATGAAATACTGCCGTTTAAAGGACGAAGTTTATCCACAAGAGATTTTAATAAAGTGGATTTTCCGATTCCATTTGGACCGACAAGTGCAACACTATCGCCTCTCGTTAATTGGAAATGAATGTGCTGAATGATTGGCTCGTTATTATAACCAATTGTGATATTTTTTACTTGTAGTACATCATTTCCACTTTGCCTATCAATATCAAAGTGAAAAGAAGCAGATTTTGTATCACCGAATGGTTTTGTCATAAGCTCCATACGATCTAATTGTTTTTGGCGACTTTGTGCCCGTTTTGTTGTGGAAGCGCGAGCGATATTTTTTTGAATGAAGTCTTGTAACTTTGTGACTTCTTCTTGCTGTTTTTCGTAACGCTTCATCTCTTGTTCGTATAGTGATGCTTTAAGTTCTAAATACTTACTGTAGTTCCCCGTGTATTTTCGACTTTGTTTATTAGAGATCTCATACACCTGTGTTACGAGTTTATCTAGAAAGTATCGATCGTGTGAAACGATTAAAATAGCACCAGGATAGCCTTGTAAATATTGTTCCAGCCACGTTAATGTATCGATATCTAAATGGTTGGTTGGCTCATCCAAAATAAGCAAATCTGGTTTTGTTAATAATAATTTGCCAAGAGCTAAACGAGTTTTTTGCCCACCGCTTAAAGTGGAGATTGTAGTTCCGTGTGTCTCAGAAGGAAAGCCAAGTCCGCTTAAAACAGAGCGAATATCAGCTTCGTATTGGTAGCCGCCTTTATTTTTATAATCTAATTGTAGGCGATCATACTCTGCTAACAATCTTTCGTGCACAGTGACATTTGTGAAATTTTCTTCTTTCCCCATTTCTTGTTCTAGCCTTCGGAGTTCTTTCTCCATGCGTTGCAAGTCGAGAAATACTGTTAGCATTTCATCCCAAATGGTTAATGACGTTTCAAGACCAGTGTGCTGTGCTAAGTAACCGATGGATACATCTTTTGGTTTAATAATTTCTCCGCTGTCATGGGAGAGTTCTCCTGCAATAATCTTTAATAACGTAGACTTTCCAGCGCCGTTACGGCCGACAAGTGCAATGCGATCACGCGTCTGTACCTCTAACTTAATGTTTGAAAGAATTACTTCAGCGGCGTACAACTTGGAAAGGTTATTCACTTGTAGTAGAATCAATGTTTTCACCTCAAATAATTTCTTAACTTTGCCATGATTATATTTCTCAATCATACTAAAAATAGTGTATAGTTGAACATAATAGAAGAAGTTCTCTCTCTATTATACAAGGAAAACTTTCAATGCTAAACTTCCGTACATGTTTCAATCACTTGAACAGATAGGAAGAGAGGAGGGGGTTGCATGGAGCAGCCTAAAATTCCGCAGGCGACTGCCAAAAGATTGCCTCTATACTATCGATTTATCCAAAACTTATCGTTATCTGGTAAGCAACGCGTATCATCTGCAGAATTAAGTGAAGCGGTGAAAGTAGACTCGGCGACAATTCGAAGAGATTTTTCATACTTTGGGGCATTAGGGAAAAAGGGGTACGGCTATAACGTAAATTATTTATTGTCGTTTTTCCGCGAAACACTTGATCAAGATGATGTAACGCGTGTAGCACTAATAGGGGTAGGTAATTTAGGTACAGCTTTCTTACATTACAATTTTACAAAAAATAATAATACAAAAATTGAGATGGCATTTGACGTTGATGAAGAGAAAGTTGGAAAAGAAATCGGAGGAATTCCAGTATATCATCTGGATGAATTAGAAGAGAAATTATCCGATGATATAAAAGTGGCAATATTAACAGTACCTGCTTCTGTTGCACAAGCTGTAGCAGATCGCTTATCGCATACTGGTATACAAGGTGTTTTAAACTTTACACCTGCTAGGTTAAATATATTAGAACATATTCGAATTCATCATATCGATTTAGCGGTAGAATTACAAACGCTTGTGTACTTTTTAAAAAATTACCCACAATAAAAACGCAGGAATTGCCTGCGTTTTTATTATTTCTTCATACTACCTTTTTTCGGTTTAGAAAAAAGAAGGCGAAGTGCCAAATTAAAATCAACTGTTGCCATTACAGCAAGTAATATTGTATAAAAGTTCCAAATTGTATCTTCAACACTTGTAATTGCTAAGTATGTAAAAATACACCCAAGAAGAAAATACAAAGTTGCCATAACAAATGGTGAAGTTCGCATGTTTAAAATCCTCCGATGAATCCTTGCAATTTTTCAGCTTTTTCTATGTATGGATGAAGTACAAATGTAATTAACATAACATTTGTATTCATCATAACATGAGCCATAATAGGTACAATAATCCGTTTTGTTTTTACATATAAAAATGAAAAAACAAGTCCCATGGAAATATACACTAATAAATGTGTAGGGTCAAAATGAATTAAAGCAAATATAAGTGAACTCACAATTGCTGCGATAAAGAAGTTATATCGTTTATATAGTGTTCCAAATAGAATCTTTCTAAATACAATTTCTTCAAGAATGGGAGCGAATATAGAAGAAACAATCATAAATAATGGAGCAGCTTTTATAATCTCGATAATGTTTTGTGTATTTTCAGATTCAGGTTTAATTTTAAAAATTTGTGTTTCAATTGTGCCAGCAATTACTTGGGCGAATAAAGCAAGAAAAACCCCCAAAATAATCCATCCTATTGTAGCGGGAATGTTTGTTCTTTCCCGATTCCATTTTTCTGATTGTGTATCGTTGCGTAATATCAGAAGGATAATGATAAGAGCGATAAAGAAGCTAATTAGTCCCCAATGTGCAGTTGCTAATTGAACCTTTTCTTGGAAAGTCCTGTTTCCATTGTTGTATATCCCGCTTTTTAAAAGGAGCCACCCTCCAATTACACCTGATAATTGCATTAAAATATATGTAACAACAACCCACCAGTATTGTCTCTTCAATTTCGTAACTCCTTTTTAAATTTTTTGTAATGAAAAAGGAAAATGCTCTATCCATAGAGAAAACAACTTATGGCATCTTCTTATTGTAACATAGGAGAAGAGGGAAAAACGATGGAATATCAAATTGAATCTTCTATCAGTGCCGATTTTCCATGAAGCCAAGGATTTATATTATTACGCTATCCATCAGGTAAAGAAGAGAAGCTTATGGAAAGACTGAAGAGGATGTAAAATAGTTTTCCGAAAAATTACGTTTTTTCACTTGCAAAAGAAAATGAGATTCTTTATTATAATAAGTGTGTTAGCACTCGAAGTGTTTGAGTGCTAATAAACATAAAATTTACATAGTAAATTGAGGAGGTTATTGTTCATGCTAAAGCCATTAGGTGATCGCGTTGTAATTGAACTTGTTCAAGCAGAAGAAAAAACAGCAAGTGGTATCGTATTACCAGACACTGCAAAAGAAAAACCACAAGAAGGTAAGGTAGTGGCAGTTGGTACTGGTCGTGTGCTTGAAAATGGTGAGCGTGTTGCTTTAGAGTTAGCTGTAGGCGATCGTATTATCTTCTCAAAATATGCAGGTACTGAAGTAAAATACGAAGGTGCAGAATACTTAATTTTACGTGAAAGCGACATTTTAGCAGTTATCAGTTAATTATATAAATCTTTAAAAATTCAAGGGGGTCAAATATTATGGCAAAAGATATTAAATTTAGTGAAGAAGCACGTCGTTCGATGCTTCGCGGTGTCGACACTCTTGCAAACGCAGTAAAAGTTACGCTTGGACCAAAAGGTCGTAACGTTGTACTTGAGAAAAAATTCGGTTCTCCGCTTATTACAAATGACGGTGTAACAATTGCAAAAGAAATCGAATTAGAAGATGCATTTGAAAACATGGGTGCAAAACTAGTAGCAGAAGTTGCTAGCAAAACAAATGATGTAGCTGGTGACGGAACGACAACTGCAACTGTATTAGCACAAGCGATGATTCGTGAAGGTTTAAAGAACGTAACAGCTGGTGCGAACCCAATGGGTCTTCGTAAAGGTATTGAAAAAGCTGTTGTAGCAGCAATTGAAGAATTAAAAACGATCTCTAAACCAATCGAAGGTAAATCTTCTATCGCACAAGTAGCTGCTATTTCTGCTGCTGACGAAGAAGTAGGACAATTAATTGCAGAAGCAATGGAGCGTGTTGGTAACGACGGCGTTATTACATTAGAAGAATCTAAAGGATTCACAACAGAATTAGATGTAGTAGAAGGTATGCAGTTCGACCGTGGATATGCTTCTCCTTACATGATTACTGATTCTGATAAAATGGAAGCTGTTCTTGATAACCCATTTATCTTAATTACTGATAAAAAGGTTTCTAGTATTCAAGAAATCTTACCAGTATTAGAGCAAGTGGTACAACAAGGTAAGCCACTTCTTATCATCTCTGAAGACGTAGAAGGCGAAGCGTTAGCTACATTAGTAGTAAATAAACTTCGTGGTACATTCAACGTAGTAGCTGTTAAAGCTCCTGGCTTCGGTGATCGTCGTAAAGCGATGCTAGAAGATATCGCTATCTTAACTGGCGGTGAAGTAATTACAGAAGAATTAGGACGCGACTTAAAATCTGCGACTATCGCATCTTTAGGACGTGCTAGCAAAATTGTTGTAACGAAAGAAAATACAACAATTGTTGAAGGTATAGGAAATACAGACCAAATCGAAGCTCGTATTGGTCAAATCCGTGCGCAGTTAGAAGAAACAACTTCTGAGTTCGATCGTGAAAAATTACAAGAGCGTCTTGCTAAACTAGCAGGTGGCGTAGCTGTAATTAAAGTAGGTGCAGCAACTGAAACTGAATTGAAAGAGCGTAAACTTCGCATTGAAGATGCACTTAACTCAACTCGTGCAGCGGTAGAAGAAGGCATCGTTGCTGGTGGTGGTACTGCACTTATGAACGTATATGCTAAAGTAGCTGGTATTGCAGCTGAAGGTGACGAAGCAACAGGTATTAACATCGTACTTCGCGCATTAGAAGAGCCAGTTCGTCAAATCGCAATCAACGCTGGTTTAGAAGGTTCTGTTGTTGTAGAACGCCTAAAAGGCGAAAAGGTAGGCGTTGGTTTCAACGCAGCAACAGGCGAGTGGGTAAACATGCTTGAGTCTGGTATCGTAGATCCAACGAAAGTAACTCGTTCTGCTCTTCAAAACGCAGCATCTGTTGCAGCAATGTTCTTAACAACTGAAGCAGTTGTTGCTGACAAACCAGAACCAAATGCACCTGCAATGCCTGATATGGGCGGCATGGGCATGGGCGGTATGGGCGGCATGATGTAACCATTAAGGTTAAACCTTGATATATAAAGCTTTTAAACCTCAATAGTTACATTTTGATCACGTTTTGGTCACGAATATTTAAATTACGAAGCCTTTCATTAGTTCACTGAACTTTTGGGAGGCTTTTTTTTCCATATTTTTTGTCATGTGTGCGTATATGTTCATTAGGAGAAGTACATACCCAAACACAAAGTATGAATGCTATGTGTATTGCCACTATTCAAGGAATGGAGCAAGCCATCAATTCAATTGATGCTTTTGTAGGCGATGCTGTTCTGCAAGGACAAACTTATGACAGTGCAAAAGCCTTCTTTGCACAAACCTATCGTCCTTTAGCTCAAGGGATTATTTATTGTGTGAAGAATTAATTCGCCAAAATGATGCGTTTCCGAGGGATTTTAAATCAAAAATCGCTACAACAGATGTCATTGAACTAGAAATCCGAGAACAAATCCAAGGAATTGAACGAATGGCAGCTAGTACAGAAGTCGTCAGTCAAAACATGCCAGGCATGCAGGTCATGATGAATCTTTTTGATGCGATGAAAAAGAAGCTTCAAGAAAAGTTAGAACGTCTATATGAATTTAACCAAAATTCCAGTAGTAATTATGATACCGCACTTCAACTTGCTGCTAGTGTCTCCCAAGGTCTTGCAGAAGTTCAAAGTGGAAAAGGTTTTAATGTCGCCAGTGGTACATTTAGTACACAAGGGTTGAACATGGGATGGACAGCGTCTATTCAAAAGATTGCAGAGGAAAAAGCTTGTGAAGCTGATAAGATAGATTCACGAGACGAAGATGCTAAGTTCATGGAGGGGTCAATGAAGTGGGAAGAGGGAAGTCGACGTGGATTTGAGCTAGAAGGTTCTATAATGGGAAAAAAGAGCAGCTTCTCTAATGGTGATAAGCTTATTAAGGAACGATATATTGATGAGCTTACAACAAAGGTTACAACTGGAAAATTAGATGCTAATATGCCTTTTGATTGGAAGAGTCTAAAAGAGGATGTACTTGCTAGTAAAATTATTGGCATAAAGGGAGAAGCTGGTATTTTAGATAACTCATATAAATTTAAAACCACGATTCCTTTAGTCACACCAGCAGGAATCATACAAATGAAAAATAGAGAGGTTACAGTTACTCAAAAAATTTTTTCAGGAAATGTTGTAGGGGGTATTGACGATTACTCTCTAAAAGCAGGGGCTGAAGCTTCTGTGCTTAAGTATGAAGTAGAAGTAAATATGCTACATTTCCCAGACTGGATGCCAATTGTTGGAGGTACAGACTTAAAGGTAACAGAAGAGCTAGGAATTGGCGCTTTAGGCACAAAAGGTAGTATTGGGAAAGAAACGGGTATAACAGTTCCTATTTTAGAGGGAGCTACTGTGGGCGGTAGTTTTAAATTCGAAAAACCTGAGGATGAGGAGAAAAAATAAGATGAAAATTCCTTCGTATAAACCATTATACTTTTTAGTTTATGTCGTAATAACTATAGTTATTATAATATTCCTCTTTTCTCCATACACATGGTGGGACAAACTTATTTGTAGTATTGTTTCTATATTTATAGGTGCTTTTATAATAGGTTTTATCAAATTTGTACAACGGATGCAGGAGAAATTTTATGATAAATTCACAAAAAAACGGGATTAACACAAAATTGGAGAAGTTAAAATATGCGTACAATAAGTAGAATTCTGTCCTTTACTGTATGTATTATGTTTATGTTATTAATCGGGACTGCTTCTACTATGCGGTTAGAAGACAAGCTTTTACTTATAGGATTGTTACTGATTTGCAATGTTATTGCATACTTCACAATAGAGTATACCTATAAACGTATAGACAATAAGAAAAAGCAGTAGATTTATAATCTGCGAAACTTATTTAATATTAAGGAGAAAAACGTATAAATGGAACTATTACCAATTGGAACAGTAGTTAAGCTAGAAGATATGGAACAAAGCGTTATGATTATTGGAAGAATGGTTATTTCAGAAGATAAACGTGAATTTGATTATGTAGGTGTTCTTTACCCTATTGGATTTATAGGTAACGAAAAAGTGTTGTGTTTTAACCACAATAAGATCACAGAAGAAATGCATAAAGGATACATGACAGATGAAGAATTGGGTTTACGTGAAAAGTTATTAGAAATGTAGTTTTAATTATATTCATGGTATTTAAAGCCTCTGCTGGATTATTGGCAGAGGCTTTCTTAAATAAACGAGCAATATAAATAAAATACGCTTTGTTTATTACTTAATCATCACATAATATTTACTTGATGTTTTTTGTTCTATAAGCAGTAAGATATACAGGGAAATAATTTCTGTAGAATTTTGTCGCTTTCTCTCTTGACCGTATTCATACTTCATTGTTAGAATCTAGGAAGATAATATAAAGTATTCCTTCATATATCCTCAATAATATGGATTGAGAGTCTCTACCGGGTTACCGTAAACAACCTGACTATGAAGGCAGTGTGTCTATGGTTATAGGGAACGGATTCCTTTATAAGGCTAGGCTCCTGCCTTTTCTTTGTTATGAGACTGAGGGCAGGGGACTGGCTTTTTTTATTATATTGGTAATTGTTTTTACCAAATTGGTGAAAATGTTTATATACAGAACTATGGGGTGATTATTTTGAAGAAACAGCACGATACGATTATCGTTTTAGATTTTGGAAGTCAGTACAACCAGTTAATTGCACGTCGCATTCGTGAATTTGGCGTGTATAGTGAACTTCATCCGCATACAATTACAGCAGAAGAAATTAAAGCGATGAATCCAAAAGGAATTATCTTCTCTGGTGGACCAAACAGTGTATATGGCGAAAGTGCATTCCACTGTGACGAAAAAATCTTTGACTTAGGCTTACCGATCTTCGGTATTTGCTACGGCATGCAATTAATGACAAAGCACTTTGGTGGAAAAGTGGAACGTGCAGACCATCGTGAGTACGGAAAAGCAGTATTAAAAGTAGAAAACAAATCTAAATTATATACAAATCTTCCAGAAGAACAAGTTGTTTGGATGAGCCATGGCGACTTAGTAACGGGCTTACCAGAAGGTTTCGTAGTAGATGCAACAAGTGAATCTTGTCCAATTGCTGGTATGAGCAATGAAGCACAAAACTTATACGGCGTACAATTCCACCCAGAAGTACGTCACTCTGAGCACGGTAATGATTTAATTAAGAACTTTGTATTCGGTGTTTGTGGTTGTACTGAAGGCTGGAACATGGAGAACTTCATTGAAGTAGAATTAGAAAAGATTCGTGAAACAGTTGGCGACAAAAAAGTACTATGCGCACTTAGTGGCGGTGTAGACTCTTCTGTTGTAGCGGTATTAATTCATAAAGCAATCGGTGATCAATTAACATGTATTTTCGTTGACCACGGCTTACTTCGTAAAGGAGAAGCTGAAGGGGTTATGAAAACATTTAGCGAAGGCTTCCACATGAATGTTATTAAAGTGGATGCACAAGAACGCTTTATGAGCAAATTAGCAGGTGTTGAAGATCCAGAACAAAAACGCAAAATCATCGGTAACGAATTTATTTATGTATTTGATGATGAAGCATCTAGATTAGAAGGAATGGACTTCTTAGCACAAGGTACACTGTACACTGATATTATTGAAAGTGGTACAGCAACTGCACAAACAATTAAGTCTCATCATAACGTTGGTGGACTTCCAGAAGATATGCAATTCAAATTAATTGAACCATTAAATACATTATTTAAAGATGAAGTACGTGAGTTAGGATCTGAACTAGGGATTCCGGATGAAATCGTATGGCGTCAACCATTCCCAGGTCCAGGACTTGGTATTCGTGTATTAGGTGAAATTACAGAAGAAAAACTAGAAATCGTTCGTGAATCTGATGCGATTTTACGTGAAGAAATCAAAAAAGCTGGTTTAGACCGTGAAGTTTGGCAATATTTCACTGCACTTCCTGGCATGCGCAGCGTAGGTGTTATGGGTGACGAGCGTACGTATGATTACACAGTAGGTATTCGTGCTGTAACATCTATTGATGGTATGACAGCAGACTGGGCACGTATTCCTTGGGACGTATTAGAGAAAATCTCTGTACGTATCGTAAACGAAGTAAAACACGTGAACCGTATCGTGTATGACATAACAAGTAAGCCACCAGCAACAATTGAGTGGGAATAAAGTGAAACTTCCATTAGTGGGGGGCTTCATCCCCCACTAATGGTTAGTTGAACCAATCGGGCTTTTACGGGCAGTTATTCCCCGCCTATCTTCTTCGATTTTCTCTGAATCTTGAGGTGGGGTCTTACTGCCCGTTAATGCGGGATAAAGTGAAATTCATGATATAGAAGACGATCCATCTATACTTTTATGTGTAGATGGATTGTCTTTTTTTGTTTTTACACGAACGAAATTTGATTTTGGATAAAAAACGTTCGTTTTTGGATTGACACTTGGATATATATGAGTTAATATGAGTATGTAATTAATAATAAAAGTGAATATTACAGCCGTCGTATAATATCGGGAATATGGCCCGAAAGTTTCTACCTAGCTACCGTAAATGGCTTGACTACGAGGCGTTTTAATATAAAGGTAAGGGATAATTACCTTTGTTTACAGACGCTTCCATGTATATGCAATGGAAGCCTTTTTTATTTTTGTAGATAAAAGAGGGGCTAGGAAGAGTTACGATGAGCAATCATATAACGGGGGAAACATAGAATGAAACGTTACTTTCAGTTCGATGAACTCGGAACAAATTATAAAACAGAGTTCATTGCAGGGTTAACAACATTTTTATCTATGGCATATGTGTTATTTGTCAATCCTGCTACGTTGTCGTTAGGGCACATTAAGGGACTGCCGGCAGGAACAGGAATGGACCCAGGTGCAGTGTTTGTTGCAACTGCTTTAGCAGCAGCAATTGGATCACTAATTATGGGGATTTTTGCAAAATATCCAATCGCATTAGCACCGGGAATGGGAATTAATGCTTTCTTTGCTTACACAGTTCTATTGACAATGGAGATTCCGTGGCAAACAGCGATTGCTGGGACATTAGTGTCAGGTATTCTTTTTATCATTCTTACAGCTTCCGGCATTCGTGAAAAGATTATTAACGCAATTCCAGTAGAGTTGAAATTTGCAGTGGCTGCAGGGATTGGATTGTTTATCGCATTTATTGGCTTTCAAAATGCCGGAATTATTGTAAAAAATGATGCTGTACTTGTTGGTTTGGGAGACTTAACAAAAGGAACAACATTACTTACGATTTTTGGTGTAGTTATAACTGTTATTTTAATGACAAGAAAAGTTAATGGAGCAGTATTTTATGGGATGGCTCTTACAGCAACTGCTGGTGTAGTGACAGGATTGATTGATACACCAAAAGCAGTTATTGGTTCTGTACCAAGTTTAGAGCCGACATTCGGAGTTGCTCTTCAACATATTGGTGATATTTTCACTCCTGAAATGTTTGTTGTTATTTTAACTTTCTTCTTTATTGATTTCTTTGATACAGCAGGAACACTTGTTGCAGTTGCGAATCAAGCAGGCTTAATGAAAGATAATAAATTACCACGTGCAGGAAAAGCATTAATCTCTGATGCGATTGCGACTGTAATCGGGGCAATACTTGGTACATCTACAACGACATCTTATATTGAATCCTCTGCAGGGGTGGCAGCTGGAGGACGTTCTGGATTTACAGCAGTTGTAACAGCAGGATTTTTCTTATTAGCACTTTTCTTTTCACCATTATTAAGTGTAGTAACACCAGCTGTAACAGCACCGGCTTTAATTATAGTAGGGATTTTGATGGTGTCATCATTAGGGGAAATTGATTGGAAGAAATTCGAAATTGCAGTACCAGCATTTTTTACAATTATTACAATGCCACTCACATATAGTATTGCAACAGGGATTGCGATTGGTTTTATCTTTTATCCAATTACAATGGTTGTAAGTGGTCGTCGTAAAGAGATTCATCCAATTATGTATGTGATGGGAGTTTTATTCGTACTTTATTTTGTCTACGTTCGTAAATAAAAGGGGTTTTTTGAAAGGACTAGGTGGGGATGCCTAGTCCTTTTTTGTATCTTTAGGAGTTTTTATAATAAAAGTATATGGTAGAAGAACTGAGGGAGAGTATAGAAAACGAGAAAAATGAGTTCCGGGCATCGCTTACGTTTATTATTGGGTATTTGTATTTACTACGTGATTATTCGATTCATATTTCCTTTAACAATTATATAAGAAAAATAAATCAAAACTTCTATCAGTAGTGGAGGGCTTTACCACTCAATGATGGTTAATTGAACCGATCGGAATCTTACTGCCCGCGAGTAGCAGGGGAAACCGAGACAGTCTCATGATAAAAAGAATTATTGTAATAAATAAACCTTTTTATATTTTCTTAGAAAAACATATTGACGTTTAACATAAAAGGATGTAATATTCTAGGAGTCGCTGATGCAACAGAGCAGAAAGCGAAAACGAAATGAAAAACCTAGTTGACATTGAAACACAAAGATGTTAACATAAGGAAGTCGCAATTAAGCGGCAAACAAGTTCTTTGAAAACTGAACGAAACAAACAACGTGAAACGTCAATTTTTATTTATGATGCTAGACAAACACTTTATTGGAGAGTTTGATCCTGGCT
>NZ_CAKJTI010000048.1 GCF_917563915.1 Bacillus rhizoplanae | reverse complement strand
TCAAATCCAAGAACCGAATAAAAAAGATGAATAAGAGTATTGTGTCAATTGAATTTTGTATACTGTATTCATGTGAGGTTAACATAACGTATCATTATCGGTAACAAGAAAAAAGCGGATTCTTACTCTCACAGGGAATCCACTTTTTTTCTATAAGGGGTCCCACCCCATGTCCATCAAGCTAAGATTTTGAGATATCCCCAAAACAAGAATTTTATGTATCTACTGTTATTTATAAGAATTCATGTCATTTTTTTGTTTTGGGGAACAAAGAATTTTTTAACTTAATGGCAATACCCCAATAGGTCATAGTTAGGAATAAAAGTGAGCCTATGACTCACTTTTACACGTATCTCAGCTGTACTCCATTATGTGAAATATTCCAATTTTGCATTTGGAAAGAACTTTTTCATATAAGAATAAAGGTGATTTTTTATATCTTCTTCTTCTTCTTTTTGATAAATATATTTACCAATCCCATATTTCCCCCATTTATATCTTCTTCTCTCTTCATCTAATTCTAATTTTGTCATAGGGTAGTTTTTTTCAATTACCCTCTTAGCAGGCTTTGTAAAACGATGTTGAATAAATTCAAATGTAATATCATCTCTTACATCAAGGGATAATTCAGCATCGAGACGTTCAAACATATGATAGTAACCGTCCTGCCAACCTTCATGAAGATAGATAGGAGCCACTATGAACCCTAACGGATATCCTGCTCTAGCTACTTTTCCCGCTGCTTCAATTCTTTTAGCTAACGGGGAAGTACCTGGCTCAAAGTTTTTAATAACGTAATCAGCGTTTACACTAAACCGAAATCTTGTTTTTCCATTATGTTTTGCATCAAGCAAATGATCCACATGATGAAATTTTGTAACAAATCTCAGCTTTCCATATTTAGATTCTCCAAAATGCTCAATTGCATGTTTAAGAGTATGAGTTAAGTGATCAATTCCTACAATATCTGATGTACACGAAGCTTCAAATCTTGTCAATTCAGGTACGCGGGCCTCCATATATTTGTCAGCAGTTTCTAGAATTTCGTCAACATTTACATAAGTTCGGATATACGGCTTGCTTCCCATCGTTGTCTGTAAATAACAATAATGACAATGTCCCATACACCCTGTTGCAAAGGGAATAGCATACTCTGCTGAAGGCTTTGAAGTATCAAATTTCAGTGTTTTTCTAACACCAACGACAAGAGTAGATTTTGCTACTCGATACTTTTGAAAATCGTTTTCGCCTGGCAGGTCTCTCACTTGATTATGGGAAGTAGTATGACGAATTTCAACATCCATATTTGAAAATTTCTCATAAAGCTCTCTCCCTAATGGATAATCTAATGCTTTGGGTTCAAAGTATACTAGTTTAGGCATAAACGGGTTATTCATTCTAACATCCCTTCTGAAACATCCCCATAATAGTAGGTATAGGCTTAGTTTGCCTCTTCTTCAGTAGAATAAACAGCCATCTCATTTGTTAGTGGATAATAAGTTTCATAAAGAAATAATGCTAATTCATTTGGTCTCTCAGGATTATTGACAACTGCTGCAGCTTGTATATTTGCTACGTCCTGAGTGTGGGGTTTCGATAAAAAATATAAACAATATCTCCAGCATGATAAATATTGCTTTTGTTAGGAAATTCCATTTTATCACCTTTTCTTTTTATAAAATTCAATGTGCAAAGTTATACATTATAAATTTTCCCTATAGTGCATAAAAATATGTCTTCTTTTATCAAGAGGAAATTGGATTCTACTAATTGGGGTCCCGCCACATGGCTATCAAGCTAACATTTTGAAGTGCCCCCATAACGAAAATTTCTTCTTTGCATAGGTGTGCATGGGAATTTAGTTCATTTTTTTCGTTTTGTTTTTTTTTGCTTTTGTTAATTACGTGTTAATATATTTATATGATTATTTAATCTTAATAAATAACAATAATAATATAAAAAGGTGCGGATTATGAGGGGAACTATAGAAAAAAGGATTTCGTATTTATATAAAGGGGAATTATTTGCGGTAATTAGTTCTGTTCCGTTAAGTTTTCTTATCAATACTGTCTATCCTAAATTACATTTATATTCACTATATTCTTTTTGGATTTCATTTCTTCTTTTGGAATTCCTTTTACTACAAGGTACGGTTTACTGGTATATAAAAAGGAAAAGACTAAAAAGGGAAAAGACATCTATTACCCCTGTTTGGGTTATCCAACGATTAAAAACTATAAAGAAAATGAATATTGTATTGATTTTCACTGGGCTTGTTTCGTTTGTTATTGATTTGTTTTATTGGTATCCTTCATTACCTTTAGCAGGGTTATATGTTTCTGGATTTATTTATGTATTTGCATTGCTTGAGTATATTAATTACTATTATGTTCAAATTTCATATGATTGCATCTCTGATATTAAATATCTTCTAAAGTCAAAGAAACTAAAACAAGCGTGTATAAACAAGGATTTTAAACGTATTTCATAAAAAATATCATGTTAAAATTACGACACCTTTAATGTAATAATTAAACAACATTATTATCATTACACATATTTTCATGCCGAAATTTGCTTAGCGTGGTTATTTTCCGATTATCTATACTCGAATGTGAAAAACCCTTGAAATATAAGGCTCTGCACATTGTTTACATGTATTCAATGTATTCTTGTGGGAGCATCACAAAAAGCAGGCCATAACTGGAACAATTCAGTCTTGGCCTGCTTTTTTTCTGTCATTCAAGTATCGTATTCGTTAGCTCAATCATCCTATTTTAACTTTTTTAAGGCAGACCTACTTTATTTGTTTCAAACCCGTAGACCAGAAATAAATGTTAACAGAGCTGTTCCGCAATTTTCTCATAGGAATTCCTGCTTAATGCCTCCAGTAGCATATCTGTGCTAAAGCTGCTGTTAGGAGGCGTTTTCTCCGTTGCCGACATTTCATCAAATAGCTCGACAAATATTTGATGTAATTCGTGATATATAGGGCCCCACGTTCTCGAACTGCAGTGCAATTTTTTGCCCTATTCAAAAGAGCGGCGCGATGGCCAAGAGCCTTGCAACTTGCGGATCAGGATAATTTGGCCCGTATGATAAGCGTCATGGAGAATGAGGCTGTTCAGCCACTCGTCTAATGGACGATTAGTAACAAGAGCTTGCAATTGGTCAACGTTTAAATTCGTAATACGCTCACGGATGCCAAGATGGACGCTTTTTAGCCTATTTTGCGTGGCTTCCCAATCGCTCTCTGTTTTCGAAGCGACTGCGAACGTATCGTCATTCGTCAACCCTTCCGGATACTGCGATTCCTCACCGGTAATTCTTTTGAGCAACCGTTCCTTGTAAAAAATCAAATGCTCAACTGTCTCCCAAATCGTGTTCGCATGCTCGCCAGCCGGGCGCCAATCTGCTTGCTCCGCCGTAAGCACTTTGAGTGCGTCAGCGAGCGGCGGATACCAATCTTCTTTATCGTAGCAAAAGTCCCAGTTTTGAAGTAACGATTCCGTTCTGTTCATTCCAAATCCTCCTTAGCGTATTGTAACCATTAAAAAGTTTTCACTAAATAATTCAACTAATGGAAATATGACTCCTTCTTCAGATACATTGTTATTTAATTCAATGTCCTTATTCCACAATCTGGATCTTTAGTGGAGTAACATTACTGAAGTTTTACTACATCGACAAGACATGCTTAATTAGAAATGTAGTCACCCAGCTCTTTTTGAGCTGGGTGACGTTTTACTTTTTGTTTTTAATGATTTCTTGGTTTGGTTTTTTTGTTTCTTTCAATGAATACTTATTTTTTACCCACTAGTTTAGAAGTGCCATCCTTATAGTCAATCTCTACACCATCTTGCACATTATAACAAAATACGTTGAAATCTAAGTGATCGTTATTAACCGTTTTCGCCTTCATTTGTACACCTCTTGCGACTAACTCGTCACCGATAAATACTGGTTTTACTTCGTAAAGTACATAACTTCCTTTTTCAACCTCTTTATCTACCATGTTTTCATATTTTACCATGCTCTTTTGGTTGAAGTCTTTTGTACCTGTCATTAAGTTTTTAGGATTATCATTCTGTCCGGATAACTGGAATCCAATCAAGTGACTTCTATTGAATATCGAGACCAAAGTGGAAGCCGGAGCACCGAATGAAACGGCCCCCCGTGAAGAGTTTGTACAGATAGTTGCCCGCGAGGTTCGTAAAGCTGGAATGATTAACCGCGTAACGATCGAAAGCTTCGACTGGGGATCGCTCATGCGCATGCACCAAGTCGAGCCGCGCTTGCCGCTTGTCGCATTGACTAACGGTGATCAGTTCCTGCAGCCTGGTAAGCCTGGCGCATCACCATGGCTGGGCGGAATCGACATCGATGACTTCGGAGGCGATTTTGTCGCTGCAGCCCACTCGTTCGGCGCAAGTGCTATTTCCCCAGTACATGGTGATCCTCAGAACGGCAAGGTAACCGATCCGAACTACAAGCCTTACGTGACGAAGCAAATGGTCGAGGAAGCCCACAAGTACGGCATGAAGGTCATTCCGTGGACGGTCGATGACGAGCCTACGATGGAAAAGCTGATGGATGATGGGGTTGATGGGATGATCACTGATTACCCGGACCTGCTGCGCAGTGTAATGAAGAAACACGGTTACAAGCTGCCAAAGGCCTATCCGGCTCCCAAGAAATAAGATGCTTGGACAAGGCAAATGGTAAAAAAATACAGTGATTTTTTCTAGTATTTTAGTATCATTCTTTTGTTGCGGCGGATCATTTTATCCGCCGCTTTCTTTTGTGAAAATAGCCAAGGCACGGCATATTAATTCAGATATCGATAATAAGGTTCTGGTGCAAAAATAAAATAAAAGAGAATAAAGCGCATATATTCCTAACGGAATCATACAAATGGTCATTTATAGTGCAAAAAAGGATAGAACATGCAGAGTTCTTCTGTTTGTATCTATCCTCTTCTTAATATAACTAACGTTATATAACATCTGTTATAAGAAAAACTCTTCTAGCCAAAATTCACACAACAAGATTGACCGTTTTCATTATTCCTAAAATCATCTAACTTCTTTTTTTCTTCCTTCTCCAACATACGAACTGTACAAATTACAAAATCCCCTATCAGACTTTGAAAGTGCATCTCATTATCTATACACTAAAAACCGAAGTCCTGAAGCTTGTTTTGAATTGTCCCTCTCTAAAAACCAAAATTATTTTTTACATACATATTTGATTTTCCTAGCAAAAGACAAGAAGCCAGAAATCCCATGGGATAAGCCCTCTCTTTGTCCATTCCTTCGGTTTTAGGTTAGACTAGGGATATTCATGAACCCAGCGCATGATGGTTGTTGGGTGAACAGACACCCCACGTTCCTTCAGTATTTCAGTTACATCGCGATAGCTTAAAGAAAAACGACAATAGTAGCTTGTTTGAATTGTTTTCCTTTAAAATATCCCATTTGTTACGCTCCCGTTCATCTTTTTCCAAAGTGTACTTGAGTTTCGAAAACTTTGCAACAGAACCTCTTTTCTTATTCCACTAACCTCCTGTTAGTTAAAAATCGTTGTATTAAGAATTTTTACAAATATCTAATACTTCAATTACACTCACTTAACATTTCTTTAGTAAGGTAAATAAGACATTATATAAAGAGGAAATTCAAGATGAATTTGGGCGAAGGATATCACCTGGATTTGTTTTGAAGTAACTTTAACCGTCAATTGTTTAATTGGTAAATATATCTCTTAGATGAAAGTTTACATCCAGCTAATTAAACAATTTCATCAATGACCGAATATTCGTTTTTTTCAACTATTCAAAAATGAGGAGGATGGATGATGAAAAAAGTAATTTTTGCACTAGCGGCCGTTCTAGCTATCGGAACTGCTACAACAGCGTTTGCCCAGAATGACACGCTTAATTCTGATAAAGAAGGGAAACAACTAACAGAAAAATTCCAACAACTCACTCGCAATAATGTTTGGGAACAGAAAGAAAAAGTAGATTTGCAATTTAACACATATCATCCGCAAGGAATGACGAAAGTTGGAGATTTGTACTACATGTCTTCTGTAGAAATCATTGAAAAACCAGTTAAATACGACCAGCCGAAAGATGGTTTTGATCGCACACCTGGTAAAGGCATCGGTCACCTATTTGTTTTTAACAAAGAAGGAAAGCTCCTAAAGGATTTAAAGCTTGGGGAAGGGGATATGTACCATCCTGGAGGAATTGCATTTGATGGTACATCAATTTGGGTTCCTATTGCAGAATATCGCCCAAACAGCCAATCTATCATTTATAAAGTGAATCCAGAAACGCTGAATGCCCAGGAAGTATTTCGCACGAATGACCACATTGGGGGAATAGTTCGTAATGAAAAAGGAGGAGCTTTAAAAGCTGTAAGTTGGGGTTCCAGAACGTTTTATGAGTTTAATGAAAAAGGAAAAGTACTTCAAAAATCAAATAATACTAGCCACTTTATCGATTATCAGGACTGCGAAAATGTAGGGGAAAACAATATGATATGCAGTGGTATTACTGAATTGCCGGGATCTTCAACTGCTAAATATGAATTAGGTGGACTAGCCTTACTAGATATGAAAACAATGGATACTGTTCATGAACTACCAATTCCTTTGTTTTCTCCTCAGGGACATGTTGTAACACGCAATCCAGTATTTCTTGAAAATACAAAACAGGGAATAAAAATGTACGCTGTTCCTGATGATGATCAATCTAATATGCTTGTTTATGAAACAAATATTAGTAAAAAATAATTTTTTGAAGAAAACTTTGATGCCAAGCATCAAAGTTTTCTTTACAAGTACTCTCTTTCAGTCATAAATTGGATTTTAGATAAAACTGAATAGCCCTAATTGCACATATTTCTTTAACTGTTTTATTCGTTGTTTTTCGTAATTCAATCGCATGATTCATACCTGGATATCTATCATTATATTTTTTTATTCTTTCCCGATTACTGTTTCTCTTTGATTATTTCTCGATCTAGTTCACTAAAAGCTGCCATAACTGTTAAAAAAATTTCCCAGTGGGTGTTCTTGTGTCAATTCCTAAATTTTGAATAACAAAGTGTATTTCTTTTTCTCTAAATTGTTCTACCAATTGAAGTTACAACAATAAATAATTCGACAAATATATTAAAAAATCATCTTCTTTGAACTATAAATATCCTACACATATGAGGTTTACATAACACCACTTAGCAGAAGTGCAATTATTTGTAGAAATATAGATTTTGCTAAATGATAACTTTTTATTAAGCCACTTGATAATAAAATATGAAGTTATCAAAGCTATTCCATTAAACCAACTATATCAAGAAAAATCATAGTAGTTATCATTGCGATAACTGCTATAAGAAATTTAAATCTGAATTTAATCTTAATACCTAGCTTATCTGGAATAAAATATATTCCCAAACCCATACTAATACGTCCTATTAATAAATATAATTGATATAAAAATTCGTTATTTATTTTTGCCTTAATATACACTTTACTGTAATCAAACAATAGGAAATATATTAAAATTATAATTAAGTAGAGAATAAATAATTTCACATAGTTTCTCAGTTTAGTTTTTCTCAAAATACCCCATACTCCTTTTAGATGTTCAATCAACTTATAAAATTTCTTTTATTAAATACCACTCTGATGTGAAATTCACATAATCACTGTTAGCGGAAGTCATGATTCATTAAGCAATAGTTCTAATGTTTCTGTAATTTCCTCTTCTAATTGATTTACACTACTTATATACAGATGTCCTGTACCACTATTACGGGAGAAGCCTTGATAATAATACCACAGCTCAATAGTACATATATAAAAATCCTCATCCAGTTTGGGTTCACCCTCGTAGTCAATTGCTATTAAAGATCGATATTCAGCTTCTAAGCATTGACTTGAAGTAAGTTGATTTGATTCATCACCATCTATGTCACGAGCAATCCATAATTGAAGGTTTCTCTTTCCCTTTTTTTCAAAGGGGTCTTTGTATATTGCTTGGTATTTAATACAAAGTTCCTCAGCTGTTGTCTCCAAATGCATAATCTTCTTCTCTAGCTCTTCATTTATCTCAGATTTCGATATAATCAGGCCAAAGTCTAGATTATAATCCACTTTTTCTCCCTTTATCCATGCCCAAAATTGTTTAAACATGTGATGCCCCCTTATTATCAGGACGTTCTCTATCATAATACATTCGTGTAAGTAGGAAAGAGTTCCTCTTGTATATTCTATACATGTGGGGTTTACATAACGTCTCATTATCGGGATTCAATGTATTTAGAAGACTATTAAAAGTCCTCCAGATTGTTTAACTGGAGGACTTTCGTGTTCACATAATTATCGTTAGCGAAAGTTATTTTTTAGATTGTAGTTTAAGGGTTTCTGTTTTATCGTTCCAATTTACAGTAATTGTTATTACATCATTTTTATCAGTCGTAGTACAACCTCTACATGTCTTTTTAATTTTAATGGATTTTTGAGTTAGTGGAACATTTCCGTTTCCTCCGCCATTACCAGTTTCATAGTTATACTTAACATTATCCTTAACTTTTGAAGGATCACCTTTATAAGTTAGAGTAAGCTCACTTGCCTCATTATTTTCATCATATGTATAACCGTTGTATGTCCCCTTCCAATTTTCGCTTTCACCTTTAAGGATAAAGGACTTATCACTAGAACAACCTCCTAATATAAGCATTATTAAAACAAACAGGAACTTTATTTGTCTCATCGAATCCTCCTACATATTTTTTGCGGATTCCTTATATTCCCATTTTACTATATTAAATTTTTGGTTAGTACTAAAACAGTAATGAATCCTCTATACATGTAAAGTTAACATAACGTCTCATTATAAGCAGTAACCAAATCCCAGAAAGCTATTCATACCAAGAGTTTGCCAGCCTTCCGTTCCCTCCGATGTATGCAGGATTTCATACATCCCTGTCATAACAGCATTTTGCAGTTCAAACCGTTCTCGTAGCCTGCATGAAATCCTGCATATCCTGGGCGTATAAAAGCCGCGTTTACCGTCAGTACCCCTTGTAGGAATACTACAGGTTCTTGTTTATTTAAAGGACAGAAATATCTATTCCCTTTCTAGCCAAGCAATAGGAATTTCTTTTTCACCAGTTACTTCAAACTGAATTTCTCCATTTACTTCAAAGACCCGTTCAATAATTGGTATTGTAATCATTTTATTTTCCTTTATTTTTCGCTTTCGTACTAGTTCTAAGTCGATAATATTCATGATGAAATCCCCTTTTGTATATGTAAGACAGAGAAAAAAGCACCCAAATGAGTACTTTTTCAACTTGAATCACCATTTTACTTTTTGAGCTGTTGCTCTATGTGTATTTTACCATATTTATCTATAACATTTGTTGATAAAGTTATTTTACTCCAATTTACTATGATTCATAAATGTACGTATCAGGGACATAGTTTTTGAGATAAATTTAGTTCATTTTTTCGTTTTGGGGATACTTCAAAATCTTAGGTTGATGGGCATGGGGTATCGCCAGCATTTTGGAAAAAAACCACGCTAAGAGTTTTTGAGTCATTTTAACCTTGTTTTAAATTGTGTTGCGTTAGCAACCGATTTGAATAATTTTTCTCGTTTTAATACAACACAAATGACATTGTGTTGTATTAAACATTCTTAGCGTTGTTAAAATCTCTTATTTTCATGTCAAAATTTGCTTAACGTGGTTTTTTTCTGATTTGCGGTCTGTATCCCTTACAAATTTTTATAAGCTATAGTAAAAATAAAATTACAGGAGTTGAAATCATGGAGTTCTATAAAAAGCTAAAAGAAGAACGCTTAAAACATAACTTATCACAAGAAGAATTAGCCATTAAATTAAACATAAGCAGACAATCAGTTTCTAAATGGGAGCTTGAAAAAGGCTATCCAAATATTGAAACACTTATTACATTAAGTGATTTATTCAACATTAGCATTGATGAATTAATTAAAGGAGATAATTTCTTGAAAGATAAAATCATCAAAGAAGGAAAAATGGGGGAATTAAAAATGACAGATCAATTCAAATGGTTATATGTATTGAGTTCAATTTTAGTAGTATTTTGGCTTTTTGTACTTCCCTGGTCCAATCCATCAGGTCTAACATTAAGCATAATTAATCTCATAGCTGCTATTTACTTTGTAATTGTCGTTAGCTACATCAAAAATAACAAGAAAAAATTTTTTAATTAAACTTTAAAACTAAAGACGACAGCAATCGGGTGGCTCAACATTATCTGATTGCTGTCGTCTTTAGTAAATTCCTACTTAATCACGATTTTGGATACTCAAACCTTTTTAAATTAAATGGCCCGATTGCGATATAACCTTGTACCAACAAGGCACCCCTTTGGACAAAGCATATCCAAAGGGGTGAAATTTCACAACTTTTTTATAAACATCGTGACTGTGTTTTAAGTATTGCATCTTTTTTTACAAACATCGCGACTTTATTTCAAAGCTACAATTAGAACTCTACATAAGGTACCACTCACATTTAATCTTTAAAGAAACCAAAAAAACCTTTCCGTTTTTGTTTCTGATTTTGTTTCTGTATATCTCTAATATTTTCAAGCAATAACTGATCTCGTTTCTCTAACTTTTTCTCTATAAAAACTTCTAGTTCACTATTTTTACCCTCTACTTCAGTTAATTTTCTTTCAGTATTAGCTAAATGCTCTTTTGTAGTAACTAATTCATTCGTAATCTCTTGTAACTTTTGAATTAATGCTTGATTAAACTCATTTTGCAACTGCTGATTTTCTAATACTTCATCCAATTTCTTTTCTAATTCTGATTTTTCTTCTTTGGAAACAAATAAATCAAGTTCTCCATTCCTCCATGCTCGAACTTGATCGTAAGACCATTTTTGTATATGTATTCTTTCTTTTATTGCTTTTAATTCTTCAATATTTTCCTTAGAGTACCTGCGATGTCCTCCCTGACTTCGCTCAGTTTGTATATTAAATTCGTTTGACCATACTTTTAATAAATCGGGAGTAACCCCTAAACTATCCGCAACAATTTTCGGTGTATACATTTCTGATTTCAGTTCCAATTTTAATTCCTCCTAAAAAACGGAATGAGTTTTTCAGTATCTCAAATTCAAGGAATTTTTACACTGTTTTTACAAAATTCTTATATTTTGACAATAAAAATATTTTATTCTTTAAAAGTAAGTTAATAGAAAATTTTGAGAGGGTGTTAGACTTGTTTAAGAAATCATTTATTTTTGCTTTTATTTTATTGCTGTCCATAATCCCTATGTTCTCGTACAACAGTAAAACGTTTGCGGCAGAACCGCCCGTATTTGAAAGAGGTAACGAGGTTGGAATTAAAGTCATGTCTTATAATATTCATCATGGAGAAGGTACAGATGCTATTTTGGACTTGAAAAGAATTGCAGATGTTATTAAACAATCAGATGCTGATATTATCGGTTTGCAAGAAGTAGATAATCATTTCTCGCAGCGCAGTAATTTCGAAGATCAAGCGAAATGGTTGGCAAATTATTTAGGAATGCACTATGCATATGCTGCAAATCTTGACTATGAACCTTTAAAAGAAGGGGAACACCGTCGGCAATATGGAACGGCCGTGTTAAGCAAATATCCTATCCTTTCTTCCCAAAATCATCTGCTCACTAATATCCCATATCCAGTAAACCCGACAGAGCAGCGCGGTCTTTTAGAAACTGTGATTAACGTGAAAGGAAACCACATTCATTTCTACAACACTCACCTTGATCATAGGAGAGCAGAACAAAGGGATCTGCAGATACGAGAAATACTTGACATCGCAAAACAAAAAGAAGGAACAAAAATCTTTGCGGGAGACTTCAATGCCGTCCCTGAAAGCGCGGAAATTCTGAAGATGACTGCACAATATAAAGACGTATTTGCCGAACTCGGTCAAAATGAGGACTATACTATTCCTTCAGATAAACCAACAAGTCGCATCGACTATATTTTTACTTCTGAAGATGTCAAAATTCGTACTGGGGAAGTCATAGACACTCTTGCATCTGATCATTTACCAATTACTACAGAGCTCGTACTGACAAAAAAAACGCCGTTTAATAATGGAGTAGGCAAAAACTAACCCCTGATAAGGAACTACCGATAACATTGATTACGTGAATGAAAAGTCCCTTCAGATTTCTGAAGGGACTTTTCTAAGTTATTACAACGCTTATTCATTTGAAAAGACTTCCACCCCAATTTTAAGACAGCACCTGATACAACCTATTTATGAACATTCTACAAATCTCTGCGAAAATCCAGCAGTAAAGAAAACTTAATATAAATATTAATGCAATAACCTTTGGATCTATAGTTGTATCAACCGTAGGACCTAACACCGGAAAACGGAATACGTACAGGATAATCATAATCCCCACGAGTAAACATGCTGCTGAAAAAGAAACGACCACAATTCTCCTCTTCAATTGTAAAAAAGCCATACTCAGCGTTACACCTAATAAACCTGTTGTAAAGGGAAAGATAATAAGTTCACTCGGCTGGATAATAAATAAGAGGAAAATCGTAAGGATATAAGAAAGGATTCCTTGACGGATAGAAAAGCAAGTAGCTAAAAAAATGGGTAATGTCGCTAAAAAACTAATCAGAAAGCCTATACCAGGCATAAAGCCACCTGCTGATTGAAACATGGTAGCAAATGTACTCAATAAGGCTGTGATTGCCAACTGGGTTGCAAAGGCCATCTTTCTTACATGAAGAGAATTTGAACCTGCCTCTATCATCGATTGACACCAATAACGAACAAACAGTTTCATTGAACCCCCCCCTCAAATATCCCATTTGCCACTTCCTATACTATTCATTGCCTAGCGTTTTATGCAGCATTACTTGTCAGTCATTCTTTTCAACCAATCGGGCACATGCCAGCAGTTATCCCCCACCTATCTTCTTCGCTTCTCCCTAACTCTTGAGGTGGAGGTTTACTGACCACGAATAGGGGAAAAAATTACGGATAACTAACAAAAAGCATGAAAATTTCATGTCATGCTTTTTATCTATTAAAAAATTCTTTTCTTACATTATTATTCTTTTCAGTATGATAACGTAAAAACTCATTCATTCAGTGGTACTTTTCATTCTTTATAATAACTTTCAACAGTACAAACCATTTTCATTACCCAGTAGCGAACTTTTTCCCTTTTGACATTAATGGTCTTAAATTATTGAAGTTTTTCTGATTTAAGTTCCAAACATAATTAGAAATCTATACATATTAACTATTTTTATTGAGAAATAAATCAATTATTTACCATTAAAAAGAAAATAATTGTACAATGAACTTGGACGTATAATCAAAGTGATAATCACTCACTAGTTTTTTATATTACTTGAAGGTTTCCCTACATCACTAATTGCTTGAATTGAGTCAATTTTCACGTTAATCCTATTTGGTGATTCTATAATGTTGCCAGTCGAATTACTATTCACTGTAACATTTTGCCCACTAATAGTAACTAAATCTTTGCTGATATGCAGTATAAAACCTTTAATATAAATGTGATCTAAAAATAATGTGATACGTAAATGGATTGACTGGTAATTATATAGAAGTTCTCTAATTTCATTTGTTATTTCTTTCATATCACTAGACGAATTATTTGGATAATGAGAAGATTCTTCAGTTAATAGCAATTGTGAATTATCTTTTGTCAATATAAATCTTCGGGATTCTAATGAATCACCAAAAGACTTTGGTAGTTTTAATAAAACATTAGAAGGTTTTGGGGATTCTAATGAGTCATCAAAAGACTTTGGTGGTTTTGATAATTCATTGGGGGATTTTTGAAATTCTAATGAATCATCAAAAGATTTTTGGGGTTCTAATGGAACAATAAGAGGAATGGGATTTATGTTAAACAATCTAAATGCAGGTTTAATATTTTCTTGATTTGAGCATAACAGACACACTTAAACACCTCCTATAAAGAAAAGGTTGTATTATATAATAAACACATGCTGTGAAAAAGTGACAATAAAAGCAGAAAAAAAACACCTAAAAATTGTGTACCATATACTTTTTATTACATGTAATAAAAGTACTATTAATAGGTTGATTCATATATAAGCTTAGATTTTCTGTTTAAATTAGGATTTTATTCTGTATTCATGTAAAGTTAATAAAATTTATGTTTTTTTATTTTGCATTTTCCTTAAACCACCTCAAAAATGCACTGGGTATTTAATAATCCCAGTGCATTTTTGGACGTTTATTTGCTATTATGCTCCTCGATCATCACTAACTGATAGAATGCTGCTAATTTTCACGCTAATTTGGTTTGGATTTTCAAGTTCTATACCAGAATCATTACTTTCTACTTCAACGCCCTCTCCATTACCACGACGAAGAGTAACAAATTCTTCTCCGATTCGAGTAATAAAACCTTCTACATGGAATGATGGTAAAAATAGTACCACCCTTGCTCCTACTAGTTGAAATGCCCGTAACAATCTACGGATTTCATCTTCATGACGTTCGTGACGTTCGTGACGTTCTCCCATTCACAACTTCCTTTCTTTTTCAAATTTAAAAAGTAGTGAAAAAGTCTTTGTAACTCAATTTATCACCACTCTTTACAATAGAATATGTTTAGGATTAAAAAATGGTAATGGACAATCTGGAAATTTGTTCTAGCACTATCGAATTTTATTGAAATCAGGTAATAAGATCGTGCCGTAAAGCGCAAAGTAAATTACGGAAAATATAATAATATAGGTGATTTCATATAATTAATGTAATCATCTTAATAGGTGTTTACAAAAAAACATAATTTTTGTAACCAATTCGGCATTTATGTAAGCGTCAAATATTCCCCACCTACAATTTGTAAATAACCCATGAGATAATCTCCTTACATACTACATAACGATTGAATATCGTTTACCTGATAAGGAACAGGTTTGTTCGTGCTGTGGTGGTACTTTACATGAGATGAGTGTAGAAGTCCGAAAGGAACTGACGATTGTTCCTGCGGAAGTAAAGGTGACGGAACATAAGAGATATGTATATACTTGTCGTAAGTGTGAATTAGATGAGATATCCACACCGATTGTAACAGCGAATATGCCAGCTCCTGCCTTTCCTAAAAGTATCGCTTCCCCATCGATTATGGCGTATATTATGACACAAAAATATGTAGAAGGATTACCTCTTTATCGTCAGGAAAAGCATTTTGAACGAATGGGGATCTTCTTATCACGACAAACGATGGGAAATTGGTTATTATATGGGGCTGATCGATGTGTACTACATATGACCATATTTACTATCACAAACCTTAAATTTACTACAACAGAATTAACTTAATAAATGAAAGTAAACTTTTAAAGATTAGTTCACTTTCACCAATTCACATTGGTAGTGAAGAATAATTAAATTTTATTTCGAATACATACCATTTAATACAGTAAGCAATCACATATATTCTTTTATATTTCTTTTCTAACGCATACAAAAAAGATGGCTGGACACCATCTTTTTTTACGCAATTCTAAAATGTTTATAATCTTATCCAGGTTAAAAACAATCATAACAAAAAGAAATTGGATTACTATTAAATACTATGCTTGTTCTGATTGTTGAACATGTAATGGAGGTGGAATAATCCAACCTTTTTTCTTATTCATACGAAGCAATATAGCTCCAGCTTGTGCTTTTTTCATATGGAATTGACCAAACATCATTCCTACATCTTCTCGAAGAGATTGTCCCATAGCTTGGCTACATGCTACTAAGCCAGCAGCAAGGTCCATAGAAACTTTAGCAGCAATTTCTGCATCATTAATACGAGCGCCAGGGGGGATCGTCTCAATAGATGCAACTGGTCTTTCTGGAGGTGCTGGTGGCAATGCAACACCATTTAATTTTAATAAATTTTTTAATTCTTCAACTTCTGATTGGATATCATTCTCTACAAGGTTTTCTAAAAACTTCTTTAAGTCCTCATCTCCTGTATGGTTAATGAGAACTTGATAACCAGCAATTGCACCTTGTGCCGCTGCAAGATAACTCCAAATTCCAAAGACTTCTCCGTAATGCATTGGTTCATGTTGTGGATTTCCACTTAAAACACCCATTAAAATATTCCTCCTTAAAGAAATTAAACGCTTAACAACAATGCTTAGTATAGAAAAAATTTTCCTAACCATGTTCAGGATTAGAGAAAATAAGTTCTTATAACTCATATGGAACACCTTGCCCAAATATAGTAATTACATTTTGTAGGATATACTGTTACAAAAATTTTATTCTTATAAATAACACATGTATTTTAAGTAACATAATCCATTGTCATCGATAGAAAAATACAAATACCTAAATCTAAAAATAATTTCAAAGAATTCTTTGAATAAGATAAATAATAATATAAAAGCAGCAAAAGAGTTTGGATTAGAACGGATTGGTACTCATTCACTTAGAAAGACATATGGATATCATCACTACAAGCAATTTAAAGATGTAGTTGTTTTACAAAGAATGCTGAATCATACGGACCAAAAAGAGACATTAAGATATATAGGTATTGAACAAGATACATTGAATGACTATCAAAAGAAATTTTAAATCTAATGTTTTATTTTTTTATGTATTTTTGAATTAGCTATAAAAGAAAAGTGTCAAATTCATTTTTATAAAGTATTGAAAAGCTTATTATTTCTAGGATGAATCGGTACAGGTGAATTCAACACAATCTGATTTATAGTGAATTCATTTTTTATGATTATTAATCTTAAATATCAAAAACTATAAGAAAAGATGGCCAATGATTCTTCCTATAATAATTGAAGTTTAAAATGCCTACTTTCCCCTTAAGTACGCATATATTTAAATTTGAATTAACAATATCCTTATTAAACTATATCC
>NZ_CAKJTI010000047.1 GCF_917563915.1 Bacillus rhizoplanae | reverse complement strand
AATTAAGAGATGAAGAGTAGGTGCTAGATTAAAAGGAGAGAAATGTTAAATTGTCTATAGAAAAAATCATATTTTTTAGATGTAATATTCTATGATAGCTTGAACAAATAGTTGTGTAAGTGAATAGAGATAATAAAAGAGGAAATGTGGGTTTGAAATAAAGTTCGACCGTTTAAAACAAAGTTTAACCGTTTATCCCGCATTAACGGGAAGTAAGCCCCCCACCTCAAGAGTGAGAGAAGCGAAGAAGATAGATGGGGGATAACTGCCCGTAAAAGCCCGATTGGTGAGAGCTTTCCATCAGTGGGGGATGAAGAAAATCCCCACTGATGGAAGTTTCACTTTATAAAAAAGATTAATCAAATTATTGGTTTGTACAATAAAGTTGTTTGAAATATCAAATATGTTGTTCCATTAAAGGACCAGATTGTGGAAGATCAAGCTTATAGATGATATGGATATTTTTGAGAGAATGTAAAGTATTATACATTTAAACTAACTAAAGTTTCCTTTTTAAACGTTTTACTCTCTATTAAGTGCGGAGAAACATACCACAAGTAACGGCGAAAATTAGAGGGTGTCGGTCACTGGTAACGGCAAACAAAAGCCTTAACCCTTGCAAGAAGCTGAGTTAAGGCCTTGGTTTTTTTTGTTCCTAGGGTCTTGTGGACGGACTTTTCACTTTTTTATTAGCTATAAATGGTATATAATTATCAGATAATAGTAGATATTTTAAACTATAAATAATTATAATAGAATATGATATGGTTATAATTGAGACAAAAAAGGTGTGTTCCTAGGTGGGGTCTAGGTGTCGCCTTGCTTTTGGTGACATCTAAGCAGGAACGCCTACTCTTTTTTGCAAATATAGGGGATGGGGAAGGTTATAATGAGCAAAATACAGAAGAAAACAGACGTTATCTTAATTGGTGCCGGAGTCATGAGCGCGACTTTGGGATCATTACTGAAAGAGTTAGTACCTGAATGGGAAATCAAAGTGTTTGAGAAACTTGCAAACGCAGGAGAAGAAAGCTCTAACGAATGGAATAATGCGGGTACGGGTCATTCTGCACTGTGTGAGCTTAACTATACATCCGAAAAATCTGACGGATCTGTAGATATTAGCAAAGCTATAAAAATTAATGAACAGTTTCAGCTTTCAAGACAGTTTTGGTCTTATCTTGTAAACAGCAATCTGATTCGTAATCCGCAGGACTTTATCATGCCAATACCTCATATGAGTTTAGTACAAGGGGAAAAAAATGTAACGTTTTTGAAAAAACGTTTTGAAGCGCTTTCAAACAATCCCCTGTTTCAAGGAATGGAATTTTCCGATGACCCTGAAAAACTGAAGGAATGGATTCCGCTTATCATGGAAGGCCGTACAGCGAATGAACCGATAGCGGCAACAAACATCGACTCTGGAACGGATGTCAACTTTGGTGCTTTAACACGCATGTTGTTTGACTACTTACAGAGTAAAAACGTCGAGATAAACTACAAGCATAGTGTTGAGGATATTAAACGTACTAGCGACAGCTCGTGGGAAGTGAAAGTGCATGATATCGATAGCGGTAAAATCGAATACCATACTGCAAAATTCGTCTTTATCGGCGGTGGGGGAGGAAGCCTGCCTTTACTACAAAAAACCGGTATTCCTGAGTCAAAACATATTGGAGGGTTCCCGGTAAGCGGACTATTTATGGTATGTAACAATCCGGAAGTTGTAGAGCAGCATCATGCAAAAGTATACGGTAAAGCTAAGGTTGGTGCTCCTCCAATGTCTGTTCCGCATCTTGATACAAGATATATCGACAACAAAAAAACATTGCTGTTTGGACCGTTTGCCGGCTTCTCACCGAAGTTCTTAAAAACTGGTTCAAATTTTGATTTGATAGGTTCCGTAAAACCGAATAATGTCTTCACTATGTTGGCGGCAGGCGTAAAAGAGATGTCATTGACAAAATACCTGATCCAGCAAGTTATGTTATCGAATGAAAAGCGTATGGAAGAATTACGCGAGTTTATTCCGAGCGCCAAAAGCGAGGATTGGGGTATAGTGGTAGCGGGCCAACGTGTGCAAGTTATCAAAGATACTGATGCCGGCGGTAAAGGAACACTTCAATTTGGTACGGAAGTTGTTAGTGCCACTGATGGCTCGATAGCTGCATTGCTCGGCGCTTCTCCGGGTGCTTCTACTGCCGTTCACGTTATGCTTGAGGTATTAGAAAAATGCTTCCCACAACATATGAAAGAGTGGGAACCGAAAATAAAAGAAATGATTCCTTCTTATGGCGTGTCACTAGTGGAAAACCCAGAGCTTTTCCAAGAAATTCATACTTCAACAGCGCAGACGCTTGGTCTAAGCGAAAAAGAACCAGTCTGTAGTTAATTCTTTGGATGTAGAAACAAAGGTATTTAATGAAAAAGTTTAAGCAACATTTTTCATCAATGGACAATTGTTTCTATGATAAAGAGATTGAAAAGGAAATGATTGAAAAAAACAGAGATAAAATAAAACACAGAACCTTTAATCTATCTTTGGATTGAAGGTTCTTTTTTTCAAAATGGATTCTTTTTATTTATCCCGCATTAACGGGCAGTAAGACCCCCACCTCAAGGTGGAGAGAGAAACGAAGAAGATAGGTGGGGGATAACTGCCTGTAAAAGCCCGATTGGTTCAACTAACCATCAGTGGGGATGAAGAACCCCCCCCCACTTCAAGACCCGAAGGAGATAAGTGGGGGGGCATCTACCGTGGCGAAATATCTATTCCATATTTTTCTTATAACTTAGTTTTAATAAGTTTTTAAAATCTAGTTCAGCAATTAATACACTTAATAATATGAGTGTTGCACCTAAGTAACCTTTTAATGTAAGGGTTTCACCTGTGAAAAAGAAAGCAAAACCTGCAGAAAAAACAGGTTCTAATGAAAAAATAAGACCTGTATGTGTAGGACTAGTATATTGCTGTGCAATAACCTGAACAATGAAGGCTATTGCTGTACAAAATATGCTTAAGGCTAAGATTGAAAACCACGATTCAACAGTGTCAGGAAGTTTTGGGGTTTCCATAAACATTGAGAAAATGAGACTAAATAGGCCAACAAAACCTAGTTGTAATATCCCAAGGGCAATTGAATTAACATGCTTAGTCATTGTTCCAGTAACGATGACATGAACTGCATAAAATAAAGCACATAAAATACATAATATATCACCAGAAGCTATCTTAAATTCGCTATTTAACGTTAATAATCCTATTCCTACTATGGTTAAAACAATTCCCAATACAACTTTTTTTTCAGGTCTTTGCTTTAAAAATATAGATGATAATACTGGAATAAAGATGACTGTGAGACTCATTAAGAAACCGGCATTAGAAACACTTGTATAATTTGTACCGAAAGTCGCAAAAACATAAACTATAAACAAAATAGAAGCTAATATAAGCGCATATTTTACAGTTTTAAAATCAATTTTGATTAAGTGCTTGTAAAATACTATGCCTGACAAAAGAAAAGCAATAATAAAACGTAATGCGATTAAATTATATTCTTCTATGTAATTGAGGCCAACCTTGGTAAGTAAGATGGATGCACCCCAAAAAAATGTAACCATTAGTAGCATTAAATCAGCTTTTAATTGTATTTTCATCTCTATCTCCTCGTTATTTATAATTTGTAATTTCATAACCCCTCTCCTATTATTTATTTTAATGTTAATTCTAAATATTTAAAATGAAAAAATAAAAATCTCCCGTGTAAAGTTAACATAACCTATTATTATCGGGAGTTGTTACTTCACAGATTCGTTGATGAGTCACATACGTGGCTTCCTTAAGTAAAATATAGCTAAATAAATATTGCTTAAAATCATTGACAGAATATTAATGCAACCCCTATAATACAAAACATACTTACTAAAGAACGTAACTACGTCATATAAATTGAAATATAATTGAGCAATGAAGGGAATATAAGTAGTGCTTATCTCACTGTTTTAGAGAGCTGATGGAAGGTGAAAATCAGTACAAAGATAAGGATGAATTTCGATCCTGGAGCATTTTTTTCGAAGTAAAGGGCGACCTTTATGAAGGGAAAAACGGTCAAAAATGATCGTTAACAAAGTCGAGAGGCAGACTAAGTCTGCAACTAGGGTGGTACCGCGATATATTCGTCCCTACTGATACAATCAGTAGGGACTTTTTTATTATCCTGCTATTTTTGGGCAGTAAGACCCCCATCTCAAGATTCAAAGAGAGACAAGGAAGATAGATGGAGGATGAAAAAAATCCCCGCTGATGGAAGTTTTACTTTATATGGAAAACATAATATAGGAAGTGCAATGAAAGGAATACAGTAATGCTTATTTCCCCGTTTCAGAGAGCTGATGGAAGGTGCGAATCAGTACATAAATAAGCGTGAATTTCAATCCCGGAGCATCTTTTTCGAAATAAGGGGCGACCTTTATAGAGGGAAGGACGGTCAAAAGATCGTTAACAAAATCAAGAGGCAGACTTAAGTTTGCAATTAGGGTGGTACCGCGGTGTAAATCGTCCCTGTCATTTAGGACAGGGACGATTTTTTTATTGAAAGAAAAACTACACTTGATTCTATGGAATCTTTTGTTGAATAAATAAATCTAAAATGAGGAGGAAAAATTATGGAATTACAAAAAAGATTATTGCCGCGGCATATCCGTTTGATGGCACTCGGAGGAGCAATCGGCACAGGTATATTTAAAGGGACTTCTGAAACAGTGTCGATAGCGGGGCCGGCAGTTATTTTTTCTTATCTGTTTGCCGGATTATTGCTTCTTGTTGTAATGAGTGCAATTGCGGAGATGGCCATCGCTTATCCTGGGATGAATATGAAAGGATTTATTCATAAAGCATTTGGAACGAACGTGTCGTTTGTGATTGGATGGCTGTACTGTTTCATGTGGTTAGTTGTATGTGTTATTGAAGTGATAGCTGCGGGAAGCTTTCTGCAATATTGGTTTCCTTCTATGTCTTTATGGTCTTTAAGCTTTATTAGCGCTATTTTCATTGTGGTTATTAATTTTATGAATGTGAAGAATTACGGAGAGTTTGAATTTTGGTTTGCCGGAATTAAAATTACGATGATTGTTCTATTTCTTGTTTTAGGTGCAGGTATTTTATTCGGAATTATCCCGAGCAATGGAACTGACTATATGCACAACTATGTACAGCACGAGGGATTCTTCCCGCACGGCTGGTCAGGAGTATTTTCCGCATTGTTAGTCGTAATTTTTTCTTACGGTGGTTCCGAACTTATCGGATTGACTTTAACAGAAACGAAGGATGCAGAGAAGGTATTGCCTAAAGTGATTAAAGGAGTAATTTGGAGAATCGTATTATTCTATACGCTCCCAATCCTTGTCATTTGCGGATTAATTCCATGGGATGAAATCGGCAACCAAGCAAGCCCGTTTGTACAAGTGTTATCTGCAGTTGGATTTAAAGGAGCAGCTCATATTATGAACTTCGTCCTTATTACAGCTGTTTTGTCCGCTGCAAACTCCGGTATTTATGGCTGTACACGTATGCTGCATTCTTTAGCGGCAGAAGGGGAAGCACCGAAACTGTTTTCATATGTTTCTAAGAATGGTGTTCCATTATATAGCGTTATCTTGAGCTCTATCGTTCTTATTGGCGGGACATTTGTTGCGTACTTTTCACCTGACCGTGTTTTTGGGTATTTGATGGCAATTCCAGGATTTACGGTATCAGTGGTGTGGATCAGCATATGTTTAGCACAACTGAAACTTCGCAAAACATATACAAAGTTGCCGCATTTTAAAGTATGGGGATTTCCATATGTAACCTCATTCACTGCAATAGCGTTAACTATTAGCTGTGTGGCATTTGCATTCAGCGATCAGAACCGAGCAAGTATTTTTCTTTGTTTAGGCATTTTAATAATCTTAATTCTATGTTCTGTTTTTGCAGGCAAAAAGAAAAAAGTGGACTAATACTACACTTTTAAGATAAACGAAAAGGCAGACTATTAATGATATGGTCTGCCTTTTTATTTTTAGAAAGTATAACTTGACGAAGTGATCATCTTCAGAGACATTTTTGTCTGAATAAGGTACACTTTATTAGAATAAATGTTTAAACTATCTTAGTAGAAATAGTAACTGAATGATTAGGTGCAATTATTAAATAGGAAATAAATAGAATTTAAATTGTAATAAAAATGAAGGAGCCTGTTATGACAATTATCGATAAATTAAAACTAAATAAATTCACAAATATGGCCGTAATCAATCAACCAAGCGACTATGATGTCTTTACTGAACAAACGACTACCTTTTCGAAAGATCATGATGCTATTTTCATTTTTGTAGAAACAATTGATGAGATGGTTACACATACACAATTTATCACTAATAATGAACAGCTTTTACTTGAGAAAGGCTATGTATTTTTCGCATATCCGAAAAAGGGGAATACTCGTTATGAAACCTTTATTCATAGAGATGAAATGTTTCCAGCAATGAATGTTGGAGAGGATGGGTATGTAGGGAATAGCGATATTAAGTTCGCGCGGATGGTAAGCATGGATGAAGTTTTCACTGTTGTTGGTTTAAAACGTGAAAAAAAGAAAGCAAAGACAACATCGAAGGCGAGCCAATGCGTTGCCGATTATGAGGACAATGTGAAAGATGTTGAAGCATTATTAGCCGATCATCCAAATGAACTTAAGTTTTACCAAAGCTTAACACCTGGATATCAAAAAGACTGGGCACGTCACATATTCTCGGCGAAGCAACAACAAACACGCGATAAGCGTCATCAACAAATGGTTGATATCCTTTCACAAGGATACAAAACAATAGATTTGTTCCGTCGGAAGAAGAAATAAAGTGAAACTTTCATCAGTGGGGGCTTCATTCCCCACTGATGAAAGCTCTCACCAAAACCTATCAGTAACGGTAGTTAGTCTGCCTAATTTTAAAGGAGAATAAGCTCCTTTATTTTTTTTAAGCATAGCATGTAAAAGACTATGAAATATTTATAAAAAGTAGGTGGAAACATGCTATTAGGTCCTCAACGTATTATAGGTTTCCCAGGCATGGGCGGCCTCCTAGGCAGCCTCCTAGGCATGGGTAAGATGGGTAAGATGGGTAAGGGCGGTTTCCCAGGCATGGGCATGGGCGGTTTCCCAGGCATGGGCATGGGCGGTTTCCCAGGCATGGGTATGGGTGGTTCCCCAGGCATGGGCATGGGCATGGGTGGTTTTCCAGGTATGGGTATGGGCGGTTCCCCAGGCATGGGCATGGGCGGTTTTCCAGGTATGGGTATGGGTGGTTTCCCAGGCATGGGTATGGGTGGTTCCCCAGGCATGGGTATGGGTGGCTTCCCAGGTATATGATATAACCTTGATTTTTAATACTTGATATCTAGATAGGTTACACTTAGTTGGATAGAAAAGTTAAGGTTAAGTAGACTAGATCTAATATGAATTAGGAGAATCAAGCTTAAATTGAAGCTAGAACAAAGCCCCAATCCCTTCAAAATAAAAGGATTGAGGCTTTTTATTTAGACGAACAGTGTACGGTATTAGCTGACGTGACATGAAAATAGAAAATCCAAGAATGTAAGAAACTAGGCTTAATAAAGGGTTAGGATAAATCCTTAACCCTTTTTGTTTTCCTCACTCTTTAACACATTATCCATTCCATTTGTCCAACCAACACTATAACCATTATCATAGGCTAAATTCATTATTAAAATTTCTTCTTCTGTTAACTTCCTGTCCATATAATCTTCAATGTAATTTCTTGTTGCTAAAATCATATCTCCAATCGATCTTGAATTGAAATGGGCGTGAGAAAGGTACTTTCACGTATGATGAATTTTTGAAATGATTAACTAGAGGTTCAAGTAATTTAACTAAAGGAAATACATAAATTTGAGAGAAGAATTAAGGAAAAGGCAACTTGGGGTGAATGATATGGAGTGGTTATAATTACTAATAAACAAGAATTGAAGTAGAATTTTTTAATAGCATTGAAATAAAGGGAAATAAAAATACTTTTGGGGAGTATCTAATGCGATTTTTAATTGAATATAAAGATTTCGATAGTAATGAAGAGAAAAATAACTCGCTAAGTCTACTAGATACATTTTTAAATGAACATCTTATTGAAGATTTTCATGGATATACGTTTGAAAGCATATTAATTCGTTTTATAAACAATGCACCGCCTAAGAAGAAGTTTAAATTAAAATCACTTTACAAAATCATTGCAGAAGTTGAAATTGAGGGGAACTTTACTAATAACGTGAAGTTGAACATTGCTGATTTTCAACATGGACTATTGAAGGTTGAAGAAGCTATAAATATGGTGTCGCAAATTGAGGTTAAAGAAGAACTAGATTTTGATAAAGATAAATTATTGAAGAGTTATAAAAGTATTGTTAATAATGCTCCACAAACTGATCAAGAATTAAAAAATTATGCCAAAAAAGAAAAAGAAATTAGCTATTTGAATACCGTCAAACGTGTTAATAGCTTGATATACTCCTATAAAATTAATCCTAGACCATTGATGAAAAGAATAGTTGGCGTTAGAGTATACGATCATTTTGAAAGGGATACTTTATCACCTTACGATTATATCTACTCTCAGCTTTTTAGTAATTTATTAAGAAGAGCGGAAGTCAAATCTCCTGATTATGAAGAGATTTATTTCAGTATTGCTGAAACAATAGAACAAGCAAAACAATCAATTGCTATTGATGAATTTTTCCAATATACATATTCTACTTTAAATTTATTAGAGTATAATCAAGCAGATAACAAGGGTAAAGCTAAAATGGTATTTGAATCAATGTGCGAAGGACTAAGGTTGATAGCTGATTTTGACCATTTAGAAATGGATAAAATTGAAGGTGTAATAGAATATATAGATAAAAATGGTATTGATATAGAACTAATTTATTCAATCGCCCAAAACAAAAATTATCTTGCTGAAGTCGTGTACCATGTACCGCAAAGTTATCTTGCCAAGGCTGAATTTAAACTTAGACTAACGGAACTTAATACGAATTCAACTGGAATTATAGCTATAGATAAGTTAGACATTGATTATGCACCTTACAGTATAGGTAAAATACAATTAAAGAAAAATGAAATCGTTATAAAGGGTAGAAATAGTGTAAGGGCAGAGATTTCTCGTGAGATACATAAATTACCATCCGAATATCGATTCACCTATAAAGAAATATTAAGTAATTCTAATGCTACGTATACTTCTAAAAACTAGAGGTTCTGTAAGAAGTCCTGCTTCCAGATGAATACTATGTATGAATGAGGAGGTATATTTACCTCCTTTTTTGGGTGGTAGAGCGTTGGAAGGGGATGCTTATCACCTTTTTGAATGGTTTATATAATGAAAAGTGTATAAGCACACCTACTCCTGTACTTTAAAATAAGCATCTTATGGAGCTAATCCGTGAGCACCAAGAGACAAAATGGTTAATCGCTGCCGTCGAAGAGAAGAAATCGTGGTGGAAGCGGCTATTTGGTCGATAAACAAAAAAAGGGGTGCTTTTTTTGTGTTGAACTGGCTTTTCACCTAATGCAAAATTTACAAGCTAAGCTTCTCAATAGTTAATGATGCAGCATTAACTTTGTGTCCGTTTAGAATTGGTAGTAACACATCTGTAGTTGATCCTATATTTCTAAGTTGTAGCGTTGAACGTTTGGGAATATGGATAATAGCTTGTCCAGTGAGCATGAGACTCGCTCCATCTACTAGTCTTTGTATACCATAATTAGTAAGTTGCCCAGGTACTAAAGAATTATTTAAAATTAAACCATATATTGAACTAGAAGCAGGACCATCAATTAATAATATAAATTCGATTTTATAGTCTCCTGATTCAGGAATTATTAGTGTGTCACTAGGTGGGGTAAACACGATATGATTTAATGGACCATTTCTATTAAATTTTACGTTTTCACCTGACTTGACTTCTATAGGTTTGCGACCTACAAGTGTAACGTAACCATAGGCTGGTTTCGGCATTATTACGCACCTCCTCATTTACTATTCTCATTATTGTATGTGATCAAGTTAAAAATGAGTGTATGCTTGTCCAACAAAAATTAATTATGTATATCTAGTGCCGGCAGTCGAGAGAGGCATAAAGTAGAGTACACCAAACAATTCGAACGAGTAGTTGGAATTACCGATGACGTACTAAATTAGGAGGAAACTCAAACTGATGCAAGGTACGTTTAGCTTGAACCTCAGCAACCTCAGCTATCAAAATAGATGGATCGAGCAGGATGCACCGGCGTTTGCGAAGCAAATGATAGTCTATGCAGAATCAAGTGCAATAACAGTGAAAAGCAGTATAAACGGCAGCCCAATTCAAACGGGAATAAAGCTATTTGTTTTTTTGTATATTTCTGACATACATTTTTCTAAAATATTAATTAAACTAGGGAGAACTCAAGTTTTTACTTAAAACTGAGTAAAAACTTGAATTGTATGTAATTTCAAATTGACATTGATTATCAGTGTCATTATAGTGTAATAGTATACATAGGATATGAGGAAAATCAGGAATAAATATATTAGAGCAGACTAGTATCTTCTTTTGCAAGAGTACATTTGGGAGCTGCTCATTAAAAATAAAAGGAGAAATCATGATGACTAACTTAGCTACTGAAAATCTTGATATCTCATATGGGAACATCAATATTGTAGAAGGACTTAATTTACAAATTCCTAAAGGTAAGATTACTACAATTATCGGTCCGAACGGTTGCGGAAAGTCAACCATGTTAAAAGCAATGGCACGTATTTTACATCCCAAAAAGGGGACTGTCTATTTAGATGGTGAAGATATCAGCAAACAGTCTACAAAGGAAATTGCGAAAAAGATGGCTATTTTGCCCCAGGCACCGGATGCACCATCGGGTCTCAATGTTTCTGAATTAGTAACATTCGGGCGTTTCCCTCATCAAAATGGCTTTGGAAAAGTCACGGCGGAAGATATGAGAATTGTAGATTGGTCATTAACTGTCACAGGAATGATTCAATTTAAAAATCGCCCGATAGATGCCTTATCAGGAGGGCAAAGACAGCGTGTTTGGATTGCGATGGCTCTTGCACAACAAACGGATCTAATCTTATTGGACGAACCTACGACCTATTTAGATTTAACACATCAATTGGAAGTTCTTGAGCTTCTTAAGGAATTAAACAAGAATCAAGACCGTACCGTTGTAATGGTTTTACATGACTTGAATCATGCAGCGAGATTTGCAGATTATATAGTGGCTATGCGTGATGGAAAAATCGTAAGTGAGGGAGAACCAGAGAAGGTCATCACGTCAGAAATATTAAAAAAGGTGTTTCAGATTGATGCGGAAATTGTACAAGACCCTAGAACAAACAGACCTGTATGCCTTACTTACGATTTATTAAAAGATAAAAATCATACAGATCGAAAAGCTGTGGGTGTCTAAAAAATTAAGATACAAATAGGGGATAATGTGATGATATCAACAATTGAATCTACAATTGTTTCAAGAAGAACCATTCGACAAACGAAAAAAACTGCAATTCCTTTGCAAGAAATTGCAGATTTATTAGAGAAGGCGGCTTATGCACCGTTTCACAGTAAAGTAGAACCATGGTCTGTAACAATCATTTCTACTAAAGAAGAGAAAAAGTACTTTTTGGATTCCGTCATGAAAAGCTATGAACGAACCGGGGTTTTTTCTTCGTATTCGGAAGAACAATTGAAAAAGGTAAGAGGTGCCTATGAGAAGTATTCAGAAGCAACTCCCCTTACCTTGCTTGTAGCGACAGATTGGTTTAAAGATGAGCATAAATACTTTGAATCGGTAGGGGCGACATGCGCATTTATTCAAAACCTCCAACTGCTATGCTGGGAGAAAAATATAGGCGCTGTATGGAGAACAAATTCTTATATACATGATCCTGTTTTTGCCAATGAGTTAGGCATATCCTCTTCCAAGAAAATAATCGGCTCCATTGACCTGGGGTATATAGATGAAGACAAAGTGCCTAAAGCAAAGCAAAGAAGATCGGTGAATGAGTGGGTGAATTCTCTTTCTATTTCTATTCATCCAAAGGAGTAACGCAGCATGATCACTCGTTTACTGTATTCTTGATACGCCGTTTATTTGAATTCTACGCGAACAATACATAAACGGAGTCGGGAGATTCATTTATTGCCGTGAAGTATAAGGCTGAGTTGTGCTTTGAGTATATAGTTATAAACCAGTTTTCAATGTGTACTAATCATAAATTAATTTGTAGAAGCTTTAGGAGGAACGAACAATGAAAAGGAGAAAGTCTTTAGCGCTTATCGTAGCAACTTTACTTTTAGTGACTATCTTTGCCGGATGCTCAAATAAAAAGGAAGAAGCGAAAGCGGAGAATAAAACAAAAGTAGTCAGCACGCTGAAAGGTGATGTTAAAATCCCTGCGGATCCTAAGCGTATTGCTGATATCTCAGGAGCAAGCGAGGATCTGATTATTTTAGGTCATACTCCAGTTGCTACAGCAAACGGCGATGCATACAACACAAAAGAATTTCCAAGCTATTTGCAAGATAAAATGGGCAAGGCAAAAATTGTAGGTTATAACATGTCCGATACAATGGATGTGGAGGCAATATTAAATACCAATCCAGACTTGATTATCATGAGTGAAAGACAAGAAAAAATTTATGACCAATTGAAAGAGATAGCGCCAGTTGTTGTGATGAAAGACTATGGGAATGATTGGAAAGCAAGAATGCTGGATGTCGCGAAGTTATTCGGACAAGAAGATGATGCTAAAAAATGGTTAAGTGATTATGATAAAAAAGCTCAAGCAGCAGGAAAAGAAATTGCTGAAAAAAATGGAGATCAAACGTATTTATCAGTATTGGCAAGCGGTGGTCAATTTTATGTGTTGGCGGATGCGGGTATAGGTGGAGTTTTCTATAACGATATGAAGCTGGCGAAACCTGCCAAATTGCCGAAGCAAGAAGGAATCAGCTTACCGGTTGTGACGATTGAAGGGCTATCTGAGATTGATGCTGACCACATCATCGTTATTGCTACAGATGCTGATAAAAAAGAGTTGGAAAACAGTTCCGTATGGCAATCGATGAGAGCCGTAAAGGAAGGAAACGCAACGATTCTCAATAGTACCCCATACTTTACGCAAGGATATCAGCCGATAGGAAAAGAATTGCTATTGAATGATATCAAAAAGGAACTTACAAAAAAATAAGATGATGATGCAGGGTTGGCGAAAAGGATAAAACTTACCTTTCTGTCAGCCCATATTGCTTTTTAGGTGAAGGAGAAAAGTAACAATGGATGAATCGAAATATGTACACGATGAAAAAAGAATGTCGCGAATGATTATTGCTTCTTCAGTAATTATCATTGGACTAATTCTGTTAATTTTGGGTATTGGATTATCGATTTCATTAGGGGCTAAAGACATAAGCTTATCGACCGTATTCAGCAGTATTTTTACAGGAAAAGATGCTATGGATTCCCGAATCGTACGGGATGTAAGATTGCCTAGAGCGATTGCCGCTGCTTTAGTAGGAGCATTTTTAGCTGTATCGGGCGCAATCATGCAAGGGATCACTAGGAACCCCATTGCGGATCCTTCCATCATGGGAATTACGCAAGGCGCCACGCTTGCTATATCAATCGCTTTTGCTATGCAGGCGGGAGTCGGCAGTGTGGGTCTCATGGCTTTTGCTTTTATTGGTGCAAGCGTCAGCGGATTATTAGTTTATTTTTTAAGCTCCAGATCTATAAAAAGGGTGGATCCACTTAAGCTGGCGTTGGCAGGAACAGCCCTTGGGACTTTATTCATATCGATCGCGACAGCCATAGCTATGTATTTCAATTTATCCCAGCAATTGAGCTTTTGGATTGCGGGAGGATTGACGACAGCAAAATGGTCAGGTGTGCAATTGTTGTGTGTTGTAGGTATTCCCGGCGTGATTGCCGCCATTATTGTGTCTCCTAAGATTACGATATTGAGTTTAGGGGAAGAAGTGGCTATTGGTTTAGGAAAAAAAAACAATGTAATAAGAATTATAGGGATATTGATCGTTATATTGTTAAGCAGTAGTTCAGTAGCAGTAGCGGGCAACATCGCTTTCATAGGGCTTATCGTTCCGCAAATAGTAAGGGGGTTAGTGGGACCGGATTATAGGTATATCATTCCTTGTTCCCTGGTTACAGGGGCTGTATTATTGGTTTTTAGCGACATTATAGCCAGAATGATTAATCAGCCGTATGAAACGCCGATAGGCTCATTGACTGCATTGTTAGGAGTACCGTTCTTTATACTCCTTGTCAGAAAGGGGGCTAGAGAACTGTAATGGTGACAAACGGTAAACAGAAACGATTTATGTGGACAGCAACTATCTTATCTATTCTTATCTTATTAACAGTTATAATTAGTTTAAATCTAGGCTCTTTTTCTATCAAACCATTAGATGTTATTCAAACATTCCTCGGACAAGGTACAAGAAATCAGGAAATAGTGCTCTTTAACATGAGGCTGCCAAGAATTGTGATGGCGATCCTGGTAGGTGTCGCTTTAGCTATATCTGGTACGATTCTTCAGGGGATAACGAAAAATGATTTGGCTGATCCAGGGATGTTGGGCATTAGTACGGGGGCAGCTTTAGCTGTAGTTATGTATATCTATTTCATGAACGGAACTGTTTATGACGGGGTCAGTGACATGACTATCCTTACTATGCCAGTTGTCGCTTTGCTTGGAGCAGCATTCGGTGCGTTTTTAATCTATTCTCTGGCTTGGAAGAAAGGGCTGAACCCGACCAGATTGATATTAATAGGAATTGGAATCAACGCTTCCTTCAGTGCGTTACTAATCATATTCCAGCTCAGATTTACTACGCAGGAATTCAACAGGGTAATGGTATGGGTTTCAGGAAGCATATGGGGAACCAGCTGGGATTATGTTATCACTACATTGCCTTGGATCATCATTTTTCTGATTTTAACACTTTATAAGGCAAGATATTTAGATGTTTTAAGTTTAGGTGATAACGTATCGGTAGGATTAGGTGTGCAAGTAGAAAAGGAACGGCGAACACTCTTGATATTTGCAGTTGCGTTGGCAGGAGTTGCTACTTCTGTTGCAGGAACTATCTCGTTTTTGGGACTGATTTCCCCTCATATAGCCAGAAAGTTAGTGGGACCGAAACATAAACTGTTACTGCCAACTTCGGCACTGGTTGGAACGTTCCTTTTATTATTGTCCGATACGATTGCCAGGAATATATTAGCACCTGTAGAAATACCAGTAGGAATTGTTGTTTCCATCATTGGAGTACCGTATTTTATTTATTTAATGGTAAAAGAATAATTATAGTACTAAATCAGCTAATAGAAGCTCAGGTGTTATTCCGTTAAAGGGCGCGATTGTAGAGCAACACGGGTAGAAAATGATCAAACTTTTTTATAAACCCAAAACTTATATCTGCTAGATAAGAATCCATTTTGATCAATCTTTTTTCAAAATGGATTCTTTATATTTATCGTTAAATACTGGTTTGTGAGGTATTTTTGATCAAACTTTATTTCAAAGCAACACGTAATTCTTTCTTCACACGTTTCACTTTACGTTTTGAAACGGTTTCTTCATTATTAGATGTCATAGAAAAACGCTTCCTATTTCGTTGTTAAAAACGAGACGAGAGACGTATAACTATCTGTTGCAGTTCGGCAAGTCAGCGCTAAGTTAACGGAAAATAAAAAAACGCATCACACGTTGGTTTGACACGGTTTCTACAACTATGATTTCGACTAGTTTCTAACTAGCGACCGCTAAACTGCAAGGCATGGTATTAAAATATTCAATCTATATATAATTTACGCTGGTTTTACAAAGCAAGCTGTTTGTAAAAAAGTTCTGGGGTTCAAAACGTTGTTAATTGTTTTTGGGGGATAGAGCGAAAAACTTTAATGGATGTATGAACACTTTGAGTATGACCAAAAGGCTTCGGGTGAGGAAGCCTTTTGGTTTAGGGTTGTGTGTGAAATGATAACATCTCACATCTTTAGAATACCTAAAAATATTGTGAATTATACAGAATTCTTTCTACATCTATTTTCATTTAAATAAATAGGTGGTTTTTCACTTTGATATCTGTTTGTTTTAATAAGCCAAGCTAAACAACGCATGAATATGTGATAAGTAACGAGCGTTGCTTGCATGCTTCATTAGGGATGCTGGCAGTCCTTTGAGCTGAGTAGAGCTTGCTCCAATTGTGGCAACAGCATCTTTACGGCCTAGGCTTGCGAGTGTTCCTGAGTTAATTGGGTTAAACTCTTCGAATGATTTGTTTTCTAGATATGCAAATAAGTTGTAGCCGATTAGTTCTCCCATTTGCCAAGCAATTTGCGCAGTAGGAGGGTATGGACGACCATCTGGACCAAAAACAACCGCACTGTCACCTGCAACAAACACATCTGGATGAGACGTAGATTGAAGATAATTATTAACGGTTGCACGTCCGCGATTCACTTCAAGGCCGCATTCACCTACTAGAGGGTTGCCTTGTACGCCGCCTGTCCAAACGAAAGTATTCGCTACAATCTTCTGACCATCTTTTAAATCAATGACATTGCCTGAAACGTTTGTTACGGGAAGACCTAATAGAAATTGAACGCCGCGCGTCTCTAAGCTAGCTTGTGCACGTTCAATGAGCGAATCAGGTAGAACGGGAAGAATTTTTGGACCCGCTTCGACAAGCAAAAGCTTCACTTCTTTAGGGTCTACTCCATGGCCTTTAGCAAGGTTAGGAAGCTTATCAGCAATTTCACCGACCAACTCTACGCCGGTTAATCCACCGCCGCCGATTAAAATGGTAGCATCAGCTTCATTTTTTGTCTCTGCATATTCATGAATACGCTTTTCAATATGTTGATGGATTTTGTTGGCATCCTCTACCGATTTTAACACTAAGCTATGCTCTTCAAGTCCTGGAATACCAAAATAAGCAGTTTTACTTCCTAAACCGACGACGAGAGCATCATATGTTAAAGTGGAACCATCTGAAAGTTTTACTTCTTTTTTGTCTACTGAAAAAGAATCAACCTTCTCGATCTTAAGATTGATGTCTTTTCCTTTGAAAAGCTTCTCCAATGGTATAGATACAGCTGGTTCAGCAACGCTTCCTGCCGCAAGACGGTGCAACTCCGTGATGATTTGGTGTGTTGGATACTGGTTTACTACAGTAACCTGTGCATCATCCTTGCTTAAGTACTTGCGAACGTTTAAAGCCGCTAGAAGTCCGCCATAACCAGCGCCTAAGATGACAATATGTTTTACCATCATTTATCCTCCATCCTTAATGATTTTTAATATAAAAGATTTATTCGTGTCTATTGTGTTCCCTGCTAATTTGGAGATAGGCATTTATAAAACGGAAAAGCTTCTGTACTTGCGGGTCTTTCATCATCCTTAAAAGAGTAAAAAGACCGATTACCTCATTGCTTTCCTCAGCACGATCTTTCGCTTCTATAGCAGTGGCTGCGATGTTTCTCACGCAGTCTGTTACAGGGTCCATCATTTCTTGAATCGCTCCAACGGTATCGCTCTTTAATACCTCATCGGTAGCGACTGCTTGGACAAAGTCATAAGACTTAGTCAATATACTTACAAGCTCAGTCAATTTTGGCAACTGCTCCACTAAGGCAGTTAGGGATTGCTGAACCTCTGGTTTTAATAGCTGATTCAGTACATCAAGTTGTTCCAGATTAGCAGATGAATTCGATAACTCTTGTCCTGCCTTTGTTTGAGCCATTGTTTCTGACATATCCGATTCTCCTTTACGAAAACAATATTGCATAAATTTAGTGGTTAAAGAAAAAGACCTATCTTCCGTAAGATTCCCAAAACTCTTAAGAGCTTGAGATGATTTTTGTATTTTGAAAAATTTACAAGCATATAAATGAATCTTTTGTATAAATTTATCATTGCCATTGAATGTTTAATTATGTCCTATCTTTAGAACCAGTGAGAAATTTTAGGAAGATATAAAAATGATCTAGAAGGAAATAGGCAGCGTTTTTGCGTAATTAAAGCACTGCTTTTTCTTTTAGCCATGAAAGCATGATTCATGCAGAGATTGTTGATATGTATTGTTTAACCTTGTAATAATTTGACAATTAAGATATTTTTAAAAATAAAGTAAATAAT
>NZ_CAKJTI010000046.1 GCF_917563915.1 Bacillus rhizoplanae | reverse complement strand
CCCTTTTTTAACCATAATAAAATCCCCTCCAAGTAAAAGTGTAACATCCATGTGTATTCATGGTCTTTTTACACTGTCTACCTTAAGGGGATAATATCAGGTCTCGTAAATCAATCTGTTCTTTTTTAATCATATGCATGGCTTCTACTCCAGAAAGAATGGATGTAGCTGTGTCAAAAGATTTGAGCCCTAGCATAGAACGGACTCGCTTCTTTATAAAGCGATGATCTTGCTCTACTATGTTATTCAAGTACTTTTGTTGTCTAAGTCGCATACCAGCAGGTATGCTTTTTGCTTTTTTCAACTGTTTAATTGCTAAAGGATAAGCTGGATTCTTATCGACTGTTATCACACGTGGCTTTGAAACATGAAAAGACCGCAAAACTTTCTTGAAAAAGCGCTTTGCAGCCTTATGATCTCTTGTTTTACTTAGGAAAAAATCGATTGTGTTTCCGCTCGAATCAACAGCACGATACAGGTACATCCATTGATCTTTTACTTTGATATATGTTTCATCGACTCTTCAAGAGTCATTTGTTTGTTTGAGGTAACGTCGGATTCGTTTGTCCAATTCAGGACCATACTGATGAACCCAACGTATAATCGTTGTATGAGAAATGGATCAACCCCGTTCCTCCATCATTTCCACCAAATCACGAAAACTTAGGTTGTACCGTAGGTACCATCTTACCGTTAATAAGATAATATCAGGCTGATAGTGCTTCCATTTGAACCGATTTTTCTTTTCCATACCGATCACACACCTTTTTAGAGTAATAGTATCAGTATGTCCAAGATTTAGAGATTACTTGTAATTACCTTGAAGTTTTTGCACCAGAACCACAAATGGTCTATGTCTATATTATTTTCTCTTCCAATTACTATATATTTCTAGCATACTATTAACTTTAAGGAGGGAGTGCAGAAATGGAAGAAAAGAAAGTGACGTGGTTAGAACTCTTTTATGATTTGTTATTTGTGGCGGCGGTGACGGCTGCGACTCATGTTTTACTTCATGTTGAAGATGGTCATATCCATGCAGAGTATTTAGTAAAGTTTGTCTTAATTTTTATTCCGATCTGGTGGGCTTGGGTAGGGCAAACCATCTTTGTTAACCGGTTTGGAAAAGATTTATTTCATCAACGAATCTTTTTGATCCTGCAAATGTTTTTTGTCCTAATAATGACATCAAGCTTATCAGCTGATTTTGATCCTTATTATCTTTCTTTTTTAATTGGCTATATTGGCTTAAGGGCCGTGACTGCAATCCAATATCTTGTTGTCCAGCGTATAGAAGAGGGAGCTCGAAAAAAAGCAGCACTCTTTTTAGGAAGATATTTTTGGATTGGAATCGTTATTTCATTATTATCCGTCTTTTTTGATTCTTGGATTCGATATGCTGCGTTGTATTTGGGAATTCTTATCGATATTATTGTCCCACTACTTGGAAGAAAGTGTTTAGAAAAGGTTCCGACAAATACAGCCCACTTGTTAGAGAGATTTGGTCTATTTTCCATTATTCTCTTTGGGGAAGCTCTTATAAGCACTCTTGTGGTCATTCAACCTAAACAAGGAAATTGGGATTCAATAAGCTTTGCGATCATTTCATTTATCCTCATTATTTCGATGTGGTGGCAATATTTCGATAACATGGAGAAGAAACTCGACAAGTCTAGACAAACTTCCGGTCAAATTATTATTTACGGTCATCTGTTTATTTTAATGTCTTTGAGTATGGTTGCAGCATCCATTAGACTATTATTTTTACATGAGGTCTATTATTCTTTTATCCTATATTTTGTTTTTGGTTCTGTATTGCTCTATTTCCTGTCAACTACAATTGTTTTTCATAAATACAGGTTTGAACAACACCGTTTGAAAATTTATCATTTATGCTTGTTTTTAGGGATTTTAGCAGTCTTTTTTGTTATTAATTTGATTGTAGTAGTACCAAATGTTGTGATAATAGGACAATTAACCCTATTTTTTATCATCTATGCTAAATTAACAACTACATAAATTGATTGTAACAAAATAAGAATGAGGTGATAATCATGAAAGAAAACATAACGAATCGCTCCTCAACTAAAAAAGAGGAACAACTAAGCTTATTGTTATGGTTCAGAATAACACGAGTATATAACCAAGGTATTCGAGAATCCAATCAACATTTAAAAAAATGGAATCTAACTGCAGCCCAATTCGATATCTTAGTTCAAGTGGGCGCTCATGAACGATTGTCACAACAAGAACTAGCAAACAGGCTTTTTGTTACGAAAGGCAATATTACTCAACTGTTAAGTAAAATGGAAGAGTTGGGATTGATTAATCGGGAACAGGACTGGAAAACAAAATACCTTTCATTGACTGAGGAAGGAAAAGAGTTTTTTTATGAAGTTGTTTCGAAACAAGAACAATTTCAAGCATCACAATTTTCCAACTTGACTTACAAGGAAAAAAACAGCTTCTAGGTTTACTTAGGAAAATTCAAAAACCATAGTAGGTAATCACATATCAGCACTAATGGTAAAAGCGCCTGTAAACTTAAAAGCACTTTTCAATTTCAGGTAAGTGGCAAAAAGTGGTTTTGTTGCCAAGTTATCTACTTCTCTGATTGAATAAAGGTGAATCTTTTTGCTATTTCCAATAGCAATACCTAATTCAATATGGCTCCCTGGTAAAAAACCACAATAATCAGCCTCAACTATAGCTTTTTTCTCATTCTGACCTATTTCAAATGAACAATTGGAAATCATATATCATTAATACTGGTTCTGGTGCAAAGGTAAAATAAAAGAGAATATAGCTTATATATTTCTAGCGGAATTCTATTTTATGCTGTAAGTGTTGATTTATAATAAAGTTTGATAATTTGTAAAAAAGTTCGATAAAACTCTGTATAATAGGGTTTTTCTTTTGACACTTTAACTTCATCTGGAATGTTCAATTAAAGGGCCAGTTTGTAGAGGATTTTAACAGGTTTTTTAGAGTTATTATTTAAATAGGGATTTTGAAGTTTTTTGGTGAATATTAAATGTTAATCTAAAAGATGGAGGTTGCTGTGATGTTGAAACTGTTTCAATATAACTGGCAAGTTCGTGATGATTGGTTTACATTGTGCGAAGACATACCGGATGAAGAACTATTAAAGAAACGGATCGGTGGGTTCGGCAGTATCCTACATACCCTATTTCATATTGTAGATGTGGAATATATGTGGATCTTAGGTTTGCGAGGTGAACCAGTGCCTGAGGAGCCATTGTTTGAAGATTATGCTAACTTACAAAAAGTGAAAAATCTTTCAGCTCAATACCACGAGAAAGTGAAGCCATTTGTGACATCTTGGACAAATGAAATGGATTCTCGGAAACTTTCAGAAACTGATTTCAATGAAGAACCGATTAGCTCTAGAGACGCACCAATTAGGCGCCGAGTCATTGAATGTACACACGGAGAGATCATACGTCATGTCATTGTCCACGAAATTCACCATATCGGGCAGTTATCTATATGGGCACGTGAAATAGGAAAGGAGCCTGTTTCTGCAAATCTGAGAGGAAGAGGGCTATTCGATAATTAGACTGCCTTTGCCAATTTCACAATCGGGCGCTTTAATGGTACAAGGATCAAGAAATGATCAAACTTATTTATAAATGAATGGTTTAATTGAATATATTTAAAGCGTGTTTTGATCAATCTTTTTTTCAAAATACGCTTTTTCTATTTACTATTTTATCAAGGTTTATAGGGTTAATTTAATCAAACTTTATTTCAAATCTACAGTAAGCCCAAACAATCGATGGATGAATTCTTTCTGGTTTTGAACAGACTGATGCCGTAAATCAATCTGTTCTTTTTTAATCATATGCATAGCTTCCACTCCTGCAAGAATGGATGTAGCTGTGCAAAAAGACTTGAATCCTAACATAGAACGTACACGTTTCTTAATAAAACGATGATCTTGCTCTATAATATTATTCGAATATTTGAGCTGTCGGATTTGGATGCCTACGGGCATCTGTTTTTCTTTCTTTAATTTTTTGATAGCAATTGGATAAGCTGGATTTTTATCAACGGTAATTATACGAGGTTTAGAAGCATGAAAAGACCGCAAAGCTTTCTTGAAGAATCGCTTCGTAGCCTTATGATTTCTTGTTTTACTTAGGTAAAAGTCAATCGTGTTTCCTTCGGAATCAACCGCACGGTATAAATACATCCACTGTCCTTTTACCTTTATATACGTTTCATCCACCCTCCATGAATCATTCGTTTGCTTGAGATAGCGTCGAATTCGTTTATCAAACTCCAGACCATATTGATGAACCCACCGCATAATGGTTGTATGTGCTAAGGATAGTCCTCGTTCTTCCATCATTTCCACCAAATCACGGAAACTTAGATTGTACCGCAGGTACCAACGCACTGTTAACAAAATGATGTCTGGTTGATAATGCCTCCATTTGAACAAATCTCCCTTTTTCATACTTATCACACACCTTTGTTAAAGTAATAGTATCAGTATGTCCAAGTTTAGGAGATTACTTACAAGGGCATTAGAGTTTTTGTACCAGAACCGAAAAAATGTCCAAACAACAAGTGTTTGGACGTTTTTAGGCATTCTATATTAGAAACGTTTTGCTAATTCACGTGCATTAACAATTGCTGCTTCTTTAATTTCTTGTGCTTTTTCAGGGTTTGCATTCATTCCCTCAACTGCAATATATTCAGTATCATTTACACCGATGAATCCTAATACTGTTTTCAAGTGATTGCGACCAAAGTCTACAGCTGCGTATGCTCCTTCAGAATACACGCCACCTGTAGCTTGAATGTGAAGTGCTTTTTTGCCTTCTAATAAGCCAACTGGACCATTTTCAGTATATTTGAATGTTTTACCTGCGATTGCTAAGTTATCTAAGTATGCTTTTACTACTGGTGGATAGCTAAAGTTCCACATAGGGGTTACGAATACATAACGATCCGCATGCATAAATGTTTCTAGATTTGTGTTCATTGCTGCAACTTTTTGTTGTTGAACTTCAGTTAAAGTTTCAAAGCCTTCACCTGCTGCAAATTTACCCCAAGCAGCAAATACATCTGCATCGATTGCTGGTACAGTAGTATTGAATAAATCAATTGTTACAACTTCGTCTTGCGGATGCTCGTTTTTATAAGCTTCGATGAACGCTTCCCCTACTGCCATTCCGAAAGAACCTTCTGCTGAATTTGGATTTGCTGTAATAAATAGTACTTTTGTCATTTTATTCTCTCCTTTTTTATACTTTATCTTTAATTCGATATTCGCAACTCGAAAGTAAATAACTTATCTTATGTAAGTATAATACAAAAAGTTATATGCAATGTCAACTAAAAAATAGTTACTTTTTTTTAGTAAGTAAATAATTTGTGTTAATTATTTTTGGGGAATTTTGCAACAGAACTGGAAAAGCGACCCCGCCCCCCTAAAGGGGATTGTACCTTATGCTGAAACCCCAACAATTGATGGATGAATGCTTTCTGATTTTGAACAGACTGATCTCGTAAATTAATCTGTTCTTTTTTGATCATATGCATGACTGCTAATCTCAAAATAATAGATGTAGCCGTGTCAAAAGACTTGAACCTTAACATTGGAAGGGCTCAGCTCTTAATAAAATGAGGAACAGGCGCATATGAAAAGATACTTGGCTGATTTGATTTTTCCATTTTTCCTTAAATAAAAGTCAATGGTATTCCCTTTTGAATCGACTACACCACACATATAAATCCACTGCCCTTTGACTTTAATATAGGTCTCATCCCAAGATTTATAGATTATTTTCAATTTCCCTGAAATTTTCACACTAGAATCATTATTGTTTCTATTATACTGATACTTTTTCAGGATCATTTAACTTCTGCATAAAGATACGTGCTGCAAAACTTAAAAATTTATCATCAAAGTGAATAAGATTAATATCTTGACTTGGTGTTGGATCAACAATACGAACTATGCTCAAGGAATCATTATTAACAAAATCAACCAGTGAGAGCGGTATTATGGCAACCCCATGTCCATTGCATACAAGACTCAATAGAGAAATAGAAGATTTTGTTTCTATATTTGCTTCAGATAAAGATAACCCTAAATTTTCACAATATATCTTAATTGATTCACGACAACTGCTTGAAGCCATTATTCTACTCAGCCCTACTAATTCTCGAAAAGAAACAAATGATTTTTTATTCAAAGGATGATTTTTTGGAATCACAAGGACGAGCTCTTCGCTATACAAAAGAGTGCTTGTTAATGTGTCTGGAGTTTGAAAACTACGTGTGATCCCTATATCAATATTATTTTCAACGATTTGATTTACAGCAACTTCTGATTCTATGATTTTTACTAAGATGTTGGGATAATGTTGTTGAAATTGCATAATATAAGGTGTTAAATAGGTGAGGTCCTCTAATAACCCTCCTATAGTAATCACACCTCTTTTCACACCCTTTAATTCAAAGATCTCATTATGAACCTCATCAAATAGCTGCATGATAAATTTACCTTTATCCAATAGTAACTTACCTGCTTCTGTAATTTTGATACCCCTTCCAACTCGATGAAATAAAGGTGTATCAATTTCACCTTCTAACACACGTATTTGTTGACTTAAAGTCGGCTGTGAAATACCTAGAACTTCCGCAGCTTTAGTAAAACTACCATTATTACAAACTTGAATAAAATACTCTAAATGGCGTAATTCCATTGTTGACACCCACTCTCAGCTTTTATTAAAGATTCACTCTTAAAAGAACACTTAGCCCCTACACTATATAAGTAGAGCGGGATTCCTTTATGAATCTTAATTTTTAATTTCCTCACTAGTAAAATGATAATAACCGCAATCAATCCAACAATGTGAATAAGAACGCTGGCTTTATAGTTTCCTATAACTTCTGATAAGATGCCGTTTAATGGGATTATAAGTGCGATGAGAGCACCAATAAGTGCGGAAAGTAATTTATACATACCGCTTCTCCCTTGCATTTTTAAGGTTAATTTATCATGATTGGATTAACGAGGATTATGACATATGTCATAATAAAGAGGGGATTTGGAGGATTTATGAAAAAAATATATGATTCGAAGAAGTTAGACGAGTATATTCAAAAGAATAATATTGAGGGATTTTTTAGTCATGACATAAAATCTGTGATGGAATTGTTGTTATTTAAAAAGAATGAATACATATGTAGAGAAAATGAAACGCTTTCTTACCTTTACTTCTTTGTAGAAGGAAAAGCGAAGGTATATACGACTTTAAGTAACGGTAAATCTTTATTATTAACTTTTTATAATCGATTTGAAATAATCGGAGATGTAGAATTGGTCCGTTCTCAAAAAACTTTTTCAAATGTTCAACTGATAGAGGACTCATATTGCATTGGAATCCCACTGGAAAAAATTAGAGTGCGTTTACTTCATGACGCAACTTTTTTAAGCTTTATTTGTGATTCTTTAGCCCATAAACTAGCTAGACTTGCTCAAAATAGCTCTATTAATTTACTTTATCCACTTGAGAGCCGATTAGCGAGTTACATTCTTGCGACGTGTGAAAAGGTTGGGGATAGAGAAAAAACAATGATATTTCAAGGGAATTTAACTGAAGTATCGGAGCTATTAGGGACGAGTTATCGACATTTACTACGAACATTAAATACTCTTTGTGATAAAGGAGTGTTAGAAAAGAAGGGGAATTATTTTGAAGTAATAGATGAGCCTTTACTACAAGAGTTGGCGGCAGATGTTTATAAACAAAATTAAACATATGTTTGTATGGGAAGCTGTGAGTAGAGTAAGATGATTTTTATTAATGATGAAAATACGATAAAAAATGAAATAAGTTCGATCTTCCTTTAGAATAATGAAAAGCCGATTTTCCTTAACGTACAGGAAATCGGCTTTTTTCTTGTCGAAATTTGCTTAGCGTACAGTGGTCATGTATTTATTAAGAATAACGGAAGAATATATAGAAAATGCTACATAAATAGGAAGTTTGATCAACTTAGGGGGGACAACCTTGTTCAATCGGATAGTAAAAGCTGTACCTAATTTATTTACGCTTGGAAATTTATTGTGCGGTGTTTTTTCAATTACCTTGAATATGAGTGGCTTTTTGGAAGTAGCCTCCATTTTTATTTTCTTTTCGGCTGTTTTAGATTTTCTTGATGGAAGGATTGCGAGAAAATTAAAAGTGAATAGTGAGCTTGGCGTAGAATTGGATTCCTTAGCTGATATTGTTAGTTTTGGGGTTGCTCCTGCACTTCTATTTCATTCGATAGCAGCACCATCTATTTTAACTTCTTTGGCATTTATCCTTTTTCCAACGATGGGTGCTTTAAGATTAGCTAAATTTAGTGTTAAACCAACCATTGGATATTTTAAGGGATTACCTATTCCAGCTGCTGGATTACCATTGGCTGGCATGGGATTGTTTTCGTATAGCAATGCATGGATTACTTTAATCCTCGCTCTCTTAATGGTAAGTCCAATTAGGTTTAAAAAACTTTAATTTGGGTCCCGCTCCATTGCCATCAAGACTTTATGGAATATCGTTTATTTGAGTAAGTATGATTTCAATGAGGAATTGCTAAAACATATTTCACTACTGGGATGGGAGCCTATAAACTTTCTTAGAGTAAAAAATCAGCTCGTTTTATCGGAAAATGAGCAAGAAAACCCCACCTTCAAAACGCGCAGGGCATAGCCCGGTTTAAGGTGGGGATGAATTGCCATTACATTCATAAAAATTTTTTGGTATTGATACGAATATATGTTCTTTTTTGGGCGTTTTGTAGTATCATGAAGGAAAGAGGAGAGGGAGGTGAAAATCATGACGAAAGAAAAAGAATATGCAACCTATCAAATTTGGATTAAGCAAGGTCACAAATTGTACGCCTACTTCATGGAAATGTGTCAAAATGCAAAAAATCTCTACAATACAACGAATTTCTATATTCGCCAAGTATATACGGCCTTACATGCTGGTAAACCATTACAGCCACTTCAACAAGAAGTCCTCCATACATTACAAATGTACATCGAAACCATGAATGAAAATCAACTTCGTGCGTACCAAAAACGTGTGCAAAAACAGAAAGAAAAACCTGTAGAAGAACGGAACGAAATCAAGTGTAATTTGTTTGCATTCCCTACAAAAGAGAGATCATTCCTATCGTATAACTTTCTAGATTGTTTGTTTAAAACAATGAAACAACAAGATTATATGAACTTGCCAGCGCAAACGAATCAAGCGGTTATGAAGAAGTTATATCAAAACTGGAAATCATTTTTTGCATCCATCAAGGCATATATGAAACATCCTTCCACTTTTACGGATAGACCTCGCATTCCAAGATATATCAAATCATCTATGAAAGAAATTGTATTCACGAATCAAGTATGTAAACTCCAAGATAAGTACATTCGTTTTCCAAAAACAAGCATAAAATTAAATGTCGGTAAATTGTTCGGATCTATCGAAAATCTCAAAGAGGTATGTGTTTCCCCTGCTTACGGGAAATTTAAAGTGGAAATTGTGACAGAATAGTCCGAGCCAGCACCTGAGTATGTTGATAACAATCGTTATATGAGTATTGACTTAGGGATCAATAACATTGCAACTATCACAACGAATACAGGGAACATACCTGTGTTAGTAAAGGGCAATGTGATCAAAAGCATTAACCAATATTATAACAAGCAAAAGGCTCATTTGCTGGGGGTTCTTCGTCATGGAAAAGAACCAAAAGAAGGACTACATACATCAAATCGTTTAGAGAGGCTTCATGAGAAACGGTTTCTCAAGATAAAAGACCTCTTTCATAAAATGAGTTACCACATTGTCGATTTCGCAGTTCAACATGAGATTTCTATGATTGTGATTGGGAAAAATACATCATGGAAACAAAACAGTGAGATGGGAAAACGACAGAATCAATCCTTTTGCCATATCCCGCATAATCTACTCATTGAAATGATCACCTATAAAGCAAAACGAAAAAGTATTACTGTACAAGTCGTAGAAGAATCGTATACAAGCAAGGCCTCCTTTCTAGACAATGATGAAATCCCAACTTACGGTGAGGAAAACATTCCTGAGTTCAGTGGGAAACGGATCAAACGTGGATTGTATCGTACGAAAGGGAATTTTCTACTAAACGCAGATGTGAATGGTTCCTATAACATCCTAAAAAAAGCAGTTCCAAAGGCGTTTGCTGATGGAATAGAGGGGTTGTGCCATCAGGCAGCTGTGTCAACTCCACTCGTGTCAAGCATCTTTTGAAGGTGATACACGAGAAACCCCCACTTTAAGATCCGAAGGAGATAAGTGGCGGGAGTTTTCATATCGAAATTTACTTAGCATATATTTTCATTAAAATGTGGGCGGGACCCTATCGCTATCAAGTTAAGAAATTTCCTGTTCCCCAAAATGAAAATTTCATCTCTCCATAGTTGTTCGTGGGAATACAGATTTCGGTTTTCTGGGTTTGAAATAAAGTCACGATGTTTATATAAAATAGGAAAGAAACAAGGAATCACTATATAAATAGTAGAAGAATTATATACAAGCAAGATTAGGATATTAGAAAAGCTCTACTAAAAAGTGTTTCAACCTAATGTAATAAGAGAAAGCTAATCGAGTTGTTTTTACTACTATTAGGAAGGGGTGTAAAACATGCATACAAAACGGTCTTCGCATAATAATTGCAAATGTTTTATTGTACCTAACTATATTTTGGAGAATTTAGCACAAAATGAAGTAGAAGCAGCACGAATCACTTTAGAGAAAAGTCTAAAAATTCGAAAGCGTAGAATTTTGAAAGAATATGATATTAATGGTGTTGTCTCCTTAACTGATGCTGGAACAGGAACGCGAGGTGAGTCTGCCCGCCATGTATACGATTGCAAAGGGGGGACAAATCTTAGAGTGAATGAGGTTAGAAAAGAAGGAGACAGATCAAGTGGGGATACTGTGGTTAACCATGCGTACGATTATGCGGGAATTGTGCGTGACTATTTTAAGAATGTGTTCCACCGTAATTCTATTGATGACAATGGGCTAGATCTCATTCTGAATGTTCACTATGGGCATAACTTTCAAAATGCCTATTGGGACGGTGATGAAATGGTGTTTGGTGATGGAGATGGAATTATTTTTACAAGTTTTTCAAATTCACTCGATGTTATTGGGCACGAACTTACACATGGTATTACTCAATTCACTAACGGATTAGAGTATGAAGGACAATCCGGAGCTTTGAATGAACATATTTCGGACGTGTTCGGAATAGCAATTAAGCAGTCTTATTTAAAGGAAACAGCACGAGATGCGGATTGGCTAATTGGTGCTGATATAATGGGACCAACACTAAAAGGACAAGCCCTTCGTTCAATGAAAGCACCTGGTACTGCATTTGATAACCGACTAATGGGTAAGGATATGCAACCTGATCATATGAAAAACTATTATCAAGGAGATCTTGATCACCATGGTGTCCATATCAATAGTGGCATACCAAACAAGGTGTTTTATCTTGTATCTATGGAGATTGGAACAGATAAGGCAGCTTTGATATGGTATAATGCAATACAAAATTTATTTACAACTACAAACTTCAATCAATTTGCACAAATTGTAATTAAAGCAGCGCAAAAACTTGTTGATAGTGGAGAAGTTCCTAAAACGGCTGCAAAAACAGTAGAATCTGCTTTTAAAACGGTGGGAATACCTTCTTAGACATATTCTTTATCATGAATTGGAGGCTTAATATTAATATGCATATCCAATTTAGCTGCATCGGGGGAATCGCTAATCTCCACTTAACCTTTCAGACAAATACGGTCGAGTTACCAAAGGAAATAGCTAAGGAATTACTTGATTTAATCAAGCAAGCTAATATTTTAAATCTTAAACCAAGTGAATTAGAGGTTGTTACAACCAAAGGGGCAGATGCTTTTTCTTATCAGCTAAGGATAGAAGATGGAAAAGAGCCAAAATCCTTTTCATTTACCGATGTAACAGCTCCGCAGGAAGTGCAACCTTTATTGGGTTATTTACGTAATTTGGCGATTGCGGAAAAAATGGAAGAATAATAAAAAAGAACTCACTATGTATATATTTACATAGTGAGTTCTTTTTGTTTTGGGATATTTTTAATTGTTAGCTTGATGGGGATATGGCGGGACCCCACATCCATCAACTTAAGAAATTATTGTTCCTAAAAACAAAGAAATATTATACATAATTATATAACAATACAAAGATACCTACTAGGTAAAGGCATATTTTTTTGATTAAATTAAATTCACTAAATTTAATCTTTAGTAAATTAATAATTAATATAGTAAAATAAAAGTCTGAAAATGAAAAGGGGTGTTTTTCTTGCGTACAATGCAACAATTATTACAAAAACGAGCAACACAATCACCAAGTATTGAAGCACTTGTTGGTGGAGGGGCAAGTTATTCATTTAAAGAATATAACGAACGAGTAAATCAGCTTGCGCATTACTTGTTAAACAGCGGTGTGCAAAAAGGAGATCGTATCGGTGTTTTATGTAAAAATAATCATCCGTTTCCAACGATTATGATGGCAAGCTTAAAAATCGGTGCCGTACTAATACCTTTTAATCATCAACTTACTGTTTATGAATTAGAAACGATTGTAAAAGAAGCGAAGCTAAAGGTATTATTTCATGATGCTGAATTTAACGAAGTTTTATCTAAAGTTGAAGCAGTAAAAGAAATTCAACATGTACTAGAAACTGGAAAAAGAATGGAAGTGTCAAATTCATTTGAATTACGATTACAAGACCAGCCGAAAGCGGAACCAATGGTAGAAGTTCATGAAGATGACGATGCGATTTTCTTATTTACTTCTGGAACAACTGGAAATGCGAAAGCATGTGTCATTGGTCATAGAAATTTACATTATTATTTTATGGAAATTGTAGGCCAAAAGGAGATTCCAGTAGGAGAACGTTTTCTTTCCGTACATCCACTTTTTCATATGAGTGGTGTACTTTCTATATTAAATTGTATTTATCATGGTATTACGATGATTTTTCTATCTGATTCAAATCCTAGTCTCATTTGGGATACGATTGAAAAAGAGAAGATTACAACTATGCTTGCGTTTCCCGCTGTGTACAGTTATATGCTTGATGAATTAAATAAAAAAGAACGGGATATTTCTTCTTTCAAAGTAGCACAAAGTGGTGGAACAAAAGTATCTGAAAGCCTTATACAAAAGTATGCGGAGAAAGGAATCTTTATGGTACAAGCATACGGTAGTACAGAAGGTTGGATCGTAAGTTCATGGAGACCAGATATGGGGAAAGAAAAAATTTCTTCTGTAGGAAAACCTATTAAACATGTAGAGGTAAAGATTATTCATCCAGAGACAGGAGAAGAATTACCTGCGAATGAAGTTGGAGAGATTATTGTAAAAAGCCCATATATGTTTAAAGGTTATTGGAATAACGAAAAGGCAACAAGAAAAGTAGTAAAGAATAATTGGTTTTACATGGGTGATGCGGGGATGCTAGATGAAGACGGATTCTTATATATAATGGGAAGATACAAAGATGTCATTGTACATGGTGGTGATAATGTATATCCAGATCAAGTAGAAGAAGTAATTCATAAAATAAGTGGTGTGTTAGAAGTTGCAGTAGTTGGAATTCCAGATGATTTTTGGGGAGAAATTCCAAGAGCTTATATCGTGAAAGACATCCACACATCATTATCAGAAGAAAATATTATTCAGCACTGTAAGCTAAAATTAGCGAGCTATAAAATACCAGAAGTAATATTCGTTGAGGAATTACCAAAAAATGCTTTAGGAAAGGTATTAAAAAGAGAGTTAAAGAGTGCTATCCTAGTAAAAAATGATTAAAGGAGTTCCCTATTTTAAGTGATAAGTCCGGTTATGTTTTATACATAACTGGACTTTTTACTTGTTTTAATGATTTACTAGATTTTGTATAGGATGATAAAGAATATTCACTCAATAATTAGAGATGTTGAAAGTATATAGGCCTAGTGACGGGACTCCTATATGAAATTAATTATCAAAAAGAAGTAAAATCACAATAATTATATATAACTACTAAAAGACAATAACTTATTGTAGGACTACCTGTATTAGCCTGATGATGATCTGGAGTTATATAATGAGCAAACTTTATATACTATATATGTCTAATATATGGTGGGTTTATTATTTAAGTATTTTTAGAAATTAGATCTTGATAAGAAATAAACTCTTAGGAGGGGAAAAACATGCGTGTACTTGTTATGAATTTACGGGGAAAATTCCTCATACCATGCAGTCCTCGCAAAGTTTGGCTTCTTCTTAAAGAAGGAAAAGTGAAGATTGTGTAGCATACACCGTTTACTATTCAACTTCAATATGCGACTGACGAAACGATGAAATTTGTTACTAATAATAGCCGGAATATATTTGACAATAATAAATTTTCTGATTATTATTAATGCAATTAATAATAGGAAATAGTAATAGCGATGAAGAGAAGAGTAATTAAGAAATGCTATGTGACAGAGAACTCTGGTAGCTGAGAAGGAGAGATAGCGTTCTTAATGAAAAAAGACTTGGAGCTTCGTATGGAACTAAGTTGATTAGGGAAAATGCGACGGGTTCTCCCGTTATAGAGATAGGGTATACGCAATATGCCGTACCCGAAGAGGTTGATATGGTGACGTATCAATAAACTGAGGTGGTACCACGAAAGCACAACTCTCGTCCTCAAGATTCATAATCTTGGGGGTGGGAGTTTTTTATTGTTTAAAATTTAATCAAAATTAGAGAGACAGTTTATAAAAGGAGAGGGTATTGTAATGAATCCAATATTATTAGATGTTCCATCTCAAATAGAAACAGAAAGACTCATACTACGAGCGCCCTTACAATCTGGGGACGGAAGGACGGTAAATGCAGCAATAAAAAATTCCTTTAATGAATTAAAAGCTTGGTTGCCCTTTGCACAGAATATTCCTGCTGTTGAAGAAACAGAAATCAACTTGAGAGAAGCTCATATTAAGTTTTTAAAAAGAGAGAGTTTTCGTTTTCTTATTTTTCATAAAGATACCAATGATTTCATTGGAACAGCAAGCCTTCAAGGAATAGATTGGAGCATTCCTAAATGTGAAATTGGATACTGGATTAACACAACATTTAGTGGAAATGGATATATGGTAGAAGCAGTAAAAGAATTAACCGACTTTGGATTAAATCAAAGTCAATTTAAAAGAATTGAAATTAGGTGTGAATCCACAAACCTTAAAAGTCGCTCTATCCCTGAAAAGTTAGGATTTGAGTTAGAAGGGATACTAAAGAATGAAGATTTATCGGCAGATGGAAAGACATTAACTAACACTTGTATTTATGCTATAACTTGATCAGGTACTAATTGTGATGGGGTGTATAGGCTTCTTTAATTGAAATTGTAATTTATACTTTACATAGAAGCAGAGCTAGTTTGTTATAAAGAAGTTGTTGAAGAGAATGAATCCATTTTGATCGCTCGCTCTTTCTTCAAAATGGATTCTTTTGTTTTCTAAATGGAACTGTTATGGTCTGTGAATGAGTAATAAAAGAAGGATTCTACATTTCATCCATAGAACAAGTAGTATGGCTAAGAGAGAATGTAAGAAACAAAAAAAGGTTAACATAATATAATTATGTTAATCTATAAACTGATAAACATTTTAACAGGGAGAATTATAATTGAAGTATATTGAGGTTGGGATCGGAAATAAGTGGTTTGTCAGAACGGAGATAGAATATGAGGATGGAACTGAAACGGAGCAGCGTGGTATTGTGAAACCCATTCATTTTGAATCAGCGTATGTGAGGTGCTGGGTAGGAAAAACTTGTTTCATTATAGATACAAAAGAAGGTTTTAAGAAAACAAAAAAGAACCGTAATGAATTCAAATTCATTTTTGGAATTGTAAGTAGGAGATGAGTAGAGAATGAGAGGGATCAAAAGTGTACGGTATGTAACATTTTGATTCCTCTCATTTTAGCTTGCTATTTACGGGCAGTAAGACCCCACTCAAGATTCAAAGAGAAATGCGGGCGACAGGTGGGGGATGAAAAAACACTGATGGAAGTTTCACTTTATCTGTGTCCTTGTCTTCTTGCTTCTGCAAATCCATAGTATGCACAAGCACCATTTTGAGAAAGATCTTTTACTTCAAACCCGCATTTTTTATAAAAATCAAAGTTATTTGCTGAAGTATTCGCAAACCAATCACCGTGAGGTAACTTTTGTAAGCATAACTCTACGAGCTTTTTTCCGATACCTTGTCCTCTATAATCACTCTTTACGATTACATCCATAATCATAGCGGCCATAATTTGGTCTGATATGACTCGTATCATCGCAATCATTTCCTCATGATCCCATACTGTAAAAGCCCAAGTAGAGTTTTCGAATATTAAAGTGAAGCGTTCTTCTTGCCATGTAGGGGTGTGATTTCCAACCCAACCAGCATCCTGAAACAAACTCTTCACAGCAGAAGCTGGTATTCCTTTCGTTCCTTCGCGAATAATGAGTCCGTTATGATAGATGTACATAAATAAAGCCTCCTTTTATCATTTATTTCGTTATGAATCAGCAACTTCCTGCATGGTTGATTAATGAAAAAGGACTGCTGATGATAAAAAGATAAAATCGAAAATTAAGGTAGAACAATGAGAGGCTCGTTTATGTGAGATTGCTAGGTTTTCGAATCTTTACAAACAAAAATTCACTTATAATACCTATGCCAATGCCTATCGCATAAGCTAATAAATCGCTCCACAAAAAGCCATAACCTAATATCAATCCGCCTAAAGTTGTTTCTCGAATATGGTCAATCCAACTAGCATGGTATAGTTGGCTAAATTCAATGATATAACAAAATGATATAGCAAGTAACGCAACGGTTTTTGTATGAGCTCTTTTAAAAATAAATCCAAAACCAATAAAAATCATTAAAGCCCAAAATGCATCGCCTAAGTATGTATTCAAAATATGTGGTAACACATGAGCTATCTTTCTTGAGTATAGTCCTAATATAATTACAATGATGGTCATTATTGCGTACAGTAAGCGATTACGTTTATATGTCATATGTAAATTTCACCTCAAAGTGTTCTTTTAAAAAATGAAAGAACAGATATTTTGTATTTTTACTCATTAGGATATCAAAGCTGAGCTCAAAGATGCTTTTGAAGTAATTTTATCAGAAAATGGGCAAGAAAACCCCATCTTCAAAACGCACAGGGCATAGCCCAGTTTAAGGTAGGGATGAATTGCCTTTGAATTTGTAAAAAATCCCCTGAGTCGATACGAATGTATGTTCTTTTTGGTCGTTTTGTATTATCATGAAGGTAAGAAGAGTGGGAGGTGAAAATGATGACGAAAGAAAAAGAATATGCAACCTACCAAATTTGGATTAAGAAAGGTCACAAATTGCACGCCTACTTCATGGAAATGTGTCAAAATGCAAAAAATCTCTACAATACAACGAATTTCTATATTCGCCAAGTGTATACCCTTACGTACTGATCAACCATTACAGCCGCTCCAACAAGAAGTTCTTCATACATTACAAGCGCATATTGAAATCATGAATGAAAATCAACTTCATGCGTATCAAAAACGTGTACAAAAACAGAAAGAAATGAAACGTAATCTGTTCACATTCCCGACAAAAGAGAAATCGTTTCTATCCTATAACTTTCTAGATTGTTTGTTTAAAACAATGAAACAACAAGATTATATGAACTTGCCAGCGCAAACGAATCAAGCAGTCATGAAGAAGTTATATCAAAACTGGAAATCATTTTTTGCTTCCATCAAGGCATACCAAAAACGTCCTTCCACTTTTACTGGCAGACCTCGCATTCCAAACTATATCAAATCACTTATGAGAGAAATTGTTTTCACGAATCAAGTATGTAAACTCCAAGATAAGTATATTCGGTTTCCAAAAACAAGTATAAAATTAAATATCGGTAAATTGTTTGGGTATATCGAAAATCTAAAAGAGGTACGTGTTTCTCCTGCTTATGGTAAGTTTAAATGGATAGTGATTGGTTGTTAAATAATTAAAATAAAAGAGTTAGTGAAGGGATATGGTGATTTGGAGGTTAAATATTCTAATGTTATTAAACCATTTAGAAGGTTGAAATTACTTGGAATGACCTTGATTACAATCATTTTGCTTACATTGGTCTCAGGGTTCCTTTATGAATATATCAGTTACAAAAATGTTAAAAGCAACTATCCTCCAGATGGACAAATGATTGATGTCGGAGACAGAGAAATACATATGAATATTAAAGGAACCAAAACGAGTTTGCCACCTGTTGTTATTGAAACAGGAACTGGTAATTGGTCTTATGATTGGTCGAACATTCAGAAAGAACTATCAAAACATACCCAAGTAATCACTTATGACCGAGCAGGGTATGGATGGAGTGATCCACCTCCTAATGGATTTTCTATCGATACGACGATTAATGATTTAAGTAAGATTCTCGAATCTTCTAAAATTGACACCCCTGTAATATTAGTGGGTCATTCTGTTGGAGGGATCTATTCTCGTCTCTTTGCAGACAGGTACCCAGAAAAGGTTTCGGGATTAGTGCTTGTTGATTCTAGAAATGAATATTTTTCAGAACAAGCAGAATCATTTAATGACAAGTTTTTCGAGACACAAGACCAATCGATGAATCGCATATTATCTCAAATTGGAATAGTACGACTATTTGGGGGAAATATGTTTTCAGATTCAATGCCAAATTACCTTTCTGCAAAAAAGTATGTAAATGTTCATTGGGACACTTCATTTTTCAAAGTATTAAATGGAGAAATCAAGCAAATAAAAATCAATGAGAAATTACTGGAAGATACTCGCTCTTTAGGAGATAAGCCTTTAACAATTATCACACCGAGTGACGTAGAATTGCAGGCAACAGAATTAGGATTCTCAGAACAAGAGGCGGATAGCTTTGAAAAGATATGGATGGATTCTCAAAAAAAATTGACCAATTTATCCACTAATAGTGAATTCATTTTAGTTCCTAATAGTAGTCACTTAGTAATGTATGACCAACCTGATGTAATAATAAAAGCTATTTTGAAAATGGCTGATGAAATATATTAAACATCATGCTTAATAAAATTTTACAGATATTATTGTGCTTTGTTCCATTAAAGGGCGCGATTGTGGAGCATCACAAGTCGAAAATGATTAAACTTTGTTATAAAACCAAAGCTTAAAGCTGCTAGATAAGAAT
>NZ_CAKJTI010000045.1 GCF_917563915.1 Bacillus rhizoplanae | reverse complement strand
GTAAGAATGATGAGCCAGAGTATTTTCGAAACGGGACCGTGAAGAAAGGAACACTCTATATTCAATTAGATATGGAAGAACTCATGAATCAATTGCCCCCTGGTCAAACATTGGAAATTTCAGAAGCATACATTGGACAGTATCAAAAACTACCAGCTCGTGTTATTATTCATCGATTAACAAAGAAACAAACAGAGAAAAGGTTGAAGGAACAAGCCAAAAAAGAAAGGTATTACCTACAAAGAACGAAGTAAACGGTTGAGTGGAATCAACGTGTATATTACGAATCTTTCTGCAGAAAATGTTCCAACGGAACATATCCATGACTTGTATTCATTACGCTGGCAAATTGAAATTTTGTTCAAAACATGGAAATCTTTCTTTCAAATTCACAAGTGCAAAGAAATCAAGAAAGAACGCTTAGAATGCCATTTATATGGTCAACTCATTAGCATTTTACTCTGTTCATCGACAATGTTTAAAATGCGTCAGTTACTCTTAGATAAGAAAAAGAAAGAGTTAAGTGAGTACAAATCCATTTATATGATAAAGAATTATTATCTATTGTTTTACCATGGATTAAAAAAGGACATCCAAGAATTATTAAAAGTTTTTCTGCGTTTATTTTATCTTTTAGAGAAAAACGGACGGAAATCTCACCGTTACGAAAAGAAAACAGTCTTTGATGTCCTAGGCGTTATGTATGATTGTACGTTGTCACAAAGTTTCAAAGTTGCATAATATTTTTCAAAACACCTATTTGATAGGTTTATTTGTTATGCACATTTTTAGTGTAGTCGTAGAAATTTCAAAAAAATACACTCACATATACCCTCTTGGTACCCTTAGCTTGATAGCAATGGGGTACCGCCCCATGCCCATCAACTTAACAGAACGAATTGCCGCAAAAAGATAAAAATGAATTTCGGTGCTATAAAAACCACAAAATTTTCGTTTTGGTGGTACTTTAAAATCTTAGCTTGATAGCAATGTGGCGGTACCCCTAATACATGTTTTCATATTATTAAAACACTCAAAATTTCTCTTAAGGATGGAAAATTTGTATATCATATTTATGTAATTTATGTTATGGTTTCATATGTTAATTATTTACAATTATTTTCAAAAGGGGTATGAGGTATGAAGGCAAAGAAACTAATATGTTTAGCATTTCCACTTATGTTAGTAGCAGGGGTAGGGTGTTCTAAAGACAATACAGAAGAAAAGAAGACTGAAACTGTTAGCAAAACAAAAATGAAAGTAGTTCTATCAGAAAAACAGTATCCCTATTATATTTGTGAACAGATGGTAGAGTTTCAATTCAAGAAGGATGAATTCGTAGCCAACGTATTGCAGGCTTCTAAGGATAAGGATAAAGTAAAGGACGTATTAAAATCAGTAGACGAGATAGAGGAAATATTAGATGCTATTGAAAACATAGAAGTCCCTAGTAAGTATAAAGACAAACAAAAGGTTATGTTAGAAGGGGTATCAGAAGCAAGAAAAGGGTTAGAGTCAATAAAAGACAGTAGTAAAAAGGATAAAACGAATATACAAGAATCCGTAACAAAAACAGTCGGAAACTTATCGACAGCAGATATAGAACTTTGGGAACCGATAGTTAAGGAAATATCTAAGGAAAACCCAGATGCTTACGAGAAAGCACTTGATAATAAAATGGAACAACATAAAAAGTAATATACAACCACACAAAGCATAAGGGGTAATAGGTCTCACCATACATGCCCATCAGCTTAAGAGATTTTAATACCCTCAAATACCAAAAAACGTCATCCTTTCTAAATAAACTAAATTAGAAAGGATGACGTTTTATTATGCATTTTTCGATTCAAGATGAATTACAATCATTTGCGGAAGAATTACAACGATATGTTACACCTGTATTCTTAGAAGAACTTGCAAGAGAAATTGGATTTATAAAGAGAAAACGTAAGCTTTCTGGCTCAGACTTAGCTACTATATGTATTTGGATTAGTCAACAGGTGGCAAGTGATCCCTTAGTCCGATTATGTAGTAGGCTTCATGCAGCTACTGGTACTTTACTTAGCCCTGAAGGCTTAAATAAATGTTTAAATGCGAAAGCAGTTTTGTTTTTACAACATATTTTTTCTTTACTCTTACAACGAAAAGTATGTGAACAAACGCAAATTTCTAACCAGCTTTTCTCTTATTTTCAACGAATCCGTATCCTAGATGCCACCGTATTTCAAGTGCCAAATGCTTTAGAAAATGTATATCCAGGCTCTGGAGGATGCGCCCAAACAGCCGGAATCAAAATTCAATTAGAATATGATCTGCACAGTGGGGAGTTTCTTAACTTTCAAGTTGGACCAGGAAAAAATAATGACAAAACATTTGGTACGGAATGCTTAGATACCTTACGGCCAGGAGATTTATGTATTCGTGATTTAGGTTATTTTTCATTGGAAGACTTAGATCAAATGGATCAACGAGGTACATATTATATTTCTCGTTTAAAATTAAATACAAATGTATATATGAAAAATCCAAACCCCGAATACTTTAAAAATGGCGCTATTAAGAAACAATCGGAATACATACAAATCGATGTAAAACAGATTTTGAAACAACTACAGCCCGGGGAAACATTTGAATTAAAACAGGCTTATATCGGTGATAAACAACAACTGTTTGCACGTGTTATTTTTCATCGATTAACAGAAAAGCAACTACAAAAACGACGAGCAAAGATTGCAGAAAAAGAAAAATCACAAAATAGAACGTACTCAGAGAAAAGTAAAATGATAGCAGGGTTAAACGTATATGTGACAAATACACCTTGGGAATGGGTTCCGATGGAACAGGTACATGAGTTGTATACGTTGCGTTGGCAAATAGAGATTGTCTTTAAAACATGGAAATCACTCTTTAAAATAGACCAGTATCGTCATGTAAAACAGGAGCGATTAGAGTGCCAGTTATATGGAAAGCTAATCGCTATTTTTCTGTGTTCCTCTACGATGTTTAAAATGCGTCAACTTCTTTTACAAAAAAAGAAAAGAGAATTAAGTGAATATAAAGCAATTGGAATGATTCAAGATCATTTATATCTGTTATATCAAGCTATACAACAAAACATCCAAGAAACAACAAAGATTCTAATCTGCCTGTTCCATCTCCTACAGAAGAATGGACGGAAACCTCATCGATATGAGAAGAAAACAGTCTTTGATATTATCGGTGTTGTCTATGAATATAATAAATTAAAAAAACAAAAGAAAATTGCATAGTTTAAAAAATGAAACCCGTTAGGGTTTATTTGATATGCGTATTTTTAAGAATATACTCCTATTTTAAGAATGCCTTAACCCGGCTGAACGAAAGTTCAGTTTGTTTCCATTCTTAAGTTGATGGGCATGTGATGTGACCCCTAATAGTTGTTGGATGAACTGAAACACCACGTTCTTTCAAAATTTCAGAGACATCACGATAGCTTAAAGAAAAACGACAATAGTAGCCAACGGCTATCAAAATAATATCTTATTTAAATTGCTTTCCTTTAAAATATCCCATTTGTTACGCTCCCGTTCATCTTTTTCCAAAGTGTACTTGAGTTTCGAAAACTTTGCAACAGAACCATTTTTATCATAGTAAATCGGGGGATACAAAAGCAGCCAAGCGCTTTTGTAATAAAGCCTTGGCTGCTTTTCATGTTTCAAAACCTAGAGTGATAATCATCGATAAAAATCTAGTCTATTCTGTATTGATTCAAGAGCCAACAGAAAAAAAGTATGACAGAAGGCGTACAAGTATGACAAATACGGTATCTCAACAATATAGTAGAACAAGACCACCGTTTCATAAAGAGAAGAGTCCGCTCCATGTTGAGATTCGAGTCGTATGAAACGGCCATGTCCATAATGAATGGCATTGAAGTGATGCATATGATAAAAAATTACAACTTCACCAATAGATGAAGCCTTTCCAGAATCAAGTGAATTGTATTCACTAACTGTTTGAATTAACAGCATAAAGTAGCATTCCGTTAGGAATTCAGTTAGTTTTTTCATTCACATTATGTTTACGCCAGAACCATTAGTATTCTCGGTAACCTAGACTCTCGGAGATTTCGTGAGCAGCATTTTTCACTTTGTTAATGAGCGAAATGTCATGTGGGTTCATTCGATGGACAGGTCCAACCACACTGACAGCATACATAACTTTCCCTGTGTAGTCCCGTACAGGTGCCGCAACTGATGCGACTCCTTCGTTAATCTCTTCAATACTTATACCATATCCTTGTTCCTTTACTACCTTTAGTACATCGCGAAAGTCATCAGGATCTGTTATCGTATGTACGGTATAGGAGGGGAGTCCTTCTTTGATACACTGTTCAATAAATCTTTCATCTTGGTGAGAAAGGATGACTTTCCCGGAACTTGTACAGTGCAAGGGATTTCTTCTGCCAACATGGGATAAAATCTGTACAGGGTGTTTACATTCAACTCGATTCAAATAGACTACATTTATTCCTTCTAAAACACCAATATGCGCCGTTTCCCCAACCTCATTGACGAGCCTTTGAAGAATGGGCTGGGACTCTCGGTTGATTTCAAGGTTGGAAGTCAGAATGGTATTTAGATTAAGAATCGATAGGCCTAAACGGTACTTTTGTGTGTCAGGATCTTTAATCACAAACCCTTCACTTGCAAGGGTAGCTAATAAACGACTAACGGTGCTCTTTGCCAGCCCTAACGAAGAAGCTAAATCCGTTACCTTTTTCTCCGGCTCATCTATTGAAAAGCTACGTAACAGCCGAAGAGCATTTTTTACCGAAGAAAGCAGATAGTCTTGATTACTATTTGTTCCCATAGAAAATGGAACCTCCTTAGACTTGTTGTTTAAATAAGAACATAAGTCTCCTATAGTAAACATTTTAACGTAAATAGAAATATAAGTTAAACTTTTAAATATTAAATTTAAATTGTTTCCTATAAAAGAATATTCTTGTCAGTATCTACGCTGCTACCAGGGAATTAATAATTCAGGTAAAAATTTTCTGATTTTTTTATCTTTATTCCATATAGAAGAACACCGTTATTGAGTAGGGAACGATATGACACTATGATTAGTTTAAAGCTGAAAAAAAGCCCAATCAAGGAGGGATAATGGCAACTAAATTTGTAGTCTTTATAAAAAATAGATTCGATGGTTAGTAGGGTGAGAAAGATGTCTTTAAAATTCGCATAATGAAGAAGGCAGAAATGAGGATTTTCAGTCAACTTGCTTTTATTGTAAGAGTTGAAGTTTTAAAGGAGGTAAGTTACAAAAAGAGGCTATTAAAATCAAAAAATGTTTGAACCAACTAATGAATACGCTTACAAAACATGGCTATAATCAGTGTTTTGAAGGTAAGTTAGGATATTTCCAGATATTTGAATGGAGGGAATCTTATTGCGCAAAATCAATGCTTCAGAAGTAGTAGCTGCTAGTAAATTTAACCGTTTTCACTTACTAGTATTTTTATGGTGTGTTTTTGCAATCGCTTTTGATGGGTATGACATTGCAATGTATGGGGTTGGTTTACCTTTAATGATGCAAGAATGGAATTTAACGCCTGTTGAAGCAGGGGTAATTGGTAGCTATACATTGGTAGGAATGATGGTAGGGGCTTTAGTTTTTTCTCCTTTAGCTGATACAATTGGGAGGAAAAAAGTATTAGCTGTTTGCATGTTTTTGTTTAGTGTTTTTACTTTACTTGCAGGCCTTGCCTCTAATCCAACTTTCTTTACAGTAATGCGCTTTATTGCCGCATTGGGGATGGGAGGAATAATGCCTAATGTTATTTCTTTAATGACAGAGTATTCTCCTAAAAAGAACAGAGCACTGACTGTAGCAACTATGTATTGCGGCTATTCACTGGGCGGAATTTTAGCATCTTTAATCGGCATGTATGTTATGGAGGATTATAGCTGGAGAATGTTATACTGGATTGGGATTATTCCACTATTTACACTACCACTATTTATGAAGCAGTTCCCCGAATCCCTTTCCTATTATATTGTCCGAAACCAGGCTAAAAAGCTTGCTGAAATTCTCAATCGAATTAATCCCTATGGGAACTATGAAGAAACCGATGATTACGAATTTGCTAGTGCTAAAGAAAGTGCAAAAGGCTTCCCTGTTAAGAAATTATTTGAAAATAAACGTGCAGTAAGCACTTTTGCCTTTTGGATGGCTGGCTTTAGCTGTCTTCTCATGGTTTACGGTATTAATACATGGCTGCCAAAAATTATGCAGCAGTTCGGTTATGGTCTTACTTCAAGTTTGTCTTTTAATCTTGTATTATGTGTAGGTCAGATAGGCGGTTCCTTAATGGGTGGATATTTAGTTGATAAAATCGGCCATAGAAAAGTTCTGACTTCTATGTACATTTTAGGTGCAGTGTGCTTCGTAATATTGGGTCTAACTTCAAATGTATTTGCTTTATATTTTCTTATTGCTTTAGGTGGAGGCTGTACAGTTGGAACAATGAATCTTACAAACCCTTATATTTCGGAATATTACCCAAGAGAGGCAAGAGCGACTGGGATTGGATGGGCCTTGGGAATAGGAAGGATCGGAGCTATTCTTGCTCCCACTTTAGTAGGTCTGCTGCTAGCGATGAAACTTCCCCCACAAAATGCTTTTATGGCATTTGCTATCCCTAGCGTTATAGGGGCAGTGGCATTATTATTTGTACAGGAAAAGTTCGGAAGCTACGATAAAGTATCTGTACAAGAGAAACAAGATATAAAATTAGAGGTATAAATACGTAAAAAGAAATCAATACCACAAAATATTTTGATCTTATCCCTGTCAAGTAGACAGCTATAAAAAAGCCTAATCAACCAGTGTGTTTCGGTACTCTACCGGAGCACACTGGTTGATTTTTTTCTGCAATCGTTTATGGTTATAGAATTAGATAGAGTCCTCGATAACTTGATGGAATTCCCTTTCTATTTTATACGAAGAAAACTACACCGCCCTTTGAGACCATTTTGATCGGCATTTTGAAGAATGGATTAATAGTTAAGTAGCTCTGTAATTCTATTCTAAATTAGCTAATTGCAATTAATTCATCAACTGATCAAGATTCTGACTAACTCCTACAGTTTGAGGGTTCATAAAACTTTTTTTAAGGGCGGTAGATATCATTAGCTCTCTGGTGTATTCTATCTTTGCTATTAATAGGTGAAATTTGTAGTGAGTGTCAAATAGAGTTAGCTACATTCTCATAAATTGTCTTAATGTATTGGTCATCCTTAAAATGAAGGTATGTAACTACCTTATTTAAGTTGTAATTACTCATTTTTTATTTAGAAATAGATTTATTAGTATGAGAATTCAATTCTAAGTTAGATAGATAGGAGAGATCGAACACCACTCTCATTGTATGTTGCAGGAGGCCAGGCACATAAATCAAAAGGAAAATCAGATCCAGGTACCACTTTGTCCTCTCCTACCACTTCGGTTAAATAATCTATGCTTGCATCGTTCCATAGTACAGTGTCGTACCAAAAGCGACGTAAATATTCTTGCGGAGAATCCTGTAGCGAAGCTGAAACACCTGTCCATTTCTCATATCCTTTATTCAATCGGCCAATTTGATAGGGAAGAAAACCGCCTCCATGGGCTAGCAGAATTTTTACATTTGGGTATTTGTCAAGTAAACCACTTAACAATAAATCTGCAGCACAAATAGTCGTTTCCCACGGAACTCCGATTAGATTAGGCATCATCCTTTGTTTCAACCGCGGATCTTCACAAAGGAGGGGATGAATAAAAATAATAGCCTTTTGATGATTGGCTTCCTCCCAAAAAGGGATAAAAAATTCGTTTGTTAACATAATATTTGATAGTCCAGGACCGATAATGGCTCCTTTTAATCCTAAGTTCATCGCATGTTTTAGCTCATTTGCTGCACGAATGGAATTGTTCAATGGAATAGTAGCTAATGCTGATAATCGGTTGCCATTGTCATGAATCCAATTGGCTAATGAACGATTATAGACTGCTGAAAGTTCGCTGGTAACATCTTCAGGAAAATCATACATAAAAAGTTGGGGGATAGGTGAGACAAGGGAGTGGGAAACACCAACCTTCTCTTGCTCTTGCATGTATAATCCGGGATTGATAAAGGACTCTTTCAGCTCAAATCCCCATTTATTATTGATGGTAAGAAAATCTGCTTGGTGTGGTGCTTTCTTTTCCCATTTTGCATGAACTAAATGCTGGTTATCTTTGACCCAAAGTAACACCTCTGGTGGAATAAAGTGAGTATGCATATCAAACATATTAATCACGCTCCTAGTTTTTTTATACCTTTTTAACAAATTAATGTTTCCAGTAACCCATTCTTTCAGAGATTTCTTCAGCAGCACGTTTCACTTTATTGATAATTGAAATATCGTAGGGGGTCATTCGATGAACAGGACCAATAACGCTAATTGCATAAACCACTTTTCCGGTATAGTCTCGTATAGGTCTGCAATCGATATAACGCCTTCGAGAAGTTCCCTAACACTGATTGCATAACCTTGGTTCTTCATCGGTTTTAGCACGACACGAAAGTCATAAGAATCGGTTATGGAGTTTATATTGTATTTATGAAGCACTGCTTTAATAAAGTGTTCGATTACTTCATTCTCTTAATAAGCCAACATAACTTTCCCCGAACTTGTACAGTGAAGGAGGGTTCTTCTTCCGACATGTGAAAGATTTATACAGGACGTTTGCATCTAACTTTATTTAAATAGACAATATCTGTGCTTTCTAAAACAGCAATATGTGCTGTTTCCTCAATTCGATGGACAAGTTGTTGAAGAATAGGTTGTGACTCATGATTAACCTCGAGGTGGGACGTCACAATGGTATTTAAATTAGAAACAGACAGGCTTAAACGATATTTTTGTGTTTCTTGGTCTTTTAGGACAAATCCTTCGTTTGCAAGAGTAGCTAACAAACGACTAACGGTACTTTTCCCCAATCCCAGTGAAGAGGCCAAATCGGTTACTTTTTTTCCGGCTCATCTATAGAGAAGTTACATAATAGACGAAAAGCATTATTCACGGATGAAAGCGGATGTCCTGATTTGTATTAGTTACCATAGAAACCATTATCCCTCCTTTTAAATGTTCCACATAGAAGAATGCAGTTCTCCTATAATATGATTCTCATTTTAACATAAAAACAAAGAAACAGAATACTCAAAAAACATTTAATATGTTCCGTATATAAGAATATTGATGTTGTATAGGAAACAAAGGTGCTTTACTATAAATAACAAGAAATTTCAAAATCTTTCATTCCAAAAAATCGAAGCGGGAATCGTTTGGATAAACACTTGGTTTTTACGTAATTTGCGCACATCGTTTAGCGGCATGAAGCAAAGTAGTATTGAATGCGAAGGTGGTATGCATAGTTTTGAATTTTACAGTGAATTATCAAATATTTATATCAAATTATAGGGGGAGTAACTTTGAGTTTAGTAGATATTAAGGAAGTAGAAAAATTTTCTGAGCATCTGGCTCAGGCAGAAATTCAAGGTCGAGGGGTATCTCCTCTCACCAAACTGAATTCGGCTATAACCATTCAGGAAGCGTATCAAGTTCAATTGCTTACCATTCAAAAGAAAGTAGAAGCTGGACAGCGGGTTGTAGGCAAGAAAATAGGATTAACATCTGCGGCGATGCAAAATTTGTTGGGGGTAGACCAACCTGATTATGGCCATCTATTGGATGGTATGGTCATTGAAAATGGAGGAGAAATCTCATTAGATAAGGTTATGCAGCCGAAAGTGGAAGCAGAGATTGCTTTTGTGTTGAAAAAAGATTTAGTAGGACCACGTGTAACGGAAATGGATGTTTTACACGCCACCGATTATGTGCTTCCTTCCTTAGAAATTGTAGATAGCCGAATCGCAGACTGGAATATCAAACTGCAGGACACAATTGCTGATAATGCTTCTTCAGGACTTTACGTGTTAGGTGGAAAACCTCTTTCTATTCACCAACTCGATCTTAAACAAGTGGGAATGGTGCTTTACAAGAACGGCGAGATCATGAATACAGGGGTCGGCGCTGCGGCTTTAGGACACCCAGCTACCTGTGTAGCTTGGTTAGCCAATAAACTGTTTGAATACGGAATTACGCTCAAGGCAGGAGAAGTTATTCTTTCAGGGGCACTTTCTGCTGCCATCAACGGCGAACCTGGAGATCATTTTCAAGCGCGCTTTGCTCATTTAGGCGAAGTGAACGTTCGATTTGCTAATAATGGTTAAAAAACAGAATGATAGAAAAGGAGTGAAGATTCATGTCCCAAGTGAGAGTAGCCATTCTTGGATCAGGAAATATTGGTACAGATTTAATGATGAAGTTAGAGCGTTCCGATGTATTACAGCTAACAACGGTAATTGGGATTGACCCTGAATCAGACGGTTTGCGCCGTGCGAAAGAAAAAGGTTATGCAGTAATTGATACGGGAATCAAAGGATTTCTTGAACGACCGGAGTTGGCTGACATCGTCTTTGATGCAACTTCCGCCAAAGCACATATACGTCATGCTAAATTACTAAAGGAAGCAGGGAAAAAGGTTCTTGATTTAACACCTGCTGCAGTGGGAGACTTGGTTGTTCCTCCAGTAAATATTGATGAACATATTGAGAAAGAAAATGTCAATCTCATTACGTGCGGGGGACAGGCAACGATTCCGATTGTGCATGCGATTAATCGGGTGAGCCCGGTGGACTATGCTGAAATTGTTGCAACCATTTCCAGTAAAAGTGCGGGACCAGGAACACGAGCGAATATTGATGAATTTACGCAAACTACCTCACGTGGAATTGAAGTGATTGGCGGAGCGAAAAAGGGAAAGGCTATCATTATATTAAACCCCGCGGAACCGCCTATTCTGATGAGGGATACTGTCCACGCATTAGTGGAAGAAGGAACGATGGATGAGGCAGCTGTCGTACGATCGATTCATGATATGGTCGAAACCGTACAATCCTATGTACCTGGATACCGCCTAAGAACAGAACCAATAATTGAGGAGAATCGAGTAACTGTATTCTTGGAGGTAGAAGGAGCCGGAGACTATTTACCAAAGTATTCAGGTAATCTCGACATTATGACGGCTGCTGCGGTTAAGGTAGCAGAAGAATTCGCCAAGCACAAATTGACGGCACAAACGATTTAGAGGAGGGAATCCCATGACAAAAAAACGTGATATTTTAATTACTGAAGTAGCTCTGCGTGATGGAAGCCATGCTGTTGCTCATCAATATACGGTCGATCAAGTAGTAAAAGTGGCCAAAGCTTTAAATGAAGCGAATGTACCTTATATTGAGGTATCCCACGGTGATGGGCTTGCTGGCTCCTCTTTACAATATGGATTATCTCGTACAAATGAATTTGAATTAATTGAATCGGCTGTGTCGGTTTGTGATCAATCTAAAGTGGCTGTCTTGCTTCTACCGGGAATCGGAACGATGAAAGATTTGAAACAAGCTGCCAGCCTTGGAGCCAAAATGGCTCGTGTCGCTACACATGTTACAGAGGCGGACGTATCAGCCCAACACATTGGGCTAGCGAAAGAACTTGGAATGGAAGCAGTAGGATTTTTAATGATGTCCCATATGGCACCGGTAGAGAAACTAGTGGAGCAAGCGAAGTTGATGGAAAGTTACGGGGCAGACATCGTCTATGTGGTGGACTCTGCGGGAGCCCTTCTTCCCCATCAAGTAAGGGAAAGAATTCGCGCCCTAAAGCAAAATGTAGGCGTAGAAATTGGCTTTCACGGACATAACAATTTGTCATTAGCAATGGCTAACACATTAGCTGCCATTGAAGAGGGAGCTAACCGCATTGATGGAAGTGTCCGCTGTTTAGGTGCCGGTGCCGGTAATACACAAACAGAAGTACTGGTTGCTGTTCTAGATAAATTAGGAGTTGAAACAGGAGTAGATCTTTATAAGATGATGGATCTTGCAGAAGATATCGTGGCACCTATTCTTCCAAAACCGCAGGAGATTACAAAAGACAGCCTCGTGCTGGGTTATGCAGGAGTTTATTCAAGTTTTCAGCTTCACGCTCAGCGGGCGGCTAGAAAGTTGGGAATTGATTCCCGTGATGTTTTAGTTGAACTCGGAAAACGTAAAGTAGTTGGTGGACAAGAAGATATGATTGTGGACGTAGCAGCAGAAATTGCTAAGAATAAACTTGAATCGCTCACTCAGTAAAGGAGGAATAAAAAATGAATGCAGTAAATTATAAATCGACGGCTGAATTTTTACATCGAGCTGAAATGGAAAAACATGAAGTGGTTCGAATCACAGCAGATTATCCGAATTTGACGGTTGAGGAAGCTTACAAGGTTCAACAAGAATTAGTTGCAATTAAATTGGAGCAAGGACACCGAATCATTGGCCCTAAAATGGGGTTAACGAGCCAAGCTAAAATGAAGCAGATGGGTGTGGAAGAACCTATTTATGGCTATATATTTGATTATATGAATATATCTGAAGGCGGCACAATTAAGATGCAAGATTTAATTCATCCTAAAGTAGAAGCAGAAATCGCCTTTGTTTTAGGAGGAGATATCGAAGGTCCGGGCATCACAGGAGCTCAAGTACTTGCAGCAACAGAATACGTGGTACCAGCACTTGAGATTATTGATAGCCGTTACGAGAATTTTAGGTTTACGCTACCTGATGTCATTGCGGATAATGCCTCGTCATCAAGAGTGGTATTTGGGAACTGCCTAACAAAACCTGAGCGCTTAGAGTTAGATTTAGTAGGTGTTACACTCTCTATTAATGGAGAAATCAAAGATTTTGGGGCGGGGGCTGCCGTTGTAGGACATCCAGCTAATTCTGTCGCCATGCTGGCCAATATGTTGGCAAGAAAGGGCGAGAAGTTAAAGGCTGGAGATGTCATTTTAACTGGTGGTGTAACTGGTGCTGTGATGCTGGCGGTCGGTGATACAGTGTCAGCCAAGTTGGACGGATTAGGAGAAGTTTCTTTTAAGGTGGCTGAATAAAAAATTTCTACTGTAGTGGGGGACCGATTCATGCCGATTGTAAATATTCAACTAGCAGAGGGAAGAACAGAAGAACAGATCAAAGAAGTTATTCATAATGTAACAGAGGTTATAAGTGCAACACTTGATGCTCCGAAAGAAAATATTCGTGTTCTTGTATCAGAGGTTCCGAAAACTCATTGGGGTATTGGAGGAAAAGCTATGTCAGATCGAACAGATAGATAGTCAAGTCTGCTTAGGAACAAGGGGAGGAATTAATATGACGCTTGAATTGGGAATGCTTGTTCCTCATACACCTCGCATGTGTCATGAGGATCAGGCTCCGGAGTTTTTGAACGAGATAATAGAGGGGATGCATCAAGTTGCAAAGGTTATTGAAGAAGCAAAACTTGATGCGATTGTGATGATTTCTTGTCATTGGCTATCCAGCTTTAAGCATTTTGTTGATGGCACGCCGGAACATAAAGGAGTTTTAACAGCCTTTGAGTGTCCTGAATTGATTTCTGATGTTCCATACTACTATCCAGGAGATACAGAGCTTGCAAGTCAGTTAGCGGAAGCAGGGAACAAAGCAGGTATTCCTGTTATAGAGGTAAACGATCCTACATACATATGGGATTACGGTACAATCGTCCCTCTTCGCTATCTTATTCCAAAAGAGAATACCCCTATCATTGATCTTTCAGTAACATGGGCGGCTAGTTTAGAAGAAACGTATGCCTGGGGTCAACAAATAGGAAAAGTTTTACGGGAAAGCGATAAACGTGTCATGTTTATAAGTAGTGGGGCTCTTTCTCATAATCTCGTAAGGGGGCCAGAAGCTATGCCATCCTTGTCGGAGCAGGCTCTTGATCGTCAATTTCTAGACTATCTACACAATAATAATCTTGAAGCTGCTTGGAAAATGCTACCTCAGTATGCGAAAAATGCGGGTGTAGAATCAGGAGGGCGTCATCTGGCAGCATTACTAGGTGTGTTGGAAGAGAGTAAGAAGAGCAATTATTATGGCTATGGTCAATCTTCAGGCAGTGGCAATGTGATCATGACTTTCGAGCCTCTATATTCGAAGTTCAATCATCATAGTCCATCTTCATCTGTAGAGGTAAAATGAAAATAGAAACGATATAAAGAATATAGTAAAAATACCTTTTCCACTGCAATAACGAGTTATTATGAATCCTATCGTAGGTTTTATAGGTATTCAGTTTTGTTACTAGATACGCTTATAGGTTGCTAGAACGTAATAAATATTCCATTCCGAGCAATTTACGTATAAACTTAACTTTATTTTGGGCAGAATTCATCCCTTGGTGAATTTGCCCTTTTTTTCATTATATCTATTCAATATCGCTTAATGTAGAAATGGCTGTTTCATACGACTTAAATCCAGCATAGGACAGACTCGTTTTCTAATTAAATGTTGTTCCTTGTCCTACTATATGGTTTAGATAACCAATCTATCTTATTTGGATATCTTCAGGCAGCTTTTTCCCATCTTCTAGCTATTGAATGGCTACAGAATAACCTAGATTTTTATTAACGATGATGCTACAAGGCTTTAAAACATGAAAAGGATGCAAAGCTTCCTTTAAGAAGCGTTTTGCATCCTTTTGCTCTCTTATAATTTAATACAGATATTTGTTAATTCACTGTAAAACTCAAAACTATGCATACCACCTTCGCGTCCAATACCGCTTTGCTTCATGCCACCAAACGGTGTGCGCAAATCACGTAAAAACCAAGTGTTTACCCAAACGATTCCCGCTTCGATTTGTCCTGCGACACGGTGAGCACGTCGTAAATCATTCGTCCAAATAGAAGCACTTAATCCATAATGTGTATCATTTGCTTGTGCAATGACTTCCTCTTCTAAATCAAAAGGAATCACGGTTACAACCGGCCCGAAAATTTCTTCACGAACCACACGGCAATTACGATCTAGCCCGGTAATAATGGTTGGCTCAAGATAGTATCCTTCCTCTAGTCCTTCTGGACGTTTACCACCAGTTAAAACTTCTCCACCTTCTTCTTTTGCCAATTGAATGTAGTTCGTTACACGCTCATAATGCTCTTTTGAAATAAGTGCTCCTACTTTTGTTTTAGGATCGAATGGATCGCCTACAATAAGTTCCTTTGTTTTTGCCACAAACTTTTGCAGAAACTCCTCGTAGGCTGTACGCTCCACATAAATACGCGATCCACACATACATACTTCCCCTTGATTAATAAAGCTGGACTTGATAGTTGTCTCAATTACCTCATCTAAATTGGAATCGGCAAAAATAATATTTGGGTTTTTACCGCCTAATTCATACGAAAGCTTCTTTAGCGTTTTAGAAGCTGCTTGCATGATGGTTTTTCCAGTTGTTGTTTCCCCGGTAAAAGAAATAGCATCTACATCAGGATGTTCTGATAGCGCAGCACCAGCAGAATTAGGACCAAAGCCGTGAACAATGTTAACAACTCCATCTGGAACCCCAGCTTCGCGGCAAATTTCTCCAAGTAAAGTAGCAGTCATTGGAGTTAATTCAGCTGGTTTGATAACAGCTGTATTACCTGCTGCTAAGCATGGTGCCAATTTCCACGTTAACAATAGTAGCGGAAGGTTCCAAGGATTAATCATTCCTACGACACCAACAGGACGACGAATCGAATAATTAATGGCTACATCGTCTGTTTGATAAGCCTCTGTTCCGATTCCTCTTAAATAGTCAGCAAAGAAGTGGAAGTTATAAGCAGAACGTGGAATGTCGAGAGAACTTGAAAGCCAGTAAGGTTTCCCGGTATCTAATGATTCCAATTTCGCCAATTCGTCTTTTCTCTCTAAGATGATATCTCCGATTCGTCTGATGACAGCAATCCGTTCGTCTGTAGTCATCTTCTTCCATGGTCCATTTAATGCCCGTTTTGCCGCGGCCACTGCCAGGTCAATTTCTTCATTTCCTCCCTCGGATACTTTCCCTAATACTTCTTGTGTTGCCGGGTTAATATTGTCAAATGTCTTACCACTTTTAGATGGAAGATATTGTCCATTAATAAAATGTTTACAATCAAAAGCCTTTACATTACTCTCTACTAGTGTTTGTGACTGCATATGTGAAACCTCCTTAAGTTTAAAAGTTAATTAATTTTTTGAATTTCTTGTTATTAATGATAAAACGCTTCAGTTAACTATACAACAACGTAGTTCTTGTATACGGAACAATATAAAATTTTTTTGAGTATTTTAAGCGGTATCGAGGCGATGCATATAATTAGAAAAAGACAACTTCTTTTAAAGAAGTTGTCTTTCGAGAATAAAACGAATTGTATCTATCGACTGTTTAAATTAACCTCTTGACTCAAGAGGCCAAAGAAATAAATAGCTCTATGTTTCTAATGAATGTTTTTGCACCAAAACCCTTTTTAGAGTGGGTGTATATGCATGTACAGGTTTAATAGTTTTGTATACTAAAATCACCCTCTCTAGAGGATCCTTCTATACATCCCTATTCATCATTTGATAAGAAGTTTTTGTTACATAGTACGTAAGAGATGAGAGATTTCGTGAGTAGAATTAGTTATAAGTTTAATAAGCTTCGGAGCTGTATGATTGTTAATACGCTGGATTGGACCAGCCACACCGATAGATGCAATTACTTGCCCATTAGGATTTTGAATTGGAGCTGAGATTGAAGAGACTCCTTTACATAGCTCCTCAATACTCAAGAAATAACCTTGTTTTTTGATTTGTTTTAAACGGTTAAACAAAGTGTGTGAATCGGTAATTGTTTTTGGTGTATACCGTTCTAGTTTATTGAGTAGGAACTCCTCAATAAACTTCGGTGACTGGTGAGCGAGCAGAACTTGTCCGGTACTTGTGCAATGAATTGGGTTTCGCTTCCCCATATAGGAAAGTAAGCGCAAGGGATGGGAACATTCAATTTTATTCAGATACATTACCTCATTTCCCCTTAGAATCCCAATATGAGCAGTTTCATTGGCTTGATGGACAAGTGCTTCTAAGACAGGTTGGGAAATCATATGGAGTTTGGACTGTCGCGTTACTATGTTTCCAAGAGCCAAAATAGGTGTTCCTAGACGATACAATTTGGTATGTAAGTCCTTTGCAATAAAACCTTCACTTAACAGTGTTGTTGCTAAGCGGTGGGCTGTACTATTAGCAATTTCTAACCTATCTGCTATTTCATTAATTCCTAGTTCGGGATCATCACTAGAAAATAATTCTAATAGACGTAATGCATTTTCTAAAGTCGTGAAACGCTTTCCATCTCTTTTATCTTTAGTCATATACCTCTCCTAATACTTTTTATTATTGTTTATTAATTTTGATTTAATAGTCTCAATAAACCCGAGTTGTTCGGAAAGCTTCATTCCGGCGAGATTAAGAGTTTGAATGTACACAGGAAACTGATGTTCAAGCATTCTCTGTGTAGGTCCAACAACACTAATAGCAGCAACAACGTTCTCTGTGTAATCCCTTACAGGAACAGCAATACTAACTACTCCCTCATGTAGTTCCTCGATAGCAATCGAATATCCAATGCGCTTAATATCCATCAAATTTTCTCGAAGTTTCTTTGGAACGGTAATGGTGTTCGGACCATAGGGAATTAGTTTAGAATGTAAAACTGTATTAATTAGGTCTTCACTTTGATAAGCAAGAATGACTTTTCCTGCACTGGAACAGTAAGCCGGATTTCTTTTTCCAATGTCGGAGAGAAGACGAACAGGATGTTTGCATTCCACCTTATGAAGATAGACTACATCGTTTCCTTCCAAGACATTAATATGGACAGTTTCACCTAATTGTTCCACTAGATCTTGTAGAATCGGCAGCGATTCCCTATAAATTTCCATGGTATTAGTAATGACTCCATGGAGTCCCAATAGAGATAGCCCTAGACGGTATTTGCTATTTCTTTCGTTTTTCTCAAGATACTCTTCTTTTAATAGGGTTGAAATCAGGCGGTGAGTTGAACTTTTATTTAATCCAATTCTGGAAGCAATTTGAGTTACTCCTAATTCAGGTTCATCCATCGAGAACAAACGAAGAATTCTCATTGCATTTTTAACGGAATGGAGAAGATAATCTCGTTTTTCCATGTAAACTACACTCCAAAAAAGTTTTTTATGTTCCGCATAAAAGAATTATGGTCTTCTATTTGGTACTCTTATATTATAGCATAATCATCAGAAATATTTAAATATTCACAATTATTATAAAAACATAAAAACATTATGATTTTGGTTTTATGCCAACCAAAAAACACTGCTAGTTGCAACATCGAACATAGAGAGGACAGCGTTCGTTTTATGGAAGTAATTACTGATACTGTACACTCTGAAATACTTTATGTATGTACCTAAACCCATAAAGGAGGAAACAAAATGCGTACACAAGTTGGAATAATTGGAGCCGGTCCGGCAGGGCTGATGTTATCACATCTTCTACATCTTCAAGGAATTGAGTCAATTATTATTGAAAACCGCACTCGTGAAGAAATCGAGGGAACAATCCGTGCCGGTTTGCTTGAGCAAGGTACAGTGGATCTCATGAAATCGACGGGTGTAGGTGAGCGAATGATGAAAGAGGGGCATTTCCATGAAGGGATCGAACTCCGTTTCAATGGAAAAGGTCACCGCATCAACCTACATGAGCTTACCGGCGGAAAGAAAGTAACGGTATATGCTCAGCATGAAGTAATTAAGGATTTGGTTGACGCCCGTCTTAAGGTAGGTGGAGAAATCATTTTCAATGTGAGTGATACAAGTTTGCATGATCTTGATACTTCGGCTCCAAAAATCCGCTTTCGCAAGGACAAGGACGGCGATCTTCAGGAGATTACCTGTGACTATATTGCTGGATGTGACGGTTTCCACGGGCCAAGTCGACCTTCTATCCCTAATTCTATTCGCAAAGAATATCAAAAAATTTACCCGTTTGGCTGGCTTGGTATTCTTACTGAGGCCCCTCCTTCAGCGCCCGAGTTGATCTATGCCAACCACGCCCGTGGCTTTGCCCTGCTTAGTACACGCTCACCGGAAATCCAGCGCCTCTACATTCAAGTTGATCCTAGAGATGACATCGCGAACTGGTCCGACGACCGGATCTGGGAAGAACTCCATGCACGACTTGCGACTAATGATGGCTGGAAACTAATCGAGGGACCAATCATTCAAAAAAACATTGTCTCAATGCGTAGCTTTGTATGTGATCCGATGCAGTACGGTAGGCTTTTCCTTGCAGGTGACGCAGCACACATCGTTCCACCAACCGGCGCGAAAGGACTCAACCTGGCTATGGCAGATGTTCAAGTTCTTGCACGTGCTCTCAGTGCCTTCTACACATTCGGTAATACCGAACTAATTGGGAACTATTCTGAAACATGTCTGCGTCGTGTTTGGAAGGCAGAACGCTTCTCTTGGTACATGACATCTATGTTGCATCGCCACCATGACCACACTCCGTTTGAAAATCAAATGCAGCTGGCTGAACTTGATTATGTAACGTCCTCAAGGGCTGCAGCAAAAAGTCTCGCCGAAAATTATGTCGGTTTGCCTATGGAATGGCCAGAAAAATGGCAGAAAAAAACGGCGATGGCTGCACTAAACCGTTACAGCTAATCTTGGTTTTATTACGGAAACAACTCCATAGAAATCTGACGCGTCTAACTTCATAATTAAAGTAATGTGCTTCGTTGACTCAATAAGTAAAAATATCCCAATAACGTAAACCCTAGGTTCTGGTGCAAAAATAAAATAAAAGAGAATAAAGCGCATATATTCCTAACGGAATCGTATCTTATGCTGCAAGTCCAAACAATTGATGGATGAATTC
>NZ_CAKJTI010000044.1 GCF_917563915.1 Bacillus rhizoplanae | reverse complement strand
ATCTATATCTTCATATAAAGATTAACCATTAAGGGGAGATCATGCTTGCAAACAAAAAAAAAGGAAATACTAGATCAAGAGTGGATCGATTTACTGTTGGAAGCTTTAGATATGAATATTGACACTCAAGAAATTACAAATTTTTTAAAACTGGCAAATCAAGAATCACAGAACTAATCATCATTGTTCTTTTTAAAGAAAAATGTGTTATAATAAATTACATCTTATGTCGACTACATAAAGTAAGAAAGGTGCGCTAACATGATTGGAGAACGTATAAAACGACTGCGACTACAAAGAGGTATTTCCTTAACAGAACTTGCTGAAAAAGCGGGCGTTGCAAAATCATACATTAGCTCTATCGAACGAAACTTACAAAAAAATCCTTCAATTCAATTCCTCGAAAAAATTTCCAACGTTCTGCATGTTTCTGTTGATGTTCTTCTTCATGACGAGCCTACAGAAGAACAAGCAATGGACTCAGAATGGATGAATCTTGTTAAAGAAGCCATGCATTCTGGTGTTTCCAAAGAACAATTCCGCGAATTTTTAGAGTTCAATAAGTGGAAACAGAAACAAAAATAATGTTATGTAAGAAGAAGTGCTTTCTATGAAGGCACTCTTTTTTATTTGTACTACAAAAACTACAAAAGCGGGGAAGGGCCCCCGCTTTTGTTATATCACTTATTTTTCTTCGCCTTCAGTTTGTGAAGCGTTGAATGTCCAGTTTAGTTTCAGTTTATCACCTTGGAATTTATTTTGATCTTGACCATTATCAACAAATTCAAATTCTACCCATAAGTAATCTTCAGATTTTGGAGCAAGTCCGCCTTCCTCAGCCCACTCTGGTGCGAATACGTCTTTACCTACTGCATCGGGGTTTTCTTTCTGTAATTCCGCTAATGTTTTAGAATAGATTGGCTCACTTTGTTTATCCCAGTTCCAGAAGAAGTTTACACGAATATGTTCACCAAGGTCTTCCCCATTGTTATCACCTTTCGCATCTAAAACTTCGTATTTAGTTGCTAATTGCACATCTTTAATTGTTAAGGAACCTTTATTTTTCAATACAAATTCTCGCTTCATTGTATCGCCTGGTTTTAAATCCTTTACATCAACCAATACTTTTGGATTAACATTAAGATCTAATGTACCAGCCGCAAATGTATTGTTTGTTTCTGCTTTATCACTAAAGAATGCAAACGTTCCTCCACCAATTAAAGATAACCCTAATGCTGCTGATGCTACTCCCATGCCTAACTTTTTCTTAATACCCATTCTAAGTTCCCCCAATTTTCTTTTTATTGTTAGCTCTTATGAAGATAAGAGATATAACTAGTTAAATAATTGCTTCGTTTCGACATAACTTTTGTAAATATACTTCCTCTTTCTCTCTATGTATGCTCTTTAATAAACTTACCTATGGTTCATTATAAAGAACGATAAGTGTATAAATGAAATCGCAAAAACTTCTAAATTTTCTGTTTTTATTTTATTTTTTCCTGTTTTTCTTTCCTTTTCGCTACCTTTCTTACAAATTCTCTTTTTTTCATGCATATATGATATTTCCTACAAGAAAGGGTAAGGCACCTCTTATTTAATATAGCAAATAAGAGGTGCCTTACCCTTTCTCTTTATGATCGTTTCTCTCGCTTTTGGTATACAAATAATCCAATAAGCATCATTCCGATCCCAATTAAAATTGTATTCATAATATATATTCCAAATTCTTCTTGCAATATATTTTTTATATTAGTCTCTATTTATGTAGAAGGTATAACCGAAATATGCATTACTGCTTTGTTTCCACAGCAGTTGATGCTTCTTGCTTTACTTCTTCTTTACTTTTCTCAGATTGTGTAGATGCTGAATCGTCTTCTTGAACTTGTTTTGGTTGTTCTACATTCGCATTATTTTCCTGTTTTTTCTCTTCTTGTTTTGAAGATTGTTGTTCTTGCTGAGAAGACGTTTTAGGTTGTTCAGACGTTTGTTTCTTTGCTTCGTTTGTTTGCTTCATTTTTTCTTCATTGATTTGTTTTTCTAATGCTTGAATATGTTCATCGACTTTTTGTAAAATCTCTTGCTTGTCCATATCATTACGAATACTTTGAATTTGTGCAAAACCAGCTTGTACATATTTTAATATTTCTTGTGCTGATTCCCTGTTATTTACCTTTATATCTTCTACTACTTCGTTATAATATGATTCAATCTCAGTATAAATGCTTTGCACTGCTGTTATTTCTACCTTGATTACTTCACGGTGTTGCTTCCATACAGCAAGCTTATCTTCTAATTCTGCAACAGTTTCATTTGAGTTTACTGCACTATTTATCACATTGTAATGTGTGAAAATAGCGTCCCTATGATTCCTTGCTTCCTCTGTTAATTTTTCAATTGTTTTCGGAAAAACAATTGCGGCTGAGAGGTCTGATTGTACTGTTTGTTGATTTGAAAAAGATGCTTCCGTATATGTCACTACTTGAGAACCCATATAAAAGGCTACAGAACATATACACGGTAATATGAGTGTTTTTCTTACCTTATTTGAAAATTTTTCCATAACCACATCTCCCATTGTACACATTTAAGTTCTTTATAAAAAATTTTTTATTATAATGAAAAGCTCAAAAAAGTAAACCTAAGTAAAAACAAAAGTGCTATGCATTCATGAAGAAATGTCTAGCATATTTTATATCAAACCCTACAATTCTTTATAAAGAATAAGACTATCTCATAAAGATAGCCTCCTCGTTAATTTCTTACTTATCTATTCCGTCAGTATGCTGTGCTGCAAATGTTCCTCCATCGATTAAAAATGCTCCCATACCTCACTTTTTCTTAAAACTCATTCCAATTGCCACTACGTTCTACATACATTTATTAATTCTCAATAATTTTTGAGATAACCATTTTATCCCACATTGACGGGTAGTAAGCCCGATTGGTTCAACTAACCATCAGTGGAGGATACCCCCACTGATGAAAGCTTCACTTTATACAGATTGTCCTGCATCAGAAGACTTGCTTTTCTTCTCAGAGTCTATGCTACGTATTGCTCCAAAAATAGAAACTGCAGAGTACCCTAGTAATAAGACACCTGGAATTATTAATAATAATGCTGCTCCTGCTTTAGAATTTGCATAGCTTAGTAGATAACCAACATATGGAACAGTAATATCTGCATATTTTCCAACTACGTTTTCAGCAGGAACTGGCTGTAAATCTGGACCATTGTTGTTATCCCCTTTTGTTTCATAGAACACTTTTCCATCTATATTTTGCACATCAATAATGCGGTGAGTAATCAGCTTGTTATCTTCTTTAAATGTGATGACATCACCTTTTTTATATTTTGAACCGTCTTTTGTTGGTTCAATTGCAATAATAGATCCTGTTAAAAATGTAGGTTCCATCGATCCTGATAATACTGTCTTAAATTGGTATCCCATCACTGTTGGAGCGCTGTCACTTGCCTTCGATGAAATCACCACAAACGCTAAGCAAACCATGACAGTAAACAAAACAAACGAAATGATATTACTAAAAACTTTCCAAACTAATTTCATGTGTCTCGCTCCCTTCCTTAGTCTCTATGCAAACGAAAGTAAAAATATTCAAATTTATCATTCTTTTCGAAGAACTCATAATTATATTATAACGAACATTAAAGAACCGCAATAAAAAAAATAGGCAAAATTTGTTTGCCTATTTCTACTGAGACAATGTCCGCTGTTTTTTACGCTTCCAAAAAAATATTCCAATACTAATGACAGTAAGAATCCCTGCACCAATTCCAACCACTAGTACATATGAAGGAATTGAATTTGTTATTTTATTTTTTGACGGCTCCTCAAATGCAACATCTTCTTTCGAAAGAACCTTTATACTTTCTAACGTTTCATTATTTTTTTTAATATCTACTGTACCAACGACATCACCGCGGTGAAGACCCGTTTTATATAATTCCGCTTCATCAATAGGATTTTCCTTAAAAACAGCTTGTACATTTTTGGCTTCACCTTGCTTTAATACAAGTTCAGCGCTTCGTTCTAATTCACCATGTACTGATTTATTCAAGTAAGGCATTTCCTTTGTCCAATTGTTTTTATCAAGCACTTGTTGTTTTGTAAATTGAGGAAAAGCATAATCAGCAATTTGTTTCATGTCTTCATAAATCTCTGGCTTTTGTGAAGCCATTACGACATTAATAATACGATTTCCATCTTTTTCATTTATTTCTACAAGCGTATTATGAGCTTCATTTGTAAAACCTGTTTTCCCGCCAATACAATTTGGATTTTCAAAATATCTTCCTTTATTAAAAATAGAAGCTGTTTGCCTTGACGTTGTAACAGTTGTTTGCTTCGTATTCATTGCCTTCATAATTTCTGGATACTTCATCGCACCTCTTGTAATCATTGCCATATCATAAGGTGTTGTATAATGATTTGGATCATGCAGACCACTTGGTGTAACAAAATGACTGTCCTTTGCCCCTAATTGCAGCGCCTTCTCGTTCATCATCTTCGCAAAATTTTCTGTACTTCCTGCAATATGCTCAGCAATCGCATACGCCATATCATTTGCGCTCAACACCATTAAAATCATAAGTGCAGTATCTCGATCTACTGTCTCTCCTGCTTGAAATTCAATTTGATAATTACTTTTTTCTTGTTCGAGAGCTTTGGGAGAAAATGCAATTCTCTCTCCTGGCTGCACATACTCCATCAATAAAATACTTGTTAATACTTTCGTTATACTAGCTGGATAAGCATGCTGATGCGCGTTTTTATCATACAAAACATCACCTGTCTTCGCATCAATAGAAACCGCATACTGTCCAAACACATTTGGCACCGGCGGAGTTTCTGCATAAAATTTAGCGGGGGCAATAAAAAATAAACCGCTCGCAATAATTAAAGCCAAAATTTTCTTTAAATTACCCATACAACTCTCCTTTTTCTTCTCTCTTTATATGAACATATTAAGATTGCTATAAAACAATATATTTTTTTTACTCACTATCCTTCACTATATCATAACTTTACAAAAAAACACAGAACGGCATAAAAAGAAGGAGGAACTACTCCTCCTCATCTTTCTCATCTGCTAATAAATCTATAAAATTTTTTTTAGCCTCCTCTTCTGTTATCTCCTTTGTTAACCCTAAAAATGCCCAGCCCTTTGATTCTAGCCATTCTATAAGCTCATCTACAAATTCATCATGAGATACATCTACATCAAGAACTGCTCCATTAATAGAAATCGTTCTATATCTTGGTACATACATTTTAAAATTTTTTCTTACCATATATACCCCTTCATTTATACATTTTTATACAAAATATTACTTTTTCCTTTATATAATATATTAATAGAGTAGTAAAAAATTAACACTCATTACGCCCTAAAATATCTAAAAATTTAAAATAATTACATATATTACTTGATTTTACTATAAGACTATCATACAATTAATTGCATACTAGTTTGTATACATATAAATTTCCTGATCCCGTAGCTCAGCAGGGAGAGCGCCACCTTGACAGGGTGGAGGTCGCTGGTTCGAACCCAGTCGGGATCATATAACCTAATAGTATCAAGGCTTGAGAGGACATTCTCAAAAGCTAAAACTGTGGAGGTCTCCATCAGACACCACAAGTTAAAAGAGGACTACTTCTAGTCAGCTAATCAGCTGTCTCAGAGGTAGTCCTCTTTTTTGTTTCTATAAAACTAAGAAAGGACTGATAAGAAAATGCTACTTAAGTTTGCTATGAAGGATTTTAAAGAGGAAAAAGAGTTTTGCAATCTCTCTTCTCGCACTATTCAAGCTTACATGGCTACCTTGCATGAATTCCAAGCATTCTGCTCTGAGCGTGAACTTATTGATGCAAAAGACATCAGAGAAGCAACTGTTAAAAGCTATCTCGTGTATTGCCAACGAACAAGAAAAAACAACGTAGTAACAAGAAACACAAAGCTTCACCATCTAAAGATTTTCTTTAACTATTTGCAACATGAGGACATTCTTACCGAGAAAGAAAACCCTATTCGTAAAATGAAGCTGGCTAAAGAGGATATAAAAATTGAGGTCTTTCAAGATTACCATATTAAGCAAATGCTTAGTTACTATAGGAGACTTAAAACACGTGATAAGAGTCTATATGCCTACAGAGACCACACCATTATTGTTTTCCTTTTGGGAACTGGCTCAAGGCTTGGTGAGCTTATTAATATTCGCTGGAATGAGTTGGACTTAGTAAACCAAACAGTAACCCTATTCGGTAAAGCTCGAAAGCAACAAACTGTCCCCCTCACAGACAAGCTTGTAAAGGAACTGTGTGAGTACAAAATATTCATTGAACGTGAGCTAGGCAAACTCCCAGAGTACGTTTTTACTACACGGGAAGGGAAACAGATGAGTCCAAATAGCATTAAGCTCATGTTTAAGCGACTCAAACAAGTAATGAACTTTAATGATGTTCGCTTATCAGCACATACTTTTCGTCACACCTTTGCTCATCGTTGCTTAATGGCTGGCATGGATGTTTTCACTCTCCAAAGAATGCTAAGACACAGCAATTTGAGAATGACTGAGAGATATCTTGCTCTTTGGGGAACAGCTCTAAGAGAGCAAAATGAAAAGTTTAATCCACTCAACTCTCTTGAAATTTAAGAAAAAACTTTGTGGATCATGCCAACGTGCTTGACCAAATAGAGATCTCCTCTTTCAATAGCAAGCACGTTGGATTTTCAAATACAACTTATTAATCTTATAAAAACCATCTAAGGAGTGTATTTAAAATGAACTACCAAAACAATATTTCAGTTAACAATGTAATGAACCTAGATGAGTACATGAACATGATTGATCTCAAAATAGACCAAGAGTTGAACAGCTTAATTAACTCTCTAGGATATAAGGTTCATGAGTCGATGAGCTTTGAGGAAATACAAGAACTCAACTCTAAGATGGTGCAAGGTGGTTGCTTTCCAACAATAGACACCTATCAAGAAGGTATGAATTACATAGTCAACTTAAGTGTAGGAAACTTACAGCGTAACTTGGTGTTTGATCTTGAGGAAACAACAAAATGAGGATTTCTGTGAGTGTACCTAAACAAGTAAATAAAAAGAGCCTTGCATGAGTTTGGCGACCCACAAGGCTCTTTAAGAAAAATCCTGAAGGAGTAACCTTCACTGGCTATTGTATCACGCTTATTGGTACTGGCTCAAGAGTTACTCCTTCTTTAAAACTTAAGGAGGATATATGAAAGAACTGAGACAATATGAGAGCTTCAAGTCTGTCTCGGAGATGGACAAGGCTGTTGAAAAAGCTCTTACAGAATACGATTTAAAAAACAGTGAAAGAACTGTTTTATTTAAGCTTGCTCAATATAGCTGCAAGTTTGTTGGAGTAAGCTATTTAAAGAATGATACACTAGCTCAAGCTGTTGGATTCTCCAAACGCACTATTCAACGTGCTTTAAAAGGCTTAAGTAAACTAGGAGTTATTACTCGAATTGAACAAAAAAGAGCTAAAACTGGTGGTTATGGAGCGTTTATAACTGTTATCAATCCTATTGAGTGTCACCTTGTATTGTCACCTTGCCAAGAAGACGAAAAGCCTTGTGAGAACTACTCTGAGGAGCAAACTAAGAAGATAGAAACAATTTATTCTAAAACTGACCTTAAAGAATCAAAAGAACGTAAAGAAGTTAAATTAGATACTACTTTCTTAACTAACTCACATATCCCTGAGGAGTTTATCAATACAGTAAAACCTTTCTTCGATTCAGCTAAGGAGGTCTACTCTCTATGGGGAAAAGTAATGCTAGCTCATAAGAAATACTCTCCTGATCTATTAGAATACACTGAAATAGCTATTCAAGCTTTTAAACAATCAATATTTGCTAAGAAGATGAAGCGAATTAAGAAAGACTTCAAAGGTTACCTCTTTGGTGTGCTGGCTAAGATGCTATCAGTTGAACAAAGAAAACTTAATAAAGGAACTCTGTGGAATTGGCTTGAAAATTAACCACGAGAACGCCACACATTGTTATTACTGGTAAGTAATAATCTCTAACATCTAGAATGCACTACTAAGCTAGTACATCCTTGAGTTGGTTCTATTTGGCATATACTCAATTGTATACTAAGGATAGTAAACTATCGAGCATATCCTATTTTGCTTGTCCTCTCTCGTCATGGACTTGGAGTTGGTAACTAATCAGGTATGTGCTCAATTGAGTTCACACTTAGTCGCTATCTCGGGGTGTTTACAGAAATTTAACTAAAAAGTATTGGTGTAGCTTTATAAAAAAGTTTAATCAAAAATGTGCCAGAAATATATTTGAGTGAAATTAATGACACGCTCATAAAAGGTGTCCAAAATCTATAATAGCATGTCATTTTTATAATATATTTTAATTGATTATGAAAAGCCTTATGTACGTAGGTATTGTGCATATTAGAATAATGAAATTATTTTCAAATCAGCCGTAGTTTACATAATATTTTTTGCCCTGATACAACAAAAAAGTAAGGCGTGTAATTTGGCTCTTGAACCCCTTGGGAGAGTAGGATAGAATTAAGGTGCAGTAGAAATGAAAAGACCTCGTTTAGAGGATTAACACACTTTATTGAATATAACAATAATCAGGAGCACTACTGCGGTAGAAATGAAAAGACCTCGTTTAGAGGATTAACACTGTCCTATTCCATCCACCATGTACTTTTCCATCATGATGTAGAAATGAAAAGACCTCGTTTAGAGGATTAACACGTGTGAATACCAATAGCTGGTGGATAATCAAAATCATGATGTAGAAATGAAAAACCCTCGTTTAGAGGATTAAAAACTAGTAGAATATGTAAATATATAAAAAGAAGCTGAGCATCTACATATATATAGTAGGTAATCAGCTTCTTTTTATTGTGAAATAGACTTTTTTAGTTGTAGCTTTGAAATAAAGGTTGTATTTTAATCAAACTTTTTTCAAAACGGTGAAACTTTGTTTTAAATGTTACGACTTTTTTATAAACAGTTAAACTTTATTTCCAATCAACAATTGGCGGTAAAGGAGATTTAATTAACGAGTCAGGTAAACGTGCTATGTATATCTTTGAAGGAGATAAGCCAAGTAGCTTTGCTACTCTGAGTTTTGAAGATGATGAACTCAGCAATAAGATACAAGTAGGATTAGACTAAAAATCTGACAGGGAGTAATCCAAAGTTACTCCTCTTTTTTACACATCAGCATAGAGATACCTAACGAACCTTCTAAAAGCTTTCGCTCTATTTAAATACAAACGGCATTAACCCTCTCATTAAAAACTCATACAAATAAATCTGAGAGTCCATTTTTCTCCTCAGGTAAAGAAATTTTAGTCAAAATTGATAAATTAACAGATGGCTGATACCGAGATAGAAACACCCCCTAGTCTTCTTTTTTTAAGATAAAAACTAAAGGAGGCAACCCAGTAGGCTACCTCGTTGTGTTAGTTATCTCCCATATCAAACAAAGCATTTAAATTAACATTGCTAGCGTTATCTTTGTGTTCCTTAGATTGCTTAAACTTTTGGTTCAATCCTAGGGACTCAGCAAAACGGATAAGTTTTACCTCAGTATCGTTATAAGCTTTGCTGTCTCGTAGGAAGTCCTTAGAGTCCATTCTCATAGATTTAACTGTATTTATAGCAAATCGGTCTACGAGTACGAGATTAAACGGATCGACCTCATAGTTTTCAATGTAGTAATCCATTAAACCGTTATACAAGTCCGTTTCCTCTTGAGATAGCATTTCTTTGAAGTCTTTTGAATAAGCTCCGTGAATTAGGTTAGCTTTTGGGTTTAAATTTGCCATAGCTTTCTTCCTCCCTTCCTCAGTTTTTTGTCCAGTAGACTTACCACCATGGAACGGACATTTTCCATTAGTAGAACCATCCTCTTTAACGTGTGGCTTTCTTAAGCACAATCTACCGTCACCCTTGATAGCTCCACATATAGTTGGTTCTTTTTTGAGCTGGCCACGTAGTTTCTTGAGTGCTTCCTCGTCGTCTTTCTCCTTGGCAACCGCAACCTCCTCGGCTAAAGCTTTGAGTCTTGGGTCGTCTAATTTAGATGGTCTAGCTCCTTTTCTTGGTGCTGATTTATTCATTAGTTATCACCTCAGCTGTTATTTATATAAGCTGGCCTTTACCAGTTCATTATCTTCTCGTAGTTTTCATAGAATTGTTCAAACTCTTCTTGAGCTTTCTTAGTTCTCTCCTCTTCAGTCAATTTCTTCGGTGCTTCTCTCTTGCTGAATTCACGAGTTAGCTGTTTAATACCTAGCTCAAGTTGCTGTGCTAGTAAGCGAGTTTCTGAGTATTGCATCATTAGGTTAGCTTCTCGTTGTAACACATCTGCTTTTCTTTGTAGATCAGCTAGTGAGGATTGCTCTTTGAAGAGTTGAGCGGATTTAACTTGAGGGAACGCTACGAGTGACACCTCACGTAGTTTTTGGGGTTTGCCTGTGGAATCTGTATAGAAGGAGATGGAGAGTTTCTTCATTAATTTCTTGGCAATCCGCTCTTTAGCGAACTCATCAATAATCCTGACAGTGCCAAGAAGTTTATTACCTACTACACGTACACTCTCGAGGAAGCCTACTGTATCCCTTGCAGATTCTGAATGATCTAACTGGATAGGTACCTGCTCCTCAGCGTTGAAATTATCAGATAATCTTTGTAAATCAGCTACCTCGTATTTTTGTCCTCTGTGAATACCTACTGCGAATAACTCTGCATCCTTAATCATGTCCTCGCCAAGTTTCACCTCTGAGAACGACTCAATAAGCTTGCCATTGTCATAATTAAATTTCATGTGTTTTCACCTCGTTAGTTTAATAGAATAGTTGCACCTACTTTAGTAATAGCTGGTGAGGTGCTAACCTATAAGCCGGGTCATAAGTCAATTAATGAATGTATACCCCTTCTGATTGAACTTGTAGCATTAACTTCTTGAGCTCGTCTAACGAGTAATACTTTACCAGCGCACTCTCAAAGGCATGTAGCGTATTAAGCGCATATTTTAGTAACTCAACATCTCCAGTTTCTTGATAGTGCTTGCTGGAATACTCATAAGCTACTAGCAAGCGTTTGTAGTTGTCCTTAATAGTTTGTTCCATATGAGAAAGAACCTCCTTTCTTGTATACTGAGTAGGTCAACTCTTATAGTTTCTCAATACGTTCTTTTGTTTGATCTGCTAGCTCAACATTATGTTTATCAAGTACCACATTTATAGCTTCAAACACTTCTTTGACAATCTTGTTAGCTTCTTCTTTTCCCTTCTCGTTAATTTCTTTGTTAATACCGAGGATGAAAGATTGCTCTTGAGGGTTTAACTGCTGGAAATCACCCAATCCGTATGCTTGTGAGATATCCTGTGGTGCTTGGTGATTACCTTTTAAGCTATGTGCACTATAAGAGTCGACGTCAAAGAATTCATTGATTTGATGAATTACCATTTGGTTTTTAGTTACCTCAATGTTTACCTTCTTAGCTTCTTCACCTTGAGAGCGGAAAAGCTCTTTCTTAGCCTCTAGAACTTTTTCTCGTGTGTTAGCAATCTTGGAATCTAGCTCAGCGACTTCTGCTTGTAAGCTTTCCAACTTCTTAGTCCCTTTTTCCTTGCTCGCTAGTGCTGTTTTGTCTTTCTCATCAATTACTAGGTTAGCTGAGATGATTCTTAGAGCTTGTTCTACCTCGCTGATCTTTCTAGCTACACTTGAGCGTTGATCATGTAGTTCGTTCTCAGCAACTGTTAACTTGTCAACTTCCTTTTGAGCGTTCTCTACAGTTTTAACCTTTTTATTGTTACCTTCTAATAAGTTTTTGATAGTGTTTAACATATTCATTCACTCTCCATTTTAGTTTTTAGTTTTGGTTAGCATCCTCTTGAGATAACTAGGAAACCTCCCAGGTTAACTCCTCAGCTCCGCTTTGTAGGCTTCAGCACCGAGAAGGCAACTAAGAAGCTTGCTACCTAGCTCAAAAGGTGTTGCTTGTTGGTTTAACTTTGAATTTATACCTCGTGGGGAATAATCGAGGTATAAGTTTTAGGGGGCTTGCCATCTCAGCGGCTCTTGGTTACCATTTTTCGGATTACCCTGTGAGTTTACTTCTTAAAGTTCTCTCTAGAGAAGGAGGCTTTCTCGATGTTATCAAGTAGTTCATCTAAAGTAATCTTTCTAGTCTGGCGACTAACAGCTTTTGGATCTAAACAAATAGCTTCAGTAACTGTTTTAATCTCTATAATTAAGCGATTCTTACATAGTTCTTCCATTAGTTTTTTAACTGTTGGACGAGATAAACCAAGCAGTTCTTCTAGGTGTTTACGTTTTAAGAGTACAAGCCTACTAGTTTCTTCCTCATCAGGGTTCTCGACAATAAAATTAGTTGTCCAGCTCATGTATGAAAGCATCATACCGAATAATCCCAAAGCATTTAACGAAATAGACTTTGCTTTCTCTTGTAGGTGAGCTTTGAAGATTTTAACTACCTTGTACTCCTCTTTTAGCTTTTCACAAACAAATACCGCATCAGTCATATTCACATAAGTTGTTTTTCCTACCGTCTTACGGGTAATTAATCCATTAGATTCTAATTCTGATAAGATTTTATTAACTTGAGATCGCGTCTTGTCTAAGCTTGCTACCAAGTGTTTAACTGTTAATAGATCACCTTTCTCGGTGAACAATTTTCCATCTTGATTGATTTTCATGCAAGTCGCTAAATAAAGTAATACACCTTGTTGCTGTAGGGTTAAATTCTCTTTGATTACTTTGAAGTTATCTCGTTTCATCATCGTAAAATGTCTTCCATCTCGTTGGCTCATACTATTAAGGTATTTCTCTCGAGCCTCCTTCTGAGCTGAACTCACAATTTCATATCCAGCTTCGAGTACTTCCTGTTTGGCTGCTTGTAGGTTGTCCATTTAGTTTTCCTCCTCAATACCAATGTATCTCTGGATATGTCTCAGAGTTGGAACACTAAAAAAGAAGTTACCATGTCGCCAGCTCGATAGAGTTGTGGAGGCTAAACCTAACTTGACAGCTATAAATGTTAGCTTTACTCCGTGCTCCTTCAAATAAGTTTCAAACTCCTGAAGTACCTTATCGTTGAACTCTTTGTTCATATTGAAATCATCTCCTCATAGTTTTATTTATTAAGTTATTCCTTTACTAGTAATCTAAAAAAGGTGCTACCTCAGAAGGGGGGCAACTGAGATAGCAGATAATTGGGGATTGTACAGATTTCCGGCTGTACATTCCTCGTAGCTTTCCTTTATAAAAGGAGATGAAACATATATTCAATATTGAGACATAGCTTCTAGCAACAAAACTCAGGCAGGGGCGACCGCCGTCAGCATTTTGTTAATAGTTACCATTCTCAATATTGAATCAAAATTAAGGAAAACTACCCCTTCATAACTAATATGCTCCAAGTGTAACCAATATCGCATTTTTACAATATAGGTGTATACCTCCAAAGAGAAAACTCTCTTTTTTCCCCTTCATAATGTATATACGAAAAGTGTGACATATTTTGAGTCATTTCCTGTCGAATTTAACCTCTGAGTCCGACTCATAAATCGCTAAACCGTTGGTACTGCTGGGTTTATACTTGTCGAAAACTTTTTGAAGAAATTTATTAAAGTATTGCTTTTCGAGGTTTGAAACGTAGATTCAGCTCTGAGTGAAACTATATGAGAAAAACTTTGGGGCACTTTCTCTCGAATTTACCCCTTCATAACTAATATGAAGAAAGTGCATCATACCAAGAAAAAACCAGTAGTATCAAGGATTTAACGCTCTCCACTGAGTTCAACTTTGAGCTTTGACCTGCACTAACTATTTGTTCACTCAGCTTTTCATCTTAAAACCCCGTACTAATATTACGGAGTTCTTTTTATCTTCCCGGTTTTAGCTTGAGAGGAATAACCTTAATACGGTAATTGAAATTCAACAGATGTAGCCAGCAAGTCACGCCTTGTAGATCACCTCGAGAACGTAAAAAAACTGCAACCCATCAAGCGACCTCTACAGGTTACTAGTGAATTACAGCTTTAGTGTTTAATCTATGTAGTTGTACTATTTTAATCGTTCTCAAGTTGTATTTAGACTTACAGAAACCCTCTGTCGTGTTTTGCTACATAGCTTTTATTCTGTCTTAAGCTTGGTAGAACTACCTTCAGAGGATACATTTTTCCCTTGCTCTAAATCCCTTTGAATTAATCTTTTAATGTGTGTACTAAAATACCCTTGCCGTTTCATATGGTTATATAAGCGCCTATCTATTGGATTAAGCATATTAAACGCTACAGTTTTAACTTTCTTCATTTCATTTATCTCCTAACAGTTAATCATAGAGCTTTACTAAAAAGTTTCATAACTTCTTGTGCTTGCTCAGAGGGTAGCACAAAACCATCCTCTTTACTTCTTCCTTTTATATCTATAGCCAAACCGTTACCATTCAGAGGGGTAAAAGAGATTATTTCACCTTCTAAACCCAACAACTCAATACTTTGTTTCTGCTCTAATTTTCTTAACACCTGTTGAGATTGACTAAACAGTAACTCAGTTTGTATAACATCTCCTGAAATAACTCGTATGGTGAAGAGAATTTTACACCTTATACATTCCACCTTGAGTTTTACATATTCATCTATAAAAACAACTGGTTTAAACAAAAAAACACCTCCTCCCCTGATGACATCGACAATTATAACGTCATCTAAAACAGAAAGGAATACCCTAACTTATAGTTTATAACGATTGGTCGACTCAGGTAATACTATGGTATTAATTTGTAGAAAATTAGTCCAAAACTGAGGAAAGAAAAACTGAGGAGCTTTACCTCGATAGCCGAGAAATTACGAAGATGACTGTGTAAAATGACAATAAAGTTATTTAATTTTAAAACCTAAAACACATATAACCCCGACCTAAATTTTTTTATTAAAAGTCAAGAAGATAATTACAAAACCCTATAATTAAGTATTCAATTATAATGTCACATATTATATAGGATAAAAGGAAAAGGATAGATGAACAGGGATTAAACCTGCTTGCATCTATCCTTTTTGTACAACATATGACCTCATTTACTATTATTTTACCACAATATACCACAACAAATAATCATTTGTTTCTTCAACAAACGCGCCCGATTCTGGAATATTGAAAATGCAAAAGACATGCAAAATAGTTCCTGTGTTATCTAAATAAGCTCTCGTTAGTTGAAAACAAACAATTCAATTTAACAACAGATACTTTCGTTATATTGGACCTTTTTTACCTATATCACAAACGCAAAATTTTATTAAGGTATGTGGTGCTTCTTTATGAAAACATAATTTTGGTACTATAATCTATATACTACTTCTTCATGTTTTTTCTTTCTTAAATCATCTATTAAATGTGCTACTGTTTTCTTGTTCACTATTCCTTTTTCTTGAAATCCATCCAAAATATAATCATTTTTCCATAGTATCGAACAGTGGTATTGAGTACCAATAAAATAGTACTTATAAGAATTTGATCTATCGTGTTCTTCTACTTCGAGTTCACTAAGACTATATACTTCATCCTCAATTTCTATATATCCTGAATTCCGGTGATAGCCATGTACTATGTGTTTATTGTTTATTATTAGTGCACTATAAGTCTCTTCTCCATCTATAATAAAAGGTTCATTTTCTTCCGTTTCAAGCATGATTAAATCATCATAAACACTACCAGTATACAGCCATATCCCTTTAATTTTTATTTCTTTATAATCCAACAAAATCTTTTTATCTCCCAAATACTTTAGTTTACTGAAATCAGAATTTCCTATTCCAGTATTAAACCAAAGCTTAAGTTTGAAGTTTTGTTTATTGATATTTTCAACTAGTCTTTTTATATATTTTTCATCTTCAACAAACTGTAGACCTCTAGAGACAGAGGGGCATGTAGCACTAATAGCATCATTAAACAAATACATCTCTTCAAAGGGATCAACTTTTCTTCTCGATTCCTTAATTTGTTCCATATGTTCCAGAATCTCATTAATACTCTGGTACCGTTGTTCATGGTTATTATAAAGGCACTTATTTAACACTATTTCAATAACTTCTGCTTCTTCTGATTTAAAGACATCAGTAATTCTACTTCTATTTGTTCCTCTATGGGTTTCTCCAAATACATACCATTGGCATACCTGGCCAAGAGCATATATATCCATTGAAGGGGCTGGAAGAGCACCTTTCTTTGCTTGCTCAGGAGCTGAAAACTCATAATTACCTAATCTGTCTTTCTTTTCAGTTTTTGCTTTTAGTGTATATAACTCAGGGTTATAGTTAGCAATACCAAAGTCAGTTAAAACAAAGTCAGTTTCTTTTGTCACTAGAATATTTTCAGGCTTAATATCTCTATGTATTATTCCATGTTGGTGTATTTTTTCTAAAGTATTAAGTAAAAAGTTAAATAATTTTATAAAGGTCTTTTCACTTATTTCCGAAGTATTTTCTCTTAACTTATTTAGTGCTTTGTCGTACCTTTTCATAATAATGGCAGAAATTAAATAACCATCTTCAAATTGAATTTCTTCATAATTTATATAATTAACGATGTTAGTGCGTTCTTCTATTAAATTAACGTTAAAATATTCTGCTTTAAAACGGTCTAATTTACTCGATTGTGTATCTTCTACAAGAAACTTTATTGCAACCTCTTCATTGTTTTGAATTCCAGCATAGACAAGCCCATTACCACCTTGACCTATTTGTTCTAAATTTGAAATTTCTCCTAATGTTAAAGTAATAGACTTGTTATTCTTCTTGATAAAACTACTTATTCTCCTTCTATTTTCATCTGCTCCAACCTTTTTAATTTCATTTGCTTCAGCCATTGTATCCTCCAGTTTTCACCAAAATTATTAGTAATAAATCTAACTTCTATTAACCACTATCATTTTTAAAAATGCAATATCCATATTGGCTTTTTTTATTTAAGTATATGGCCCTTTTCTTGAATAATACAAAATTGCTTTAAAATTGAAATCAGCAAGAAATCCGATCACTATAAATATACAATTGAACCCTTCTAGATTTATTTACCTTTTCCGTATAAAAACACATAGTACAACACTTTTTTAGAACGGTAAATCATCAGGGTCTATTTCTATGGTTATCTGAGATAATCTCATATCTATATTATCTAACACTATTTTTTGTTTATAAGAAACCAATTGTTGTAATAATTGATAAAAATTAATAATAATTGAAAGCGGAATATCAATTGCAGATTTATATGTAAAATAATTATCAACAAAGCAACTTATTAATTTGCTATTATCCTGAATATAGGTTTCCAGAGAGCTATTTCGAATAAGAGTAGATAATCGATTCATTATTATATTAGGGTCATTAACAGGCTCGTATCTATTTGTATGGCTTACTATATATTTTGAAAGTATTTCTGCAAAATCCCTATATAAACTCTTTTCCTCCTCTGTAAAGTTTATTGCCAGTACACCTTGGGAAATATCAACTGAAATGTCGCGAAACGACGCATATCTTTCACGAGGATCTAATTGAATCATCTTGTCAATGATATATTTAAATTTAAAATTAGTAAGATTCTCACCAATAATATTACTAAACAATTTTCCAACAAAATAGATTTCACTTTGATGGTTGTATATTCCTTCATCAGCCGTTTCATTTGGCAACTGTGTTACCGGCCAGTTCAAGAGGACACTTCTTCCATCCTGATCTTGTCCTGCTAATTTTTTACCAAAACCGAAATCAATAACCTTAACATTCTCATGTTTATCTATCAAAATGTTTGCTGGACGAATATCCCTATGTAATATATTCTTAGACTCTAGATATTCAAATGCCGATATTGTTTCAGTAAAAATTTCCTCCCATCCTTTCCCTAAAAAAGGTTTAAAATCGGCAATTGAAACTCCGTCTATATATTCCATTTGAAGATAACCTAGTTTACTTTCAGGGTACAAATAGTAGTTATAAACCCGTACAATATTAGGGTGGGATATTGTAAATAAAATTTTAATTTCATCGACAAATCGTTCATAATTCTCGTCAATATAGTTGGAGTCTTTAGGTGCATACTTTTTAAATGCAAAAAACATATCAGTAGTTTCATCTCTAAAGAGGTGTGTATCTCCGGTACCACCTTGACCAAGTGACTCAATATGTATAAATTGCTTTACTCTATCAAATGTAACTACAGTACCTGGTTTGACCATTTATCTACACTTCCATTCCACCTATTTTTGTATTATTTTAACATAAATACCTCCTTTTATATAAATAAAACAAGTAAAAAATAGTAGTTTAATCTAGTTAATCATGTAAAAAAAATGCGTCGATTCTCCAAATACACGAAAAAAAATGCGTCGTTTCAAAGTAACTCCATCCCTTGTGTCTCTAAGGTTTAAACCTGTTCCACTCAGAAAAACCTTCTTTATTCTTATAGACTACATGGCTATCTCTTGGTACCTAATTCGACTAAGCCTCCTTAGTCCCGTCTCAAGTAGTAAACAAAAAGAGCTATACCAACCAAGCAAACACTACGGTTTACTCATCAGCACAGCTCCAAGTTTTACTCATATGTAATTTATATAGGTTTAACTAAAGTAGATCATACTTCCTCAAACAAAAAAATAAAATATCTGAGGAGGAAAGCCTTTAAGATAAATTCACAAGGTTGCTTCTTGTCGAGAATCGACTAGCCTTACTTGTGGGGTTAATCCTAATTCATTTCCATCTCGTATATATAATATTCCAAATACCTTACGAGGCGGAATCTTTTAGTTTAACTAGTTTGTTCACCTCAGTAGTTCTTTTTTATTTTCGTTTAATGAGTATTACTAATTGGTATCACCTCATAAGGTTATTTATATTTATTTATCTACGAGATGGACTAATAGGTTTAAATAATTAGATACACCTAAGAGCCCCAGCTCGTAAATTATTTGTATTTATCTTTATTTACGAACACCAACTAAATTAGATCAGCCAATAAGCTGTAACTTCCAGTTTCCTCTATAGGATACTGTGAGGTTACAGCTTTTTTAGTCTCCCCTTGAGCTGGCATTCAGTAGGCAAAACCATACAAATCCCCTGAGGAGTGTTCTACTGTGCTTCCTCCTCCCTGTTTTAATCACCAAAGTTTTATTCAAAAATTTAATTCTAAAAAAATTTCAACTCTAAAATTCAACTTATAAGCTATAACTCTAGGTGGTAAGTGAGGTAGGTGAAAACTCAAGAGGTTTTGCCCCTCAAATGGCAACTTACGAGCTGGGAACTAATTGGCTTTACTCCTCGAGATTATATTCAAGAAACACGATAAAGTTTACTCATAGGTATACTTTCTAAACATAGCTACTATCGTTAAGCGCACCCACCCCCGTCGTCATAAAAATCGGGGGACTAGGGAGGTAGTAGCCAAGGAGTAGCCCCTCAGAGCCAGCTAACGAGAGAAACTGTCAGAGGACACTACCCACAGAGTCTAACCATACAAGGCAACGATACAGGTAGTACATATGAGCTAGGCTACCTCGTGCAATCAACTACCGAGCCCGTACTCGATGAGATCGCCTCTATAGTCGTTACCGACAAGCACACTAACAGTAACAACTACTTGTCATCACCTCATACAACAATCAATAACAAATACCTTATGAGGTAGCGTACTCAATGAGATGCTATGTGCTATACTCTCCTGTTACTATCACACTAGGTACTATATAGCATATTCTTACATGCAGTACACCAATGAGCAGGGCTCTCCCTCATATACACGCTGTATGAGTACCCTACTTGTACACCTTGGTAGTATCCGCTAAGGAGTATAGCTGAGAGCCCTCAGATTAACTTATCCTACGTTGTAGTCATATGAGTGATACTATCAAATTACCTGTTCTGTATGTATGCTGAAGAGTCGTGCTGATAGGCGGCTTCTCATAAGACAAATAAAAAACCAGAGAAGACAGATCTATTAGTTAAACTCTTTGTTCTCCCTCATAAGTCTTTGTATTTATTTCTTTTTATGAGCTGGTACTCTTCAGCCGTACTTACAAGCACCAACTTACGTACTCGCTTATCAGCTCCACACACGAGCAGGCATACTAACAAGTGCACACTCAAGAGGTGCAGATACATTATCCGTACTCGCATACAAACAAAAAGAAGGAACTACGAGGCAGCAACTTAATTGTCACCTTTTCGTGTTCCTTCTTGTAGTTTTCTCTTATTGATCTCTTTATATAGCTTACCTTGAGAAATACCCACTTGACTAACAATATCCTTAATGGAATATTCTCCTGAGTCGTACATCTGTAAAGCTACTCTTATTTTGTCATTATCGAGTTTGGGTCTACCGAGTTTAACTCCTCGTTTCTTAGCGCTTGCCAGTCCTTCTTTTGTTCGTTCTGCTATTAAGTCCCTTTCGAGTTGGCTAATTACTGCCATCATCGAGAACATAGCTTTTCCAGTTGGCGTTGAAGTATCCATATTTTCCTTTAGTGATACGAAAGTAACACCCATATTATTTAACTCCTCAACAGTTGTAAGGATATCAAGAGTGTTTCTCCCTAGTCTGCTAATGGCTTCTACAATAACGGTATCGCCTTCTCGTACTGTATCCATGAGCTGGGCTAGTCCTGCTCGGTCTTTTTTAGTTCCTGTATATTTCTCTTGGATTAATCTATCATAGCCATACTTATTGAGTGCTTCTAGCTGTCTATCAAGTAACTGCTCATCAGTTGAAACCCTTGCATAAGCGATTCTCATCAGGTTTCTCTCCCTTACATTTATTGCACCTTTAATGTAACACGAGAGTTCACTAAGTGTAAAGGTTTTGTGTAATCTTTTATGTAATAACTTTATGTAACACACAAAAGGCTTAACAATAAGGTTTGATTCCCTAGTTAAATGATTACACTTATTTATCGTTTTATGTAATCTTGGAGTAAACTACAGAGCTGGGCTATCTCATATTCACACAACTTAGTGCTATCACTATATAGTTCTGATATGAGTTTAGCTAAAAAGGATCGCATCGAGGTGGGGGTTTTACCTCTAGAGTTAATTATAGAGATTTCCTATTTCTGTTCATAAACTTCTAGTCTGAGTGCAAATGCAAGCTTATAGAAAGCATTTACTTTATTACGTCTATATGTACGCTCACTCATACCAATCTCGTTATAAACCATATAATCAAAAACATCTTCATCTTCTAAGTAGCGCTTTACAATTATTTCTCTTTGATTCTTACTAAATCGACTTAATACTTTATCAATTTGAAAAGATAAGCACTGTAACTTCTCTTCTCGTTCACTTAATACTACATTTGCTAAAGCGACATCTTCGGCTGGCTTTCCAATAACATTTGTTGGGTCGTGATATCTTACCTCACAAGAAGCTGTGACCTTCATCTCATTTCTAATCATCCCAAACTGTCTATAAATACGAACATTTTCAAGAATTGCTTCTAAGCGATCCTGTGTTACTTTACGATTAATTTCGGGTAAGAAAGTTAATTGCGTCATATATATAAACACTCCTTGTCTATTTTAATGAAATAAAAAAGGCGGACATCATTCTATAGAACGGTATTAATATCGTTCTATAGAATGA
>NZ_CAKJTI010000043.1 GCF_917563915.1 Bacillus rhizoplanae | reverse complement strand
AAACGGTAGAAAATCTCATCGGTACGAAAAGAAAACAGTCTTTGATATCTTAGGTGTTATGTATGATTGTACGTTGTCACAAAGTTTCAAAGTTGCATAATATTTTTCAAAACACCTATTTGATAGGTTTATTTGTTATGCCCACCTTTAGTACAGCCGTAGAAATTTTTAAAAATAACTCTCACATATATCCTCTTAGCACCCTTAACTTGATGGCGATGGGGTAGCACCAACAAAACGCGAATTTCGTACGCTAAGTAATTTCGTCATGAAGAAAGCCGATGATTCCTACACTAAGGAATCATCGGCTTATTATATTTTTTTGCTATATAGTTGTTTAAAATGATACAAACATGCTGAATCCTTTGTGGGATATGTCAGAAAAACGCGGGTCTTCAACGTTAAACTAATTTCAGTTTAAAATAGTCAATTCCCTTAGTTAGTATTCGCCTCTTCTAGTAACTTCCTCAAATAAGGCACCCTTTAGCTAAACAAGATTTATTTTTCCATACCAATCACATACTCTTTTCAGAATAATAGTTTCAGTATGTTAAAGGTTTAGAGATTGATTGCAATTTTTTTGAAGTTTTTGCACCAAAATCACTTTTCTGATATTTAAAAAATCTTTTTGTAAAACCATGTATTTTTTTGTGAGATTCTGTAGTGTTGATTATAAATTAATGAAGGTTCTGGTGCAAAAATTTGAAGACAAGTGAAGGGAGTAGAACTACTGATATCATGTATTGATTTAGAAGGGAATACCAGAGCAGTTAAGTGCTTTTCTAAGAAGCTTTAATTTATAAACTAAAGAGGCATTATTCTAGAACAAATATGAAAGCGCTTAAAATTATTTGTATTTTCGTAAAATTCGTTCAACTTCTTATGCAAATAATAAAAAGAGAAAAAAATGATTTATATAATTCCAATTTAAAAATCCGGCATACGGAACAAGCATGATAGTGCAGCCACATTTCTGGATAAAAACTATTTTTTGCAGGAGGAGCTAGAGCATTCACATGTAGAAGCGTCAGGCCCTTTAAGATGTCAGTTGTACGGTTACATGTTACGGATATTCGTATAAACGAGCAAATACCATTTTCATAGAAAATTTTTACCTGTGTTACATGTGTATATGAGACGAGGTTTTTTGTGTCGGAAAATTAAGATTATTTTATATGGATTAGAGGCTACTAAATTTTGATATGAGGTGATGATATGGAACAATTTTTGTCGGATCTATTGGGATCAACAAATGATTTTCTGTGGTCTAAATTGTTAATTATTATGCTTGTTGCTTGCGGAATTTATTTCACATTTAAATCGAAATTTGTACAGTTTCGAATGTTAAAGGAAATGATCCGTGTGTTAATGGAAGGGAAAGCTGGTTTTAAAGACGAAGTTTCCCCATTTCAAGCGTTCTGTATTGGTATGGCCGCTCGCGTTGGAACGGGAAATATCACAGGAATTGCGATTGCGATTGCATTAGGCGGTCCTGGAGCGGTATTCTGGATGTGGATTATTTCTATTATTAGCTCAGCATCCAGCTTTGTTGAAAGTACGTTAGCACAAATATATAAAGTAAAAGATAAAAATGGTTTCCGCGGCGGTCCATCTTATTATATGGAAAAAGGATTGAACAAACGTTGGATGGGAGTATTATTCTCCATTTTAATTACGATTACTTTCGGTCTTGTATTCAATTCTGTCCAATCAAATACCGTTACACTTGCTTTTGAGAACTCATTCGGTACAGATCGTTTAACGGTAGGGATTATCATGGCAATTGCTTTCGCTGCGATTATCTTTGGCGGTGTGCAGCGTATTGCAAAAATGGCTGAATACAAGGTAATGTTTCTAGCGGTGTTATACATTGGTGTTGCATTATTTGTTATAATTACGAACATAACAAAAATGCCGGAAGTTCTTTCGCTTATTGTTCAAAACGCATTTGGCTTTAAACAAATAGCAGGCGGTTCAATCGGCGCAGCGCTTATGAATGGAGTTAAACGTGGTTTATTCTCAAATGAAGCTGGTATGGGAAGTGCGCCAAACGTTGCCGCAACGGCAACAACAAGCCATCCAGTGAAACAAGGACTTATTCAAGCATTTGGCGTATTAACGGATACACTGATTATCTGTACAAGCACAGCATTTATTATTTTACTTTCTGATGCATACAAACAACCAGAGCTAAATGGTATTGCACTTACACAAGCAGCATTAAGTGAACACATTGGTTCTTGGGCATCAGGCTTTCTTGCTATCTTTGTTTTCCTATTTGGATTCGGTGCGTTAATTGGTAACTATTATTACGGAGAAACAAATATTCGATTCTTAAACAATAGTAAAGTATGGTTGATGGTATATCGAATAAGCGTGTTAGCCATGATTGTATTCGGTTCTGTTGCAAAGATCCAATTTGTATGGGATTTAGCGGATTTATTTATGGGCTTTATGGTTATTATAAATTTAATTGCTATTACATTACTATCAAAAATAGCCTTTGCTGCGTTACATGATTACATGAAACAGAAAAAAGCTGGTAAAGATCCTATTTTTTATAAAGACAGCATTAAAGGAATTGAAAACATTGAATGTTGGGAGCATTATCAGGATGCTTCAACTTCAGAAAAGAAAAGTATGTAATAAGAAAGATATTCGGACTGTAATATGTCTGAATATCTTTCTTGGTTCTAGTGCAAATAAAATTGATTACAATAAAAAACAGTGTCGTAACTCAAGAGTTTTGGAACAAATTCTTTATCAACTAACAGATGCAGAATAGTAAAAGGTGTTAATATATTGCAACTATATTAAGATCTTGAAAAGAGGGACCTGAAAAACAGCGAAAGTACTGGTCGATTCCTTTAAAAACGATTTCTCAAACATCACAGGTCTATCAAGTGAAGATATGTTTAGCTGCTTATATTGATAGAATAAGAAAAAACAGCTGTCTTTGATTTGGCCGCATTTAATTACCCTTGAGAGCAATATAGCCTATAATTGGTTAGGTTATATAAACTTGAATGTGCTATTACCTATCAATCTATAAAGAAAGGTGATCGTCTTGACAGTGTTTTTTGCACTTTTTGTCTATTCTTTATAAAGAAAAATTTATACTGTATTAAATTAATAGGACGGGGGAATATGGTTAAATGATAAAGGAGTATAGCGTTCAAGTTGAGAGTCAAAAGAAAGCTTGCTTAGATCAATGGATAGCACATTATCGATCCTATGCTGCTAAAGGACAAAACGTCAGTTATATTCCTGCTTTAGGAAAGATAAATTTATCGCAATTAGGTATTTGTATAGTAGAGCCAGATGGAACAATGATAAAGTCAGGGGATTGGGACGTACCTTTCACCTTACAAAGCATATCAAAAGTAATCGGCTTTATAGCGGCTTGTTTAAGCCGAGGTATTACTTATGTGTTAGAGCGGGTTGATGTAGAACCAACTGGAGATGCTTTCAACTCGATAATTCGTTTAGAGATGCATAAACCTGGAAAGCCGTTTAACCCTATGATTAATGCCGGAGCGATTTCGGTAGCTTCGCTTCTGCCAGGTACGTCGGCACAAGGAAAATTAGAAACTCTTTACACATTAGTCGAAAAAATGATAGGGAAGCGTCCCGTCATTAATGAAAAAGTGTTTCAATCTGAATGGCAAACAGCCCATCGAAATAGAGCTTTAGCACATTATTTAAAGGAGAATGGTTTTTTAGAATCGGATGTGGAGGAAGCACTAGAGGTTTACTTGAAACAATGTTCTATAGAAATAAATACAGAGGATATAGCTTTAATAGGACTCATACTTGCACATGATGGATATCATCCTATTCGTAAAGAACAAGTCCTACCTAAAGAGGTAGCTAGATTAACAAAAGCCTTAATGCTCACTTGTGGAATGTACAATGCATCTGGTAAATTTGCTGCTTTCATCGGATTGCCAGCTAAAAGTGGGGTGTCCGGAGGGATTATGACACTCGTCCCTTCAAGGCTAAAGAGCGAACTACCGTTTTCAGATGGATGTGGTATTGGTATTTATGGACCAGCAATTGATGAATATGGGAATAGTTTACCAGGAGTTATGTTATTGAAACGTATTGCAAAAGAATGGGATTTAAGTATTTTCTAAAAAACATCAAGGATGTTTTGGTGTCAGAACGAACACAAAAATGTTCAGACCGTATAATGTGTCTGAACATTTTTGCGTTACATAGTACCTTCCCATTTTAAAGTTGAATAATATCTATAATATTCGCAATCTTCGATTCTTTCGTTTATATCTGATACATAGTTTTTATAAAAAATAGAGTAAGTGTTGTATTAATGTCAACGGATTTGTATACTGATTGGTAGTCAAAATTGGGAAGTGATAATCTTGAATCTCAGTAATTTAGTAAAAAAAGACATTTATATTCTGGTTCTGATGATATTTACAGTACCTTTAGCAGGTGAAATAAAGTTTTTCCCCTTTAATGAGACGTTTCGAATGAGCTTTGGTGCACCAACATTTTTCTTTTTTTTGTTATTATTTCGGCGAATGCCAGCATTTTTACCGGGTTTTTTAACAGGAATGGTAGTTGTAGAATTTCGTATCCTGATAGACCTCATCACACAGGAAAATATGGATTGGATATCTTCTTTTCATATCCAATATCCTAGTTTTTTCTTTTATTTTACTTATTCTTGTCTCTTTTATTTAGCAAAAATCAAACGATTTCATCACCAACCATTGATGATTGGGTTTATTGGCTTCATCATCGAAATATTATCGGACTGTGTGGAATTAATGATTCAATATTTCGTATTAAAAACAACTATTACACCAGAGGCACTATATGAGATAATCGTTGTCGCATTTTCCCACAGTTTTATAGTTATAAGCTTTTTCAATATGATGAAACTGTATGAAGCACAGTCGAGGGAGAGGCAAATTAAAAAACAAAATGAACACATGCTCATGCTCATTTCCAATTTATATGAAGATGCTGTTCATTTAAAAAAAACGTTGCAAGATGCTGAAAATATAACGAAAAAATCTTATGATTTATATAAAAGTTTAGACTCTTTAGAGAATGGTCAGATGAGCTTTCAGGTTGAGAATTTACGGCAGCATGCATTGAAAATCGCTGGTGAAGTCCATGAAATTAAAAAGGATAACCAACGTATTTTTGCTGGACTTTCAAAGCTGATTTCTGATGAAAGTTTTACTGATTATATGTCCATATATGAATTGGTAAACATCATCGTACGAGCAAACGAGAAATACGCCAGTTTACTAGAGAAAGACATCCAATTTGTGTACAAGATTGATGGTGTGCATCCTCAATATCATATTTACACAATTTTATCAATTATAAACAATGTCGTTGCAAACGCTGTAGAAGCTATCCAAGATATGGGAACCATCACAGTTGACATTAATAAAGAGCATGATTTCGTTGAATTTCGAATAGGAGATAACGGTCCTGGTATTTCCTCAAAGTATAAAGAGTCAATTTTCGAACCTGGGTTTACTTCTAAATATGATGATGCTGGTAACGCATCGACAGGTATCGGACTATCGTATGTAAAAGAAATGGTCGAACAACTTGAAGGTGATGTTACGTTTGAGGACAGATCCGAAGGGAAAGGATCGATTTTTATAATTAGATTAGGGATTGATCACATAATTGGGAAAGAGTGATTCTATGAATTTTTATATAGTAGATGATGAGAAAGCGGTTCGCTTAATGTTGTCTCAAATTATCGAGGATGAAGATCTTGGGGAGGTTGTAGGAGAAGCTGAGAATGGCTCATTGGTAGATCAACAAATGCTAATCTTGAAAAATGTAGACATTTTATTTATCGATTTGTTAATGCCGATTCAAGATGGAATAAAAACGATTCGTCAAATAAAACCGTCATTCAAAGGGAAAATCATCATGGTTTCTCAAGTAGAATCAAAAGAATTGATTGCTGAAGCGTATTCGCTTGGTGTTGAATACTTTATTATCAAACCGATTAACCGAATTGAAGTATTAGCAGTCGTTCAGAAAGTCATCGAACGAATCCAATTGGAAAAATCGATAAAAAACATTCAAGAATCACTCAATACGGTGCTTAAATTGGATATCTATCAAAGTCCGCAGGAAAAATACCGTAATGAAAAACATATAAGTACTTCCAGCCATTTTCGAAATTCCATTCATTTTCTTCTATCCGAATTAGGGATAGCTACTGAAAGCGGAAGTAAAGATTTAATGGACATGTTGGATTATTTATATAAATATGAACAAGATAAAACGTTTGAACAAGGGTTTCCCTCTCTAAGAGAGATTTTTATGAATTTAGCTCAAAAAAAACTTGGAGAATCAATCGAAGAGGCCGAATTAAAAAGATCCATTGAAGCCTCCAAACAACGGATCCGGAGGGCAATTTACCAATCATTAAACCACTTAGCATCCCTTGGACTTACTGATTTTTTAAACCCGAAGTTCGAAAATTATGCTTCTAGGTTTTTTGATTTTACAATCGTAAGGAGAAAGATGACAGAATTGAATAATGAGCCAACATCACCTACTCGTATCGATATGAAAAGATTTATTCAAGTTCTTTATTTTGAAGCGAAGCAGATACATTTTGAATTGCAATGACGAACTCTTACTTATTTTTAATCTCAAATGATGGATTCGCTTTATAATCTGGATGCTTATTGGACTAGTTATTTATATGTTATATGGAAAAAATAAAAGTAATTTAGCTAAAAATATAACTAAATAGTTAGTTAAAGTAAAAAAGATGCTAGATAGCATCTTTTTTACTTTAAAAGGTATCATTACATACTTATATTATTTTTAATAACAGCTACGTATCAAATTGTTAGCTCGCAAGCGCAAAGTAGAGGAGGTAAGCAAAACAAAAACGTTATATGAATGTTTCTGAGACCGGAGATTCTATTCATCAAATAATTCGTGAGTTTTCATTGAAAAGAGAGAGTCCTTTGTTCAGCCCACATATATTATATATACATGGGATAACATAATAATGGCTTTTCTTACATAATTGTGATATTATTTTCCTTTATAACAAAAGAGGACGTGACTAATAGTGATCAAAATTGAGATACCAGCACCAGATGTTACGATTACAGAGCGTAAGCAAGTAATAAAAGGTGATGAACCAAGAATAACTCCGATTAGCGGGTTTATTGATTTTCATTTAATTCCGAGAGATAAAGGCGGCATTTTTATGTTTTATAATATTAATGACGAGCTCTTGTTTGTTGGAAAGGCACGTAAATTAAGACAAAGAATAAAAAAACATTTTGAAGACAATGTTTCACCAATTAAAGCCTACAGAGATGAAGTATATCGAATTGATGCGTGTATCGTAGAAGATCCAATGGAAAGAGAAATTTACGAAACATATATTATTAATGAACTTCAAGCGAAATATAATGTAGATAAAGTATTTTTTAAATAAAAAGTTCTGTGAAAAATGACCTCGGTATTGCGCCGAGGTCATTTTAGTTGGAGCCTCTTAGTAGTACTTATATTTTATATGCCTTTTTACGACTTAGGTCTTGATAATAAAACAAAGATTAATAAAAATGTTCAGTATAGAGAAAAGATGTTGCTGAGTAAGTTAATCTAAGGTGAAGACTTGAATAAAAAGCATTTCAAAGTATAAAAAACATGCTACCAGAACTTGGCGGCATGTTTTTGTATATTCGTTTTTATAAATCTATATTATTACGGTTAAAGTATTTCTTTAATTTTTTACTCCCTTTTTTATATTTTTGCCTGTTGGAGAAGAATTCACTTATAGAGTAACGAAAAGAAAACGCTATTCCTCTAAAACGATCCCAAGTTACTCCGATAATAATAGCAACAGGTAAGAAAATGGCTAGTATAGTGCTCAAATATGGAATATCTGGGAACCAAGTATTGAATATAGAGTTTTTTATAAAAAGCCCTGGCCAAGAAAGGAGTGTTAATGTGCCGAGACCTATTGTCAGCCACCAAGAACGATCTTGCTGAGCAAAGTTTGTAAGCTGATCTAATTGCTCTGTTACATCATCATATAATTTTTGTATTTGGAGCTGCTTTTGCCAATAGTCTCGTAAAGTCTGCGGATATGGTCGCATACTAATATGAGAAAACCAAGCTTTGTTTGTAAATTCTAAAAATAACATACGTAGGTATAATATTTGCTTTCGATGGTAAATTAAGTTTCTAACATCTGACAACCGAAGTGCCAAGTTATTTAGGAAGTCCATCTGGTATAAAGCAAGCAAGGCAATGTCCCTATAGATGGTGTGATGATATTCCCCATAGAATTCTTGATTAAATAAAATATTCTCATCTACAACCACCATACCTCCGGATAAGGAAAAAGTTTGAAGCCGAGATTGGAACCGCTGAAGTACATCTGAATGCTCCGATTCTATGAACGAATCAGAAGGGTCTAACTCAAAAAAATCTTTTAATGCAGGGAGGTATGTATTCAATTGAACATTAACAAGAGAGCTATCAGTTGTTTTCAGTAGGCTGTAACCAAAAACCTTACCGACATGCGAAGATACATTGAAATGTAATTCATTCAATATGAGATTTATATAGTCGAAAAGTGTACATATAGTTTTTTTCATTCGGATATATACATTACTTTGACTGCTGCGAATAGTTGTAATCCAACTATTGAATTTCGTAATATCATGGATGTTGCCTTTCGTATGTAGTCTTAAGAGAAGATATGCTTGTTGAGGAAATAGGACAATTTCTGCTTTTTCAACCATTATCTCTAGCAGCTGGGTATCATGTTCATTTTTAGAATACCCTGCAAAGTTCAATTCTGCATCCTGATCAATTTGTTTATGAAACCATTTTGTATCCTTGTACAAAAAGGAAGAGATTGCAGGAGAGAAATACGTTTGATATTTCGCATATAGATCTACCTCATCCCATTCAGTCGAGGATTTGAGTGTTTTTAAATACTTTCTATCATGGGATTCTATAGGAATAAACAACTCGGTCTGAACGTCTAATAAATTTGAAAGAGATTCATTCTCCATACCATGGCTCCTTTCGTATATAATAATTTCATTATAATCTGAATGAAAAGGAAAAATCATCCTGTTTATTAATTCATATACAAAACCTGAGACTTTGTACCTTACAAATTCAGTTTAAGGAGTGAAGAACCCTTCTATTCTTGCAGTGAGAGTAAGTGGAAAAAGATTCTTGCTTTTTGTTTTAAGTGAAAAATCAATAGCGTGTCAAGTAACTGTGTTGAAATCCTTAGGAATGACTACCCTTTCCAAGGATTTTTATTTTTTTAGGTAGCAATGCCTATTGCTGGATTTAGTCTGAAAGTTTGCGCAACTACGATTGTATATTATTTTCTAAAATAAGTCACTTATGAAAATGTTGAGTTGCCTTAGCGTTTCCTAGTTCGTTTAAAATATACAAGCATAGATATTTACTTAGTTTAAATACTTCATATTTTCATATGGAAAATCTTGATTGAGGTATTAAAACTCTATATCATATATATTAACAAAACATGAAAAAAATAGAAATGGAGGGATTATATGCACAATGATCGACCCTTACGATGCGTTGAGAATGCTTTGATACTAGCTTTATACGAACGAATTTTTCAGTATAAAGCTAGTAAAGGGGAGAAAATAAAGCAAGAGCTCCAAAAGACAGAGTGGGGTAAAAATTTTCCTGATGTTTGGGAAGACAAAAAAACGTTTGAACATGTATGGAAAGCGCTGGGGGAACGAGTAGATAAAGAAATGGAGCCCTTAGTTTCCGTGTTTAGCCAGCTCAGAATTATGAATAGCAATACTGCCGCCCAACTTTCTTATTATGAACCAAAACCTTGGCAAGAAGCCGTTTGTTATCCATCTTACAGCAAACCCACTACTAGTGACTTAGCAGATCATTGGGAAGAAATCGCGAATTCTTGGTTGAGGTGGATTAGGAAAGCTCCAAATGAGTTAGAATCCAGGATTGCTCATTTTTTAGATTGGGGAGACAAGTGGCTAGCTGCAGTACCAGTATCTAGAGACCTAAATTCTGTTTCTCTAGCAATGCACTTTCGTCTAATGGCTGCACTTATAGTTGCATGTGGTGAAGGTACATCATTCCGGTTAGTAATCGGTGATGTATCAGGTATTCAAAAATATTTAATGGATATTGCTCATATAGGTGCGGGTAAGGTTGCGAAACGCTTACGTGCACGAAGTTTTCTTCTAGGGCTATTGGCAGACTCGGCAGCTCATGAATTACTACTCGAAGCAACAATGCCAATGTTTAATCTACTTCTTTCAGCAGGCGGAATTTTCTACGCCATCCTCCCAGAAGCATATTCAATTAAGGAGTGGCAACATCAAATAAATCGCTACTATTATGAACGTTACCATGGGTTCATATGTTTGAACACAGCTTCTAAATCTGTTCAGTTACAAGATGTAAATGAATCATTCCCACATATATTAAATGGACTTTATCAAGAAATTCAGAAAGTGAAAGGAACACCATTTGTTAACATCCTGACTTCTGAAGAAGGAAAATGGAGTGAAAATGTTTTTATACATCATTCTTATGAACAATCAGAGCCTTGTGCAAGTTGTCGTAAGTTTCCGCGCATTGAACATGAAAAGAATACAGAAGGATTTTGCCAGGCTTGCTTCCTAGATGAGGAGATAGGTCGTATTCTGCCAAAGGCTAAGTATCTGCTGTTTAAGAGAAACGAAGGTATGATTTCTTTAGGAAAAAAAGTATCAGTGGATGTATTGGGCGAACTTCCAAAATCATTAGAGGAGGGGTACTTTCTTCAAGTATGGAATCAAGCAGAAGTATTAGATGTAAATTTACCATTTCAACGGAAATGGGTAGCTAATTATGTTCCTCTTCTAACTGAAAAAAGAAAGGAAACTCTAGAGAAACATGCAGACCCAAATGATAAATTAGAGGTGAGGGCTCCCTTGACATTCGGCCAAATTGCTACACTGGGACAGGGGAGAGACTTATTGGGGTACTTAAAAGCTGACGTCGATAATTTGGGAATGTTGTTTTCTGTAGGCTTGATTCCGGAAGACGAGCAATGCAAATCTCAGAGAACATATACATTCTCTCACATAGTAACGCTAAGTAAGCTCTTAGAAAGGTTTTTCTCTGGTGGTATGAATAAATGGCTTTGGGAGAAGTATCATTTGACATATACGGTGTTCTCTGGTGGAGATGATCTCTTCCTAATTGGTCCATGGAGTGAGATATTATTTGTGGCTGAAGAAGTTAGGAAAAATTTTAGTCAGTACGTTTTAAACCCACAAGTAAGTTTATCTGCTGGTATTGATATTGTTAGAGCAAAGTTTCCTATAACGCATGCTTCACACCAAGTAGAAGACTTGTTAAAGGCAGCAAAGGATGAACCCAATCGTATGCGAATCAGGAAAGGTGTAGATGATGGGCGAAACCAGGTTAGCCTCATTGGTACCACAATGGAATGGAGTAGCTTTAAAGATATTCGTGACGAGGCTATTAGAATAGCAAATTGGTGGAACGAGAAGAAATTATCTTCTTCTTTCCTATATCAACTTGTTAACTTTAGCCATATGTATCAGATGTATAAGCAAAAAGGTGAGAACGAATATTTAAAATTTGTTCCTATGCTTCACTACTCAATCCGCCGTAACTTAATTGATTCTTTAGATGTTGTTACGAATCAATGGAGTATGGATAATGAAGAATCTATCCATTGGGCGAAGTCTCTTCAGAACATTTATGATGAAAAAGTGGACTGGACTTGGGAATACATGAGGACTATTGTCCGATTAAGTAGCTTCTATAGGGAAGGAGCATAATCGAAATGAGCGTAAACAATACGTTTAGTTGGCAAACTTATCTTCAAGACGGGTACTTTGATGAAAACGGAAAGCCTAGAAAAGAATTATATATGGATTGGGCAGAAACTATTGCGAAGGAACTTGCCCAGAAGGGAATGACACGTGCCTCAATCCGGCGATTCTATGGTTTAATAAAAGGCTTAGAACCGTTCTTTAAGGATGCGCGTACATTTGAAGAGGAGAGACATCGACTTTATCCTGTTGTTCCGCTAGCTAATTATGTTGTAAATAAAGAAGATCAAAAACTTCCAGTTCAGTTTAAAGTTTTTATGGAAAGAAATACGGAAGAAGCCCTTAAAAGTTATAAACACTTTTTAGCCTTTATTGGTCATTTTCAGAGTGTAATAGCTTATTTTAAAGGAAACTGATTGGGAGGGGAATAAAAGATGAAAGTAGTAAAGATTATCGAGATCACAGGTATAATAAAATGTGAGACGGGTCTTAGAATTGGCGGTTCAAAGGACTCAATAGAAATCGGTGGGTTAGATAATCCAATTATAAGACAGCCGTTAACAGATCTGCCCTATATACCAGGTTCTTCTGTAAAAGGAAAGCTTCGATCACTTCTAGAAGGCGTATATGGTAGGAAGCCTAAGAATTCTCATCCTCGAGCTGCAGGTGAACCTTGTGGCTGTGCACATGAGACATGCCTAGTATGTCGAGTTTTTGGACCACACAAAAATTCTCATCACAAACTTGGGCCAACACGTTTGCTAGTGCGTGATTTTAAGCTAACAAATGAATCTAGAGAGAGCCTGCAGCATGCTAATGCTTCAAAGGGTATGTTTTATACAGAAATTAAAACAGAAAATATTATTGTTCGCACTACGGGTACTGCTGATAAGCCGAGAACATTTGAACGTGTACCTGAAGGGGCGGAATTTGACTTAAAGATGGTGTTGAAGATTTATGACAAAGATAACCAAGAGCAAGTAATTAACTTTATTAAGCAGGGTCTAAAGCTGTTGGAATCAGATTATCTTGGTGGTTCTGGTAGCCGTGGCTATGGACAGGTGTCATTTAAGAACTTGGAGTTCATTCCTCATGACGTAAATGAGAAGATTGATTTTATAAAGGAAGTAGAAAGTAAATAAAAGCTATCGGAGTGAATTCATATGAAGCTATATGAGATATGTTTAGAATTAGAAAGTCCATTCATGACTCCATGGCAAAGCGATATTTTGTTTGGGCATTTAGCTTGGGCTTATAGAGATTTATTTGGGGAGAAAGCCCTATTAGACTGGCTAGCTAAGTTTCAGTTTGTCCCTTTATTTGTTCTATCTGATGGTTTTATCCAAGGGGGTTTCCCACGGCCGCTTTTTCCTCCACCTGAGAGACAGGAGCAGTCCAAGAAGGAAAAAATTGAGAACATTAAAAGTGGTAAAAGACTGAAAAATCTAAAATTAATTCACGAAAGAGATTTCTATGCTTTTTTACAGGGAAACCCGATTTCTTTCTCAAACGAAGTAGAGGGAACTTATAAATCTGTAATTCAAGTTCATAATACTATAAGCCGAGATAGCGGAAGAAGTTTAGACACGGATGGGTTATTTGAAGAAGAAAGCACCTTATTAAAGGGTACGAATCGTATCTCAATATTTGTAAGAGTCCAAAATGAGAATAATTTAGAGTTATTACAGCAACTTATGATGTATATTTCACTAACAGGATATGGAAGAAAAAAGAACCTTGGCTATGGTCAGTTTAAAGTGATAGATATCTTTGAAAGATTCGACTTGGATACAATGTCCCATGGAGCTAATGCTGTTGTATGGTTGAGTTATGGTGTTCCGAGTAAAGAAGATCCAATCTCTGGATGGTATAGACTTGAAACAAAGTATGGAAAACTCGGTGGACGTATTTCAGAGTCAGAGAACTTGTTTAAAAAACCTTTAACCCGTATTATACCTGGTTCAATATTTGTAACAACTGAACCAAAGCCATACTATGGAAGAATGCTAAATAATATTTCTTCCAATAAAGATGTTGTTCAATATGCTTACGCATTAGCGCTGCCTGTTAAACTACCAGACTATCTTTAAAAAAGGAGATATCTCTTTTTATATGAGGAATATCTCTTTCATTATTTTTAGCAACAAAGGAGCTTTATTATGGCTAACATAGAAATTTCTTCTTTAGTAAAGATCAGACTGCAAGCAATAAAGTTAAGGATTACAATACAGGCTTTAGATAGCGGGGCAATGCCGAAAAATTCCTCATCCCTCTTTCGTGGAATGTGGGGAAGAGAGATTAGGAAGCGAACATGTATATATCCAAACCTGCCGTGTGAGAAATGTTCCTACATGCGAAATTGTGCGTATGGCTCAATATTCGAGCCAATAAGCGAAGTTTTTGCACCAGAACTTGCTTTTCAGACACGTTATCTCTCGCCGCCGCTAGTTGTTGAAGCACCTGTGTTTCATGAAGAATTTTGGAGCAAAGGACAAGAGAAGCAACTAGAAATTATCTTGTTTGGTGAAAACAGTTCTTACGCTCGATATTTTGTTGATACATTAGATCTTATTGGAAAGCAATATGGTATAGGCTCAAAGCGAATCAAATTCTTTATTAGTAAAGTAGAGCACGTCTCTAAAGCAGGTTTTGTTACTCGGGTTACCTCAAATCAGTTAAAAGATGATCAGCTACCTGTGGAATGGTGGGAATGGAAAGAGCCTACACATGAAATCAGCCAAGTTCTGATACAAATTCAAACCCCTACACGTCTACTGAAATCTGGGAACGTAATACGTAATATCGATCCAAAAGTATTTCTGCAAACATGTATACGGCGTGCGCAATACCTTTGTAAGTTATATGGCGAGATAAAACATCCACTACTCAAGGAAGATCTTAATAATATTATTAACTCCATACATTGTAGCTATGCAGAGGGAAAATGGGAAGACTGGCATAGGTACTCAGCAAAACAACAAAAGAGCATGAATCTTGGAGGCGTAGTAGGTATGTTTCAATTACAAGGTGACCTAAAAAAATTAGTTCCATATTTACAATGTGGATCTTTTAGTCATATAGGAAAACAAACGGTATTTGGACTAGGAAAGTATAAGATGTGGGTTCCTGCTGGTACATTAGTATAACTAAGAGTGTGTAAGATGGGATTGCAGAAAGCTCTATGAGTTTTCAAAAATTCCAAATAAACATTCGTACTAACTGACGGGGGTGGATTTGAAGAATAGCTGCAATGGAGGGAAAACCATGAAAAATGTAGTTATATTCAATTTAGGAAATCGGGATTTATATTTTAAAGAACCTATCGAAATACTTGGAGAAACATTTACAGATATTATTGCAAATAAATTAAGATTTCGGGAAATAAGTCAATACATTTCTGAAAACTATCAGGATTATAAAAATAAGATAATGTTCCCAATAGTTGAAAAGACACTTGAACGCATTAATAAGCGTAACAAAGAAAAGATTCATGAAATTATTCTCTTCACGTCAGATCAAGAGATGCCCCATTTTACAGATACTGTTCATCTGGCAAAAGTCCTTCAAGCTTATCTAATGGATTTAAAACAAAATCCGCAATTCAAGCATTTATTGGATGGGTTAAAAAAACCTATAATTCGATTCACTAAACAAAATCCTGCAGATTTGGATGTAATGAATGACTTTTATGAAGCGGAGATAGGACGCGTCGTGAGCAACTTGAGTTCAACCAATCAAGTATACGTATCCATTACAAGCGGGACTCCTGCTATGAGTACAATGTTGTTATTAAATAGCATGAAGCATTTAAAAAATAAGGTGGAAATTCTTTATCTGCCCAAAAATTCAAATGTGCCTATTCAATTGCAAATTGGTAAAATTCTTATGAAGCAGAACTACATAGATACAATAAGGGAAAATATAGAGAACTACGACTATTATGCAGCATTGAAAATGATTCAGAACCACTCTGAGGAATTTGAAGTAAAGCATTCTATTAAAAACATTGAACAATTACTTCAATATGCTCATTCAAGAGCATCTTTTGACTTTGAAAAGGCAGAAGAAAGTATTCAGCAAGTATGGGATAACGGCCCTCAGTATAGACGTGTGGTTGAAGAACTGTATAATCAAATATACGACTTGAATGATTTGAATGATTCTAACATAAACCGTATGATGTCTGAACTATATTGGAACATGTGGATGTTATATCAACGAGGACAATTTATAGATGTTGTAGGGCGTGTGTTCCGCTTTCACGAAGAATCATTGCAACAAATATTAAAAGATAGGCTAGGGATTCCTTTAAAAGAAAAAGGTAAATACGTAAATGAATCGTGGCTTATGGGACAGAAGAATTTACTGAACTACTTAGAGAACTATAAGGGCGGACGTGTGGAATTAAATCGCCCGCTTACTCGGTTTTCAATGGAAGCAATTATAGCCTTTTATATCAAACAAGGTAACAGCGAACTACAAATATTTCTCAATACATCTAAAGCCTTAGATAAACTTGCAGAGCTTCGTAATAAGCTTATTTTTGCCCATGGGTGGAAAGGATGTTCTGAGCAAGATATATATAATCACGTCAATAAAGAATTGCCAATCAATGATATTTCAGAATTAGAGGATACATTCTTTAGGATGCTGCGAACACAGCTTTTCGTTCTTTTTAACAATAATGAGCTGGGCGTGAGGAATATATATCAAGAAATCAATAAGGTGCTATTTCAGTTTATTGACGATATAAGATAGACTAGATAGAAATTTATTATAGCCCTACAGTCTATTTTTACAAATGTAACAAAAAATCTATATAGGAAAAAGGTGTCTGAAAGGCACCTTTTTTCAAAAATTGTATAACAATACAGTTGTCGAATAATAATATTAGCTCTTGAAGATATTGGTAGAAGAAGGTAAAATAAAGGTGCAGTAGAAATGAAATTACCTTATTTTGAGGATTAAAACATCGCTTCCCAACCTGAGTGAAAGTCATCCAAATAAACGTAGAAATACTAAAACCTCGTTTAAAGGATTAACACGTTCCATTGTCCACCATGTCAATCAAGTCAGCGATGGTAGAAATAAAAAAACCTCGATCAGAGGATTAACACAATTGTTCTTTTGGTGTATAACTTTCTTCCTGATGGTAGAAATGAAAACCCTCGTTTAGAGGATTACAACACCATCTTCTGCACCTCAGTGTGAATGTTTGTCTTTGCAGTTAAGCCGTTTGTTAATTAAAGTAGAAATACTAAAACCTCGTTCAGAGGATTGAAAAATCCCTCTTCTGTAAAAGAAGAGGGATTTTTTCTATATATCAATAATTTGTCGTACCTTTGCCACTTATTAGTGTATTCATTATAGGCAAGCTGCATGGAAATGTGGTTTGTCGGGCTATATTGTATTCAAATTAAGAAAATAGGGAGCAAAGTAATGTATTTTAAGGAGGAAAGCGTGTGCGGATATTCCATGTAAGTGAAGAAAATCATATCCAAGTGTTTCAGCCCCGAATACCTACTCGAACGGAATTAGATCCAACGAAAGGGCTTGTATGGGCAATAGATGATAAATGCTTACCTAACTTTTTAACACCCAGAAATTGTCCACGTGCTTGCTATCATATTGGACCAAATACATCTGAAATCGACAAGCAAACATATATATCATCAAAATCATGTTCACATGTAATAGTGATTGAAAACAAATGGTTTGAAACGATGAAAAATACTAAATTATACTTGTATGAATTTGATACAAAGCAATTCACACTTCAAGACGAGAATGCTGGCTATTATATAAGTGAAACAACACAAATTCCAATTGCTAAATTGGAAGTAGCTAATTTATTTCAAGAACTGTTTAAACGTAATGTTGAATTACGTTTAGTAAATAATTTGTGGGATATTTATGATGAAATTCAAAAAACAACATTTAATTGGTCAATGTGTAGAATGGGGTTTGCGCAGCCAAGGTTGATGAATAATTTGTAATTTCTCATAGATTCAAAGGGTATACCTATGAGTTTTGATTAATCTTTTTTATAAAAATTAAATTCAGATTTCTAATAAGGGAATCCATTTTGATTAATCTTTTTTCAAAATGGATTCTTTTGTTTTGGCTTAATATGAGCGTTTTAGAAGTAGTTTTGAATGAACGTTATTTTACAACTACATTTTTGCAAGATTCAATTGCCAAGAGACACCATACTTATCTTGGACCCAACCAAATTTTGCACTCCAAGGAGAATCAGTTAACGGCATTAATACCGCGCCATCCTGAGATAACTTATCAAAAACTCGATCAATTTCTTCTTCTGTATCACAAGAGACAAACAATGACATAGCGGGAGTAAATTGATGTACATCTTTATTACTATTATCAATACACATAAATTGTTGTCCTTTTAATGAAAATGTAGCATGTAACACAGTCCCTTCCACGCCAGCTTCGTTCGCTCCATAACGAGAAATACTTATGATTTCTGATTGATCAAATATAGAAGTATAATGTTTCATTGCCTCCTCGGCTGTTCCAGGGAACATTAAGAAGGTAGTAATTTTTTGATTTGAGTTTTCCATTTCCTATTCACTCCTTTTATTAAATATAAAGATAAAAATTTTCATTCTTTTAAAACGAACATACATTCTTGTTTATACATTGATATTATCTTTAAGGGTTCTTCATTGTCAATTGTTATCACTTTATTTTCTAAATCACATTATTGTCATTTGGTATAAGAATCTATTAAAAACGAGTAACTTTACATAACTAAAAAAATACAAACATATACTGGTACAAGCAAACTTGAAAGGAGACAATCATGAATTGGTTAGAAGCCTTTATTTTAGGGATTATTCAAGGTTTAACAGAGTTTTTACCAATTAGCAGTACCGGTCATTTGTATTTAGGGAGACACCTTTTTGGTTTAGATGAGGCAGGGCTCTTTTTAGATACGATGCTTCATATAGGGACGTTATTAGCAGTTTTTATTTACTATAAAAAAGAATTTCTCTATTTAATAAAAAATCCATTCTCAAAATTAATGTACTTATTGATTATTGGAACAATTCCTGCGGTTGTAATTGGTTTACTATTTAAAGATTTCTTTGAAGAGATTTCAAAAACAGGTATAACGATTGGATGGGAATTTTTAGTTACAGGTTTATTCTTATATATGGCAGAGAAACAAAAAAGTGGACGTAAGAAGATGGACGATATTACATATAAAGACGCATTTATTATCGGTTCATTTCAAGCATTTGCTATTTTTCCAGCGATATCTCGATCAGGAATGACCATCGTCGCAGCACTTTGGAGAAAGTTAGATCGTGAAACAGCAGCTTATTTCTCATTTTTATTATCAACACCTGCAATTGTTGGAGCAATTATCTTACAGTTAGTTGATGTTTTTCAAGGAAAAGCAGAAGCAATCTCTAACACGTCACTTATTGTTGGTACACTATCTGCAGCATTCTTTGGGTATATTGCCGTCTCATGGATGATTCAGTATTTAAAACATCATTCTTTAAAAACATTTGCGTATTATGTATGGGCTCTTGGACTTCTCATTCTTACCTTACAATTTACTGGCGTATTTTAAGGGAGGAGGAACATGAAAAAATATGAGAAAATGGTAAGATTATTTTATGGAGGATTCTTTATGTTAGGTTTAGCAGGTGGAATGTTATTAGAAAAGCCTAACATCGGAATTTTTATTGGGATTGCTTGTGGATTATTTGTGCATGCGATTCTTGTTATGAAAAGTAAAGATGAATGAAATATCGCCAGAAATTAAAATCCTGTATTAATATGATGATACAGGATTTTGATTTCTGTTATGTTCAATTGAGAGATTTTAAAATAGCAAAATTGATAGAGAAATATGGAACGAGGTAGATAGGAGGTAACATATTGGATACTGCAATTGTAATTGGAGGAAGCATTGCGGGAAAACTTGCTGCAAAGGCTTTATCTCATTCTTTTCAGCAAGTAATAATTTTAGAAATAGGTGAAGAATGGACGGAAAAGACTCCTAGAAAGAGAGTGCCGCAAAGTTATCATCCTCATGTTTTATTAAAAGGCGGAGAAGAAGCACTTGAGGAATTATTCCCTCAAATTATTTCGCAATTAATTGAGGATAAAAGTATTGTAAATAATTTTACACAAGATGTGAAGTGGCATCATTTTAGTTATTGGAAACCACAATTTACAGGAGATTTAACCATGGTTCAACAAAGTCGTCCTATGTTTGAGTGGCATTTAAAAAGACGAATTGATCAAGTATCTAATATTGTAACTAGATATAGAATGATGGTTGAACAAATTTTGATAGATGAAGAGCATAATCAAGTATATGGAGTACGAGTGAAAAACCTTGAAACAGGTGCAGAAGAAGAAATTCATGCAAATGTAGTTGTGGATGCAAGCGGGTTTGGGTCAAAAAGTGTAGAGTGGTTACAAACACACGGTATACAGGTTAAAGAGGAAAAAGTATGGATTCAACTATTTTATGCTACTAGGGTATTTCGTCTAAAAACAAAAAAACGGCTAGATTGGTGTAACCTTCTTGTTTCTCCTAGTTTTCCTGAAAACTCTTATGGTGCTCTTATTCAAACAATTGAAGACGATCGTTTTTATGTAACTTTTAGCGGTTACGCAAATGAGCGTGCTCCGCAAACTGATGAAGAATTTTTTGCTTATGCTCAGAAATTACCAGTCCCTGATGTGCGAAGTTTTCTTGAAATAGCAGAGCCTCTTTCAGATATAAGAATACATAAAATTCCTTATCAAGTGCGTCGTCGCTTTGACTTAGTACGGCATGTTCCGGAAGGTTTTTTAGTAATTGGAGATGCTCATTGCCGTTTTGATCCCGTTTTTGGACAAGGGATTTCGGTCGCTGCAATGGAAGCTTTAGAGTTGGAAAGGTGTCTTAGGGAAAATAAACATCTCGAAAAAGGTTTCACTTACAAATTTCATAAGAGAATTTCGAAGTTGATAGCAACGCCGTGGGAAATGACTACAACAGAAGCATTTCGCGTTTCGAACATTAAAGGGGACAGACCTCTTATGCAACCATTTAAACAGTGGTACACCAAAAAGGTATATCGTCTTTCTGCTTTTAATCCGGAAATTTATATTCGATTGGTTAATGTTATGAACTTAATTCGTAGTCCTTTGCATCTTTTTCACCCTAAAGTCCTGTTTGCTATATTTACGAGTCGAGGAAAGTAGCCTTTTTTCAGCAGGATTTCATGACTAAATAGCAAATTTATATAGTTGATTGATGTTGAAAAGGAATGGTTAACGAATGGAAGTCTACATAGAAAAATTAAAGGAACAAGATGCAGAAGAATTGTTTGCTTTTGAATGTAGTAACCGGTCTTTTTTCGAAAAGATGGTACCTAGTCGTGGTGAAGATTACTATACATATGAAACGTTTCAAAAGATTTTTTATGAATTATTAAAAGAACAATTTGAAGGTATTTCATATTTTCATCTCATAAGAAATCAGGCAGGAACAATTGTCGGGCGAATCAATTTAGTAGATATTGAGAAAGATAAAGAATTGGGGTATCTTGGCTATCGATTAGGAGAAAAATATGTTGGAAGAGGTGTTGCAACTAAAGCTGTAAAACTCCTCTTAGATGAAGCAGTAAACTATCATGTTACTGAAATTCATGCGAAAACAACAAATAATAATTTTGCTTCTCAAAAAGTATTAGAAAAGAACCATTTTTCACGTATCTCAATTAATGAAAACACAGCAGAGTTACACGGCCAAAAAATTAATTTTATCCATTATATTTGGAGATATTCTAATTAAAACAAAAAGGGAGAGCAATACAATTATGGACTTTCGTTATCCGATCGGTCATTTCACTTATGAAGAGAACATTACACAAGATACAATAGAGAATTGGATAGAACAAATTGAAAATCTTCCTATTGAATTAACACAAGCAGTAAAAGACTTAGATAAAAATCAACTTGATACACCGTATCGTCCTGGTGGATGGACAGTGCGCCAAGTCGTTCATCATATTGCAGATAGTCATATGAATAGTTATATACGGTTTAAATTGGCGCTGACGGAAAATAATCCAACGATTAAACCGTATATGGAAGAAAAATGGGCAGAGCTTCCTGATTCCCAGTTACCAATAGACGTATCTCTATCACTTTTAGAATCATTACATACGAAATGGGTTTCTTTACTGCGATCTATGAAACATAATGATTTTGAAAAAACGTTTAATCATCCTGAATCAGGATCTAATAAATTAGGTGTAACGATTGGGCTTTACGCATGGCATGGTCGTCATCATACTGCACATATTACTTCTCTTCGTGATCGATTAGGATGGTAACAGTTCTATTATAAAATTAAGCAGTTGAAATGCAAGGGGGACAGGTTATATGGGGATATCTAATAAATGGACCGAGGTAGATCGCTACATAACTGATTTGCTTGTTCCGTCTGATTCTGTACTTGATACGGTACTCCAAGTTAACGCAGATTCTGGCTTACCCGCGCACGATGTTTCCCCGAATCAAGGGAAATTCCTGCAATTACTTGCGCAAATTCAAGGAGCACGCACTATATTAGAAATTGGCACGCTAGGCGGTTATAGTACAATTTGGCTAGCTCGAGCGCTGCCTAATGATGGTCGTCTTCTTACATTAGAAGCAGATCCAAGGCATGCAGAAGTGGCTCGTGCTAACATTAATCGCGCCAATTTGAGTGATATAGTAGAAGTTCGTCTTGGACCAGCATTAAATACACTACAGCAACTTGTTAATGAAAAGCATGAACCGTTTGATCTTATTTTTATTGATGCTGATAAGCCAAATAATCCGTATTATTTGGCATGGGCATTGAAGATTTCACGTCCAGGTACTTTAATCATTGCAGATAATGTCGTACGTGATGGTGCAGTAATAGAAGATTCTGATGTTGATCAGAGTGTTCTAGGGATACGGGGATTCTACGAGTTGCTCGCTACTGAGCCACGTGTGAGCGCAACAGCAATTCAAACTGTCGGTTCCAAAGGATATGACGGTTTCGTACTTGCTGTGGTTACGTTTATTTGAAATAAAGTTGAATGAAAATAACTTAAACGAAGTCCAATTACCTTATTCAAAAATATTAAGAAAAGAGATTTTACCAGAAAAAATGGTTGAAGTGTAGCTTTATAAAATAGTTTAATCAAAAACTTTTAATCTAATAGACTTTTTTATTTTAAAAAAGGAGTCTTTCAATGTAAAATTATAATAACAAATTTTTACATAGGGTGAAGAAAATGTTAAACTATTTATTCGAATTGTTTGGTATTCAACAAACACAAGCTAATTTTGACAATTTTAAAATTGCTTTTTGGTCTGGTTTTATCTATACATTATTTTGTAGTATCTTAGTTGGTTTGTTTTTAATGTGGTTAGAGAGAAGAATATCAAAATGGATTTCGAAGAAAATGGAAATCCTAAAAGAAGAAGAAAACAAAATGTTAAAGAAAAAATGGGAAGATGAAGAGTTCGATTCTTTACATAAAGCATTTCAATCCTATAAAAAAGAGTTAAATACCTATTTTAGTTTACCAACTGTTATTATACCTGATAATCATGGACTTTTTTGGATACCGAGTAACTATGTAAAGATAATCAATGCATATCCTCCCTACATTACTTCAGAACAAAAACAGAATAATAGATATGTTAAATTTGTTAATTTATTTAAAAAATTTAATAATATAACTAAATTGTATGAAGAATTTAAAATAGTCTCTGATGATATTACTTTTGAAATTAATGAGAAGATATCTGAAAACATATATCAATTTGACCTTTCAAAAGATGAATTACGGCAACAAATAAAAGAATTCAATGATGATGCAAGCATAGGATTAAAAAAATTACAAAATGCTGGAGATGAAATATATAATATTAGAGCCAAAACCATTTTTACAATTATAAATGAATTTAATGAATATCCTTCATACGGAGTCTCTTCGGCTGTTTTAAAGTTTTATGAAGACTTACAGGGAGATGAAAATATAAATAGAAAAATAAGGAAATATAAAGATAAAAAAATGGAATTGACTACTTGTATAAATGATCTTAAGGA
>NZ_CAKJTI010000042.1 GCF_917563915.1 Bacillus rhizoplanae | reverse complement strand
AAGATAAAGTCTAATAGTAGAATGAAGATTTATAATTTAACGCAGGAAAATCATAATGAGGTACTTACTAAAGTAACGTATGAATTATTAAAGACAAACATTTTTTCAACCTAAATTCCTAGTGTAAAATAACCGATATATAGATATTAATTATTAATCTATATATTTTTAATTCTTGACTTACAATATTAATCATGATTATATTAACTCATATTAATTTCATAGCATTCGGATGAACCATACAGGAGAAGATCTTTTGATCTACCGATGGGGCAAAAAGCTGGTCGGACAGCTTTGAAACTCTCAGGTCTTGTGTTCAAGTAGAACTGTATGGGGACGAATCTCTGGAGAGACTCCCTCCTATTGCATAGTCAAAAGGAGGAAACAGAGCACCGAAGGAGCAAATCTGCTATTACAGCGGATAATCTCTCAGGTAAAAGGACAGAGACAAGCAACAGAAAATACCGATTCCCGAATCGGTTTATTTTTCTATTCCTTGTATCTCCAGAGACCATTTCGTTTACATGAAATGGTTTTTTTATTTTTTCTAAAGGAGAATAAAGATGGAAACAGTAAATCAAGTATTAGAAGTAATCAATCATTACGTATGGGGACTACCTACACTGTTACTGCTTGTTGGAACAGGAATCCTCCTTACAGTACGCCTACGAGGCTTACAATTTGTTAAACTATTATATGCACATAAGCTAGCATTCGGAAAATCAGAGGACAAGTCTTCCAAAGGAGACATTAGTCATTTCCAAGCGTTGATGACCGCCATGTCAGCTACTATTGGTATGGGAAATATCGCTGGCGTTGCAACAGCAGTATCTATCGGAGGACCTGGCGCAATATTTTGGATGTGGATTACTGCCTTGTTTGGAATGGCAACAAAATATTCAGAAGCTATTCTTGCGGTAAAATATCGCATTCATGGGGCTAACGGTGAATACTCGGGTGGCCCCATGTATTACTTAGAACGTGGGTTAGGAAAGAAATGGCTCGCTATATTGTTTGCCATTTTTGGAATAACAGCTTCATTTGGAATCGGAAATATGGTGCAGTCTAACTCTGTTGCTCAGGCCATGAAAATTAATTTTTCTGTATCGCCTGTCGTGACTGGAATCGTAATGGCTCTTTTCATCGCAATGGTTATCTTAGGCGGAGTTAAAAAAATAGGAAAAGTGACAGGTTATTTCGTTCCAATTAAAGCTTTCTTTTATATACTTGCTGGACTTATTATTATTTTTTATCATATAGATCAAATTCCAGAGGCATTTCAGCTCATCTTTTCGGGTGCTTTTAATGGTACCGCAGCTGCTGGAGGTTTTGCCGGAGCAACAGTTGCTTCAGCTATTCAAATTGGGATGGCACGAGGTGTATTTGCAAACGAAGCTGGACTTGGAAGTGCCCCCATTGCGGCCGCTGCTGCAAAGACTGATTCCCCCGCTAAGCAAGCACTCGTATCTATGACGGGAACGTTCCTTGATACATTTGTCGTATGTACAATTACTGGTTTAGTACTTATTACAACAGGTGCTTGGAATTCTGGTAAAACGGGTGTTGAAGCAACGACGTTCGCATTCCAATCTGTATTCGGAAACGCCGGAAGTATGATTCTTGGCATTGCAATTATTTTATTTGCTTACTCAACAATGTTAGGCTGGTCATATTATGGTGAAAAATGTGTTGAATATCTATTTGGCTATAATGCCGTTCGATACTACCGTCTCATTTTTGTTGGTATGGTCGCGTTTGGAGCAAATTTAAAACTAGGACTTGTTTGGACATTTTCCGATATTGCAAACGGACTAATGGCAATCCCGAACTTAATTGGTCTTATTGGATTAAGTGGGATCGTTGTTACAGAAACAAAGCTCTTTTTACAAGCAGAAAAATCGAATAATTCTAACAATCGGATTGCAAGTTAATCTAATTGAAAAGGATGTATAGTGTTTATTTATTCACTATACATCCTTTTCTTATTGGACCATACTTCATGTGCATGTCATCTAGAAACGACACAAAATATTTTATAAAAATGTAGAGTAGGATTTTCCTAGAAGGTATAGAAGTTATAAAGTAATTAAAAGGGACAATAACCTCTTAGATTAATTCCACTGTAACATAACCAAAGACTCAATTCTTAGTTACATAGATCATAAAATTAGGAGGCGTACGATGACACAGCTTGATTCATTACATCCAATTGTAGAAAAGATAATCAACAATATCGAAAAAGTGATGATCGGAAAACGAAAAGAAACCATTCTTACCTTGACAGCTCTTTTAGCTAAAGGTCATGTACTATTAGAAGATGTTCCAGGTGTCGGAAAAACAATGCTGGTACGCACCCTTGCTAAATCAATCGATGCCGATTACAAACGAATTCAATTTACACCTGATTTACTACCGTCAGATGTAACAGGTGTTTCTATTTATAATCCGAAAGAGCTGCAATTTGAGTTCAAACCAGGACCAATTATGGGAAATTTCGTACTTGCTGATGAAATTAACCGTACATCACCGAAGACACAATCCGCCTTACTTGAAAGTATGGAGGAAGGCAATATTACAATAGATGGTATAACCCACCCGTTACCAAATCCATTTTTTGTAATGGCCACACAAAACCCAGTCGAATACGAAGGAACATACCCTTTACCGGAAGCCCAGCTTGACCGTTTCTTATTAAAACTAAAAATGGGTTATCCTACAGCAGAAGAAGAATTTGAAATTTTAAACCGTATGGAAAAAACAAATCCACTCTCCCATTTACAGGCTATTATTACAAAAGAAGAATTGCTGAAATTACAGCAAAGTGCACAAGAAATATATATAGAAAAAGCAATCAAGCATTACATCGTAAAACTCGTCAATCAAACTCGGTATTATAGCTCTATACAGTTAGGAGCAAGTCCACGAGGTTCCATCGCTTTAATGAAGGCTTCACAGGCTTATGCGTTCATCCACAACAGGAATTATGTTATTCCGGATGATGTTAAACTTTTGGCCCCGTATGTTTTAGCTCATAGACTCATTCTAAAAATGGAAGCGAAATTTGAAGGAATAACAGGAGAAAAAGTCATCGCAAAAATTGTCGCACGAACTCCAGTGCCGACTCAAAGGACGATAAATCCTTGATGAAGCAGCTACTACGAGCAGTTTATAACATTGGAAAGTTATTGCTAATTCCTTTATTCCTTGTCTTAACACTTTTATATGCCATGATACACGGAGGATTTGTAAGCTGGTTTTTATTTTATAGCACTCTCCCTTTTGGCTTCTATTCAATGCTGCTTCCCTTTTACGTTTTGCGGGATGCTGAAGTAAAACGCATAACAAATCAAAAGGAATACATAGCTGGAGAACAATTTCGAAGCACTATTACAATAGAAAGAAAAATTCCTTTTCCCTTACTTTATTTAATTATAGAAGATGAACTTCCTCCACAATTTAAAAATTGCAAACAAGCAAAGGCTGCCAAAGTAATATTATTTCCAGGATTCAAACGAAATATTTCGTATCAATATGTAATTAACACAATCCCTAGAGGAGAACACACTTTTTCGAGCGTACGTGTAAAAACTGGCGATCTATTCGGTATTATTGAAAAAGATATCATGTTTTCAGTTCCTAATACATTTCTAATCTATCCTCAATATATAAATATAAATTATAAACAATTGGAAAATCATTTCGAACAAGGAGCGCTATCAGCAAACACAAATTTAACAAAAGATTCTACAGTCTCAGTTGGTATCCGGGAGTATAAACCTGGTGATCGCTTTTCATGGATTGATTGGAAAGCAACCGCTCGCAAAAATAATATTATGACGAAAGAATTTGAACAGCAGCGGAGTCAAGATGTCATGATCTTTATGGATAGAACTCCCTCTCCCCTATTCGAGTCGATTGTTACATTTACAGCCTCTCTCGTCAGAGCTATCTTAAAACAGAATTCACCAGCATCATTCGTATCTGTCGGAAAAGAACGGATTGTTTTCCCTTTGCACAACGGAGATACGCAACTGCAACAAATCTTTCGTCATTTAGCAAAGGTGCAAGCAGACAGTATATTCCCGCTCTCTCAAACTGTAGAAATGGAATTAAGAAAAATGTATCAACCAGTAACAGTTATACTGGTGACAAGTGATCTTTCTCCCGATATTCTAAAAGCAGCTGAAGGTTTGGCAATGAAAGATAGAAGGCTGATAGTGTTTGTCGTGAAAGAAAAAGTAAACCAATTCTCAAATCGCGAACTAAGTATATTAGAAGCACTGCAAAAACGAAAAATATTTGTGAAAGCGGCTTATGAGAATCGTTATACAAATGTGTTTTTTGATTGAGGTGAACAAATAATGACACTACATGCAAAAAATCAATGGGATATAAGTAGGTTCCTCATGTATTTATGTGGGTTTCTTATTTTACTAGAATGGTTAAGACCACTTATAGGTGTTACGAATATGGAGAGATTAGATATTTTTGTAGCATTTATAGGAATTTGCTTCTCTCTCTCCTTTTTGCAAACAAAGTGGAAAATTCCAGTAAAAATTGCAGTTATTTTATTCATTATTCATTCCCTATATTATAAAGGTACTTTTATGAATCCATCTTGGATGACAGCATTCTTTTCTGATATTTTCCATAATATCACTCTTATCTTTCAAGCAAATTGGCAAGGTCTTTCTGCAGTTTTTCTTACCTGTCTATTTTTTCTATTGCTCTGGTTTTTCTGTTCTCTCATCTCTTATTGGATGATTCGTCAAAAACATGGACTGTTATTTCTTATATTGACTATTATTTATATCACGACTTTTCATAACTTACACTTATACAACGCAAATCATGCAATTATTCGCACCATTGTCATCGGTTTTTTTATGCTTAGTCTTCTTCATATCGAACAGATAAAAGCGACTGAGCACTTGCAACAATATTCCAAACTGATATCCAAATTACATATACCGCTTGCTATATGTATTGTATTATCCGTAGTCATCGCATATTTTGCTCCGAAGTTTGGCCCTCAATGGTCAAATCCTATCACTTTCTTGAAATTTGATACATTTGCAACAAGTAAGAAAGCCGAAGTTTCAAAAATCGGATACAGTGTAGATGACTCTCAACTAGGTGGCCCTTTTAAGCCAGATAATACAATTGTTTTCACAGCACAAACGCAAAATAGTCAATATTGGAGAGTAGAAACAAAAGACTTTTATACCGGAAAAGGCTGGGAAATTTCTGAGGAACCAAAAAAAAATTCTTTTAAGAATAAAAACAACGTAGTAAAGTGGTATGAATCGAATACAAAAACGAGTACATCCGTAGCAACGGTCAACATGAAAAAAAGTTATCCTCATCTTATTTATCCTGCAGGATTAGTGTCAGTTCAAGCTGTTTCTGATGTATCATTCAGCGTTGATCCGTTTTCAGAAAAAATTTATACGATGAAAGAAGGATCAGTTACCTCTTTACATACGTATAAAGTAACTTATGAGACTCCTCAGTTTTCCATAGATAATTTAAAAGCCGCGAAAACGAATGAAGGTCATGAAACAAGTCCTTACTTCATGGCAAAATATACACAACTTCCCGAATCATTACCGCAACGAGTAAAAGACTTGGCAATACATCTTACAAAAGATAAATTCACTCGATATGATAAAGTATTAGCTATCGAAAGCTACTTCGCAGACAATTCCTTTGTATATGAAACGGAACATGTTGTGGTACCTGCCAAAAACCAAGATTATGTAGATCAATTCGTTTTCGATACGAAAAGCGGATACTGTAATAATTTTTCAACGTCCATGATCGTATTACTTCGTTCTGTTGGCATTCCCGCGCGTTGGGTGAAGGGTTATACCGAAGGCACTCTTGACAATACAATAGTGGATTTAGAGGGTGATAGCATCTATAAAATTACTAATAATGATGCACATTCTTGGGTGGAAGTATATTTTCCAGGATACGGCTGGGTCCCATTCGAACCAACAAAAGGATTCAGCAATCCGTATAACTTTACAAACGACACTCCGGCTTCTACTTCACAAAATAGCGAAGTGATCAATCCTAACAATGAACAAATACAGCAGCGAAATAATGAAGCGAAACTCAAAAATTTAATAGAAAATACCGAAGAAGCCTCTACCAAAAAGATTACGAATTCAAAAAAAGAATTTTCTTGGTGGTACTTATTCCTCTCTATTATATCAATGAGTATAATTAGCTACATTCTCTTTACTACTAGAATGAAGTGGCTTACATTTTTCACAATCCTCTTCTATAAATACCGAAAAGGTGATGCTGTTTATCCCAAAGCTTACGATGCACTTTTAAAACAATTTGCGAGAATAGGTATTCCCCGCAAAGAAAGCCAAACATTACGAGAGTACGCACTTCGTATAGATACACTTTACAACTCGACTGATATGCAACAACTAACTCTCAGTTATGAGAATGCTATGTATCAAAAGGGGCAGTCCACATCGGAATGGAGAAAATCTGTGCAATTATGGGAACAACTCATGAAAAAAGCAGCCTCTCTGCCTAAATCAAATGACTTCGATGCAGTGTTTTAATTTTGATAAAGCAAATGAAAAAAAGACACCTCAACTTGTTCTTTGAGGTGTCTTTTTTTAAGATACGTAGAAATAGATTGTCTTTACCTAAGCATAAAAAATACTATTTTAGCTCTCCTAAATGATTGAATGACAAAAAAACCCCTGTATCTAATCATACTCCGTTACCAAATTATCACAATTAAGTACTTATATTTTCTGAAGTAAGTTCAAAGTTCAACTTATTCGAAGAACGCATATTAAATAGAAAGAATAACATTCCTCCTGCTACAGGCATGACATAAACAGGAATAAGGCTTCATAGAACTCCTGATATTTAGAGCATCGTAATAAAAATAATCACCAATAATAATATTTGCTTAATTTTGCTCATAAAAGTCTACAATTAGGGGTCCCGCCACATGTCCATCAACCTAATATTTTGAAGTACCCCCAAAACAAAGATTTTATCTCACCACAGTTGTCTATGAGAATTCAGCTCATTTTTTTCGTTTTGGAGAACAATTAATTTCTTAATTTAATGGTGATGTGGTGGCACCCTTTTTAATCGGTATATGTTTTGAAGCTAAACTTACAATAGTGGTTATTACAATATTCATAAATGGGGTTCAGCCGAAATACATGTAAAACTAGGTCATAGTTTTACATTTTTTTCAAAAGTGAATTTTAACTGATATTTGTAACATAAACGTTCGTTTTTGTTACGTTTTGTATTTGAAAATATGGAATATCTTAACGGTTGGATTAGTCGTAACAAAATACTGTATCAAAAATAATCCGTAACATTATTGACTTCAAATCTTTTTGTTACAACAAAACATGGATATTGGAAATAAAATACAGACTATGACCCAAAATTACATGTATCTCGGTCGAACCCCAAACAGTGATAAACAGGTTTTTGTCATAGATAACCATGTAAAATCAATCAATACCTGATGTGTGATTTTTCGACGGCCGACCTCTTAGGCGCTGTTACTCAAAGCGGATTCTTATTCCTCGCTGCGCATTGCTCTCCGACGGTCGTGCAGTACCATCAGGATAACCATTCCCATCATCACTCCCAAGACACTACCTAACTCGGTGGTTAGTACATACGCAAGCGGGTACTCCAGAGCAGGTTGTGCATCGGGGCGAGTGGCGGACAAGCGGTTAAAGAGGTTAGAAGAGAACAGCATTCCTGACGAGATCCATGCTGCTGCCATAGGAAGGAAGAACCTCTTCGACCCGCGGCGGGTGGTCAGTACTAACAAACCCCACGCCCCCGCTAAGGCCCACACACCGGTACTCAACGACAATAGGTGCCACCATAAATCGCGGTTATCCAACATAGCTGGATTAATGCCAATAGTTCCACCAACCGCCCAGAATAGCTTAATAAATCCAAGCAGGATACAGCCAGCCACGACAAGCCTAGCCAAGGTGATCTGCAGTTTCTGGCTGTTGCCCGGGAGTAATTCAATGTCGATTGGATTAGCAAATGCCTCTGGCCAACGCGCTTTAGCGTATCCAGCTAAGGCGAAAGGTAGGCAGATGCCGACTCCAACCAGTGAGACTATTACGAAAATCTGCTCATATACCCAAACGTTGGTAGCTCCTGCCTGCTGATCGCGTATCATGGCAGCAGGACCAAGCACAGGTGCCAGCAACAGCATAGGAATAAGTAAACCAGTACCTACCCAGACGGGCAAGGCAACAAACCAGGCGGGCAGTCGCTCACCCCATGTCATGCTAAACGCCAATGCTAACAGGATACCAACTGCAGCTAGAACCATTGTTACTGCGTTTGCAGTGCGCCAACTTGGGTCGCCCATTTGTTCGGTCGGCATGAAGAGACCGAAAGTCCAGGCGATTTTGATTAAAAGATAAGGCATTACCGCTATAGCGGCACCATAACCCCAAAATCTACGCTTCTTCATCAAATGTGAAATTGGCTGCTTTTTCATTATTGTCATGAGGTCACCTCGGCCGCCAGACCAGTGAGTTCGTAAATCTCTACCTCTACAATGAACAGAGCGCTTCCAATTAAACTCTCATTTTTATTTCTATTTATAACTATAAATAAACACCCCTTAAGAATTATAATTTAAACTGTTTTAGTTTTAGTGAATCATAGGACTTTTCACGAAGATAATCATTTCCCCCATTACTCTCACCATCAATACCCTAAAAACTGCTCTGCTCACTTTGGTTTTAACATAATATTCCAATTGGAAATCCCTTATTCTAAAAAATTGACAAAACAAAAAAGATCGCCTTCATTGACGACCTTCTTGTGTCAATTCTTCTTCAACAAACATGCCCCGTTAGTAAAAGAGAGATTGTTCATATTCAACAATCGCGCCCTATAATTGAATAACTGGTAGTTTTCTTACAGCAAGTTTACGAAGACCACAGTAAATTAGTAAAGTAAAGAAGAGAATATCCAAATTAACATTCTCTTCTTTAGATTTACCCGTTTAAAAAGAGGGTAAGTTATCTAAGTTATTTTCTTTAATACCATCAGGTTCACTACGTATAATATCCCTGCCATACTTATGAAATACGTCCACATGAGCTAACTTCCCTGATTTTGCTTCATCAAGAGCAGTAATATAATCTAATTCTCTTCCACTACTTGTTTTAAAAGCAATAATATCATCCTCATCATTTTTACGAACTGCAACAATTTGTTCTACTCCTGAATCGACTTCCTCAACTACTTCCAATTGAGCTTGGTCTTCCCCTTGTTGTAAGTATTCATTATAAATTTTTTGAAAGTCTTTTTTATCCATAAAACCCACCTCCAAAACATTTTATTAGTATGTTCGGAAGCTATTAGTTTTATGTACTATGATCCTTAACAAAATGTATTGTTTTTACAGTTTTTCATGTATCTTTGAAATAAAGTTGCAATGTTTATAAAAAAGGTGCGATATTTAAAAGAAAGTTGCGACGTTTTGAAAAAAGTTTAACCGAAGTGATTTCTAATTTCGGTTTTTCTTATTTAACAAACGGAATACAATAATTGAATTGCGCTACAAAAAAGGAACGTATGTATTGTTGCTTTAAAATAAAGTTTGATATAAAAATATTGGATAAGATGGTTTAAATTTAACATTTCGTATCTTCTTTTATCATGTCTCTGTATAATAAATACGAGAATACTTTGATATTAGTTGACTGTGGATTCCAACAGTAAAATTAAGTAAAACATGAAATGCTTTAAGGAGGGGTATGGATGGAATTGCAGGTAGGCGAAAAAATCACCTTTGAGCGAACATTTACAAAAGAAGATGTTGTCTTATTTACGAAGGTATCAAAGGATGAGGGGGTTCATCATGTCACACCAGATGAACAAGGGCGATTTGTTGTACAAGGACTTTTAACATCAACACTCCCTACGAAAGTTGGCGGTGATTATAATGTGTTGGCTCGTAAGATGGATTTCGAATTCTTACGCCCAGTTTTTAGTGGTGATACGATCCGTTGTGACGTAATTATTGAACAATTTGAATTGGATGAAAAAAATCGTACAAAAATTACTGCAGCGTTTACATGTATGAATCAACTTGAAAAAGAAGTATTAAAAGGAAGTTTCTCAGGCATAATTCTTTAATCATTTATAAAAATATGTAGTATAGCTTTTAACAGGGGTTAAAAATCACAAAAGGTAGATGTGCAATTTTGTACTATAGCTACTTAAACAATAGATGTAATAATTCAATGAGAGAAACTTGTAAAGGAGTTTGTTTCGTGAATATTACATCTTTTTTGATTTACTGTTTTATTATTACGTTTACGCCAGGACCGACAAATATCGTTATTTTATCGACGACGCATCATTATGGCGTAAAAAGCGCTTTAAAATATACCTATGGTTCCACAATTGCACTTTTTATTTTGCTAGCATTATCAGCTTTTTTAAATACGATTCTTGCAACGTGGATTCCGAAAATTCTACTGTTGATGCAAATCGTTGGAACAATTTACATGTTATATCTCGCTTATCAAATTTATAAAGCTGATAATTCCAGTGAGAGTAAAAATACAACTGGGAATTTCACAACAGGTTTTGTCATGCAGTTTTTAAATCCCAAAGTGGTATTATTTACATTAACGGTTATTCCAAGCTTTATATTACCTTACTACGATGCGTTTTTACCGATCTCGTTGAGCGTTTTAGCGATTACCATCATTGGTTTTTGTGCTTTCGTAATGTGGGTATTATTTGGAGCCATATTTAAACAATTTTTACAAAAGCATAAAAAAATCGTCAATGTTATAATGGCTTTGTGTTTAGTATATGCAGCATTAATGATATGGGTATAATTGCTTTACAGGGGTGAAATCATGGAGAAGTTTATTTATAAAAAAGTGGCTGGTATTACAGCATTATCGGCTAGTATGACCGACTTTAAATACAAAAAACATGCTCATCAGGAGTATGCTATTGGTGTTACGCTAAAAAGTATTCAGCATTACTATTTAGATGGAAATTTACAACTTCCTCACCAAAACGGCATCATGATTTTCAACCCCGAACAAATCCATGATGGGATGGCACACAATCAAGAGGGACTTGATTATTTTATGCTTTATATAGAACCATCCTTATTTTTAGAGGCAATTGTTGGTTTGAAATAAAGTTTGATTAAAAACACCTCGTAATCTCTAAAATTTTGATATATAGACAGATTTTATTTTAAATAAAGTTTAATCATAAACATAAGAATAAACCAGTAAATGGCTACCTCAACCAAAATAGATTTTTGTTTTAATTTTCTCCATTCCAGCTGTACCAGTTTATTCAATATTGCCATCCCCATTAATTTGCTTATAAAAATAGTCTTATAATGAACTTGTATGTTTTTGAATTTCTTCTATTCCTATACCTGTCGCCAATACTAATGCTAAAGATTTGAACTTATTCTTCATTAAAATCCCACCTTCCTTCTTATGGATTGGATAAATTTACCATTTATCCATCAGATTAATTACATGTAGCTTTGAAATAAAGTTTGATTAAAAATCAGATAGAATCCTTTAATCGAAAATGAATAAAACGGTGCAACTTTTTTGTAAACGGTACATCTTTTTTATAAACGATACGACTTTATTTCAAAGCTACAGCAATTCATAAAAAAGAAATTCTTCGTTTTGAGACGCCTGTCATATATAACGATTTACTAAAGCAACATATTTTTATGTTTACAGGCTCATTTCTTCATTTTTGGGGTTGTTTTCATATCTTAGCTTGATGGCCATGGGGCGATACCCCATGCCTATCAAGCTAAGATAATTTTGTATCCATTCTAAAATTTAACAACATTTGTTTTATAATTTACAGATAGGAAGAGTAACATCTATCGTTGTTCCTCTATTCACTTCACTTTCAATACATATCTTACCTTGATGCATTTCAATAATTTTGTAACAAATCATTAATCCTAAACCAATCCCCTCTTCTTTAATGCTATAAAAAGGTTCTCCAAGGTATGGTATACGCTCTTGAGGAATCCCACATCCTTGATCAATAAATCGAATATTTATTTGATTATTACTAGCTCTATTAATTTGAATTAAAATTTCTCCTCCCGTTGTCATAGATTCAATTGCATTTTTTAAGATATTAACGAATACTTGTTTTAATTGATTCCCTTCACAAAATATCATTGGAATATTAGACATAACTTCTGTCTTAATTTGTATATTATTCATTATTGCTTGGGGCTCTAGTAGCATTACAACTTGATTCATTAACATACTCAAATCATTAGGCTGAATTTTCACCGCCTGTGGTTTGGCTATTGCCATAAATTCATTCGTAATACTTTCAATTCGATCAATTTCTGATGATACTATATCTATAAAGTGATGATTATTTTCATTTTCCATTGTTTTTAATAATTGCATAAATCCTTTCATTGCAGTTAAAGGATTTTTAATTTCATGAGCTATTGCTGCAGCTAATTGACCTACAACAGCAAGTTTTTCAGATTTTCTTAATAATTCTTCCGTCTTTATTCGTTCGGTAATATCTCGAGAAATACTTAAGAAAACTTCTTTTCCATTCAACTTGAATACACGAATACTAAACTCTGTCACTATTTTCTTTTTTATATTAAAAACATATTCATCTTGCAAAGTAAAAAAATCTTCCCCATCTTTAATTTTTTCTATCATTCTTCTTAAAAGGGGAGAATCTTGAGAAACAAGATTAAAAAATGGAGTACTAAGAATTTCATCTCTACTTAAATTAAACCTTTCACACCCAATCGGGTTTACTTCAATGAATCGATTTGGAATTCGATTTTTATCCAATTCTACTACGTATACCGCATCCGTTGCCTGTTCAAATAGTGCTCGATATTTCAATTCACTTTCTTGCAATTGTTGATATAATTGATGTCGTTCTTTTTCTGCTTGTTTTCTTTCGGAAATGTCCCTACATATTGCAGATAGAGCCACTACATTCCCCCTTAAATCTAGAATAGGTGAAATCGTCATGCTTACATCCATTAGCTCTCCATTTTTCCGTTGTTTAATGGTCTCTAATCTAGTAATTGTAGATTCCCCAGACAGAATATTTCGAATGATTTCTATAGATTCATCTATTAAGAAATCGGGTACACAAGGAAATTTTTTACCTTTAACTTCTTGTAATGACCAACCAAATATCGTCTCAAAAGCTTTATTAACTTGTAAAATATGACCTTCCCGATCGGTTAGGATAATAGCATCTATGTTGTTATTTACAAATGACTCCAGTAATTCTTTGGTCGCTTCTAATTCACATTCCATTTTTTTTCTCTCTGTAATATCAATTGCAGAACCAACAACTTCAATAACTTTTCCATTTCGCTTAATTGGCCTAAGCGCAATTAGAGCAACGGTTTCATTATCTGGCCAAGGAATTTCAAATATAACTTCATTCCCTTCCCATGCTTGTATATAATACTTCAGTAATTGAGGAACTAGATGGGAAGGAATAATGGAAGAATCTATAGTACGTAAACTTTTTCCTACCACTTGTTCAGAATAAAATCCATTTTGATAATAAAATTGTCCATCACACATCGTATGTATAAAGTGCGTATCTACTTTAATAAATTTAAAGATTCCTCCTTGCAGTTCATGAACAGTATCTTTAAGCTCTTTCTTCGATCTTTTTAATTTTTGATTCATTTTAAATAACTCTTCTGTTAAGGAATATAATTTTTGATAAGCTTCCATCAGAAATAGTCCACTTAACAGGCCCATACTTGTAAATAATAAGTTTTGAATGTAAAGCATTTTAGATATTACAGTCGGAATGAAGAATTCGCCTACCAATCGAATCATAGCCATATAACAAAGCAGATAAAGAAAGCTAGCTTTAAACGGATGTAAGCTTTTGAAATATGTTTTAAAAATAGTAAATATAATACCTATTCCTAATAATGCGATGATATACGGTACATAATATCCATCCATATAAATAACACGCATGATAAAAATACTAAGTAACGTAATCCAACCGGCAGTACGCCCAAAGTAAACAAATGATAAAATGAGAGGAACAGCTCGAAGATCATAGTAAAACCCCATGTATTTAAAAGAAAAGACCATCAAAATCACAGCAATGATTGCCCCATATATTTTTTCAATGAACTGGTTGGATTTCATTACAAACACTTTGATGAATATAGTTGAACTAACTAGGAAAGCAAAAATAAAAAGGTTAATAAAAAAGTCTTTAATAAACATATAGTGTTCCTCCTTATATCAAACGAATTCGACAAAAAAGGAGAAAATCCTACAAAAATATTATAGAAATAGAGGAACAGCGTCATCAAGCTAAGACAATTTTTTAACCATAACACGAAAAAAACGCTATTTTTTCTGTATATTTCTACAAAAAGAATAGCGTTTTTTCTCGTTTTTAGAATAGTTGATGACTGAGATTCATTTGATTTTGGATAGATTTCTCCCCTTGGCTAATTTGGTATCTCTCGTTTTACTAAGAAAAAGTCAATGGTATTCCCATCCGAATCAACTGCACGATAGAGGTACATCTATTGACCTATTACTATAAAAGTCATAAAATTTTCGTTTTGGGTGTATTTCAAAATTTTAGCTTGATGGCTATGGGGCGGTACCCCTAATACTACTTTCCCACATCTCAGATTACTTTACATTCAGGTCACTATGTAACACAATAGAAGTAATAAGCAAACTATACCTGTAAGGATAATTAACTTATCCCATTTGCGATCTTGTATCTCAAAAAAATTAGAATCACATCCCTTTCGTCACCGACTTAATATTAGATAAGCAATGAATACATGGGGGTATCTATGAAATACGAAATCATATTGTTCGATGTTGATGATACACTATTCGACTTCAGTATATCGGAAAGAAAGGCACTACATAAAGCTTTTGTAGAGTTTGGATTGCCTACGGGATTGGCGGATTATGAAGCTAAATACAAAGAGATTAGCAATGTATTGTGGAGAGATTTGGAACAAGGGCTTACTACTTTGCCAGAATTGGGAGTAGAGAGATTTAGGAGGTTATTCCTTGCGCATGAGCTTGAAATCAATGCAGATACGTTTAGCAGTGTTTATCTTAGATATTTGGGAATGGAAACATACCTTGTACAAGGAGCCGTAGAATTATGCGACAATCTTAGTGGTTGCCGGCTGGCCATTATAACAAATGGCTTTACAGATGTGCAGACATCAAGAATTGGGAGCTCTCCTCTCTGTAATACGTTTGAGCGTATTATTATTTCTGAAGAAACCGGATTCCAGAAACCCCAAAAAGGTATTTTCGATTATGCGTTTTCCAAGCTACATATTACAGACAAAGCTAAAGTATTGATTGTAGGCGATTCTTTGACTTCCGATATTCAGGGAGGCATAAATTACGGGATTGACACTTGCTGGTTCAATCCGCATCTTAAAGAAAACCATTTAGGAATTAAGCCGACTTATGAAATTCGTAAGCTAACGGATCTTATAGAGATAATAAAGTCGTTTAATTTTGATATTAAAAAATAAGAGCCATACTACACTTTATATGTAGTATGGCTTTTATATTTGGATTTCCTTAACGTTATAAATGCTACAAATCTGTTTCCTTAATGAACAATCTATATACGTTTCATTTCATCGATAATCTTACATATCCCCTCTTCAATCATTTCTTCCTTTACGTTTGATACGTTTAATTTCAATATTTTTTCTTTCGAAATAAAAGATAAATAATTTTTATCAATCGAATCTAGTAATACATTATTTTTTAGTAACTTTCGAATAAGTGGCTGAACGATAACTTTCTTATCTAGCGTAATGTGTGTATGGACACACGGAAAATTTGCATCGTAGTATTGAAATAACTGTTTGTTCGTACTACTCCATTCTTTCAAAGAAGCAGCTAACTTCTTGGATCTTCCATAGTAGGAAGCGCGAATTTTTTGTTTATGTCGATCAAACATCCCGCTTTTTATGTAAACTTCTAAAGCTGCTTGGGAAATCATAGAACTATCAATATCTAGTAATTTTTTATATGTAAAGAAAATTTCCGTTAAACAGTTAGGTATGACTGCAACACCAACTCGGAGTCCAGGAAAAATAATTTTGGAGTAACTCTTCAAATAAATAACATGAGAGGAATCATCATAACTATACATCGGATCCGCTTTAGCATCTCTTTCTAAATCCGCTAAATAATCATCTTCCACGATAAACACATCATATTTCTTCGCTAAACGGACAACAGCTTCCTTTTCTTTCTTAGAATACGATGTACCTAACGGATTATGAAACCGCGGCATTGTATAAAAAAATTTAATATCTTCTGTTTGAAATATACGTTCTAATTCGTTTAAATTTATCCCTTCCACTGTTCGTTCAATTCCCCTAAGAGGGATGTTGTGCGTTTCTAAATACTCGATAAATAAATGATAACTCGGTTGTTCAATTAAAATCGTTTTCTTCTTATTTGGAAACGGGATAGAAGTTAACAAAGATAGCGCTTGCTGCACGCCAGATGTAATAAAAATATTCTCTTCATTCGAAAACACTTGATAGTTTGTTAATTGCCTTTGAACAACCCGAATTAACGAAGGCAACCCTTTCGGAGTCCCATATATAAATAGATCATTTTTGTATGTATCAATTGCTTTATTAATGCAATGCTGAAAGTCTAAATATGGGAAAACATCTGGATCAGGTGCAGATGATGCAAAATCTATCACACTACTATGACTAACATGAGCTTCGTTCGTTTTTTTCACAACATAGTATCCGCTTTTCAAAACGGAGTATATCATATGTCTTTTTTCTAACTCTTGAAGTGCTCGAATAATTGTACTTTTCGTGCATTGATAACGTGTACTTAAAGATCGAATAGAAGGTAATTTATCACCTTCTGTTAATTCCCCATTTTGAATTAACTTTTCTAAATCATTAAAAACGATTAAATATTTATACACGCTTACACCTCTATATATTTTTGTACCGGTACAGATGGTATTTATTTGTATTGTAGCACCCACAAGAAAACATTACCATTTACGTATACTGGCCAGTAAGAAAATTGATAATACGAGGTGTAAATATGACACAAACAAAAAAAGCATACGCCGCAGCCATTCTTTATACATTCATAATTGGTTTTTCATTTATGTTTGTAAAGTTAACTCTTACAGTCACGGGGCCACTTGATACGTTAGCTCATCGATTTACCGTTTCTTTTCTTATCGCATCTATTCCAGTAATATTCGGTTTTATCAAATTAAATATTACATTTAAAAACATGCTTACAATTTTACCAGTAGCAATCCTATATCCAGCTTTATTCTTCACTTTTCAAGCATTTGGATTAGTGTATACATCATCTTCTGAAGCAGGAATTATTCAAGCTACTATTCCTATCTTCACAATGGTATGTGCCTCTTACTTTTTAAAAGAACGGACAACAATTTGGCAAAAGCTTTCGCTTCTTTTATCTGTATCTGGTGTCATCTACATTTTTGCTATGAAAGGATTTGGCTCTCATACTACTAGTTTTACCGGCGTTATACTCATTCTCTTATCAGCATTATCATCAGCTGGTTATAACATCCTAGCACGAAAAATGACAAAACAATTCCGATTAATCGATGTAACGTATATGATGACCGCAATTGGTTTTGTTTTCTTTAATACACTGTCTATCGGAAATCATATTGTTGCTGGAACTATGAATCTATATTTCCAGCCATTTACAAGCCCATTATTTCTAGTTTCAATCTTATATTTAGGAATACTCTCTTCACTATTAACAGCATTTCTATCAAATTATGCTTTATCCATTATGGAAGCATCAAAGATGAGTGTATTCAGCAATGTATCAACTTTAATTACGATGTTCGCTGGTGCAATCTTCTTACAAGAAGATCTTGCATATTACCATATCATCGGGGCAGCCATGATTATTCTCGGTGTATTAGGTACAAACTTTTTAGATGAAAAATTCATGCTAGCGAAGAAGAAGAACGTTAGTATGTAAAAGAAAAGCCTGTTTTCAATCTAATCAAAACAGGCTTTCAACAATAAAGTGGAATCCATTTTGATCAATCTTTTTTTCAAAATGGATTCTTTTTATTTATCTTAAAACACAGGTTTTTAACATTATTCGTAAGCAGAATTCTCTCGGATTTTTTAGATATCAGTAAAGTGTAAATTTGTATTTTCGAAAATTAATTAACCAGATTTTTTAGTAGAAGATCTTGATAAAGAATCCATGAATTGTTTTTTAGTAAAATGGTAAGTTCGGTGAGTATAATAAACTTTTGCAGTAGCAAGATTATCACAAAGGGAACACTTAATTTGAAACGAAGCTTTGCTAACATGGGGGGTTTCTAAAAATAGTAATGTTTCTTTCATGTGTGTAGTACAGACCCACATAATTTCACCCCTTCATTAATATTTTACAGTAACAATTACTCTCAAAGTGAAAAATGAAAAAATCTTTACTTTGTGGAATACACCTTCTTATTAAGAGTATCTAGCCTAAATAAAACACTTACATTATGATTTATGGGCTAAAGGACTGCTTAACTAATAGAATTTAGCTTTTCACAACTTTTTCAAGTTGAGAATACAGACCATCTCATTCGAACATTATTCACTATTAGCTGGACCGTTCTTCCAACCAGTCACCAATCGTTGGATAAGTTATTTTTGTAGCTTTACTTCCGAAAGCAATAGACGTATGCCCAACAGGTAAATTTATATATTGTTTATCTCTACTTGATATGTGATTCATCAATGCTTCTACTTGATGTGGTTGAGCGATAATATCATTTTTACCTGATAGGTTGAGCACATTAGCAGTGATTGCCTCAAGTTTAACCTGACGACCACGAATAACCAGTTCCCCTTTAATCAGCTTGTTGTTTTGATAAAAATCGCTAATCCACTGATGATAAGCTTCACCTGGAAATGGAATGCCGTCGTTTAACCATTTTTGCAAAAGTTTAAAGCTCTTTACGAATCTTTCATCTTCAGCACGATCGAAAAGACTAACATATGGCCCATAAAAGTTTGCCATCGGTTCGAGTAATTTGTTTCCAATGTCAATCATTTCAGGTGGAATATTACCGAGCGTTTGGACCACTTTATCAATATCAAAATACCGCTCATCTAGCATAGCGCCGTATAGACCTGTTTCTTCAAAATCAAAAGGAGTTGTCATAAAAACAATATTGCGAATTGGCAATTCAGGGTGCAGCGCCGCAAATATTGATGTTATAGTACCGCCCATGCAGTAACCAAGCATGGACACCTCATCAGCATTAGATTTTCGCAATACTTTACGAACTGCACGGGGGATGTAGTCCATAATATAATCATCTAATTTCATGTTTTTATCTTCGCGGCCTGGTGTACCCCAGTCAAGGAGATAGACATCAAAGTTACGATTAACTAAATATTCTACTAAACTGCTACCCTTTGTTAAATCCATAATATAGGGTTTATTAATCAGTGCATAAATCAATAAAATTGGAATTTTATGTTTTTTTGGTTGATCAGAAACATATCGATAGAGCTTCGTTTTATTCCTAGTCCAAATAACTTCCTTCGGTGTTGGACCTACTTTTGGCTCGGCATCCATTGTTAACACTTGAGTTGCACTTTTTACACGTCTATACATCTGTTGATACTCCTCAGGTATCATTTCGATAAACTTTTCGTGTTCTTTTGTCATAAGAACGCTCATGACTTCACCCCTTACATAATTAATGATTAATAATAGACTAATGGATTTGTTTTTTCTGTATCACTTATACAGTACCTTTTGTAGTCATATCATTTGGTGATTTTAATAAGGTTATGATTTGATTAAGTTTAGTATCAAGGCTCTTCATATCCTTTTTTAAGTTTGCCATTTCACGTTGCAATTCCACTGAATCCCCTTGATTATCCTTAGTTTCTTGTACAAATTCTTCTAAATCATCCACCTTTGCATCTATATTGACAATCTGAGAGGAAATATGTGCAAGGTCATCTCGTGATGGTAGATTAACAAATTCATAATAACGTTCTGTTGTTTCATTCATCATTTTTTTGAATTGAAGGTTCATCTCCAACAACTGTCCTATCCCTTGAGCAGGAAATTCTTTAGTCACTTGCTCATCCAAAAAGTTACTGTACCGGGAATAATAATCTTTCCAAATTTCATAAAAGTTAAAGTTTTGGGTCATTTTTTCTCCTCCTATGTATTCATTTAAATGTTTTTCAGCTTCATGCAGCTTCTTTCTGTCGTTACATATGCATAATATTTTCCGTAAATCGTAAATGATGGGAGTTTTATGTTTATTTACACTTTTTGCTCGAGAAGTTTTCGGGTATAGATGGTTACCCATTTCCTTGGCAGCAGTCCCACAGATTTAGCCATGAGTTTATTTTTAAAGCCCGGGATGATTACCCTTTTATTCTTCATTAACCCTTCAAAGCCGCACTTGGCAACCATTTGCGGATCCAACATGTTCTTATTAAATACTTTCGTGCCTGCTCCGGCGAATTGCTGCGTGAGCGGTGTTTTGGTGAAGCCTGGACATAATACGGAAACTTGAACCCCGGTTCCTTTCAGTTCTTCCGCAATCGCTTCCGAAAAGGATAAGACGTACGATTTGCTTGCTCCATACATCGACATCCGTGGAACTGGCTGAAAGGCCGCTAGTGAAGCCACGTTTAAAATTTTCCCTTGCTTTCGTTTCACCATGTCATCCGTAAAAAGTCTAGTTAAATACGTAAGCGAGATCATATTGAGCTGCAGATATTCCATTTCTTTCTGAATATCCATTTCCGTCATGAGTCCGAACCCGCCAGCTCCAGCATTATTAATCAAAATATCGATGTCAATTCCCTCGGTTTTCAAGTGTCGATGCAAGCCCTCTACCGTTGTAAAGCTGCTCAAATCGCCGGCAAAAGTATTCACTTGTATGCCATTATCCTTTTTAAAATTCTCGGCTTGTTGTTCCAACAACGTTGCGTCTCTGGCCACTAATACCAAGTTATAGCCATGGCCTGCGAAAATTTTAGCGAATTCCAAACCGATTCCTTTTGTAGCACCTGTAATTAAAACAGTTTCTGTTGACATTCGTCTCCTCCCCATGTATTATTTATCCAGTTGCGAAATAAGAAAGCGCTTTATCCACACCTTAAACGACAGATTCAGAATCTGTTACGCCAATGCTAGGACAAGTGCTCGTCTGCCTAATACTTCGATTTCTTTCACAACCTTCTCGTAAGCCTCTATCCGACGTGAACATACTACAACGTTTGCACCTTCTTCTGCCAACGTAAGCGTCATTAGCCTCCATTAGCTGCCCTAACCCGCTACCACCTTCATTAATTATTTCTGTCTGTCCTGTTAAATCAAACAATTGTTTTGATGACATTCTAAACCCTCCTTTATATCGAGAATATTCTAAAATTTCCAAATATTATTATTGTTTTGATTATACTCATAAATTATAATTAAATAAAATTAAAGATTTTAATTTGTAAGTAAGTATTACTAATATTCAAAAAAGGGGTACGGTCATGAACATTGAACAATTACTATATATTATTGAAGTCTCAAAGTACAGTTCTCTGACTATAGCAGCACAGAATCTTCATGTGACTCAATCCACGATCAGTCAATCCATTACCAGCTTAGAAAAGGAGTTAGGGATTAAAATTCTTAATCGCTCTCGGGGACACGGCGCTGTACCAACCGATGAAGGTAGAATCATTCTAAAACTTGCCTACGGAGTACTGACAAAAATTGAAGAAATAAAAGAGACGGCCAACTTTTTCAATTCAGTGGAAGTGGGGGAACTAAGATTATCTTCTTTACCCGGATTGACGACGTTTCTGGTAAAAGCTATAGCCGCTTTTGGACATGAATATCCACACGTAAATGTGGAGGTGTCCGAAAAAAGTGGATCTGCTGTGATTGAAGATATTCGACAGCATAAGACCGACATCGGACTGATTACATATTCAGCAGATTTGAACATAAACATGGAAGGAATAGCTTTTGAAACACTATTTGAAGGGAAACAGAAAGTATATGTTTCTAAGCATTCTCCCTTAGCGTTTCTTGGTACCATAACTCCGCATGATATACTTGATCAAACTCTCGTCACATATAACGGTGAATTTATGCAGTATTTTGTTCAAGATTTCTTTAACAAATATAAGCCCTTAAAAATCCTATTTACATCAAATAATATGGACGGGGTTCTTCAAGCCATCATTGAAAGTTTGGCTATTACATTTGCTCCTGATTTCGTAATGAAAAATTATCCCCCTGTCATCAATGGTGATATCATTGCGGTTGATTTGATGAATCATAGGACTGTAAATATTTCATTAGGTTTGGTTCGATCAGAGAATAAACATTTATCCACTTTTGCCAACAAATATATTCATTATCTAAAATCCAAAATTATTAAGAATTAAGAAAGAAAAAAGAGAAGCATCTTCGTCGCATGTGAACGTCGGGCTTCTCTTTTTTTACGAATCTATCTTTTAAAATTTGGTCACATCTACAGGTTCAATTCCTTCAGCCGCGCAATGGTCATGGTATTTTTTCAGGAATGACTGCCAATTATCTCTGGCAAGAATTTCTCCATTCTCACCTAAATAGTCTAATGTTCCTTCAACAATATTAAGCGTAATAACTTCTTCATCCCCTACAGCCTGAGGTGTATGTGAGGAGCCAGCTGGCTCATAAACGACATCACCAGCTTTGGAAATCCAAGGATCCTCAAGATACCTCCAAGAACCTTGGACGGTATAAACAATGACCGTACCAGGATGAAAATGAGCAGGAAGCTGCATAGCCGCAGGAACTTTTAATAGCGTAACCGTCTGTCCTGTCACAGGGTTGGCCTTAAGCAATTTAAACTTCGCATCTCCAAAATAAGGAATCCAAGGTAAATCATCTGGACAAATATTATTCGCATGAAATGCCACTACATCTTTTACACTTTTTACGTTACTCACTTATATCCCCTCTTTCAATTTTTTGAAATCCGCATATTGATAACGTTTACATTAGTCGGCTAATTAACTATTGCGAATTTATTATTTTCAGTATATTCATAATTATTAATTAAGTAAAATTATTATTTTTAACTTATAATTAAGTTGTATTAATTTACACCATCAACTTAATATATTCACGAACTAAGTTTAATTATTTGGGTGAAATTTACTTAGCGCCAAGTCCCCCATCAAGAGTCAATATTTGTCCTGTACAATAATCAGAAGCTGATGAAGCAAAATAAAGGACTGCTCCTACTAAATCATTGTCTCTACCTAACCTCCTCACTGGAACTTGGGAAGCGATAATCGGGCCAGCCTTATGTACAAGTGTTCCCGGTATTTCTGGGTTATTCATTCCAGTAGTGAAAACTCCAGGAGCAATGGAATTCACATGCACTCCATGGCGACCCCACTTTACTGCAAGATCCTTCGTTAAAGTCATAACTGCACCCTTACTTGTTGTATATCCTATAGAATCTACAGCTTCTGGGTCAGTACCTTTAAAGCCGATTGAAGAAGAAATGTTAATGATTTTTCCGTATTCGTTGTCTATCATATGTCTTCCTACAGCCTGACACATTAAAAATGTTCCTGTCACATTTGTATCGAGCATAGATTGCCATTGTTTTAAAGGCATATCCGTAGCAGGCGTTTCAAAAACCGTTCCGCTACTGTTGACTAAAATTTCGATTTTCCCAAAATGAGAAACCGCTTTCTCCACACCTTGAACGACAGATTCAGGAACTGTTACATCCAATGATACGGCAAGTGCTTGTCTTCCTAACGCCTCGATTTCTTTCACAACTTCTTCGCAAACCTCTATACGACGTGAACAAACTACTACGTTTGCTCCGGCCTCGGCCAACGCCAGTGCCATTACACGCCCTAACCCACTACCACCTCCGGTAACCATTGCTGTCTGTCCTGCTAAATCAAACAATTGTTTAGATGACATTCTACATTTCCTCCTATATTAAGAATATTCAAAATTTTTAAAACTTATCATGTTATTGATTATACTCATAAATTATAATTAAATAAAATTAAAAATTTTAATGTGTAAGTAAGTATTACT
>NZ_CAKJTI010000041.1 GCF_917563915.1 Bacillus rhizoplanae | reverse complement strand
ATACTTGTTGGTGTAAATCGTTGTAACGTAAAAATAAAGAATTTAATTTTTAGGAAAAATCAGAACTTTATAATAAAGTACTGATTTTTTTATTTATAAGACTGAAAATAAATGGTATAATCTCAATTAAAGTGTAATATTACACTTTAATTAGAGGGGGAGGATTACTTGAAAAGAGGTAAAATAATAATTTCTTTAGCCATATACACTACCTTACTAACTGTATCAGTACATACGTATAAGCAACAACTAACTCAGCCTGTTATAACAGATTCAGGACGATTATTGCCTACAAAGGTTAAACGAATAGAGAGTGTTGACGATGAAAAAAAGCTCCAAAAATTAGTTCGAGATGCAAATACTTCAAATGAAAAACTCTCTATTGCTGGGATGCAGCATAGTCAAGGTGGCCATACATATTATCCAAATGGCACTGTTTTAGATATGAAAAGTTATAATAAAATATTGGAGTTCAATCCGGAGCAAAAAAGAATAAGAGTGCAGAGCGGTGCAACTTGGAATGACATTCAAAAAGTTATTAATCCATATGGTCTTGCCATTCAAGTTATGCAGTCACAAAATATCTTCACCATAGGTGGTTCTTTAAGCGCAAATGTACACGGAAGGGATATTCGGCATGATGCACTTATAGATACAGTTGATTCATTTCGTTTATTAATGGCAGACGACGTAATTAAAAATATAAGTAGAAATGAAAATGCAGAACTATTCTCTTTAGTAATAGGTGGATACGGTCTATTTGGAGTCATTTTAGATGTAACACTAAAGTTAACAGAAGATGAACTGTATCAAATACGAACTAAAACGTTAGATTATCACCAATATACTTCTTATTTCAAGGAGCATGTTGAGGGTGATGAACAAGTGAGGATGCATTTAGCTCGTATTTCTGTCGCACCAGATTCATTTTTACGTGAGATGTATGTGACAAATTACGTTCTCGCTACGAATCAAGAGAATCGAGAGCAATATAGTACTTTAAAAGAAGAAACAAATGTTGCACTTCCAAAATTTTTTCTTGGATTATCTAGGTACAGCGACTGGGGAAAAACGATGTTTTGGAATGTCCAAAAAAAATATTTTGAACGTACGGATGGATCTTATGAAACTCGTAATAATGTAATGCGATCAGATAGTGCATTCATGGAATATGAAAATCCAAATCATACAGAAATTTTACAAGAATACTTTATTCCTGTTAATCACTTTTCTTCGTATATAGATAACCTCAGAAAAGTATTAGAGCAAGAAGAATTAAATCTTCTTAATGTTACTATTCGATATGTGACAAAAAATGATAATGCGGTTTTGTCATACGCGAAAGAGGATATGTTTGCTCTTGTACTTCTTATCAATCAGGGACGATCTGAAGAAGAAATAGAAAAGACAAAAAAAGTGATACAGAAAATGGTGAATGTTACTTTACAACATGATGGAAGCTATTATTTGCCATATTATCCTTATACAGAAAAACAGCAATTACAAACAGCTTACCCACGTACAAACGAATTTTTTCAAAAAAAGAGGGAATATGATCCACAAGAACGGTTTGTTAATCTATTTTACAAGGAGTATGGTCAATGACATATACAAGATTTGTAGTTTCACAAAGTCTCATTATGATGGCAGGAAGTATGGTATTTCCTTTTTATGTATTATTACTAAAGAATGTGGGAAACAGCTTTTCACAATTTGGCTGGGCATACGGTTTATTTGCGTTAACATCAGCTCTTGCTTATCCTCTGATTGGTAAAGTCTCTGATCGGTTTGGCGATAGAAAATTACTAATCGTATACTCTTGGTCAATGGCTATTTTAATGCTATGTTTTCCAATTGCTACAGATGTTTGGCATGTATATATTTTGCAAATTATGATGGGGTGTTTAGGAGCTGTGCAGAAAAATACAGAAAAAACATCGCTTGTACGAAAGGTAGAGCGTAAAGATGCTGGTTATGAAATTGGAAAATATCACATATGGACATCCTTAGGAGCAGCAATAGCTATTATTTTAACAGGATATTTAGTTGATTTTTTAACCATTGGAACTATTTTTTATGTCGCTTCAATTCTATATATGATAAGCGGTATCATAATTTGGCGGACAAATAATCAAACCATATATAACCGATAACATATGTTATCGGTTATATGTGGTTACATAAAAGTTTAATTTACATTTAAATGCTGTAAGAATAAAGTAGCTGATACATAGCGCTTCGCTAATCTTTGTACATAAGCAGTATGGACAGATAATGTTGCAATTATAATTGCATTTCGAATTGCTTCGCGTTGTTCTTTGTTTATATGTTCAATTTTAGCTGCTAATTGATCAGCTTTTTCTTTAATCGTTTGTTCAATAGTACGAATCGTATTCGTTGTATTGAATTGAACGTAACCTTGTTGATTCAGCTCTTCAAATAAAGAAGAGTAAAAAACATATAATTGAATAGGGTTAATTAAATCATCAGTACGATCTGCAGGATCATTCACAATAAGCTTTAACAACTTTCGAATGGACTCAAAATCGAGTGCTGTTTTTAAATCTTCTACAATAAATAATAAGGCTGCTTGTTCAATTGAATATTTTTTTCCTTTTTGCGGAGAACCGATCATTTCTTTTATATCGCGTTTCACCCAGTTTTGCAGTGCTGTAATAGAAAAATTAGTATTTTCTATTTGATTTCCAAGTGCGACGATTTCATTTAAGGAGAATCCAATATCAATTTCTTCTATTTTAATAAGCTTTTCAAAAATAGGTGCTAGTGCAGTTGTAAGAAAGGCCGTAACACTTTGACCACTCTCAATATCTTCTTTATGCGACTTTGTCCAAGCGTCTTGTAAAATTGCAAGAGGCTTTTTTGTATTCCACCCTCTAAGAGAAAGGAGGAGCATTGCCATTTCGTTTCGTGTGAGATGAAATGTTTCCATCTTTTCACCTCCGATAATATAAAAGTTCTTATGAACTTATATTATGTATTGTTTTATATAAAGTCAATTGTATTCTCATGATTTTTCCGATAGTCGAAGAAAGTTAATAATCATAAGAAATAACTCTTGATTATTATCGCAAAAGTTCATATAATAAGTTCATAAGAACCTTTCTATTAACTTTAAGGTTCATCTATCTTTTTCATAGTTTAAGAGAAGGATAGATAATTATATATACTTATAGTAGAAGGAGAATGAATATTATATGTTAAAGAAAATCGTTACACTATTGACTGCATTTATGTTTGTCTTCGCCGCTAGTAGTTTCATTTCAGTAGATAGTGCTTATGCAAAAACTTACAAATCTGGTCAAAAATCTTATACTCCAAGTTCAGGCCAAACACAAAAATCAACAGTGGATTTAAAGAAAAAAGATTCTCATGTGAATTCAAATAAAACGACAGATTCAAAAACAAAAGCAACAAATACAGCACCAAAAAGCAAAAAAGGAAGCTTTATGAAAGGTCTTTTAGTTGGTGGTATTGGTGGTTTATTAATGGGTAGCTTATTTGCTAACATGGGAGCTCTTGGTACTATATTAGCATTTATGATTAATATGTTCGTAATAGCTGGTATTGTAATGTTAGCGGTTCGCGCATTCAAATATTTTAAAAATCAACGTAAGAAACAGGTGGAAGAAGCAGCATGGAAACGATAAAAATTTCCGAACAAGAGTTGATTAATGCACTCTGTGTATATATTGCACAAAAACGTCAAGTTGCTCCAGAACAAGTACTTGTGGAACTGATGTACGATGATGATTATAGCTTCTCGGCTGAAGTAGAAGTAAATGGGCGTAAGCAAATTTTAATTCAGGCAAATTTAATCGAAGCACTTCGCCTATGGCTTGATATGGAGTATCATATTAATTCATTTGCAGCAAGATTACAGCTTGAATTACATGATGAAGAAGGTATCATCGCTTGGGCGAATTTAAATCATTCATATGAGTAATATAAAAAATAGCTGTTGAGATGTAACTATTCTCAGCAGCTATTTTTTATGCTTGCAAGAGAAAATATACGTAATAAATTGATGGTAATTTAGGATACTACCGTTTTTCTCGTACATACTAAGTCATAGTATATATTGAAAAAATGGAGGGAATAAAATGGATTTTCAGCAACAAGGTTCAACATATCAATCATTACAACATTATAAAGAAGGATTAGGAAAATTTACACAGCAAATCCCAGAAATCGCTGAAACTTACAACGCTTTTACGCAAGCTTGCTTCCAAGAAGGAACCTTAACAAAACGAGAAAAGCAGTTAATCGCATTAGGCATTAGTTTAGCTATGCGAGATGAATATTGTACAATTTATCATACAAAAGGTTGTATGGATCAAGGATGCTCTGATAAGGAAGTGCTAGAAGCGTGCGGTGTTGCAGCGGCATTTGCTGGCGGGGCTGCAATGAGTCAAGCTGTTACACTTGTGCAAGAATGTATGGAAGAATTACACCGACAGAAGCATTGAAAGATAAAAAACTCCTTCATGATGAAGGAGTTTTTTATCTTTCATTGAAAATGAATCATAGGAACATGTTAATTATGGTGCATTATTGTTATCTAACGACTGAATGAAATCATCTACTACTTTATTAAAACAGTCTTCTTCTTCTAAAAAAGGGCAATGACAGCTATCTTCAAAAATTATAAGCTGAGAGTTTTGAATATGCTCGTGTAAATGTTCGCCTGCTGCAACAGGAATAAGTTTTTCTTCTCTTCCAAAACAAAGTAAAGTAGGAATAGTAATTTGATTTAAGTAGTCTCGATAGTCCACAACGGATTGGTCAAATAAAACAGCGCTTGCTATAGACTCTGGGATAGTTGTCACTTCTTTTAACATCCACTCAAAATCTTCTTCAGAAAGAAGATTTTTGAACATTAATGGTATAAATCCTTTCAGAAAGCCAATTCGATTGATTTGAATTTCTCGCATTATATGAATAAGGGCTGGGAAATCAAAAGCTCCAATCGGAAAATCAGGCCATTTAAAATCCGAAGCTAGTTCATCCACGATAACAGATGCTTTCACATTGCTTTCTCCAAATTGTTTCAAATATTCCCAAACAACAAATGCTCCCATAGACCAGCCAACTAATACAACGTTCTCAAGAGATAATTTTTCAATAAAAGCATGTAAATCACGAGCATAGTTTGCAATGGTATGCCCAGATTGAATATGAGAAGAACGGCCATGACTTCGCAAGTCCAGTGAAATCGCCCGGTAGTTTTCACTAAAGTAAGGAAGTTGTTTATGAAAAAAGTGACTACTCATCCAAACCCCATGTACGAATATAATCGGCGTTCCTTGACCTTGATCTTCATAATATATATTCACATCATTATCAAGTTTTATATAAGGCATGTACGTAGGCCTCCTTTTCATAGAAAAAATAAGTTTATATATTCGAAAATATGCTTTATTTCAGCTATGTATTCAAAACTTCTTATAATAATCCAATATCATCTTTGATATTGGACTATTTGAACAGAATAATATTACACATTGGCACAGAAATCTCTACTTTTCATGTAAATTCAAAAGAAAGCTTGATTATTTATAAAAAAATTCGCCTAAAATATTGTCATATTCTGTCCTTTAAGATATCCTTTTGTAGAGAGGTGAAATCATGGAAAAAGTACTTATTTTCGGGCATAAAAACCCAGATACAGATGCAATTTGTTCTGCAATTGCATATGCAGAACTAAAAAAAGAATTAGGAATGAATGTTGAGCCTGTTCGTTTAGGCGAAATTAGCGGTGAAACACAATTTGCTTTAGATCATTTTAAAGTAGAAGGACCACGTTTTGTTGAGACAGTAGCAAACGAAGTGGACAATGTTATTTTAGTTGACCATAACGAACGTCAACAAAGTGCTAATGATATCGAATCTGTTCGTGTGTTAGAAGTAATCGATCATCACCGTATTGCTAACTTTGAAACAAGTGATCCTTTATACTACCGTTGTGAGCCTGTTGGTTGTACAGCTACAATTTTAAATAAAATGTACAAAGAAAACGGCGTTGCAATTCGTAAAGAAGTTGCAGGGTTAATGTTATCTGCAATCATTTCAGATTCTTTATTATTTAAATCTCCAACTTGCACAGATCAAGACGTAGCAGCAGCTCGTGAACTAGCAGAAATCGCTGGTGTAGATGCTGAAACATACGGCTTAGAAATGTTAAAAGCTGGTGCGGATTTAAGTGGTAAAACAATGGAACAATTAATTTCCCTTGATGCGAAAGAGTTCCAAATGGGCGATGCAAAAGTTGAAATTGCACAAGTAAATGCTGTTGACACAAACGACGTTCTTGTACACCAAGCAGAATTAGAAAAAGTAATCTCTGCAGTAGTAGAAGAGAAAGGTTTAGACCTATTCTTATTCGTTGTAACAGATATCTTAACAAATGATTCTGTTGGCCTTGCAATGGGTAAAGCAGCACAAGTTGTTGAGAAAGCATACAACGTAACTTTAGAAAACTATACAGCTACTTTAAAAGGCGTTGTGTCTCGTAAAAAACAAATCGTTCCTGTTTTAACAGAAACATTCCAAACTCTATAAGAGAAGATTTGGACGAAAAGGAAAGAACAAGCAGATATACAGTCTGCTTGTTCTTTTTTTGTTTTTAGGAAGCATAAAAGGTCTGTTACTTTAATGTTTCATATAGGAAAGATGAAAATTGGGTAGGAAGAAAAGAAAAACTTGATGTTTTTATCTGTGAATGAAAAATGCTATGATTTTATTGCTAATTACTATTTCATATTTTAAAAGTAATAATGAAAAAATGAAGCAGATTATATAGGATTGAAAGAGAAAAGAGGTAAGAAGGTAACAATGAAAAGACTATGCATAATTCCATGTGGGAAAAAGAAGATTTGGGATAAGTACCCTGATATGGGGCCGACAGAAGCAAAAGAAGTGTATATCAGTCCATTCGGAAAAGCGTGCCAAGCGTATGCTTCTCAATTTTTTACACACTGGGTTATTTTATCCGCGAAGCATGGATTTTTACTGCCAACCGATATAGTGAAAGAAAACTATGATCTTGCTTTTAATTCGAAAAGTAGTGAGATTATTAATATAGAACAACTAAAAAAACAGATGATGGATAAAGGCTTGCTAGACTTTGATGAAATTGTTCTGCTTGCAGGTAAGAAGCATAAAAAAGTAGTGACAAAGTTATATCCAGAAGAGATCATTTCTTATCCATTAGAAGGCTGTAAAGGGATTGGGTATATGTTGCAGAGGTTGAAGAAGGCAGTTGAAAATCATAACGAGATTCAGTAGAAGTTAAAAGAATTTGATTTATGAGGAAGATTAATAATTAGTTATTGAAAAATAAAGGGGCATTAGGGATCCCCCTTTATTTTAAAGAGAATTTTCATTAAGATCATACTAAATGTTAGTTATAGTTTATTACTTGCTTCATAAGATTTCTTATCTCTTTAACTGGTGGTTTTTTATCGTATATATCAATATGTGAAAAATAATAATTTAAATTTCTAACAAGACCTTTTCCGATTTTTTCCTTTAGGAAAGGGAATACTTGTCCAGTGTAGTCTTCGAGAGATTTACAATAGTATTTTTCATCCAAATAAATGCTATATTTACATGTTAGCTCTACTAGTGGGTTACCTTCAGAATCATATACATCTTTAGATTCAATAATGTCTATTAGTGCAAATCTATCATTAAGATAAACTTTTTTCTTCTTTTCAGGCTTATTAGAAAGAATAAAAGCGATACCTATTGCGTTTATCAATATGTTGCCTCCTATAAATATAAAGTGAAACTTTAATCATCCCTCACCAATCGGACTTTTACGGGCAGCACATTTCCCAACTAATTTCTTTGCCTTTGTTGAATTTTGAGGTGGGGGTCTTACTGCCTATTAATACGGTATAAAAAAAGATACTAATAAAATATATCGATATATGTTAAATGTAAAGGGATAAGGTGGATTTAGAGAAGAATCTGTTAATTATGATGGAGAAGCAAATATTATATACATGTAATTTGTTTTCAAACATTATGGTTATTACTTAGATAACAATGGAAATAATCATATCAAATAGCGAATGATAATTTTGATATTAGTCATTTTTTATTAATGTTATTGCTAAAAATGGTTTTCTTCAGCTTTACATGAGTTTTTAATGATTATTCGTAAGCATGCGAAGTGTTGGAGAGAAGTAGAGAGTACAATGACTTTTGACTAATGATATAATACTAATAGATGAAAGACTAAGAAAAGCAGGTGAATCTTTTTTGTTTACAAAAGCACAAGAACTTTTAGCTTCCTATTTTGGCTACTCTTCATTCCGTAGAGGGCAGGATGAAACAATTAAAAATATATTGGATGGAAAAGATACGGTTTGTATTATGCCAACAGGTGGCGGAAAATCTTTATGTTATCAAATTCCAGCACTCGTATTAGAGGGAACAACATTAGTTATTTCTCCGCTTATTTCCCTGATGAAAGATCAGGTTGATACCTTAACGCAAAATGGAATTCCCGCTACATATATTAATAGCTCTATTTCAATTACTGAAGCCAATCAGCGCATTCAGCTAGCAAAACAGGGACATTATAAATTGTTATATATTGCGCCGGAGCGTCTTGATTCTATTGATTTTATCGACCAACTTATTGATATGAAAATCCCGTTAATTGCAATTGATGAAGCCCACTGTATTTCACAGTGGGGGCATGATTTTCGTCCGAGTTATTTACACATTCATCGTGTGCTTGATTATCTGCCGGTACAGCCAATTGTACTTGCATTGACTGCAACGGCAACGCCGCAAGTACGACAAGATATTTGCAGTACTTTAGGGATAGCAGAGCATAATACGATTATGACGACTTTTGAACGAGAAAATTTATCATTTTCTGTTGTAAAAGGACAGGACCGTGATGACTTTTTATCAGGATATATTCGTCAGAACAAAAAAGAAGCGGGTATTATTTATGCAGCAACACGTAAGGTTGTCGATCAACTTTATGAAAAATTAAATAAAGAAGATGTTTCTGTAGCGCGTTATCATGCTGGTATGAATGATAACGACCGAAATGAACAGCAAGAACGTTTTTTACGAGACGAAGTAAATGTAATGATTGCAACATCCGCATTTGGTATGGGAATTGACAAATCGAACATTCGGTATGTGATTCATTATCAACTTCCGAAAAACATGGAAAGTTACTACCAAGAAGCTGGACGTGCTGGACGTGATGGCTTAGATAGTGAATGTATCCTACTATATTCCCCTCAAGATGTGCAAGTACAGCGATATTTAATTGATCAGTCAACAGGAGCTTCTCGATTTTCTAATGAACTAGAGAAACTGCAACATATGACAGACTATTGCCATACAGAGAATTGTTTGCAATCATTTATTTTACAATATTTTGGTGAAGAGCCAAAACAAGATTGTGGTCGCTGCGGCAATTGTACAGACGATCGAAATAGTGTCGACGTTACAAAGGAAGCACAAATGGTACTTTCATGTATGATTCGAACAAATCAACGTTTCGGTAAGCAAATGATTGCGCAAGTATTAACAGGATCAAAAAATAAAAAGGTAATTGAATTTAATTTCCATACATTACCGACATATGGATTGTTATCAAACAGAGGCATGAGAGAAGTTAGTGAATTTATTGAGTTTTTAATATCAGAGGAACTCATTGCAGTTGAGCATGGGACGTATCCGACATTAAAAGTAACAACAAAAGGGAAAGACGTTCTACTTGGTAGCCAGCTTATTTTCAAAAAAGAACGAGTAGAAACAAAACAAATTGTGAAAGATCATCCACTATTCGAAGAACTACGTCATGTGCGTAAAGAAATTGCACAAGGAGAAGGAGTACCACCGTTTGTCATTTTCTCTGATCAAACGTTGCAAGATATGTGCACAAAACTGCCAAAAACGCGAGAAGAGATGCTACAAGTAAAAGGGATAGGTGAGCATAAACTAGAGAAATACGGGAATGTATTTTTACAAGTTATCACAAACTTCCTCGAACAGAATCCCGATATAGATGCGATGATTACGACAGAAGTTATAACAGAACGAAAGCAATCGAAAAAGACAATGAAAAATTCTCATCATGTTACATATGAAATGTATAAACAGGGAGATACACTTTCTCATATCGCTGAAGTACGCGAGCTGTCCATGCAAACTGTAGAAAATCATTTAATTCGTTGTTTTGAAGAAGGAATGGAAGTAGATTGGTCAAGCTTTGTTCCGAAAGAATATGAATCTATGATTGCATCCGCAATAGAGCAAGCTGAAGGTGGATTGAAAGCTATTAAAGAACAGCTTCCTGATTATATTAGTTATTTTATGATTCGTGCTTATATGCAAATAAATAAATAATAACTTGTATGAAGTCATTCCACTTTACATGATATGAATGATTCGTATAGAATATAATCGATCTTTATTTCATGTCACTTCTAATTTATCCAGATTTTTAATACGCTAATGAATGAGAGAGATTTGAAAGGGGCGTAAGGTATGAATAAACTAATATTTAAACAATTTGCGATGACAAGAAGTTATTTTATTAAAAACGTAGAATCATTTTCGAAGGAAATAACAAATGTACAGCCAGACGGTTTTAACAATACGATCCAATGGCATATTGGCCATGTATTAACGGTTACTGAACAGTTTATGCTCGGCTTTCCACATAAAACGACGCATCTTCCTGCAAATTATATCGAATTATTTGGAAACGGTACAAAGCCGGCTGATTGGAAGGGAGATGTACCTACAGTAGATAAACTCATTATAGAGTTGAAAGATCAATTAGTTCGTCTTCAACAAATTCCTGCTGAACAGTTAAATGAAACGCTGGAAAAACCATTTATGGGATTTGAAACCGTTGGAGAATTAGCCGGCCTTACATTAATGCATGAAGCAAATCATTTGGGGCAAATTCAAGCGATGAAGCGCATTATTGAACACGCGGGAATAAAGAACTAACAAAATCCAAAAAAATAATTTGATGACTTTCAAAAGGAGTTATTCTCAGATGAGATAGCTCCTTTTGATTTTGCAAAAACACTTATATGATTCTTTTTGATTTAATGTTCAAAAAAATTAACAAATAAAATTGAAATAGGGAAAATGACAAGATTTTATTTCGAGAAAATAAAAATATATGGATGGATTATAAGCAATTTGTTCATGAAGACGTACTCGGACGTAAGTTTGTAGCTCCAGAATGGCAACTGCTATTTAAAGCAAAAGAAGGAAGAATAAAAGATGAACAAGATTTCAAAGCATATATACCATATATAAATGAACAACAAAAGTTATGGTTAACGAGTGCGCTAAAAGAACAATTTCCTTCGTCAGCATGGATTAAAGAGTTAATATAGGTTTTTCTTAGGAAATTCCCTTTAAACACTTGACTTACAGGCTTCATTTTTAATAGAATTAATCTTCGACTGAAAATTTAAACGAATAGGAGGGAATTACGAACATGAAGGAAATATTTGAACTAGAGTTAGAGAAATTAAATAACACGCTTTCGAAAATTAATCACCAATTGCATAAGCTAGAAAATATTCCAGTTTATTACGGAGAAAATTTTACAGAACAAGTGCTTGAAACTATGCGAGAATCTAGCCGGCAAAGACTTCGAATTGCCAGTCAGGAACCTTATTTTGGACGCTTAGATTTTCAAGAAGAAGGAGAGCTGCAGCCAAAACCTGTCTATATTGGTAAAGTTGGTGCTTCTGATGAAGAAACGCAGCAACCGATCGTCGTTGATTGGCGAGCACCTGTTGCAAGTATGTTTTATTCATTTACTGGAGGAGAGGATGTAGCTTTTTATGATTCTCCAGAAGGAATGGTTGAAGGACTTGTTCACTTAAAACGCAACATTGCTATTCGAAAGCAAGCATTAGAACGAGTTATAGATACATATGTAAGAGGAAGTGATGATCTATCACTAGCGGATGATTTTCTTCTCTATCGCTTAGGAGAAAATAAAGATAACAAGTTAAAAGATATCGTTTCAACGATTCAATCAGAACAAAACGAAATTATTCGTGCGGAAAAAAATGTCCCTCTCATTATTCAAGGTGTTGCAGGTAGTGGAAAAACAACGATTGCCTTGCATCGTCTTGCTTTTTTAATTTATCAATATCGTGAGCAGCTTCGCGCTGAGAAAATGATAGTTTTTGCACCTAACAGTATATTTCTTGATTATATATCCAGCGTATTACCAGAGCTTGGTGTTGGTGATATTCATCAAACTACATTTCATGATTGGGCATTACATACTTTAGAAAATAGTGTTTCTGTACAGAGTACTGATAAACAATTACAACAAGCATTCTCTATTCATAAGGACAAAGATGAGATAGCGGCTGGTAAATTAAAAGGATCCATGGAGTTTCAAGTGTTTATCAATCAGAGCTTGTCAAACTACGAAAAAAGTATCGTGCTAACGAAATATTTTGAGCCTTGGGACTATTCAGTATTACAAGGAGAGGTAATTCAGCAGTGGTTTGAAACAGAATATAAACACTATCCGTTAGGAAAGAGAAGAGAACGGATTGTTGCTCGCATGAAACGTTGGATTGAGATGGAACTCAAGATGATCTCAGACACAAATAAAAAGAAGCAACTAAAAAAACAAGCAATGCAAAGACTTAATAGCTACTTAAAATTTTGGCCGAAGATGAATGCGCTATCCTTTTACAGTATGTTAATGAAACAAGAAGATATTTTAAGTGTGTTGCCAGCTGAACTTGTACAAGAAACAGCAAAAAATTGCCGAAAAAAAGAGGTTACTCTAGAAGATTTAGCACCGCTCATCTATATTCATCACTATTTAGAGGGAATAAAACCTGGGCAAAAATTTCATCATGTTGTTATTGATGAAGCGCAAGATTTTTCACCGTTTCAACTTTCCATCCTAAAAGAAATAACACTTGGAAATTCCTTTACTATTTTAGGTGATTTATCACAAGCTATTCACGAATATCAAGGTATTCACGATTGGCAACAGTTTCAAGATGTATTTTATCAAAATGCCCAGTACTACGAATTAACGAGAAGTTACCGCTCAACAAAGGAGATTATTCACTTTGCAAATGAAGTTATTCAAAATGCCAATATTCCAGTAGGCCTTGCTAATCCTGTTTTTCGCAGCGGTGAAAGTGTAAAAATTATCTCGACAAATGATCAATTTCAATCTGTTTTATCTACTGTGAAGACCATGCAAGAACAACATGTAAAAACGATTGCTATTGTCGGACGAACTGAGGAAGAGTGCCGTGAGATATACGGAAAGCTCACAGAAGCTGGTATTTCTACAAATATAATAGAAGCAAATCAAAGCAAATATGAAGGCGGTATTTCAGTCGTTCCTGTTTATTTAGCAAAAGGATTAGAATTCGACGCAGTACTACTTATCGATGTAGATGCAACTCATTACAAACAAACAAAACAAGATGCTAAATTGCTATATGTCGGATGTACTCGCTCTCTACATGACTTACGTATTTTTTATTCAGGGACATGTTCACCTTTAATTCAACAAATTCCAAGAGAATTGTATGAAGAAAGGATAGATGTTCAATCAAACTAGAACAGAAATTAAAAAGATGTAGCGCAAAAAAGTACTTTATACTAGTACCTTTAGAGCTACATCTATTTGTTTTTAGATATTAATTTTTTCACACCATTACTTTTACCAATAACAACTATATGAGCCATGTTAATGAATAATCCTGTCTCAACCACACCTGTTAATGTTTTCAAAAATTGATGTGTTTCAATTGGGTTTGCTATGAACTCAGGAAAAACACAATCTACAATGAAATTTCCATTGTCTGTTATGTAAGGTTTATTATTTTGAAGACGTAAAGTAGTTGTACAGCCTAATAATTTGCAGATTCTCTGTGCTGTATGCTCTGCTGCAAAAGGAACAACTTCAACAGGCAACGGAAATTCCCCTAAACGGGACACTAATTTAGATTCATCTGCTACGATAATAAGCTGTTTTGATGCAGTTGCGACTAACTTTTCACGAAGAAGTGCACCGCCGCCGCCTTTTGTTAATTGTAAATCATCACTTATTTCATCTGCTCCATCAATAGTCAGATCAAGTTCATCTACTTCAGATAAAGACACTAAAGGAATTTGCAACTCTTTCGCAAGTTGTTCTGTTTGTTTAGAAGTAGGTACACCATGAATTGCTAGACCTTCTCTTACAAGTTCTCCTAATTTTTGTATTGTCCAATATACAGTTGAACCCGTACCAAGTCCAATTGTCATACCTTCTTTTATGAAATCAACAGCGTATTCACCAGCTAAGCGCTTTGTATGCAACATAGTACCTCCTCATCGTACAATTATTGAGCTGGCCTTGGCCCCGCATCCATTCCGGAAGTCTCCACTGTTAAAACAGGGCGCACTGTCATATCTGCATTTACATACACTTGACACGATAAACGTAAGTAATCTTCTACACCTTTTTCCGCAAATGCACGCTTTTCAACCTTGTTAGGTTCACAAAAATCACCATCTAATATTTCCACTCGGCAGGTTGTACATTTTGCTTTTCCACCACAGCGGTGAAGGATATTTACACCGTTATCTTCCAGTGCTAATACTAATTTTGTTCCCACTTCCACTTCAAAAGTTCCTGTTCCTGGAACGGTTATTTTTGGCATTTTATCTCCTCCTTATATATAATATTAATAACATAATTATCACCTTGCCATATATAAAGTAAACATAAGACTATACAACGTTCTATTAGTGAAAAATTATTGTAAAGAAATTCATAGATGCCGTAACTTTTTTCTTTATTTAATCGTTTATTAAATAAGCGCGCTTAAAAGGAGTGATCACTTTGAATACGAAAAGAAAGCTGATTTCACAATCCGATTCGGATATTCAGCAATCAAATAAATCTGTTATTGTTAAACATTATGCGGAACTAAAGCGTTATTGTACATTTTTAACGAAAAGCACATGGGACGGAGAAGACCTCGCACAAGAAACAATATGTAAAGTATTGAAGAAATATACGAATGCGGAATGGAACCAAAGTATTTGTTTAACGTTGCTATACAAAGTAGCTCGTAATCAATGGCTGGATCAAATGCGAACAAAAACATATGAAAGAGAAAATGGTCAAGAAGCTTCTTATGAACCGCATGCAAACGTTGCTGAATTGTATGCTTTAATTGAAACAATGCTATCTTGTTTAAATGAAATGCAAACTGTCATTTTCTTATTAAAGGATGTGTTTGAATACAGCTTAGCTGATATTGCAAAAATTTCTTCTATGTCAGAAGGAGCAGTAAAAGCTTCATTGTTTCGAACACGGAACAAATTGAAAGCGATAAAAGAAGAGGAACGTTTTATACCTTCAAAAGATATGGAAGAAGAAATTGAAGTGCTTGTAAAAGCAATTCGGCAACAAACGCCAGAGCTATTGGTAAAACTCATACCAACACTGCAATTTTCAAGAATCTCGCTACAACAACCATTACTTTTATTACACCAAAAATCTTCTTACAACTGTTTCTCATGTGCTGCTTAAACTAAAATGCTGGAGGGATTTTTTATGAATACAATTCCTTATGTTATAGAGCAAACGAAACTTGGAGAACGTTCGTATGATATTTATTCAAGATTATTAAAGGATAGAATCATTATGATTGGTCAAGAAATTAATGATCAAGTCGCCAGCAGTGTTGTTGCGCAGTTGTTATTTCTCGCAGCGGAAGATTCAGATAAAGACATATCTATTTATATAAACAGTCCTGGCGGCTCTACTTCTGCGGGCTTTGCTATTTTAGATACGATGAATTATATTAAACCGGATGTGCAAACCATTTGTATCGGTTTAGCCGCTTCATTCGGAGCGTTATTGCTGCTGGCAGGAGCAGAAGGTAAACGATTCGCTTTACCAAATAGCGAAATTATGATTCATCAGCCACTCGGCGGAACGCAAGGGCAAGCAACCGAAATTGAAATTTCCGCAAGACGGATTTTGAAGTTAAAAGAACACATTAATCAAATTATTGCTGATAAAACAGGGCAGCCAGTTGAGAAAGTAGCAAGGGATACAGAACGAGATTATTTTATGAGCGCAGAAGAGGCAAAAACATATGGTATTGTAGACGGAATTATCGGTTAATACTGAAAAGAGGTTATTGAAACATTACCGTTCAATAGCCTCTTTTTTAGCTTTGTAAACAATTGAATATTCCTAATAAATAGAATAAAATGAAAATATTATATATATAAAATATATATTATAAAAGGGGTTCACAATGCAAAGAAAAAGATTAAGAGATTTAAATCTTACTATTGGAAAATTGAAACCAGGAACATTTAACGCAATTACGGATGTAGAAGGCGTAATCGTCGGTCATAAAACAATTTTACATACGGATGTTTGTTCAGGACTTACTGTTATTCTACCTAACAACGGGAATTTAGCTGGATCACATTTTCCAGCAGGCTTTTTTTCTTTTAATGGAACGGGGGAATTCACGGGAAGTCATTGGATTGACGAAACAGGTACTTTAGTAACTCCTATAGTTTTTACCGGCAGTCATTTACTTGGATTAGCTCATCATTTTCTTTCGCGTGCTACTAGAAGAATCGAAAATTTAGAACCTTTTTCAAATGGAATAGTAGCAGAGACTTGGGACGGTTGGTTAAGTGATTTAGGAAAAACCTCCATGACGTATGAAGATTTAGAAGAAGCAATTATACATGCCAAATCTGGAGTAGTTGAAGAAGGAAATGTTGGTGGTGGCACAGGAATGATTTGTTTTGAATTTAAAGGCGGAATCGGCACTTCTTCCCGAATTATTGAGTGTGAATCAGGTACTTATACAGTTGGAGCTCTTGTACAAACTAATTTTGGTAGAAGAGAAGATTTTATTATTAATCATAAGCCTGTCGGAAGCATAATAAATGAAACAGAAGTACCATTACCATGGAGTACTCCGGAAAATGCAGGCTCTCTTCTCGTTACAGTCGCAACAGATGCTCCATTATTACCTTCACAATGTGAAAGAATATCAAAAAGAGCATCGCTAGCAATGGCTAGGTTAGGGGCCATTGGAGAAGAAGGTAGCGGAGATTTTTTCCTGACTTTTTCAACTGGTAATTGCTATTCTTATGATAACGAAAAAGCCTATCCTATCAATATGTTTCCATCAGAACAACTTGACTTCATTTTCGAAGCAGCAATTGAATCTGTTCAAGAAGCAATTATTAATTCTATGTGCATGGCAGAAACCATCACAGGACAAAAACAAAGGCAAGTACATGCATTACCGTTAGATAGGTTAATAGAAATTTTAAAATAACGCATTTTATGTATGTTTCCTTACAAATAAACCAGTTTTATTTGTAAGGAAACACAAAAGGGGCATATACGTACCAGGTAGTGTAATTTGATAGAAAGAACACGTTAAGAAGGAGATTAACATGAAAATAGAAATGGTTTTCGAAGAATTTCCAGTTTTAGAATCTATGAATCTAGTATTAAAGAAAATTGAAGATGTTCATTTACAGGGTGTATATGCAATCTATAGTAACGATAAAGTGTTTGAATACTGCGGAATTATACCGAAACATAATATGAAGACGGTAAGTAAGATGATTCAGCATTTTGAGAGAGATTATAATAAACAAAGTAGAATTAAGTGGGGGATTTTTCAAAAGAGTGAAAGCGATACATTAGTTGGAATCATTGAAGCAATGGATTTTAATCGAAAGGTAAATATGGTCACAATTGGATATTTTTTAGCAGAGGTATATTGGAGAAAAGGTATTGCATCTGAAGCTGTTAATACCGTAGTAAAGTATTTATTTGAGAATGTTCATATAAATAGAATCCAGGCTGAGGTTATGCCTGAAAATGACATATCAAAGAAAGTTCTTTTAAAGAATGGATTTATTAAAGAAGGGTTATTAAGACAGGCTACTTTATGGTCCGGAAAGGGTGTCGTCGATTTAGAAATATATAGTATTCTTCAAGAAGCTTATAAATGATATAGACAACTTTATAGTTACTCAGCCCACGTTTATTTTTAAAAGGCTATGTTAAATAATTCCGTCTTTATTTGAACGACCTTTTTCGTAAAATTAACTATACAAATTAATTTTGGGGAGGCGAGAAATATTAGTGATTTCTTTATGTGTAATGGCATTAGGGATTTTAATTATATTTGTGGGATATTCTTTACGAAGAAAAGGGGAAACTTCATTTATTGCAGGAAACAATAAGGTCTTTATTCCAAAAGATGAAAAGAAATTAGCTGAACGAATAGGTTTAGTTGTAATTTTATTTGGTGCTGAAACTGTATTGTTTCCAGTGGTCTTTCAAGTGATTAATGGTATTGAAGGGTATCATTTTGCAATATTAGCATTACTTCATATATTGGTTGTATTTGTTTTAATGTTTTGCGACCAAATGAAGATGTAGCGCTGTTGAAAGAAGGATTAGTTAAATACGAGCTAAAAGATCTTCGTGGATGAAGGTCTTTATTTACAGCAAATAACAACAATATAAATTTACACGGCCTTAAACTGTTTACGATTTAGATCTGGACAAACCTCTACCAGCCTTAATTTTGATACCAATATATTGCTATCAAAATTAATTACCCATCACTAGCAGTTTTTACAAACGAATTAGACTGTAGCTAACTGAAATTCATCCTCATCTTCCCGCTAGGCTATTGCCCGTCACGAGTTTGAAGATATGGACTCCTTTTGGAAACACGTTAAAGAAACAGTAAACCTCCAAAACAAAAAAAATTTTTTATTCTCATAATTAACTGTAGAAAGATTTTTGTTTTTTTGTATTTCCTTTCGTTAACTTGGTAGCGATGGTAATAGAAAACAGTCATCATTTATTCCAAACGTTCGTAATAAAATGATAGTAGAACATTCATGGTAATGGGAGGAGAAGGAATGCATCATAACGACCGGAAAAGGAAATGGAACAACTTTTCCAAGACAATTCCGTACTCTCTTTTAGATGTAAAAAATGAATTAAAGAAAAAAAGTGAAAAAAAGCAACTTTTCGTTAAAACATGGAAATTAACAAAAGAAGAGACAATGCTAATTCACCAGATTAAAGAGCAAACAAGACAACACAACAAAAATAATGTGACGCGAACACATGCTTATTATCGTTTTTACCTCCAATACCCAGAAATACACTGGGCGTTGCTTGGACATATGGTATCGCGTAATGGTGGTTGGAATATGACAGATTTAAAAGGGGAGTTATATACAAGGCTATTGTCAGAAAAGGATCAAGTCACCTTCTTTTCTTTTTTAGAACGAGGTAACTGGTTAATCTTCCAGGATGTATATCCGCAATTTTTGTTGTACGAACAAAGTGTGAAAAGATCCGAAGGGCTGTTTTATCTTCTACCTTTTTTCCGTGTATCAACGTTTATGGAAACGATATGGAACCATTTCTGGAGCACAGGTGACCGCTATACGTTAGCCATTGCTACCGTTATTAATGAACAAAGCTATTTAGAAAAAAGGGTTATTCAAAATTCCCATTTTAAAAAGACCGTACTAAGTAGTGTTGGATTCAAACTTTATGATTTTTTCCGCTTTAATCATATCCTTTTTCCATTCTATAAAGATGAGACTAAACAAAAAATATTGCTTTTCGGCGATACAATGAAACATTTCACCTCCCTGCATGAGCGGATTTTGCTCGGAAAACGATTATATTCACTACTGTTTCGACATGAGAACGTTTTACAAAGAGTAGTAAATTGGGCTCATGATCATCCACATACTGGTTCACGAAAAGACTACTGGCCGCATTTATTTTATGATGTAAACGAATCATTCTCTCGTGCATTTTATGAACGTAGAATAAAGAACTGCCAATTAAGAAAAGGTGCAAATCGTTTATATAGCCCGCGATTGATATACGCATGGAAAGATCTTAATCATGAAGAAGCGGAAAGTGAAGACTGGTTTGAAGACTGGCGCATAATGGACTATTTAATTGATAAGGGAGAAAAGACAGATGGAAAGATATATAATGAATACTGCAAAACGCTTGAAAAAATCGAACTTGCCATACTGGTCAAAAAAAATGTCCTGCTCCGGGAAGAAGAAAGGGAGGAATAACACTCAGGCTGCTGTAGCCACTATCATTTTCTCTTGTTTGATCGGAACATATTTAGATTTACTGTTTGTCAGTAAACAAATGTATGCCTTTCCTGTAAGACCATACCCACATATATTTACAATCAATGTCGCGTTTACATTATTGATATTACCAGTCTTTACTATGTTCTTTTTACGGATTGCAAAAACGTTACCTACATTTTCGAAAATCCTATTTATTATTTTGATTGGACTTTGTATGAGTATTTCCGAACGGTTTGCGGAGAGATTAGGGTGGTTCACTCATAGCGAAGCATGGCATCATTCTTATTCCTTTTTCGGATACACGATCTTCATGCTCCTTATATGGAAGTTTTATCGTTGGTTTCAATAACACGAAATTGCGTTAAAGAGATCTAAAAAATAAACAAAAAGATTGTTCGAAATCCTGTATTGGAATTTAAATAGGAATTATTAAAAAACGATCCATTCAATAAAGGAGATGGATGATGTTATTAAGTTAACGAGTGCTAATTGAGCAACCATATTTATTTCCAATAACGCGCATTATGTTGATTTTACATGTATAAAGGATACATAAAAAACGCTGACTTTTTATCATCAGCGTTTTTTTTATATAAGAGGTTTTTGAATTAAAGTAGCAAATTCTATTTCATGGACATGTCCGTCGTCTAATGTAGTAGTTCCTTTAACATAGTGTACATGTTTTCCGTCGCCAACTGGGATAGCAGGACCTGTTTCTATTGCAACCTTATGATGATGATCAAAAAAGTCAGTATTAACCATTATTATATGTACATGATTATCTCCTTTTGGAATTACTTCACTTGTAAATCCAGCAAAACGATGATTATGCCTGTCGTTTCCTTCTTCTGCCAGTTTAGTGCTAGCAACAAATTCATGTACATGTGTCTGAACCGTATCTGGTGATTTTCCTGCAGATACTATAGCTGGTTCTGTTACGTTTTCTTTATTAGTTTTTGTGCTAGATATATTTTCCGTTCTAGGTATATTTTCCGTTCTCTGTTTCCCCCTACCTGTAAATTCTCTATTCATAAAGATAATGCCTCCCTTTATATAAGGTTATGATACATTTTATTATAAATAGTAAGAATATATGTTAAGAAAATCCCTTCAAATTTTATTATGAAGGGATTTTCTTAAGGTGTTAGATAAATTGACTATCGCTGACATTTACAAAGAAATTTTGTCGTGTAACGGTATTATGAATCATAGCGGAAGAAAAGGAATAAAATACAGTGTGAAAATCTGTTGTTTTTATAAAATATGTTTTAGTATAAATAAGGGCACCAAAAAATAGAAAGAGGTGTCAAAATGAATGGAATAATAAATTATGAGGTATTTTTAATTACAGGAATTCTTTTAAATCTAATTCCTGGTCCAGATACAATGTATATAGTGGGAAGAAGTATTTCACAAGGCAGAAAAGCGGGTGTTTATTCTGTTTTTGGTATTATTACTGGCTCTCTCGTTCATACCTTGTTAGTTGCTTTTGGGTTATCAATCATACTTACAAAATCTATTATATTATTTAATACTATTAAAATTATTGGTGTGATCTATTTAATATACTTAGGAATTAGAATGATAATTGATAAATCGAATGTAAATTTTCATTCTACTGCAACTAGTAAACTGAACGTTAGCAAGGTATATGTACAGGGACTTTTGACAAGTCTTACGAATCCCAAAGTTGCTTTATTTTTTATTGCATTTCTCCCGCAATTTATAGATACAAAAGCTTCTAGTCCTATACCATTTATTATTTTAGGACTTACTTTTACAATCACTGGATTATTGTGGTGTCTATTTATTGCTTATTTTTCTTCTTATGTTACAAAGAAGCTACGAGGAAATCAAAAGATAGGAACTGTTCTAAACAAAATAACAGGAATGATTTTTATTGGTATGGGGATAAAGCTACTTCAAGTAAAAGCTCCTTAATAAGCAAACAAATGCCCCCTTTTAGGGGTAGCATACCTATCAAGCTAAGATTTTGAAGAATCCCCAAAACGAAAATTTTCTCTCTTCCTAGTTGCCTAGGGGAATCCAGTTTATTTATTGTTTTGGGAAACAATGAATTTCTTGACTTGATAGCGATGTGGCTGCACCCCTATAAAAAGTAAAGATGTAAAACTAATTGATTATAAATACAGAAATATTCCACAAGAAGGGTTTTTTAAAATTAAAAGCACGCTAAGATCAGTAATGAAACTGCCTTAGCGTGTTTTTGTTTTAACTATCTATAAGTGGTGTTATGTAAAATTTACAGAAATATGGTATACAAAGAGTAAGAGATGAAAATTATGAATCGAGAACAAGCTATTAAAATACTAAAAAAATACTCTCCTATGCCTGATGATGAGAATTTAACTGAAGAAATGATAAATGAGTATGCAAGTGCAATTATGTATTTTGAGGAAAATCCTCATCTGAGTTGTATAGAACCTATCATGATGACTTTTAGTTTAGATGATTGTTATGGTGTATATGAACATGCAACGTGTGTGCTACGTGAATTTAGCAATGATGAGGTAGTCCCACATTTGATTAAAGCCATACGAGATGAGCATGAAGGTAGAAGGTACTGTGGAACAGACTTAGCTAAATTTTTTCCAGATGAAAGATTAGTTAGCCCTCTATTAATTTGTATTGACGATCTAAACGATGAAATTCGAGGATATGTAGTTTATGCATTAGGTGAAATTGGTGATAGGTCAGTTTTGCCTATATTACATAATAGGCTACTGAAAGAAGATGATGAAAATGTTTGTGATGAATTAAAACAAGTTATCTCGAAACTGGAAAGACTTAAATAACTTTCGCTAACGGGAATTATTTATAAAAGCTAGTATGAATCTAGCTTTTTCTTTTTTGATCATGGGTGTTCTAACCTCTTTATTTGTCATATTTTGAATGTATACTTTTGTTAGTGTTTTTGATAAAAATGGGTAATTTTCGATGAAATCAATAAAATCAATGAAATGAATGTAAACTAATAAACAAAAGTTTACATTCGAGAATAACAAAAACGAGGATTTAGGTAGTACGACTTGGACTAGCAATTGTACCTGCCGAATCGCCTAGATCTACTGTCCAGGAATTAACTCTTACTCTAGATTTCTATGACACTAAGAGGGGTTAGCTCCTCGCTTCGCTTCACCCCAGCTTTTACCTCACACCCAAAAACAAGGAAACGCGCAGAATTAAAAAGAACAGACTTTTCTTTTTTTGAAAAGTCTGTTCAAAAATAAATAAATTTAATTAATTACCATCCAAGCCAAACAAGGCCTTTGTGCCATGAATTATCTGTATTTACTAAGGTTACAACATAGTTTCCTGCTTTCATAGGACCAAAGAAGTTTGTAACATAATTGCTACCACTCATTGGCCCTCCTTTTACAGTATGGGTTACGGTGTTTCCTGATGATAAACTTTTTACTACAACTTTAAAATTAAAATATTTATTGTTTTGAATAGCTACTCCAATATATCCGTTGGTTGGTACAGATACAGTTTTTTTCACTTGAATTGATGTAGAAAAATTATAATAAGCGTAATATCTCCAATCAAATGCTGCAGCTGCTTTTTCTTCAATAAGATTATTTTTATTAGAAAAATTTGGTACAAATGGTCTTTCGACTCCATTTGTATTTTCATCTGTACTTTTAATTCCATCTGAAATATATTGTTGGTTTTCTAAATAAGCTGTTTCAGTTGCATTATTAGTTTCAGCTTTAGCTTTTATTAATCCTAATTCTGGTGAAGATACTGCTGATACCCCTAAAATTCCGGTTAATAGTACACTAGACAACATAATTTTTTTAAGCATACATTCATCACCTTTCGAAGAGCTAGAATTATTAATCATTTAAAATTGTAAGATCAAATTTCCTTTTTTAAAAATATAGAAAATTTTAGAATCATTCATTTGAGGGTTTTTGTTGATTTACAATAAAGTTATTACATTTACTTTTATACACCTACACCTCCATTTCATATTTAACACCTTAATAAATACCAACTAGTCGGTACTTATAATTTATTATATGATGAGGAATGTGTTATAATTAATGAAAAATTCAAACTTTTTTTTAGAAGGGGTAGGCTATGGCAAATTATCATCAGAAACAATCAGAAAACACCATCAACAAATTAATGCGATCAGGAATTGAATTGTTTTCTAAACAAGGCTATTCTAGGACAAGCGTTGATCAGATTGTAAAACATGCGGGTTATTCTAAAGGTGGTTTCTATGCTCATTTTTCCAATAAAGAGGAGTTTTTGTTGAAACTGATAAAAGAAGGTATTGATTTTTATTTTGAGGATTTAAAGGAAATTCTTACTCAAAAAGAGTGTGATTTGCTAAATAAATTTAAAGAATACTCTATGCGTTTGGTGAATGAGGCTTATGAAAAAGGGTCTTCTCCTATGCTTCTCCAAGGATGTATGATTTCTAATGAATTACCTCAAATAAAAGAAATG
>NZ_CAKJTI010000040.1 GCF_917563915.1 Bacillus rhizoplanae | reverse complement strand
TTTTAAATTTATTTCAATAAACACTGTCAAATCAGTGTTTATTCGGTTGTTGACAAAACAAAATCACAGGAGTAGACTGGCGTCATAAGTTAACTTGTGTAATGGTTCACAAGTAAAAACTTAAGTTTTATGAATTGGTTTTTAGAAAAACAGATGGTTATTTTATGAATATTATTCGTTTCGTATTATGAAGAAATGAATGGATGTATTCTACGAAATAATAGCATTGTTTGAAGAAAGGAATGATTCTATAGGATCTGCAAATTTTGTATCAGATATTTTGTTTTAATACCCTAGTTTTTAACGTTTGTATTTTGATAGTGCAGTTCTTTTGAAAATTAGCGTATTAGTTCAGTTTATGTATTCTATAAAAATTAAATAAAGGAAAGAAGGGCATAGTTATGGCCAAGACAAAAAAATTAACGCTTTTTGGGTTAATTGGTATTACGATGGCATTCTTTGGTACTGTACGTAGTGTACCGACGCTTGCTATTACAGGGTGGACGCAAATTTTCTATATGTTAATTGCTGCAGTTGTATTTGCTCTCCCTATTGCGCTCATGTCAGCCGAACTTTCGACAGGATTTCCTGAAGAAGGTGGCCCACAAGTTTGGGTTAGAAATGCATTAGGTGAAAAATGGGGATTTGTTACCTCATGGTTATTATGGGTTCAAATGTTTTTCGGGATGGTAATGGTTTCGTCAACTGTTGGTGTTCTACTCGGTTACGTTATTAATAAACCAGAATTATCTTCAAATAACTACTTTATTTTTGCGGTAATCTTAATTTCATACTGGGGTGTAACTTTATTAAACCTTAAGTTTGATATGGTAAAAATCGCAGGTAACTGGGGCGCTGTTATTGGTGTATATATTCCATTTGTTATTCTCGTAGTTCTAGGTGTTATCTATATGATTAAAAATGGAATTCAGCCAAATAGTTACTTAGGGAATTTTAAACCAAGTGATTTAATACCTAATTTAAAAGACTTGGGCAGCTTAGCGTATTTATCAGGGATTATCTTTATTTTTGCGGGGGTAGAGATCTCATCTGTACATGCAAATAATATTGAAAATCCGAAACGCAACTATCCAGTTGCTGTTATCGCTTCTGTTGTTTTACTAGTAATCTTTAATATTATCGCTGGTTTAACAGTTTCTAACGCAGTGCCACGTGGTCATTTAGAGTTAGCTAACATTACACAACCATACTTGATTTTCTGTCAAGATTTAGGGATTCCATCTATCTTTGTTAACATCATTTCTTTAATGATTTTAATTGGTGTTTTAGTACAGTTAAGTGCATGGGTACTTGGACCAAGTAAATCTATGATTAAAGTAGCAGACGAAGGGAACCTGCCTAAGTTCTTCCAAAAGAGAACAGAGAAAGGTATTCCAATCACTTTTGTAATGATTCAAGCAATTGTTATTTCGTTAGTATCTTTCTTATATGTAGTCGTTCCAGATGTTAATAGTGCATTCTTAATTATTACCATTACAACAACGATTCTATATTGTATCGTATATGCTTTAATTGCAATTTCAGCAATTCGCTTACGCTATAACATGCCTAATGTTAAGAGACCATTTAGATTAGGTAGTAAAGGAAATGGATTAATGTGGTTTGTATCTATTGTCTCAATGATAGGTATTGTACTTACGATTATTGTAAGTTTGATCCCACCATCCATTTTAAAACCAAGTCAGTATACTGGTTACGTAATTTATCAAGTGGCCGCTACAGTGGTTATGATTGGGATTGCTCTTATTATTAACAAATGTAAGAAACCAGAATGGAAAAAAGAAAATAACGAAGCAGAATATTTAAAACAAGCTAATTGAAAATAATAATTCTATATATTTATATAATTTGATTTGAAATTGGAGGAAATGAAAATGAAATATGAAATGCCAGACATTAATTTAAAAGCATTATTCTTAGGAGATAAAGGGGAAAATGTAGATTTATTTAAAGAACTATTATTAAAAATGGTAGATGAGCATGTTGGTTGGAGACAAAACTATATGCCGCAAGACTTACCTGTTATCACACCTCAAGATAGAAGCTCTAAAAATTTCCAAGAAACTGCAGATCATATTCGCAGTGTGTTCAATGTACTATCTTCTAAATTACGTACGAACTCTTTACCTTGGCATGCTGCTGGTCGTTTCTGGGGACATATGAACTCTGAAACATTAATGCCTTCTATCATCGCTTATACAGCAGCAATGTTATGGAACGGTAATAACGTAGCATATGAATCTTCACCAGGTACTTCTCAAATGGAAGAAGAAGTGGGACATGAATTTGCTGCACTGATGAGCTATAAAAAAGGTGGAAGCTGGGGACATATTTGCGCAGATGGTTCTATTGCTAACCTAGAGGGCTTATGGTATGCACGTAATATGAAATCCTTACCACTAGCAATTAAAGAAGTGGCTCCTGAATTTGTTGCAGGTAAATCTGAATGGGAATTACTGAATATGTCTACAGAAGAAATTCTAGATATTTTAGATCAAATTCCTGAACAAATTGATGAAATTAAAGCTCATTCTGCACGCAGTGGTCAAAATCTACAAAAATTAGGAAAATGGTTAATCCCGCAAACAAAACATTATTCTTGGTTAAAAGCTGCTGATATTATCGGTGTTGGTCTTGATTGTGTAGAGCAAGTAGATGTTGATGACAACTATCGTATGGACATTAATAAATTAGAAGAAAAAATTCGCGAACTAGCAGCAGAGCAAATTCCTGTTCTAGGTGTTGTTGGGGTTATTGGTACAACAGAAGAAGGACAAGTAGACCGTATTGATAAAATGGTAGAACTTCGTGAAAAATTAGCAGAAGAAGGCATCTATTTCTACATTCATGTAGACGCTGCTTATGGCGGTTATGCTCGTTCTATTTTCTTAGATGAAAATAACGAATTTATCGAATGGGATCAAATAGAAGAAGTGTACGCAAAACACAACATCTTCACTGAAAAATGCGAATGGTTAACAAAAGAAGTTTATCATTCATTTAAAGCAATGAGCCAAGCAGAAACGATTACAATTGATCCACACAAAATGGGATATATTCCTTACTCTGCGGGCGGTATTGTTATTAAAGATATTAGAATGCGCGATGTAATTTCTTACTTTGCAACTTATGTATTCGAAAAAGGTGCAGATATTCCAGCATTATTAGGTGCATATATATTAGAAGGTTCTAAAGCAGGTGCAACTGCAGCAGCAGTTTGGACAGCTCATAAAGTGTTGCCGTTAAATGTAACTGGTTATGGGAAATTAATTGGCGCAAGTATTGAAGGAGCTTATCGTTTCTATGACTTCTTAAGTGAAAAAGAATTTAAAGTTGGCGATAAAACAATTCGTGTGTACCCATTAACAAAACCTGACTTTAATATGGTTGACTATGTATTTAATGAAGAAGGTAATACAGACTTAGAAAAAATGAACAAATTAAATCATGATTTCTTCGATCAAGCTTCTTACGTTAAAGGCGGATTATATAATAATGAGTTCATTACATCTCATACTGACTTTGCTATTCCTGACTACGGTAACAGCCCACTTCCATTCGTGAAGAGTCTTGGATTTAGCGAAGGAGAATGGGATCGTGAAGGTAAAGTAACAGTATTACGTGCTTGTGCATTATCTCCATATGCTCATGATAAAGAAGTATTTGAAGAATATGCTGTTAAGCTGGAAAAAGCAATTCAAGATAAACTTGAAGCAATCTACAATGAAGTGAAATAAGTTTAGTAGAAAACCATTTTTATAGAATGAATGTATAACGCTAACAGTCGTTATACATTCATCTTTATATATAATTGATCTTATTTATTTAAGTGAATAATAAGAACAATTGAGGAGTGAAAACATGACGGTAAAAAAAGTATTAACGATAGCAGGTTCTGACTCAAGTGGAGGAGCGGGATTACAGGCGGATCTGAAAACATTTCAAGAGTACGGTACTTTTGGCCTAACTGCCATCACCACAATTGTCACAATGGATCCTGATCATAACTGGCATCATCATGTTCATCCAATTAGTGCGGAACTTGTACAAGAGCAGTTAAAAACCATTTTTTCCGGTGGCAAATTAGATGCTATGAAAACAGGAATGCTTGGATCTATAGATATTATCAAGCTCGTAAGTGATGTAATTGAAACATATGAAATGCAAAACGTTGTAATTGATCCGGTCATGGTTTGTAAAGGAGAAAATGAACCATTACATCCTGAAAATGGACTTGCCATTCGTAATCTTCTTTTACCAAAGGCAACAATTGTAACACCAAACCTATTTGAAGCAGGTCAGTTATCTGGAATGCAAAATGTAAAAACGGTAAACGATATGAAAGAAGCGGCAAAGAGAATTATCGATTTTGGTGCTAAAAATGTTGTAATAAAAGGCGGAAAATCGCTGGCGGATTATAAGGCAATCGATTTACTTTATGATGGAACAGAGTTTGTACTTTATGAAGCAGAGAAAATTCATACGAACTGTAACCATGGTGCTGGGTGTACGTTTGCAGCAGCGATTACAGCCGGACTAGCTAAAGGACTTTCAGTAAAAGAAGCTGTAGCGAAGGCGAAGGACTTTACGACAGAGGGAATTAAACGGGGATTTGCTTTTAATACATTTGTTGGTCCAGTTTGGCACGGTGCATATAATAAAGCTGATTTGCGTTAACTGTTTTATATTTTTAGATGAATAAGATAGGGCATAAACATCCATTGGCATGATTTGTAAGTGATATATATACTCATCCAAAGCATTGTTTATGCCCTTTTGAGGTTTACCCCGCATTAACGGGCAGTAAGCCCCCACCTTAAGGTGCGGAGAGAAGCGAAGAAGCTAGGTGGGTGATAACTGCCCGTAAAAGCCCGATTGGTGAGAGCTTTCTATCAGTGGGGGATAAAGAAAACCCCCACTGACGGAAGTTTCACTTTACCCCGCTATTCGTGGGCAGTGAGCCCCCCGCTGATGAAAGTTTCAATTTATATCCATTGATTATTATTCAATATAGTGTTTAGATATTGAATGTGCAATTGTTCACAAATATGAATAGTAAATGGATTAGTTGATAGAATCCTATAACACTTTATATGATAAGGAGTTTATTAAAATGAAAAGAGATGTAACACTAAAAGAAAGTATCTTTCTTTTAGTCGTTTTGTTAGCGATTATAGGAACTTGTATTATAGGCTTAAGTTTACCTCCTCAAGTGCCTATTTTAATCGCCATAGGAATTGTTATTTTATTTGCAAAAGTGAAAGGTTTTTCTTGGGATACAATTCATAAAGGGATTCAAAATGGAATTATACCAGGTTTAATTCCTATCATTATATTTATGTTGATTGGGATTTTAATTAGTGTTTGGATTGCGGCAGGAACAATTCCAACTATCATGATTTATGGGTTTAAAATTTTATCTGCAAAATTCTTTTTACCTTCTGTTTTTGTTATATGTGCACTTGTGGGGATAATGGTGGGAAGTTCCTTTACAACCATTTCAACTGTGGGCATTGCATTTTTAGGAATGGGACAAATGATGGGCTTAGATCCAGCGATGATTGCAGGTGCCATTATATCGGGTGCTTTTCTAGGAAATAACATTTCTCCGTTATCTGATACAGCGAACTTAGCAGCTGCTATTGCAGAAGTAGACTTATTTGAACATATTCGTAGTATGATGCGGACAATTATACCAGCTTTTGTTATAACTCTTATCTTTTTCTTATTTGTGGGACATGGAGCATCAGTATCAGCAGGAAATAACATTGACGAGCTGGTTCAGACACTTCATTCATCTTTTACTATTTCAGCTTTCACATTAATTCCAGTATTAGTATTATTTTTATGTGCAAGAAAAAAAGTACCAGCTATTCCGACATTATTACTTAGTATAACGATTACAATTGTTATCTGTTATATTTATCATCCGCATACTAGCCTTAGTCAAATTGCTGCTTATATGCAAGATGGATTTGTTTCTAAAACGGGCGTAAAGAGTGTAGATGTGTTACTTACTCGCGGAGGAATGCAAAGCATGATGTGGTCTGTTTCTCTTATCCTTCTTGCTTTAGCACTAGGCGGATTATTAGTAGAAGTAAAAATTATTGAAAAGCTAATTTCTAAAATTTCGGGCATGGTAAGTACGAAAGGAAACTTAATGCTCATGACTGCATTAAGCTCTATTGGCATCAATGTTCTGTTAGGAGAGCAGTATTTGTCAGTTATTTTACCAGGTGAAGCATTTAAATCACAGTTCGAGAAAATTCATTTAGATCCGAAAAATCTTTCAGGGATCTTAGCGAATGCCGGAGCTGCTGTTAATCCATTGATTCCATGGGGAGTGAGCGGTGTGTTTATCGCTGGTACACTAGGTGTACCTACACTGGAGTATTTGCCATTCACCATATTTTGTTTAGTAGTTCCTGTAATTCATGTTGCTTTAGGATTTATTGGGAATGGAAAACAACAATTAAAAGAACATAAAAAAGCTAGTTAACGCATCATTTTCCATTGTAAAAAAAATTTAATAGTTTATAAAAATTGTAAATAACAAGGCTGGTGAATACCAGCTTTTTTATTTGGAATCGGTTTTGGGTATATGATACATAATTTAGACAAAATTTTGCCACGAATATTTAATATAGAGGCAGGATTCAATATTAAAAAATAGTGATATAATACCTTATACTCTTTAAAGTATTAATAAGATTGAAATAGAGGTGAATTCCCTTTTCTTTATATTTTTCTGATATATCTTTAGGGGTGGCTTTGACATGAGAGTGTAATCGTACTATTTATGTTTGTGAGGAAATTCACATTCAATATAGAAGAAAATAAAAAATAGAAAAAGTCTTATAGAAAACATAATAGAAGATAAAGCAAACTTTCTCATACTTTGGCATAAGAATAAGGATCTTGTGGCGCAGCGGCTACTCTGATAAAAGTGGAGGTAGGCATATGCTAATAGATAAATTACGTGGAAAAGATTTAGATGAATTTTTTGAAGCAATGTTAACGTTGGAAACAGTAGATGAGTACTATAGTTTTTTTGATGATTTATGCACAGTGAATGAAATGAAGACAATCTTTCAAAGATTTAAAGTAGCTAAAATGTTATATAATCACAACACTTATCATGAAATTGAAGAAGAAACAGGAGCTAGTACAGCAACAATTTCTCGTGTGAAGAGATCTTTACACTATGGAAATGATATGTATGATGTTGTTTTTAAGCGTATCAAAGAAAAATAAGTTGCGGTTAATTAGTGTAATGTTTAATAATTTGAGATCAAAGAAGAAAGCAGGTTCATTCGGCCTGCTTTCTTCTTTTTTTCATACATGTTGATCTGTTTGATCCAGTAAATTTGCCAGTATCATGCTATTCTCTTGGTCTGCATCGTACTGTACAATATCGTCATACTCAAACAGTTCGAACCCTTCATCAAATTCCCGTTTCATGAAGTCAATAAATTCCCCAATGTTTTCTCCTATTTCTTTATTACGGCGAAACTCCATCATAATCGCTCTAAATCGGTGGGGAGGAATTTCGCATTTAATATGATAAGATTTGCTGATACCAAAAGAATCATTTGAATCGTATAAGGTGTATGTATACAACAAAGAGCAACTCCTTTCTTACGTGATATGTATATTGTTCTATAATTAACCAAAATTCATCCGTGTTTATCTCGCTATTTTATGGGAGTAAGACCCCCACCTCAAGAGGCAGAAAAAAACGAAGAAGATAGGTGGGGGTCACTGATGAATAGTCTCACTTCATTGCAAAAGCGTCATTATGATACCGTAAATTGATAATCCAATGAAAGTCGGAATACCGACAATAACAATTTGCTTTACATTTTCATACGCTTTCGGTTCGACAAGCGGCAAATCTTTTTCCTCCATTTGACGATATTGTTCCCTTTCCATATTATCCCACCTTTGTAATTGTACGATAATATATTCAAACAAGGCGGTTTATGTTAATTTTCCTGAATTCAAAATAAATGTTGAATATTCAGTTTATTTGTATTATTATTAATTCATTAACGGATGACAGTGATTAGCCTCCCTGCAAGCCCGGATATTGTTACGATGAATTGAATAGAAAGTAATTGGCTTCTTTCCACTTGAACTTCCTTAGCAGGAAGACGAGCCATAGGGATAGAGACAGTAAAATCCAGTGTAATTCTTTACATTGTTTTTCTGGCTCTTTTTATTTTTCCTATAAATAAGAAAAGGATGAGTGTTACATATGCTTATCAGAAGAACGATTTATAGGACGGGTTTTAGAAAGCGTTATCAATAACGGGCAATATTTAAATCTTAAGTATGCTTACTTTAATAGAAGAATTTATGAAAATAAATACTTATAGGTTGGTGATCTTTTTGGCCAAAGAAAAAAATGAACTGCAAAAAGACTTAAAAACCAGGCATATAACAATGATTTCAATTGGCGGGGTTATCGGAGCGGGATTATTTGTAGGAAGCGGGACAATTATTCAATCAACAGGTCCAGCAGCCATCTTGTCCTATATTATTGGTGCTTTAATGGTTGTGCTCGTGATGCGGATGTTAGGGGAGATGGCTGCGGTAAACCCTGATAGTGGTTCTTTTGCAACATATGCTCATAAGGCAATTGGACCTTGGGCAGGGTACACAATCGGTTGGTTATACTGGTTTAACTGGGTCATTATTATCGCAATTGAAGCGGTATTGTTAGGGGCGATAGTCAACGATTGGTTCCCTTCCATACCAGCATGGATAGCTAGTATTTTGATGATTATTCTTATGACGATTACGAATATTTATTCTGTAAAGCTATACGGAGAGTTTGAATATTGGTTGGCTTTTATTAAAGTTGCGGCAATTCTTGTATTTTTAGGATTAGGAATTGCGATGATTTTTGGAATTGTCCCTGGTGTGGACAGGCCTAATTTTTCTACAATCTCTGAAAACGGAGGCTTTTTTCCAAAAGGGATTGTTCCTGTATTGCTGAGTGTTGTATTTATTTCCTTCTCCTTATCGGGGAGTGAAGTAGCTGCCATTGCGGCGGGAGAATCTGAAAATCCAGAGAAAAATGTTATAAAAGCAATTAATACTGTTGTATGGCGTCTTATGCTTTTCTTTGTAGGATCTGTAACAATTTTGGTCATTTTTATTCCGTGGAACGATGCGTCAGCATTGAAGCTTCCTTATGCAAGTTTATTTCGTATGGCAGGAGTCCCTGCTGCTGCGGAAATTATGAACGGAGTTGTGTTTCTGTCCTTGCTGTCTGTTTTAAATTCAGGATTATACACGAGTTCTCGTATGTTATTTTCGCTTTCTAAAAAGGGAGATGCTCCTATTGCTTTTTCAAAATTAAACAGTAGAGGTGCGCCGATTTGGGCAATATTTGCGAGTGTATTATTTGCATTTGTTTGCGCTATGCTGAAGTTTATATCCCCTGATAAACTATTTGCATTTTTAGCAAATAGCTCAGGTGGCGTTACGATGCTTATGTATATGTTTGTTGCAGTTTCTCATATTCGATTAAGACGAGAAGCGGAAAGGGAAGACCCAGGAAAATTAAAGGTGAAAATGTGGTTATTCCCTTATCTCACATACGCAACGCTTCTTATGATCGTTACGATATTTGTTTCACAAGCATTTATAGCTGATATGCGTATGCAATTTTATTTGACGATTTTAGCGGCTGCCGTGGTGATAGTATCCTATTTTCTGAGATTTAGAAATAGGCCAGTAGCTGTCAAGGATGATAAAGCAGGATTTCCAATTTTAAAAGGTTCGGAGATTGGTTTAGAGAAGGACTAAGTCGTATGTAATACAAAATAAAAAATGAAAAAGAGGTATGTTCCGATGTTAAAAGAAAAGCAAAATATTGTAACTACAAAATCTGATATTTTACATGAAAGAAGAAAAAATGCGGTGCCTGCAGGTCCATATAACATTACCAATTTATATGTTCAATCTGCAAAAGGGGCCATTATTACTGATATAGATGGTAACGAATTAATCGATTTTGCAGGTGGAATTGGGATGCAAAATGTAGGGCATTGTCATCCGAAAGTAATAAAAGCGATTCAAGATCAAGTGGAATCTTCTATTCATAGCTGTTTTCATGTAGCGCCGTATGAAAGTTACATTGCGTTAGCTGAAAGACTGAATGAATTAACGCCAGGTGATTTTAAGAAAAAAACAATGTTTGCAAACAGCGGAGCTGAAGCTGTAGAAAATGCTGTGAAAATAGCTAGGAAAGCTACTGGGCGCAGTGCCATCGTTTCGTTTGAGCGCGCATATCACGGGCGTACATTAATGACAATGTCTCTTACGAGTAAGGTAAAACCTTATAAACATGGATTTGGTCCGTTTGCACCGGATGTGTACAAGCTGCCTTATCCGTATTATTACCGCGCAGAAGACGGGATGACGACAGAAGAAGTAGATCAACAAATCTTAGCGTATTTCGAACGCTTTATGTTAGAGGAAGTAGCAAGTGATAACATTGCGGCAATTATTTTGGAACCGCTTCAAGGTGAAGGTGGATTTATTGTTCCAAGTGTTACTTTTATGCAAGGAGTAAGAAACCTTTGTGATAAATATGGAATTGTCATGATTGCAGATGAAATTCAAACTGGCTTTGCTCGTACAGGAAACTTGTTCGCAATGGATCATTTTGGTGTAGCACCTGATTTAATGACATTTTCAAAATCCATCGCAGCAGGTATGCCGCTTAGCGCAGTGACAGGAAGAGCTGAACTAATGGATGCACCTGGTCCAGGACAACTTGGCGGCACTTTCTCAGGAAGCCCGGTTGCTTGCGCAGCTGGTCTAGCTGTTTTAGATGTAATTGAAGAAGAAAACTTAGTACAACGTGCTCGTGAAATCGGCGATCGTATGATGGAAGTGTTCAATAGCTGGAAGGATAAATATGAATTAATCGGAGATGTGAGAGGCCTTGGTGCTATGACGGCTATGGAACTTGTAAAGGATCGAAATACGAAAGAGCCGGCAACAGAAGAGGTTAAAGCAATTATGCAAGACACGCATAACAAAGGTTTAATTACAATAAGTGCTGGTATTTATAGCAGTGTACTTCGTTTCTTACCACCGCTTGTCATAACAGATGAACAGCTTGAAGAAGGACTTGCTATTCTTGAAGCAGCAATTGCTAAGGTATCCAAATAAGAAAAAACGGTTATGTTTCCGGCTGGAGGTATTACAATGAAGTTTTTTAATTATATAAATGGTCAGTGGAAGGAGCCATCTACTAATCAATATTCTAAAAACTATAATCCGCATAATGGAGAAGTATTAGGAGAATTTCCATTAAGCTCAGCAGAAGATACACAAGCAGCGATTGCATCTGCGAAAGAAGCCTTTCAAAATTGGCAAGGCTTATCGTTTCAAGAGCGGGCAAGTTATTTATGGAAAGCGGCAGCTATTTTAAAAGAACGAGTGACTGAAATCGGTCATGATCTGACGAGTGAAGAAGGAAAAACACTCGCTGAAGGGATAGGGGAAACGAAGCGAGCAATTAGTATCCTTGAATATTATGCAGGAGAAGCGAATCAGCCGGTGGGCGAAATCATTCCTTCTGCCAATCCGAAAACGATGCTCTACAGCAAACGGGTAGCAGTTGGGCCAGTAGGATTAATTACGCCGTGGAATTTCCCAATTGCAATTCCAGTATGGAAAATGGCACCGGCACTTATTTATGGAAATACGGTTGTCATTAAACCTGCTGAAATTACACCAAAATCAGTATTTCACCTTGTGAATGCTTTCCACGAGGCGGGAATTCCTGCCGGCGTTATTAATTGTGTATTTGGGAAAGGTTCAGTAGTTGGAACGGAATTAACAGAAAACCCTGATATAAAAGCAATATCCTTTACGGGTTCTAATGGCGTCGGAAAAACAATTCAGCAAACTGCTGTTGCGAACGGCAAAAAAGTACAATTAGAAATGGGCGGGAAAAATCCATTAGTTGTATTAAAAGATGCTGATATTAGTAAAGCAGTAGAGATTGCGATAAGAGGCGCATTTATGTCAACAGGACAAAAATGTACTGCAACAAGTAGAATTATAATTGAAGAGGAAATTTATGAGGAATTTCGTAATGAGCTCGTGTTACGTACAGAGGCTCTTAAAGTTGGAAATCCATTAGAAAATAATACGTTTATGGGGCCGTGTGTATCCGAGAATCAGCAGCAAACTGTTTTATCAATGATTGAAGCAGGTAAGAAAGAGGCTTCCTTACTTTGCGGAGGCAGCATACCAGAAGAAGGTGACTTGAAACAAGGTTTTTACATTTTGCCTACTATTTTTGAAGATGTACCTCACGATGCACGAATTGCGAAAGAAGAAATTTTCGGTCCGGTTATTTGCTTGTTTAAGGTAAACAATTATAATGAAGCAATTCACTTAGCTAACGATACGGAATATGGACTTAGCGCATCCGTTTGTACAAATATTCTAAGTCTTGCGCAGCAATTTATTGATGATATGGAAGTTGGAATGGTTCATGTAAACTCCGAAACAGCAGGAGCAGAGCCGCAAGTTCCGTTTGGAGGAATGAAAAATTCTAGTGCCGGACCACGCGAACAAGGGAAAGCAGCTGCAGAATTTTATACAAGGTTAAAAACGGTGTATGTAGATCAAGTATGATTACAAAAGATGCACAATAATGGGGGATGAACATGCGTAAAGGTACTTTTTTCATGGCAGGACATGCAAGGCTTCCGAAAGGGATGGCTGTACGCAGCGTCTATGAAACACTAACGATTACAATAGAGGCAGATCACAAATATCATGTAATTATCGAATCGTCATGTACCCTTGCTACAGGACACGGGAGGGACTTTATTTCTCAAATTTTAAGAGGATATAGTTTACGAGATGGGATTGAAGAGATCATCCAAGAAATTTCTTACCATTATCAAGGAAAAGCGCAAAATGCGATTATTAGCGCTTTAAAAGATTTGTACCGCCAATATACAAGTTACGTAAACGGCGAAACACCTCAGGAGGAATATGAGGAAATAGGTCCTATAAAGTGAAACTTCCATCAGTGTGGGTCTTACTGCCCGTTAATGAGGGATAAAGTAGTTTTTTGATTTCAAATTAAATTATGAAACTGTCGAGTTTATTGCACTTTCATGTTTAAAGAGTATTCGTAAACGAGAGCCAGTTGTATTTCTGCTTATTTGATGCGCGGAATATAACTGGCTCTTTCATTTTATATACAATAAGGAGGCAGAAAGATGTCAAAACCAAGTGAAGTTCAAGGTGTAAAGGAGCAGGCAAAAACAAAAAGAGGGTGCGTGGAAAATAGTGCAGCGAAATCGTGTAAAATGTGTAAAGTGTGTGGTCGAAATAAAGCTAAGTACACGAACGTACAAATTGAAAATAAATGATATAAATACATTGACATTCAGAAAATTTTGAATTAATATTTATTTATAAAGTGATAAGATCCATATGAGAAATTAGCCTTCTCTACATCCGATCTTCATTTTCTGTTTTGCACATATTTTAATAAAAAAACTGTCTATTATTATTGTACTTTAAGAGATTAAAGAACACTCGTAATTTTAAGCCAGTTGTACGTTTCTACAATTTATTATTGTGGATGCGTATGACTGGCTTTTTAGTTTATTTGAACTAGGGAGGAAGATGTTGATGATTACGGAACAAGAAGTAAAGATGAAATTTGCAAAGAAGTATGAGGGGTATGAAATTGTTCCTCATCCAGAACATAAACGCTTGTATCATATTGTATTAAATCAGCAATTGCTTCAACAATTTTTCGAAGAGGTAAAAGAACATTCTGAGCAATCATTGCAATATATTCCTTATTCTCGCTTTATCCTTGCTGATCAAATGAAAAAAATCTTTGGTGCATCCTTAATGGAGAATGTTCGAGGGATTATTCATGACCGTGAAACGGGCGGATTTACAATCGGTGTACAAGGCGAAACGACAGATGCAGAAGACTATGTGAAATTTGCAACGGCATTAACGCACTTAATTGGTACATCTAACTTTGATGCAATGACAGGGACGTATTACGCAAGATTTAACGTGAAAGATACAGACAGCAGTGATTCTTATCTTCGCCAAGCATATCGTTTATTCACGCTTCATACAGACGGAACATTTGTTGATGAACCGACAGATTGGCTTCTTATGATGAAAATTGAGGAAAAGAATGCAGTAGGCGGAGAATCACGTTTACTTCATTTAGATGATTGGGAGGAGCTTGATAAGTTTCGAAATCATCCACTAGCACCTGTTAAAGTCACATACAAAGCACCGCCAAGTAAAAATGCACAGGAAATCGTATACCGTGAAACATTTTTTGATGTAAATAATGCGCCTTGTATTTGCTTTATCGATCAATTTGCTTACCCTGATAACATTGAACAGGCAACATATCTTAAAGAACTATCACACTCTATCGAAAACTCTCCAGCAACGCATGCATTAAAATTACCAGTTGGCGATTTAGTTCTTTTAAATAATCTATTTTGGATGCACGGGCGAGCTCCTTTTGAAAAGAATAAAGATTTATATAGAGAATTAATGCGCCAACGCGGCTGCTTTTCCAAATAATAATATGTATGGCGGGTCTTTAAATAAGACCTGCCTTTCATGATATACGGGTATACGTACATATAAGATGTAAGGAGGAAGGTTGATGTATGATTTTTTAATTATTGGTGGCGGGATTGTTGGACTTTCAACTGGGGTGGCCTTAACGAAAAAATTTCCTCATGCCAAAATAGCAGTCATTGAAAAAGAGACCATACTTGCCCATCACCAAACTGGGCATAATAGCGGTGTTATCCATTCCGGCATTTACTATAAACCAGGCAGCTACAAAGCTAGATTTGCAAAAGAAGGAAATGCAGCAATGGTTCAGTTTTGTAAAGAAAACGGAATTACTTATGATATGTGCGGAAAGGTGATTGTAGCTACAGAAAAGGAAGAACTTCCTCTTTTACAGAACCTTTACGAGAGAGGTCTGCAAAATGGTTTGGAGATTTCTAAAATTGATCAAGGAGAATTAGCCGAAATTGAGCCTCATGTAAAAGGATTAGGAGCGATTCGAGTTCCTTCTTGCGGTATTGCCGATTATAAAGGGGTAAGTTATGCGTTTGCACATTTCATCCAAGAGAACGGAGGAGAAGTGCACTTAGATACGAAAGCGGAACATATTTTTGAGAAAAAAGATTTCGTTACTATTGAGACAAATCAAGGCGTTTTTACAACGCGGTTTCTTATTAACTGTGCTGGATTACATAGTGATCGAATCGCCAAAAAAACAGGATTATTAACGGATATGAAAATTGTACCGTTTCGAGGCGAGTATTATGAACTTGTTCCAGAAAAGCGCCATCTCGTAAAGCACTTGATTTACCCAGTTCCAAATCCAGATTTTCCGTTCCTAGGTGTTCATTTTACAAGAATGATAAACGGAGAAGTACATGCAGGGCCTAATGCGGTATTAAGCTTTAAGCGCGAAGGATATACAAAAAAAGATTTTGATCTAAAAGACTTTATGGAAACAATGACGTATGCCGGCTTTTGGAAAATGGCAATGCCGAATATGAAAGAAGGCATGAAAGAGATGATTCGTTCTTTTAGCAAACAATCATTCCTCAAAAGCTTGCAGCGTTTAATACCAGAGCTAACAGATAAAGATATTGTTCCAACTCATGCTGGTGTAAGAGCGCAGGCGATTCTATCCAATGGAAACATGGTAGATGATTTTTGCATTATTTCAGGCGTAAACTCCATGCATATTTGCAATGCTCCGTCCCCAGCGGCAACAGCGAGCTTGAAAATTGGGGAGTCGATTGCAGAGCAAATTCCGGATGCAGTGGCGGATATGGTAAGTTCGTCGGGATCATTTCAAGTAAATGCTTAAATGTAACAATTCAACTTTGAGGAAGAGGCTCCCAAGTGTAGGGAAGCCTCTTTTCATCCCGCATTAACGGGCAGTAATACTCCCACCTCAAAATTCAGTGAAAGCAAAGAAGTTAGGTGGGAGATAAACTGCCCGTAAAAGCCCGATTGGTTCAACTAATAATCGGTGGGGGATGAAGAAAACCCCCACTGATTAAAGTTTCACTTTATGTGACGAGATTTGTCGCAAGGTCTTTATTCTATGTCGAACCGCCGATATATTCCAAAGAACGGTCGATATATTGTAAAAAGCGCCGATATATTTGAAAGAACGATTAATATCGTGTTATTGATTTTTGTATTATTTCAGGCGTCTTTAACTGCTTGTTCTCATCCCCCCATTGACATGGATTATTTGACCAGTGACATAACTCGAATCATCACTGGCTAAGTACACATAGGCTGGGGCAAGTTCATACGGCTGACCGGCTCGCTTCATTGGTGTCCCATACCCAAAACTCATCATTTGTTCAGCAGGAAAACTTGAAGGTATGATTGGTGTCCAAACTGGCCCTGGCGAAACACCATTTACACGAATTCCATCATTAATTAAGTCGAGGGCTAGTGAGCGGGTAAATGTAATAACGGCTCCCTTTGATGTAGCGTAATCAAGATTTCCTTGCTGTCCTTCATATGCGGATGCTGATCCCGTATTTATAATCGAACTACCTTGTTTTAAATAAGGTAAAGCGGCCTTTGTTAAATAAAAAAAAGAAAAAACATTAGATTGAAAAACTCGTAGAAGTTGCTCACCGGTAATTTCCGTTATTCGTTCTTTCGGGAAAGCTTCCGCACAGTTATTTACAATAATATCTATTTTACCAAACGCATATAAGGTTTGCTGGACCACTTGATGGCTTGTTTTTTCTTGTCCTAAATCTCCAGCAATGACAAGGCAACGTTGTCCTAGTTGCTCAACACGCTGTTTCGTTTCTAATGCATCAATATGCTCATTTAAATATGCAATAACAATATTTGCCCCTTCCTTAGCAAATGCATACGCAACTGCTCTTCCAATCCCACTATCTCCACCTGAAATAATTGCTACTTTTCCTTGTAATTTACCTGTTGCTCGATAGGTGCCGATTTCTGAAATAGGTCTTGGGACCATTAAGTATTCAAACCCTGGATGAAATGGCTGATGTTGAGGAGGAAATTGAACAGGTATCTTTTCTGTTCTTATTACGTATTGTTGTTGGTTCATTTTTCTTCTCCTCTCAAGGTCTTCTTTGTTAACTTATGCCTAGAAAGGAAGTTTAGTTCATCCCTCTTAATTTAATAATTTAGTTATTCATACAGCCTAATACCTTTCAAAAGTGAAGGATTGTACCAACCTGCCTTTTAGTTTAAGTACAATCCTTCACAAACTATCCATACTAATGTTAATATCCAGTTTTGTTTGAGATTCTTATTCAATTAAATAACCCTTTAATTGAACGATACAGTTGGAGTTTAAGGGTTAAAAAAACTATATTAATACAGGGTTTTATCAATCTTTATTCAACAGCTACATCTGTTCCTTCTTTCATAAAATATGGTAAATGTATAAGTGGTTTGATAAAATGACGGTATTGAACATTTTTTGAATAGAAAATGAAATTATGGTTAAAAAAATACAAATCTAGTATGTTGTATTCATAAAAATGAGGAGGTTTAGAAATGCCAGAACATTTTTTGGATCGTGTTGGTAACGTCTTTCATATTAGTTATACAGAAAATGAACGAAAACGTGATGAATATCATCGGTTGCATGAATATTTAAAATCTAAGGAAATACAAGTAAGACAACGTATTGAGAAAGCAGAGTCGGCAAAGAGAAGTTATGAAGCAAAAAGTACTGGCTTGCCGTCTGGAAAAATTCCAGCTCGGGAATTTGAAGATAAACGTCAACAAAAAGATGATACTTTATCTGGGCTTATGACTCATTTTCAGCATTCTTTAGATAACGTTACACACGCTAAAAGTAGAGCATACAGTAAATACTTAGAGTATAAAGCGAAAGCAGAGGCAGAAGAACGGGAAGCTGCGGCCGGGAAAAAATAAATGCAAACTATGAATCGCACTGCATTTTAATAGAAACGGAGGTTTAAACATGAGCGGGAAAGAAATTGAAATTTCTGGTGAGGGAGCGGCAAATGCGGTTGCCTATGCACAGCAAATTGAAAATAGTGTAAAAGATGCACTCCAGCAAGCAAAAGACTTACAAGCAACTGTGACAGGCTCTCACTGGAAAGGAAAAACACGAGATGAATTTCTATGTTATTTGGAGTTAATCATTCAGTTAAATGCGGATGTGGCAGACGCACTTGAAGATCATACGAAAGCATTGAAAAATCTCGACACACACATTCAGACATTCTCTAACACAAGTGAAGTACAAACGATTAAAAACCTGTAATAGAAATGAGGGATAAAACGATGCAAAATAACATAGAAAGTTTCAGTCCTTCTGAATTATATGTATTAGCTGGTGCGGCTGGAGTTACTTATTTATTAGGCTTACCAGAGCGGGAAAAACTCATAATGAATGATGCCGATTGTGTAACGAAAGCAACTGAAAGTTTAAGGGGAAAAGGGCTCATTATGGAAGACGGCGGACTGACAATGGCTGCATTCCAACTCATTGAATTGCTGAAAGCGTATCAAGAAAGTCAGGAATATACGCGATTCAATAACCTGCTCATAGGATTTTTACCAAATGATAAAGACCGAGTAGCTGTACTAACAGAAATAAAGCCAAATGAGAAATATGAACTCCATTACATACCGAAGCGGGATGTGTATGTATCGTTATTAGAGAGAATTCCATTTCTAATGAGAGAACCGAGAGAGAAAGATACTACGTTCTTAACAAATAAGATGACGCAGGAAGAACAGGAAACATTTGAAGAAATGGATTTATCACAAAAAGAACTATTAGCAATAGAAACATTCAGTCGACCGCGTACAAAAAGTTTAATAGAACAAGGAAAATGGGATTGTTTCTTATACTTCACAGAGGGAGACGATTATATCCAAATTGATGTAGACCGGAAACAATATGAATGGATTAGTCTATATGCTTTAAATAAGAAGATATATGATGTGTTAAAAATGCCATATAAGAAATTTATTGATCCAAAAAGTCTATCATTAGGAGGAATAAACTGATGCACGCACAAATGACGGATGGCAGTTCAGGAGGAGGCGGCTCACAAGTTTTAGTCAATTTCACAGAAATGGTTGATATCGCAACGCGCCTGCAAAATATTTATAACCTGTATTCTGATGTCGTAGCGAAAAATATTGATAGTCTAGCAAACTGCGATTTTTATCGAAAAGGAGAGGCAACAAAAGTCATCGCGCAGTACAAAGATATATTAGGAAAAACGATGGAACTCGCAGATAACTATAAACAAGCGGCACTCGTTGTGAATTATACACTAGAAGAAATGATAAAAAAGGATGAAGAATTACAAAAAATCTTAGGTATCAGCGGTTAATCACTATACTGCAAGGAAGGATGAAAAAGAAATGGATGTGCATTACAAGCCAAGTGCTTGGCAAGAAATGAAAGAAGGAATCGACAAACTCACAAAAGATGCACTAATAGAATTAAAACATGCCAATGACCTTCTAGAAAATATAGAGTCAAAAATACATTCTCTAGACTCCGACCGAAGTATTCACTTTCAACATACGAGTCAGCAAGGAAAAATCAATCAATTGCTTGACGACTATATCACACTAGGAAACTACTGCACAAAAGCAGGGGAAGCTGTATCGAGACATATCGATGAACCTTTTTATAAGGACATGGACAAATTTGCGGGGAAAATGAGAGATTTATCGATTCGAAACTACTCTACGAAAAATCGTATTGGTTCTACTTCTACGACAACGCTGCCAAACGCACACGGCTATGGCATGGCACAAACGATTACGACGAAAAAAGATAAAATAACAGTGGACGATATTTTCAAAGACTCCTTAGCGTTTGATAAAGTTCTCCGCGCACAGTATAAAGAAATAAAACAAGAAAATCCAGATGCGAAGCTAGATTACGCCGAATACCGAAAGCTTGTCCCATCCATGCGTGGATTCGAGTACAAAACGAGAGAAGACGAACAAAAAAAGCTGGAAACGTGGCGTGATCTTGCAATAGGAGCCGGACTTATCATTTTAACCATTGCTTGCCCGCCAGCCGGACTCACAGCCTCGGCTCTCTATGGGGGCTTACAACTCAAGAGTGCATATGACGGAAAAGATTGGGGAACCGGCAGAAAGTTAAGCGATGCCGAACGAGCAGAGAACGGGATATTCGGGGCGCTCGATGCCATCCCAGTCCTTGGAACAGCGGCAAAATCATTCCGAGGATTAGACAGCGCTGTATCCCTGGCAAAACTATCAAAAGTGCAAGATGCAGGCAAAGTATTAAATCCAAATACAACCAAACATGTGGTACAATCATTGCATGATAGTAAGAATATATGGCTACATAACTTAAAAACAACAGGCTGGAAAACAGCAGACAAAATAAATGACTGGGATCACGCGATAAAAAGCGGAGTTGCCAAAGTGGTAGACGGTACAACAGGTGGATTCAATATCGCGAAAGATTTCGTATTAGGTAAATCTCTAGTACCCGTTGATGGAGTCATGGGACTTCGTCGTGGCACGAATTGGGAAGCTGCGGTGAAGGCGAGTCATGAAGAGTCGAAAGGGATTATTCAGAGTCGGATTTCGAAGTTGGAAGAGAGTGTTGTTGGTAAGGGTACGGGTAAAGTAAGACAAATTAAGGAAATAGATAAAGAAGCTTTTGAGAAAGCGATGGTTGAAGCAGTAAGAAGTCAACCTCCGTATACTAGAAAGCCAAATAAGCCTAGAAATTACAAAAATAAAGTACGTAACGAGGATGGAACAACAACATTTACTTTTATATCTAAAAAGAATGGTAAAGAGTATAATGTAACTTATGACAAAGCTGGTTTTCCGATATTTAATTCTAAATTTGAAAAAGATTTACCAGAGAAATTATATCTAGAAACTGATGCAATCCAATTTGAACATTTATCTAGATTACTTTACAAAGAAATTCAAGGGAACCCCGATTTAGCGAAAAGATTTACTAATGAAGAAATAAAATTATTAGAAGCTGGTAGAGTACCACAAACCTTAACATGGCATCACCACCAACAACCAGGTAAAATGCAAATTGTTGACTATTTTGAACATCAAGCAGCTAGCCATACTGGAGGAAGAGCTATTTGGGGTGGAGGTGAAGCTGGTAGAAAAGGAGAAATTAAAAAGAGGATTTTGGAGATGATTTCATGGGACTAGAAAAATGGCTTTTTTCAGGTGAATCTTTAGATGAAAAAAAAATTATTGAAGTTGAGAAATCATTTGGATTTAAATTTCCTGATGATTATAAACATTGCATAATGAAAAATAATGGAGGATTTCCAGAACCAAATATTTTTGATTGCGATGATGGAAGAACTGAGGCTGTCTTCAATAATTTAATTAGTTTTACTGATGAAAACTTAAATATAAAAATGTTTTATGAATTTTCATCACAGAAATTAATTCCTTTTGCTAGAGATCCTTTTGGAAATTTAATATGTTTTGACTATAGTAACAATGATGAATCGCCTAAAATTGTTTTTTATAATTGTGAAGAGACTGGAAGTACATTAATTACCCCAGTATGTCAGTCATTTACAGTTTTATTAGATCGATTATATTCTTTGAAATAAAATGAATACTAACAAAAAGAAAAGTAGGTGAATTTTTGGTGATAAACTTTGAATATTCATATAAAACATTAGTAAGTGAAGATATTAAGAGTTTTGAAAATGAATACGGTATAAAGTTACCAGATGATTATAAAGAGTTTTTATTACTCAGTAATGGTGGTAAACCTGTTAAAAGAAGATTTAAAACAGCTGATGGGACTATTACGACTTCAATCATGCTGTTTTTCCCAATATCAGAAGAAACAGAATCAAATTTGAAAAATTTTTATAACAAATATAATCTGGGTAAAATAGTTCCATCTAATTTGATGCCTATAGGTATTGATCCAGCCGATAGCTTGATATGCTTAGAAATTGGTGGAAACGATAAAGTATACTTTTGTGACATGGATTACTTTGAAGAAGACAATGAATTAAAAGATGAATACATTAAATTAGTTTCAGAGAACTTTTTAGTGTTTCTCAATAACTTATATGAAGCATAAATTACTAGACAAAGAAAAATAGAAGTAATAAAACTTATAACCCTAAAGGTATAATGATATAATCCCCTTTGGGTAGACAGATTAAAAAAATCTGTTTACCCAAAGGGGATTATTTTTTATGCCCAAAAGAGCTTACTAGACTAGATTTTGATTGGTTAAAAGCCTTTCAAGGTTTTTTAATAAAGAAAACTGATATTCGAATCAAAAGCTCATAATGGTAAGGAGACGTATGAGATTAGTTGCAATGACTAAGACATAAAACGATCACAATATTAATTACTTGATTTATAATTACGTACGAGAATAACAAAGCTCGTGGTGCTAAAGTTAAATACTCACAAGCATATAAGGCGGATAAAAAAGGGATTACCACTATACATGAAAGATGATTACCTTGAAAATAAACTCAAGAGGATTAAAGAAATTGGATTGGAGCAGTACAAAATAGAAAGAATGGATAAGGAGATTGCAAGCCCTGTGCGGAAAAGAGGAGGAGGGACAACAGTCGATCTTTGGGAAAGGTGGATAAACAAATGAAATACGGAAAAAACAATCAATTAGTCGAAGAGGTTATTAATTTTATTTCAAATTTGCAACTTTTTCACAAAGAAAAACTTCTAAATCGTGATATTGTTAATGAGTATGAAAGAGCACAAGAATTAGCATGTTCTCAAGATTTGGATGAAGTTGAGAACGTTTGGGATGATATTAAATCCTCAGAAAGTGGAGAGATAATTGGAAAATTGTATGAGAATGGTTTAAATTCTATGGAGCGTCCTATAAGAGAGGTTATTCAATCATCAGAGAACTATCCAGGTGATTTTGCATCACAATATATTGATGTTTTTGAAGAAATAGTCGGAGATTTACATATGTGTGCACTAAATCGTTTAGTAAATGGAAAAACTGATAATTTTTACGAAAGAATCTTTGAAATTTATAAACTTGGTGGTTGGCCTTGTGGATGGGAAGGCAAGTATCCACAAGGGAGAATGATCGTATATTCACCTGAGAAAGAATAAAATATTAATAATACAATAGAATTTTGGGATAATCTATACGAAGAATGTGAAGGATAATGAGAACTTACAAACTTAAAGCACTTGTCTCCCATGGGCAACAAGTGCTTTTTACTTTAAGATTACAACATAGGGTACGGGTAAGGTTAGTAAGATAACTGAAATAAAAGAGAAGGCTCTTGGGAAACACATTATTAAAGGGAAGAATGGAAGGAAAGAACTTGCGCCAAACGTACGCTACATTACTGAAGAGAATTATAAATATACAACAGATGAACTTGGTAGAATAGTAGATGTTGAGGCGGAAGAATTAATACTTAAAAAAGGAACACGAAACCCAGGAATGCAAGTGGCAGCAGGACGAGAAGATAGGCTATTGGATGATGATGGTGGGCACTTGATAGGAACTCAATTTCATGGCTCTGGAGATATTGACAATTTGCTTGCTCAGAATAGACAAATTAATCGCTCTGGTGGAGAGTGGTACAAGATGGAGACAATTTGGTCAAATGCTTTGAAGGAAATTCCACCGAAAAAAGTATCTGTAAAGATTGAACCAGTTTATATAGATAATTCACTAAGACCAAGTTACTTTGAGATAGTTTATAAAATTGAAGGAAAAAGGCCAGTTAAGAAAACTATTAAAAATCAATCAGGAGGTTGATTATATTGAGTATGGAAAAAGAAATGAATCAAATATATAGAGAAATTGCTGAAACAGTTAATGAAATGATTCCAGAAGAATGGAGCAGGTTTTGTTTTTATGCTCAAATATCAGAAACAGGTGGAGGAACTTACTTTTTCTATAATACACCTGAGGATGAACAGAACTATAAGTATAGTTTAGAAATTCCTTATGAATACGAAATTGATAAAGAGTACTATAAATTGAAGGACAGAACCTTATTTGAGTTGAGTGATAAACTAAGAAAGGTTTTTAAAGATAATCAACAGGAACTTTGGTATTCTTTTACGCTATCTCTTGATAGCAATGGAAAGTTGAAGGTGCATTACGATTATACCAATTGGTTCGATACTGATTATAGCTTTGATGACCAGTTAGTTATTTGGGAGTATAAATATTTAGGAAATGAACCAGATGATAGTGAAAGTAAAGATTTAATTGGTAGGTATCTAGATGAGTATCCAAATAATCCAATTTAGTTAAGTAACAAAGTACAAAAGTACTAAGGCAATTGGAAAGATAATTGACTATTTAAAAATGTGTACTCATTGATGGTTGTATCATCATGAACTATCGTGTATAACCTTATATATCGCTAGAATAAGACGAGAAACATGAGACTAGGAAAGGTGACAGTTTGTTAGGTGACAACAATAACATGGCGTAGGCAATACACTAACGAACTCGTACAAGCTCGTAGGTTTTAACGTATTACTTTGTCACAACATGTAAAAGGTGTCATACTGTTACCATAAAATTTACAAACTAAACATATGAACTTAAAGCACTTGATTGTCTCTTATGGGCATGAATTGCACCCCAATTGTTAGACACAGTCTAACAATTGGAGGTGCAGTTTTTTTATGACGAAATACTCTTTAGAAACCAAGTTATCTGCCGTTACCG
>NZ_CAKJTI010000039.1 GCF_917563915.1 Bacillus rhizoplanae | reverse complement strand
AATCATCGAGCTCCGATCGAATATCGAATTTCGATGGCTGCATAGTCTTTTTTACAGTTGTCTACTTGACGGGGATAAGTCCAACCAGTCTGTCCAAAACCAAAAAGAATTCATCCATCAATTGTTTGGACATGCAGCATAAGATACGATTCCGTTAGGAATATATGTGCTTTATTCTCTTTTATTTTTGCACCAGAGCCCAATTTATAATGTTTGCAACAAGTTGTGATACCATTGAGACGCCTTTTCAACTTCACTCACAGTCAACTGATGTCCTCTATTTTCCCAATGTATTATTACATTAGCATTTGCTTTTTCTAATAATGCTTGTAATTCTTCTGATTCCATAGATGAACAAATTGGATCATTCGTTCCTGCTGCAATAAATACAGATTTACCTGATAAATCTGGAAGCACTACTCCTCTTCTCGGTACCATAGGATGATGAAGAATGGCACCTTTTAATGCATTTTGATAATGGAATAATAAACTTGCTGCAATATTTGCTCCGTTTGAATAACCGATAGCTATTATATTTTCTCTATCAAAATCATATGTCACTGCGGCTTCATCAAGAAATTCATTTAATTCTTTTGTACGAAAAATAAGATCCTCTTCATCAAAAACACCCTCAGCCAATCTTCGAAAAAAACGAGGCATTCCGTTCTCTAACACATTCCCACGAACACTTAATACAGAGGCATCTTCATCAATTCTGCCCGCAAGTGGTAATAAATCTAACTCATTTCCACCCGTACCATGAAGTAATAATAGTGTTGGTTTTGTTAGGTCTTTCCCTTTATGAAAAATATGTTTCATTATTTATCCCCTTCCAAACCTCGCACCTCAATAGAAGGTAAGAGTTGTTCTAATTCGTTTCGTTTTTCCTCTAACCAAGATGGTAACATAAGTTTTTCACCTAATTCATCGATCGATTCATCAACCGTAAAACCTGGTGAATCCGTTGCTATTTCGAATAAAATACCACCCGCCTCATGAAAATATAGAGCCTTGAAATAATTTCGATCTAGAATTTCAGTCGGATAATATCCTTTTTCTTTAAGCATAGACCACCACTCTTGATGTTCTTCTTCATTTTTTGCACGCCATGCAATATGATGAACAGTTCCTGCTCCCATTAGCCCTCGGACTGATGCAGTTAATTTGATATCAATTGTATTTCCAATCTCCGATTCTGACTGAAACCGTAAGAACTCTGTTTCTTGTCCGATACACTCTAATCCAAATGCATGTTCTAGTAATTCAGCTGTTTGATGTGGTTTCGCAGAATATAAAGTGGCACCACTAAATCCTTGAATCGCATTTTCTACTCTAATTCCTCCAAAGCTCCACGTATTTTGTGGGCCCCCTTCTCGTTCTACCAACTCAATTTGAAGACCATCCGGATCTTGAAATTGTAAATATGTTTCTCCAAAACGAACAGATGATACATACTCAACGTTGAATTTCTTCAAGCGTTCCTCCCAAAATGGCATAGATCCAGTTGGTATCATATAGCCAGTTACACCAACTTGTCCTGTCCCAATACGCCCTTTTAACTGTTTGGGCCATGGGAAGAATGTAATGACCGTCCCTGGCTCACCAGATGCATTCCCAAAGTACAGATGATACACTTCTGGCCGATCAAAATTAATTGTTTTTTTTATCAATCTCAGACCCAGAACTCCCGCATAAAAATCAATTGTTCGTTGTGCATCATTTACCATTGCAGAAATATGATGAATCCCTGATATTTTATTCGGCATAACTCTCTCTCCATTTCATTAATAGGCTATATTCATTTTATTTTGGGCGTTCAATGGAAAAAATTTCACCTATTTTCGCATAATTATGACCTGCCAATCGACTCACTGCTCCCAATCCTTTTGGATCAATTCTGCCCTTTTCGTAAATCTCATTTTCGATATGGAACTGAACGACTTTTCCTATAACCAAATCACATCCTGGAGAATCCGAACCCCCTAATTCTAGTGAGCGCTCTAGTACACACTCCATTCGAATTTTAGCTTCCTGTACTCCTGGTACAGAAACCTTTTCACTTGCAATTGGAGTAAAATTGGCAAGTTCAATTTCACTTTGAGTAGGAGGTAGATTAACAGCTGTTTGATTCACCATTTCTACATTTTGTTCATCCACAATATGAATGACAAATTCCTTACTATCGAGAATGTTTTTTGCTGTATCCTTTTGTCTCCCCTCTGACCGTTGAATTGCTAATGAAATCATTGGAGGATTAGAAGAAACAATATTAAAGTAACTAAAAGGCGCCCCATTTAAAATATGTTCCTTTGAGATTGTAGTAACAAAAGCAATTGGTCTTGGAATAATACTTCCAATTAGAAACTTATAATTTTCTCTTTCCGTATTTTTGGATGGATCTATTGATAGCAAAAAAAACATTCCCTTCATGAAATTAATCTAATTCTCTTATTTCAAATGGTAATAATACTTGTTCGAGTTGTTTTCTATAAGGCTCATACTGTTCAGGTAACATTAGCTTCTCACCCATTGTTTCTTGTGATTCGTCATGTGCAAATCCCGGAGGATCTGTAGCAATTTCAAATAAGATTTCTCCATGCTCTCTAAAATAAATCGCATTAAAATAATTTCTATCTCGTACAGGTGTTACACCATATCCAAAGCGTGAAACATGTTCTCTCCAATCTAGTTGATCTTGATCATCACTAGCTCGCCATGCAATATGATGAACTGTACCTACGCCCATTTGCCCACGACCTATAGATGTTAATTTGAGGTCAATAATATTTCCAATCTCAGCTGAAGAGCGGAATCGAACAAAATCACCTTCTTCTCCAACTTTTTCAAGTCCCATTACATGCTCCAATAACTCAGCAGTTTTATTTGGTTGAGCAGATAGAAGGGTTGCACCACCAAATCCTTTAATCGCAACTTCTGGTGTAATTTCTCCAAAAGCCCAATTGTTTACTTCACCTTCTTCTCTTTCAACAATCTCTAAATGCAAGCCATGTGGATCATCGAATTCTAAATACTGTTCTCCAAAGCGCTCCATTTTTGTATACGAAATTTTGAACTTTTCCAACCTTTTTTCCCAAAATGCCAAGGCCCCCTTCGGAACAACATAAGACGTCACCCCCACCTGTCCATCTCCAATGATACCTTGACGAGCACCTGCCCATGGGAAGAAAGTGATAATCGTTCCTGGTTTTCCCCCTTCATCACCAAAATATAGATGATATGTTTCTGGGTCATCAAAATTTACTGTTTGTTTTACTAAACGTAATCCTAGAACCCCTGCATAAAAATCTACATTCTCTTGCGGATGACCTACAATTGCTGTGATATGATGAATTCCCATAGTTTTCTTGTTCATTTTGTACACTCCTTTTCATTTTTCATTTCGTTATTTAAAAACATTAATCTTAAACACTAACTATTGTCGTATTCTTTTTAGATTAGTTCATAATTACTTTTTTCCATAAGACTTAGTCATATTCAAATCACGGAAATTATCTCGGATTAAATCATCTTGAATTCGAGATAATTTCTAAAAAAATAACATCTATTTAAGCATGCTATAAAAAGAAGAACGATTTTATTCTTTTTATAGATTACTTGAAATTTAGTTTATCTCGAATTCGAGATATCTGCTAAAAAAATTATAGGCTTTGCGCATAGTATCCTAATTTTTTTAACTGCTCAATCATCATCTTTTTTTCTTCATGATTTAAACCGCCAAATATTTGTTGAATTGCTTCTTCATGCTTAGGGAATATTATTTTCATTAGTTCAATTCCCTCTGATGTAATTGTTGCATACGTTACACGACGATCTTTAGGACACGGCCTCCGTACTAAAAGCTGTTTTTTTTCCAGCTTATCAACAACGTACGTAATACTGCTACTTGCGAGTAATATTTTGCCACCAATTTTTTGTATAGGTTGATCCCCTTTATTAAATAGTAACTCAAGAACTGCAAATTCGGTAGGATTAAGTCCGTAACTCTTTATATCTTCTTCGATACGCTTTGTTATTGTCTGTCCTGCTCGTGAGAATATAACAAACAATTTTAGAGATAAATCTTCGCTATCGTTCCTATCCATATTATCAATTCCTTTTAAATTATCTCGAATTTGAGATAATCATATAATAAAAAATTTTAGTTGTCAACATTTTCTCTATTTAAATTACACTTTGCCCTTCATATAGAAATTCAATTCATTTTTTATTCTTTTTTAGTCGAAACGATGCATTTGATGAAAAAGAAGAAACTTCATCAAGGAATAAGTTATTTGATATCACATCATAATCTGTAATTTAGTAGGAAATTCAGGTCCTACCTCTTTTATTTTATTTTTGCACCAGAACCTTATTATTAATAATTGCTCGTTGTAAGGTATAAATTATATAAAGAAATATTCATTGCTTAGAAAAATATCAAAATATCAAACAAAATCTAAAGGAAGAGGGAAAAATGAAACAAAAAATTTTACTTTTTGGTGATTTTGGAATTGATGATGCAATAGCACTCATATATTCTTTTTTTACTAAAGAAATTGAAATAGTCGGAATCATAGCGGATTATGGAAATGTTCCAAGAGAAAAGGTGCTTAAAAATATAAATTACTTAAAGTATTTATATAGAAGGAACTGTATCTGTCCGTCATAAAGGAGTCATGGTAGACAATGATTTGAGCTCGAATCATTAGTATTTGCCAGTGGGTTAATCCAAAATTAGGACCACTTAGATAACGTTCTAGGGTTCTATAATAGCCAACTAGTGAAATAAAGAGCACTGTTGAAATAATATAGCAAATAGGTAAGTCTTTTTTATTAAATATTACTCCAATTTTAATAAAACAAGAGAAAACAGATCCTTCAGGTTTCTTATTTGCATCCCTTGGTATAAAATAGGCGATTAAGATAGCGGATATAAAAAGGACAGACTTTGCAAGGAGAGAAGTCTGTCAAAAAACAAATCAAGTTAATCAATCAACTCTTCGGTCTTACCGCATAGTAATAGATTCCGTTAGGGATACACTGCTATTTCGAATCTACATATTATTTGCACCAGAACCCATATTACCATTATGATCTTAATACCATTACTATTTGGGTCCGTCTTCGGCCCCAAACCCTTATTGTAGAAAGAAAACCACCGGCATTAGACCAGTGGTTCTGACTTAGAAAGCAAAGCAAGTACAACCAATACCCCATTTAGTTCCATCTTTTCCTATTACGGTATGAGTGTGTTGATGGAGAGGGTTACTGCAACTATGTAACTTGTGATCATGGGCATCGTGAGAAAGTATATTGTGGGCTAGGTTAGCACCACCATAACCATAAACTCCCGTCGGTGCCCAATCAGGTGATGCTGGCGGCAATTCAGGTGATAAATTTTTAAATTCATCATTTCCATAAACAACCTGCCCACCCATAATGGTGAGTAATGATTCAAGGTCTTTGATTTCTTCTTCTGGCACAGTAAAGTAGTCAGCAGACAATACAGCAATATCAGCAAACTGACCTACTGCAAGGGTTCCCTTTTTACCTTCATCACCAGAGAACCACGCACTTCCTTTGGAATATAGTTCCAGGGCTACTTTTCTGTCAAGTTTATTCTTTTCATCGTATATCGAAAGACCACCAATGGTTTTTCCGGCAACCATCCAGTAAAGAGCAACCCAAGGGTTATAGCTGGAAACCCTGGTTGCATCACTACCGGCGCCAACAGGTATACCCAGGTCTAGCATACGATAAATCGGAGGAGTACGCTTTGCAGCTTCCTTTCCGTATAAATCAACAAAGTATTCACCTTGGAAAGCCATGCGGTCTTGGATGGCAATACCGCCATTTAAAGCCTTAACACGTTCCATACTACGATCTGAGATTGTTTCTGCATGGTCAAACCACCAGCGTAGACCATTAAAAGGAATTTCTCTGTTGACTTCCTCAAAAACATTTAAGAAACGTGTTATTGACTCGTCATAAGTTGCATGTAAACGGAATGGCCAACGGTTTTCCACCAATAGAGAAATTACTTTCTTTAAGTCAGCTTCCATCACCGTAGCTAGTTCGGGCCGCGGCATTTGAAATTTTTCAAAATCGGCTGCCGAGAATACTAACATTTCTCCGGCACCATTCATTTTATACTTATCATTTCCTTGACCCGGAGAAACAATTTTTGCCCATGAAGCAAAGTCTTCATATTCATGATTTGGATTTTGCGTAAATAGATTATACGCAATACGTAAAGTTAATTGATCCTTCTCGGCTAAATGTTCAACAACTTTGTAATCATCAGGATAATTTTGGAATCCACCACCTGCGTCAATGGCACTTGTGATACCTAATCTATTTAATTCGCGCATAAAATGGCGAGTTGAGTTAATCTGGTCGTCAAAATTAAGTACTGGAGCTCTACCCAAACTTGAATAAAGAATAGAAGCGTTAGGATTGGCAATTAAAAGACCCGTTGGATTACCTCGTTTATCCCGCTCAATTAAACAGCCCGGAGGGTCTGGGGTATCTTTTGTGTATCCCAGTGCACGCAGCCCTGCACGATTTACAAGTGCTCTATCGTAAAGATGTAGCACAAAGACAGGCGTGTATTCAGAAACAGCATTAATCTCTTCCAAAGTTGGCATCCGTCTCTCTTTAAATTGAAATTCAGACCAACCTCCAACTACTCTTACCCACTGAGGAGCAGGTGTACGCCTTGCCTGCTCTCTAAGCATTTCCAGAGCAATAGCAAGTGATGGCACACCTTCCCAGCGCAATTCCATATTATAATGAAGACCGCCACGAATAACGTGTATATGAGAGTCATTCAAGCCCGGAATAGCTCTCTTTCTTTTAAGGTCTATTTTTTTGGTTTTTTCTGTGGCACTATCAAGAAGTTCATCTCCACCTACTGCAGTGACTAAACCATCAGTTATGGCGATAGCCGATACCTCAGGTTGAGATGGGTCAAGGGTAGTGATTTTTCCGTTATATAAGATCATATCCGGTAAATTCATGTTCACACCTCGTCTACTTCCTATTATTCTGTAACCATGGATGAAATATTTTACCGAGAATCGGCATTACTACCCATGATAGCAAGGACACTATACATACAGAAACAAAAAAAGCTGAAATAATAGGATTCATATTTTTTATAATAGGTCCTATCACTTTAGGAACCAACATGCTAAGAGGCCATACACCAAGAACGGTAACAATAGACATTTTCCATTTTGGCGGTGGAACTGGCGTTTTCGGAGTAACAAACCAATAAGCCAAACTGCTTTCAGTTTTGTAAGTTGGATTAGTAGCTTGAAATTGTTCTGCCTTTTTTAACAAATCTCGACGAATATCTGATTCTTGCCAAGCACGTAGATGCTCATACGTATCAAAGCGAAAAATAACAGTATACTCTCTGGATCCGTTATTGGGGACTATTAGATTTACGCCTAAATGCCCTGGGAATTTAGTAGCGGCAGCTTCGATTTCATGTCTCCATGTTTCAAACTGTTTTTCTCTACCTTCTTGAATTTCCCATGTAACAATCGTTGTTACTGGACCGCCAGCATCCATCGTGTTCCCTGTATGAGTTCCTCCGACAGTTACTCTTTCTTGTTTCATATTTTCCTGCTTGGAAGCACGCCATGTACCATAGTATATGCGTATTCCACGCCTTGACCATAAGCGCCAGTGTGTTCTTTTACAATTTCCATAACAGCATCATAAGTGTCTTTGCGTGCCCAGTCACGTTGGTATTCAAGTAAAACTTGAATTGCTGTCACTGGAATTGCTCCAGCTTGTTCTACACGACGCATAGCAGCGTTATGTGCTGTCAAACTAGTACCACCTGAAGCATCATCAACTGCATAAACTTCATAGCCAGCTTTAATTGCTTCAAGCACAGGGAATGCAAGGCAAACTTCAGTCCAAAGTGCTGCAAATATCAATTTCTTTCTACCTGTTGCTTTAACTGCCTCAACAAATTTTGAATCTTCCCAAGAGTTCATTGAACTACGTTCTATAATTTCATGGTTTGGGAATATGTCAAGAATTTGTGGCCAAAAATAACCAGAAAAGCTGCGTGTTTCAACTGTAGTAAGAATAGTAGGTACGTTAAAAGTTTTTGCTGATTTAGCAAGCAGCATAACGTTATTAATCAATGTTTGTCTGTCAATGCTTGCAACTCCAAAAGTCATTTGAGGCTGAAAATCGATCAAAATTAATGCACTGTTCTCCGGATTTAACAATTCTAAATTACTCATAATAAAACACTCCTTTTTGTAAAATAGTTTCAAATAAAGTTTTTTGAAACAATTATATTTTCTATTAGTTTCAGTTGTAATCGTAAAAAATAAAAGCTTTGCTATACTTCTTAATTTAAAAGGGAGCGCTGATTTAATCAGCGCTAAATTTATGCTATCCACTTTTTTAAAAAGTGATTTATAGCTATTTCTTAGGAATAAATTTATGCATTTTGTTTACTAAGATCTCGCTGAGCTCCCATATAGCTTCCAATTATATTTTGATAACCTGGAAGATTACTAGCAAGCAAATTGCCAAAACCTTCGACATCGTTGCGCCAATCGCGTTGTAATTCGCACGCTACGCTAAACCAGTTCATAAGTTGCACGCCACTATGTGCCATACGCGTATTGGCAGCATTTGCAACTTGTTTACTGAAAGTTCCTGAAGCATCAGTAACAGCAAATACTTCATACCCAGCTTTTATAGCGGAAAGTGCCGGGAAAGCAACGCAAACATCCGTAACTACGCCCGCGATGATAAGCTGTTTTTTTCCAGTTTCTTCGATTGCTTTTACAAAATCATCATTATCCCATGCGTTAATTTGTCCAGGTCGAGCTATTTTTGGTGCATGAGGAAATAGATCAACCAATTCTTGCATTAAAGGTCCGTTAGGTCCGTGTTCAAAGCTTGTTGTTAAAATAACTGGTAAATCAAAAAACTTAGCAGTGTGAGCAAGAGCTAAAACATTGTTCTTGAATTCATCAACACCATAGTCACGTACTAGTCCGGACATAAGGCCAGTTTGATGATCCACTAAAAGAACGACAGCATCATCTTTGTTAATACGAGAATAGAGATCAGACATTATGTATTCCTCCTAAAAATTAAGTAATCGAAGAAAGTTTAAACAGTGGAATATTATCATAAATTTCTTCGTTTGTTACGATTAGTTTGTAACTAAACTGACCGTTAATATTAATTAATCTATAAGCTTATGACATGTCGATAATTTTCTTAAAAATCAGAAAAAACAGTTAGACTAATTTTTTAAAATGCTTGATCTCCTTTTATTAATCTAAAATAGGAGTTTTATCTATCCAATTTATAAATTGTTGTAAATAACGCTGAAGATAACGTTTTGTTTGTTCGTCAGTAAGCACTTTCTGATCGGAATCAATCTTTTCATGTACTTGGGAAATCAGTACTTTTTGAAATGGAAGAACATGAACTTGCATGGCTTCTAGTATTTCTCTGATTTGCATTTGAGCATAAACAGTACCTAATCCCCCAGGAGTTGCACCAATTAAACCAACCGGTTTTCTGCTAAGAACAGCAGATTCCCGAGGTCTTGATGCCCAGTCCAATGCATTCTTTAATACGCCTGGAATTCCAGAATTGTACTCTGGACTTACAATAATGATACCGTCAACGTCCTGGATAGCAGATTTAAATGATGTCACTGTTTCTGGAACACTTATTTCTAAGTCTTCATTGAACAAAGGTAGATCATTTATCTCGATCCAACGAAATTGATGGGAATCATCCATCCCTGTTAATGATTGAGCAATGATTCGATTATAAGAGTTTTTTCGTAAACTACCACAAATAAGGCCTATGGTCTTAGTCATATATTTCCTCCTTTTTTATAAAATCAACCAATTATACCAGGGTATACCAAATTGGGGGAGGTAGCTTTATACCTAATTTTTAGATTATTCAATTTAATGAAGTGTTTACTACAAAAAGCCTAGGATGTAAGTATTTCTCATTAGTTTTCTTATTATTGGCTCGAGTTTTTCAAGCTATGACAAATGGAGAATTGGCATGAAATATTTTAAATTCCTACTTTCGTTATATTAGTTATAGCAGCATTCACAGAACATGAAGCGCTATACAAATTTATAGTATTTGAAAACCAATTCATTAATCAATTCTAAATTATCTATAATTTGTATAGATGGTAACTATAGTTATTTTTACCATAAAATTGATTGGTTTTACCTATACATTCTATAGATAGAACAATATTGATAGTCACCTATTTTTGTTATTAGAATTGAATATGAGGAATGTTCAGCAATTATTTCATGATGAAAAAGGTATTAGATGGGGAATTGTTACAAAAACAGAAAATGAATTCATCGGAACAATAGAGTTTCATGCTTAGAGTCCACAACATAAACGTGCATAAATAGGTTACGAGATTCATCCGGATTATTGAAGAAAAGGATATATATTAGAATATTTTTTGGAGGTAGAAGAATGGCAAAAATTACTGTAGGAACCGAAAATCAAGCACCCATTGAGCTATATTATGAGGATCATGGTACAGGGAAGCCAGTAGTATTAATTCACGGTTGGCCATTAAGTGGTCGATCTTGGGAATACCAAGTTCCTGCTCTCGTTGAGGCTGGATACAGAGTCATAACTTATGACCGTCGAGGGTTCGGGAAATCTTCTCAGCCATGGAACGGTTATGACTATGATACGTTTGCTACTGATTTACATCTGTTACTAGAGCATATGGATCTCCAAGATGTCACACTGGTCGGATTTTCAATGGGTGGTGGAGAAGTAGCTCGCTATATCGGAAACTATGGAACAAATAGAGTAGAGAAGGCTGTATTTGCAGGAGCTGTACCACCATTTCTTTACAAGTCAGCAGATCATCCTGAGGGAGTATTAGATGATGCAGCAATTCAAGGATTTGAAAATGGAGTAAAAAATGATCGCCTAGCATTTCTTGATGAGTTTACGAGAGGATTTTTTGCTGCTGGAGATCGAACTGACTTAGTCAGTGAACCATTCCGACTTTACAATAGGGATATTGCAGCGGGTGCATCGCCTAAAGGAACACTAGATTGTATCGCTGCTTTCAGCAAAACGGACTTCAGAGGAGATTTAGCCAAGTTTAATATACCTACCCTTGTTATTCATGGTGATTCAGATGCAACTGTTCCATTTGAATATAGTGGGAAGCTAACACATGAAGCAATTCCTAATTCTAAGGTAGCTTTAATAAAGGGTGGTCCACATGGGTTAAATGCAACACATGCCAAAGAATTTAATGAAGCACTGCTATCATTTTTAAAGGACTGATTACAAATGAATAGTTGATAACTGATAGAAGAGGGGCATTTTGCCTTCTCTGAAAAGGTTGTTGGTAAACGATTAGTTACACTCTTAAATATCAACTTTTATCATAAAAAAGAAAAAACCTTATCTTTTTTATATTGTTGCAAGAAAAAATAACGTTTTTCTATTTAAAATTAATGCAACAATTACGATGTTTGGCGGTCTGAACAACCTTATCCTGATACGCTGCTTCTTACTCAATTGCATTTTTGGAATGATTTTTGGTCGGATTCACCAGAATCTAGGATTACAATATGCGATGATTGCACACGCTTTGGGACATGTTATTCATCATGTTATTTTGGTATACTTCCTACTTTAGTAATAATAAAGGGTTAATACAAGCCATCACATCATGTGTAAACATAGCATGCACATTTAATAGAAGAGGTCAAAAAACGCTATACTTCCTGTATATTTCTACAGAGAGAATAACGTTTTCTCGTTTTGGAGTAACTCGTTATTTTTAGCTTTATGAGCATGTGGTGATTCCCCATAAAGAAATTACTCAATAAAAAAACGTCGATTCCTGAGTTTTATAGGAAACTGACGTTTTTTATCTTGTTGCAGTAATTTTTTAAAAATTTATTGTTGCATAGTAAACGTTAAAGCTAAATATAGAATTCACCATGAGCGATATTTACTACTTTACCGCCAACCCATACATTTATTTATTGTTTCAACTTTCCTACTGACCTAACTCAAAAGTTTATAAGGAATGTTTATGTTTCTATTACTGGTTTAGTCAGTATTTATACGCCTAGATAAATGTATGTCCTGCATTTTCCAATACTGATTTTGCTTTTTCTATGGAATGCAGTTTAACTAATAAATAATCAGTGTTAAAAGTAGAAATAGCAAAAATGCTTATATTATTATCCGCTAGTGGATTGGCTAAAGAAGATAATATTCCTGTTAATCCAAAATCCAACATACCTTCTACTTTAATGCACTTCCAATCATGCTCAACGTCTTTTAGAATGTTATCAGGAACATTGGACGAAGCACAAACAATCGAAAGTTCTTCATTTGTACGTGTGATAGAAAATAATTCGCCTTTGCTCGCCCAAGAAGGTACTTCTTCTGTTTTAGGTAATTTTATAACAGAAAATGTAGTGTCCAATATGGTCAAATTCATAATTCTCCCCCTCTTAATTAAAGTTTTAAGCTTCATTCATTAATCAATATAAAACAGAAATTACCTTCTGTCCCCATCCAAATGGATTGATTTGAAACCATCCAAATTCTATAATGCATCTCCATCAACTTAAAAAATTGGTTGTTCTCCAAAACGAAAAAAATGAGCCGAATTCTCATAAATAACTGTAAAAAGGTAAAATTTTCGTTATGGGGTATCTCAAAATCTTAGGTTGATGGGCATGAGGTATCGCCAGCATTTTGGAAAAAAACACGCTAAGCAAAAAATACAATAAGCTGCCCATATGGACAGCTCATTTACATAATTCTCGTTATTGGAAGTTAATTATATTTTTCTACGTACTAAATAAAAAGCTAAGGAACCCATAATAATAGGTGTAACCAAACTAGAAGAATATGGATTTTTAAGAAGAAAGAGTATAAGTATATAGATAACAGCTAGTCCTATAAATACAGGAATTCCAAATCGAAACTCCCTACATTGTTTTATGTTCCTGTATAATACTTCTCCAATTAGGCAAGCTACAAGATCTAGTATACTACCATATATGATGAGAATTATAATGAATCCAACTATGTTAGGCAAATCATTCTGGGAAGAATAACTAGGATCAGAAATATATGGTATTAAGAACCATATGATAATAAAAGTAAGCAGACTTGCAGCATAACTAATTACAAATTTTTTCAACGTAATCATCCTCACTATTTCCTAATATTATCTTCATTGTATGACAGTTACCATTAAGTAAGATAGATAAAATGTGAAATGAATACCGTATACATGTGAAGTTAACATAACGTCTCATTATCGGTAGCAAGGAAAAAGCGGATTCTTACTCTCACAGGGAATCCACTTTTTTTCTATAACTCTATTCATTTTTTATACATTCCTATCCTGGCGTGGGTTTTAGGTTACTGGATTAGCAGAAAAACTGTATAAAATCTTGCATGCTCTTAGCGTGGGTTTTTTCCGAAATGCTGGCGGTACCCCATCGCCAGCAAGCTAAGGTTATGAAGTACCACCTAAACAAAAATTTTTATCTCTCTACAGTTATTTATGAGAATTTAGCTCATTTTTTTGTTTTTGAGTGTGTAGAGATAATAAAGTTGTTTAATTTTTTATTCTTAGAAATGTAATAACCATCTATCAAGGTGACTGATAGATGGTTATTAATGTTGTTTAAAAAAATTTAGTTTTTCTTTTTTTCTACGATTTTTAGGAATAATAAAGTTATTTAATTTCGGAAACAAACAGTTAAACATAGCTCACTTTTGTTCTTTTATAAGGTTAATGGAATATAGATTTTGAGCAAAGATTTAAAACGGCTTTTCAAAGGAATTTCTAAAGAAGTAATGTTCAAATAAAATAGTGTCAAAATAATCGTTTTTAAGACCTATTAAAAATAAAAAATGGTTAGATATGTCTTTTAACTAACTTACCTACTTGCTTTGCTACGGATTCAATATCCCCATCAATTTCTTCTAATACATAAGATTCCATCACTCCCATTACAGCTGTTCTTAAAAAGTTTAAAATAATGTGCGTATCAATGCTTTGATTCAAACTCATTTAGAATTCTTTAATCAAAAAGGAGCAAAACGGTACAACTTTTTTCAAAATGATATGATTTTTTATAAACAGTGCAACTCTATTACAAACGGTTAAAATTTATTTTAAACCTACAATCATAAAAAACTGTCCCTCTAATTGTTAGACACAGTCTAACAATTAGAGGGACAGTTCAAGTAAATCGACTTTTCCCTTTTGAAAGTTGCTATGCAAATAAAATTCACATTGTGTTTGCGCAGCAATCTACCTATTTAAAATTGCATCTACTTGTGTATCATATAATTCAGCATACACCCCTTTTGCATTAAGTAACTGCTCGTGATTACCAAACTCTACAGCATAACCATTTTCTAACACCAATATTTTATCTGCAAAGCGTACTGAGGAATACCGATGTGAAATGAACATTCCAATTTTTTGCTCCATCAAGTGCTTAAATGTCTCAAATACTTCTTTTTCTGAAATAGGATCCAATGCTGCGCTTGGTTCATCCAATATACAAAGAGTTGCATCTCTCATAAAAGCACGCGCAATTGCAATACGCTGCCATTGGCCTCCAGATAGTTGATATCCTTCAGCAAACCAACGTCCTAGTTGATTATCTAGCTTTTGTGGCATAGATTCAATAACATCTTTTATGCCTGCTTTCTCAGCAGCTATGAAAAGCTGTTGGTTGTCTAACATATTGCTGATATTACCGAAACCTATGTTGTTTCTTACTGGCATTTCATATTTTTCAAAGTCTTGAAACACTGTACTGATTTCCTTATATAATGTCTCTTCTTCAATATTCTGGATTGGAATATTATTAATAAGGATGTCTCCTTCATATTCATGATACATCTTCGTTAAAAGTTTGACGATTGTACTTTTCCCTGATCCATTTTTCCCCACAACAGCAAGCGTCTCCCCCTGTTCAATCTTAAAGGAGACATTCTTTAGGCTAGGAATATCCATCCCAGGATAAGTGAACGATACATTTCTAAACTCCACTGTTTTTATTTCTTCAAGATTACCTCCAACTTTATTTGTAAGTAGCATAGTTGACTTCTCTTTCTTATTGTTTCGATTTAAAAAATCAAATAGGATCTCTAGATACATTGCATTCTGGACAAAGCTTACAAGACCTAAGATTGTTGACTTTGAGGTAGAGTGAGTTTGCCTAATAGCTTGAATATACCCAATTATATTTCCAATTAGAAATTCTTTTGAATAGGCCCCTTTTAAAATAAGAAATATAAGAGAAAGGATTACTGATAGATTAATTATTTCGAAAAGAAGGGTCAAGCTTAGTCTTCTTTTTGCAATAAAACGGTCTTCAACATAAAATGAATCAAGAATATACTTAAGTTTTTGGAATAAGTACCCACCTATATTGTATAGCTTTACTTCTTTAAAAGTCTTATCATTTGTCTGCAAATATTTATAGTACCATGCCAGACGAAACTTTGAAGCCCTATTCCAATTAATTTCAAATTCTGCTTGACTCAGTTTGATAAAAGAAATAAAAGAGGTAAATGGAATAACCATTAACAATAATGCTACCCACCATTTCCAAGTGATGAGATAAGCAGCAGCTGAGCAAAGTGTAATAAGATTCGTGCCCATCCCTAATATGAGCTGGAAGGTAGCATATGGACGATATGCTGCCTCTTCCTGTGCTCTTTTTAACTGATCCTGCAGCTCTGCATTTTCAAAGTCCTCCAGTTCTAGAGTCTTAGCTTTATTCACTATAGACAGAGTTACTTCGTTTGATATTTTTGTTTCATATAGACCAGTTAAATAAGTGTGAATTGTATTTACTAACTCGTTTACTACAGAAAACAAGGAAAAGATTATAAACATTTCAATTACATACTTAAAACTGCTTTCCCAAGATATAACAACACTGTTTATAAGCTCTTGTGTAATATAGAGCATCACTACAGGACTTAATCCCTGCAGAATTGACAAGATGATAATTCCTATAAACATCACTTTATTAATTTGCCAAAGTAAACGCATCATCTTTAGGGCGTGACGCATAGATTGAAGTATTTTATTTAAGCTAATTCCTTGTTCCATGTTTTCCAACTCCTATTTTACTAGAAATACACTATCCCACTCTAACTCTCTTTTACTTATAGCTTGCAGCAAAACCATTGCAATACCAGCAGAGCCACTTAGAAGACCAGGTTTATCAAAGGAGTATTGTTCTCCTTGCACTATTTCAATATCTTTAGCTCCAAAAGGTGTATCTGTGTTGATATGCTGTAATAGCTGGCTTAACAGAAATTCTCTGTATGCTAAGAGGTCCTCCGTTGAATATTCCTGAAGCATAAGTTGTACTGAGTGAAGGGTTCCAGCAATACCATGGCAATAAGTTGGTGAGATAAGGGTATACTTTCTTTTTGAACGATGATACATTCCGGTAAAAGTTTTTAAGGATAGATCTTTCCATTTTTCGTTCTCTAAAGCCACGCCAGCTAACCAAAGAGATCTTGCTATTCCAACTTCTCCATAACACCAAGCCTCATATATAGATGCTTTATTTTGAGATTTATTAAGGACATGCTCTTGCCAGCTGACCCTCTTTGGCCATAATGGGCCAAATTCATCCTCTTGTGACCATTTTACTAACCAATTAGCAATTACATTAATTGCTTCATCTTGTTTTTCAACTTCACATCCTTGTAGTTTAGCAATGGAAAGAAAAGCGAGGCAACCCGTTATACCATGTGCAAATCCTAGGTTAAAGTTTCCATCAGGATATTGATTTTTCTCTGAATCTAAGAACTGGTTTTCACGTGGGATGTACCAGCCAGGTACTTTTACTCCGTTTACTTCCTTATCTTCAGTAAGTGTAATTAGATAGTGTAGGATGTGATCAAGTAACCTTCTCATATCAATTTGGTTTTGATGGTACAATAAGTAACGCCCTACACCGGCTAGTCCGCCAATAACATCATAGTCTGTCATCTTAACCCCTTTTGATATCTGTTCCATACAACGATTAATTTCTACAGGAAGGTTTTGTAGTAAAAAATTATGTAACTGCTCCAAAAAATTTTGGTATCTTGTGCCATTTTTAGAAAGAGCTAATGTAGCAAAACAGATACCAGTTAATCCACCCCAAAGAGACAATGAATGCACCCCTTGAGATTCTATGTAACGTTTAATTTCTAGAAGATATGTATGTCCAATTACATCCCAACCTTCGTTAGGATACATCTTATCTAGTTCTGCAAGTAAGCAACAAATTCCAGAAAATCCGTTTCCAAGATCGCTTCCAGACCAGCCATAGTAATATGAAATCTCCTCTATATCATACATTGAAATTTTATTTATAACAGTTGATTCAACTTGCTTAGGATCTCTTAGCTTATCTGCTAATGCTCTTACCTTCTTCTCTAAGTGACTGATTAGTTCTTTCTTTTCTAATAATACATCCATTTGTCATTCTTCCTCTCATTTAACGTATATTTCGTAAGCAATCTAATCAGATTTAAAAATAAAAAGATAGATACTATGTATAAAAAATTGTTAATTTAACACATATAAAAATTACGTAGGCATGATCATCTAGTACTTATCTTTATTATTAAGGAACCAGGTTATCATGCCGACTGTTTTTAGATAATATACAATCTTGTATCCTAATGTTTTTGAAATGTATTTAAATTGTTTTTTGTAAAGAATAAGCTTTGAATAGTATGTTTAGTAAGTTTCATGATATGCTCTTCATCCGTTGAATGAATACCAAGTCTGTTAAGATGTAAGTGAATTACACTAGCCAATATATCATCCGGATGATTTGTTAAAGTATCTAAATTAGCGCTATATACTTTCTTAAAATAATTACTTATGGTAGCCTCGCGTATAGAAAAAATATTGTGAAGCTTACTTAAATTCTCATGTTCCTTTAAATTACTCCAATCATTTGCAGTGTCGCAAAGTTGTATGAAAAGCTTTTTATTTTCTCTAAATTCTTTAAGTTGTTTCTGGTTAGGAACAATCATATTTAACCAAGACAATTGTTTTTCCATAGATAGTCCACTTGCTTCAAGAATATGGACTATACTCATTACAGCCAATAAGTTTTTATTGAAATCTACACCCTCTAATTCTTTCCATAAAATAAGCTCTGCGGCTACTCTACTGTCAAAAGAGAATAACTCCTCAGCAATCTCTATGAAGTCTGGTCCACCATACCTCTCAATTTCTGGATTATAAGGATCTAGCTTCATTTCATCTACTAATCCTTTTTTCATTAATGAATTTACCCAGCTATGTATAAGGGGGAGTAGACTATTTAAAAGAACCTGGGGGTCTCCTTGAAAACGCAGTCGGATATGCGATTGCGGATCGGCATATCTCATAAAGAAACTATGCTTAACTATTCCTTCTGCTTGTGTTGAATTGCAAAATTTTCTTATTTCGTTATATATAAGCTCATCAATTCTGTCAGAAGGTCCGTATAGTTTTAAGTACAACCAGTCACTACCCATATTTTTAAAACGATTAATTTTTGGAACATAGTTCTTCTTTGTATTTGGTAATACTAAAGTTCTTTTTACTTCTTTTTCTTGATAACTAGACCTTTTTACTATTGGGAAAATTCCTTCCATTAGAAAAAATTCATTCTCGTTATTCTTAGAAGTTACCCAATTTTCATCCAACGAGAAACCTAATTCGGTAAATATTAGGTGATGACCTTCTTTTAACTTAGAGAATTTTTGGAATATAAATTCTTGGTGAACCTTATTATCTAAATCCAAAAGTATTCTATTATCAAAGTCAGTAAGATTAATATAACGTGGTATCTTATATGTTTCTTTCCATTCTTTTAAGGCATGTTCCCAATCATCTTCATTACACACCTTGGAAAATGGACTAACAAGCTTGTTAAATCGCCAAGTAGCAGGATATAGGACGGTATTTTCATATTGAACACGAGGTAGGAATGGCAGTTGATCTGCTTCTCCCCAATTAAATGGCTCCCATATACGCTGTCGTTCAAATCCAATATCCATTAGAAAACGATAAATATTTGGCACCCCATTCATATGGTTGACCATATGCCCTGTCACTGGAATTACTTCTTTGCCAAGAGATTTTGATTTTAAATATAGCCTGTTAGAGGAGGCTCCCACGACAAGATCTGACACATCTAAAGTATGAGAAGCATCTTTAGAAGAATTTGTGCCAATCGGTATTTCATATTCTCGAATTGAAGGAGCCAACATTACATTTGCAACTCTGCTGGAGCTCGGTAAGTATGAAACCTCTGCGAATATAGCATCAGGGTTTAATTCTTGTTCTAAAATATGTATATCTTTTAATTTCTCTAAGTTTTCATCACCTAGCATATTGACAAATCTTCCAAAAGTTTTACCTGCTCCAAAAGATCCTCCATTCGGTCCAATGACTAATGTATATTCCTTACAATCAATGGCTTTCTGGGATTTAGAAGCAATTGTAAAATAAATATCAAAAGAATCTGGGGCATCTATTAAATCTTTTGTTTCACCCTCTAATTCTTTAATCATTTGATCTGTAAGCTGTAGGGTATTCTTACCTGATGCTAAGCAGTCTGTAATCCACGAAAACAATATGAAATCCCTCTTAGTATTCTTGTTACTTGAATTGAATGTTTTTAGACTTGGAGGGTTAGCGTATGTTGGGGGAGCACCGATTCCTAATCCATTGTCAAGTAATTCTAAAACAGGAACCTCACTGTAGTAACCATACATCTCCACAAATTCATCGTAGTACATTTGAATGTGCTCTGAACCTCTTTTTCTTGAAGAAATCTTAAGTAAAATTTCTGCAGCCCGTTCAATATCCTGCTTAACAGACTTATTTAATTGAGTTTTCTCAGTGTTTATCTTAAGATCAACTTGCAGTGCATACTTTGTTTTAGCCACATTCATCATTTCTTCTATTAGACTTATGTATTGCTCTTCCCCTTGCCCCAACTCTGAACAATTATATTCATTAATAGCTTGGTAAATGGAATTTAATTGCTGATAGAGTTGGCCTTTCATTGGATTGGGATGTAAGGATTCCACTTTTTGTAGAACATATTCAAAAGGAGATGCTCCTAGAAGTGGTGGTCTTAATTCTGTGATAAGAAATTCCTTTTCTACCATACTACTTAAGTATAAAGCAATTTTTTCTTGTGGCACTTCCTGATATTTACTATGGATTTTACAGATTAACTCTTTAAATTTAATTGGAGAACTTGCAAGATTTAATACATCCTCAATAACTGGAGTAATTTTAAAGCTAGCATTATCTATAGTAGAGTCCTCTTTAACTCCATGACTAGATAGATAAGGAAGAATTAATATATCCCCATGTTTATAGAGTAAATGATTTTTTTGGACAAGAAGGTTTGATAGTAAGGTGTAATCTTGTTCTAAAAGCTTGACAACGTTGCATAACCATTGCATATCTGGTCTACTTCTTTTTTCAAAATGTTTATTAAGAATAATTTCTGTATTCTCCTTAAATGTTCCTATTGCAACACCAGAGAACAGTCCGAAAGGAGTAGGACGTACAGACATACGAATATAGTAGCTAAGTAGGCTAAAGAGAATTTGTTTAGATTTTTTAGAGCTTCCTTTGTGCAATTTGTCTAGTGATTGATGTAAAGGCAAGCTAGCGACTGCTATAGCTTCTCTGAAAACAGGATTATCTATGGCAGCCGTTGTATATTCTTTAACCTCATTAAAAACCCTTTGTTTATCGCTCCCCTTATTAGTACCAATAGAGGAAAGCGCCATATACTTTTCTAATGGAAAAACTGGGGTTCGTAACATAAAAAAATCAAGAGCTTGATAAGGTGACTTGTAAGAACTATACCGAGTTTGATCAACTACTCTTTCTTTTGTCGTTTGCATTAAAAAATTCCCCTTTTGATTCTTAAAATTAGTAACTCTAGTTCTCTGTAACTATTACTTGTTACAGAGAAACTAGAGTTATTAAGATGTAACTATACAACTATCTTTAATTAACAAATCAACATTGTACAATTAAAAGTACAAGCACAAGTACAAGTAGACTTACAAGTAACACAAGAAATGATAGTCTTCTTTGTGTCAGGCTCTACACTTCCATTCTGGCTAACTTGACTTACTTTAACTTCTAAATCAAACATATCTGCCAACGAGAGCACTCCCTTCTGAGATTGATAAACTTATTAGAAACAAGAAATTGTGCAGTAAGACGTACAAACACAAGTGCAAGTAGATTTGCATGTGATACATGTTAAAATTGTACGTTTTGTATCGGGTTCCGCATGATTTAAGCTACCATGATTCACCTTTACTTCTAAATCAAACATGTTTGTTGTTGCTGCAGCCATGTTTATTCTCCTCCTTTCAATATGTATATAAATTGTATATCAAAAGTTAAATGATACCTAATATACCTTAAAATGGAATAATTGGTAAAAATAATCTTTTGACGTTTTTCATTTTATTACATTATTCAGTTATTTTCAACAATTATTATACAAAATTTTCAAGTAAAAGTAAAAGTTGTATAATAATGTTATATTTATGGTTTTTAAATTTCTAAGTACCTTGGGACATTCGTTTTGGAGCAGGTGATAAGGCCATCATAGCAGACACTAGGTCTAATTAGGCTTAGATCTTTGCCTTCATTCATTGTATATGTATAGTTGAAAAGCCATTCGTTCTCTGATACTTTCCTTTGCTCGGAAATGTCTAAGAAACTAATACCATGTCCTGTTTTCTGCATCCTAAATTCTATACTGTCTTGCTCAGGTTTAAGTACTTCATATACATTACGAGTATTTTCTGCGGCACATCCGCTGTACATGAACAGTCCAATTGAATAGGAGCTTTGTTTTAAATTTGACGGTACATATGAAAATGTCGATTTAAATCCAATCAATCCTTGCATTCTCTTAGCAATATGGTTATTATGGGCCCAAATAATAATTTTTTCCTCTGTAAACATTTTTTCACTCAACCAAACAATGTTATCGGCCATGATTTTGTTCCGAATCTTTAAGGCTTTCATAAAATTAGACGACATCATCTCTATGAGCTTCTTTCGATTTTTCAACACTCTTTCGGTAAGTAATAGTGTCTTTTGATTAAAATTCTCTTGCAAATGAGTATAATTTTGTTTTAACAGGAGTAAAAGTTGTTTGTAACTTTTTTGCATTTCTTTATACTTCGCTTTTCGCTCTTTTTTAGTCGAGGTACTACGACGAGAATGTGAATATTGATACAGCATTTCTTTTTCTAACTCCTTTACTTGTTTTCCATATGTTTCTCCAATATAAGAAAATATGGGAATAAGCACCTTGCTCGTTATACTTTCTTTAGAAGATGGTTGAATATCAATACCTGTAAAAATAAGAGGTGAATTATATGATTGTGTATCTTTTATCCATGTAAAGAATTCTACCATTTCTTCCGTATGCCAGACTTTAAAGAGTGATTGTTTCATAAGCTGTACCGCATTTACGTCCATTTGATGCTCAGAAGAAAAGCTACAGTCTCCAAGGCTACTCTCAAATGCCAGAACTCGAAAATCCAACTCATGGTATAGATATTTTATAAGTTTTATCTTAATCTCTGTATGCTCTCTAACACCGTGGCCATTCTCTCCTAAAAGGACTATTTTTTTGTTATGTAGCAAAGGTTTTAGAAAATCAAGTTCTGAATAATCTTCTAGTCGACATAAATCTATATGTTTCACCTTATCGTGTAACCAGTTAATTTCTCTTTGTACATCCTTTTTACGCCAAAACATACATTATCCTCCTATAAAATTAATCATATGAATCATTGATAACATACTCTCCCCTAAAAACTAGAGTAAGAGGCTTTATAACCTACAAACCTAGAAAATTATATACATTTTTTGTATATACATATATATATTACCATAAATATGTTAATATTTCTCATATATACCCCCTTGCTTAAATATGAGCAGATAGAAATTGTGATATTTATATCGTACATATCAAGCAAGTTCAAAAAGGCTTCTTTAAATGTTTATTTGGAGGTGATAACTATCTGTTTGCCTATCTTGCCTATATGTGTACAAGTTCTGTATTTCATCTAAGCAACTGGTCTATATATTATTTATGTAAACAAGGAGTGATTCATTATGTCGGCAAAAAAAATAGGACGAATCCTTTGTACCATTATCATAACTTTTCTTATTTTCTTTACGCTTTTTCAAGGTAATGTATTTATTAATAAGTCTTTTGCCTCCGAAAAACAGACAGATGACATTGTACAAAATTCTCTTTTAATTACAGTTAAGGAACAAGCAAAGATGATTGAACTAGAGCAATTAATCCACAATCTTTATAAAGACCGTATCATTAGTATAGAGAAAATTGAAGAAGCTAACTTGCTAAAGGTCACTTTAACGGATAGTTTGTCATCTAGGGAGTTACTATACGATTTAAATCATTCATATAAAAATTTTATACAAGATGTAGGCTATGAGAGAAAGATTGGTGTAATAAACAATAATCAAATAAAAGAACTACAAAGCAACAGTATATTACATTCTATCCCACCATCAACTGGTACACTTTCTAAATCTAGCATGCTACAAAGTGAAAGAAATAAATTTCATAGCTTTCAGTGGGATATTAATGCAGTAACAAACAATGGTGAGAGTTATAACTTACAAAAGGGGAATCACAACATTAAAGTCGCGATTATAGACAGTGGTATCGACTTTAATCATCCTGATTTAAAAGGAAACATTATTAGCAGTGGAAAGTCATTTGTTCCTGGTATAAATGATACTCAGGATTATCTCGGTCATGGTACTATGGTGGCTGGAACGATTGCTGCAAACGGGAATTTAATGGGAATTGGCCCTGAATTAGGAATTGTTCCATATAAAGTATTCCAAGACGAGAAGGCAGAATCTAGTTGGATTATCCAAGCTATTATCCAAGCAGCAAAGGATGGTATGGATGTAATAAACTTGAGTCTTAGTGCATACTTGTCTAAAACTAGCAAGGAAGACAAAGTTTTAATAAGAGCATATCAAAATGCTCTTCGCTATGCAAAGCATAAAGGAAGTGTAGTCGTAGCTTCAGCGGGCAATGACGCTCTTGATTTAAAAAATCCAAAGGAAATTGCTGAGAAAAGAGGGTATCCTGAAGATTACCAACTACATTTTCCTGGCGGTAGCAATGAAGTCATAACAGTCTCATCAACAAGTAAAGAGAACACCTTAGCGTCATACTCAAATTATGGAGGGATTACCTTTGCTGCACCAGGAGGAGACTATGGTCCATTTTTTAATGAATTAAAAGAATATGATATAACTTCATGGATACTTGTAACTTATCCAACTAACCTTCCTCCAACACCTCTCAGTACAAATTTAGGGCTTCCTAGAGGATATGAACTAGAGGTTGGTTCAAGCTTAGCAGCTCCTAAAGTTTCTGCATTAGCAGCATTATTAATTGCTGAATATGAAGAGAAGTACCAAAAAAGTCCTTCTCCGTCTCTCATAGAGAATCTTTTAAAAAAGGGAGCCATAGATCGTGGGGTCAATGGATTTGATAAAGAATTTGGAGATGGGGAAATCAACGCAGTCAACGCGCTTAACAATGTAAAGTGAGTATAGGCAAAGAAATATTTTAAATTAAGTATATTCCTTATTTAACCTCTTAATGAATACTGAGAGTAACTTAGGTAAAATAAGAAGACTTTTGTGATGAAAAAAGAAAGTGGTTTATAGTTTTTTGCTAACAAGAAGGGATTACAAAAAAATTCACAATATAATTTTGGTTACAAGATGTTACGGACTAAGTCCTAATCTTGTAACCAAATAGGTAAAAGTTGTTCAAGAAGATGACTTTCTCAATATTTCCGTCCTTTCTTTTTAGAAGTGAAGCAATTATAAAGAAGTACAGTCAATTAAAAAAGTTATTAGGAAAGAAACGTTGGGATTGCCGTACTAAAAAATCACCAATCAAAACGATAGAAGTAGTGGATGAATGGATTGCGATAGACTATGTGATTCGAAGAAGTATTAGAACATTTAGGTATTTTCTCTTGTGCATATATTATAAACGATTGATTATTAATATATGCATAATTGTTCTTAACAAACCTAAAAGTTGAACATTATAGAAACAAAGACTTATTGTCTCAAATATTATAAAAAAAGGTGTTAAGAATTGCATAGATTCAAAATTAGGAAGATATCTCCTTCACAATAATAAGTAATCTTAGATTATTATTGTAAACTTAAAGGTTCTATTCTTTCTTTTTAATTTTGTCGCTATCATTACCATACATAAAACCTATTCCTATTAAAATTGCACCTGCATATTGAAAATATTGTTTGTAATTAAAATCTTTGAGGATAGTAACTGAGCTAACGATGGACACGAATCCGATAAGAATAAGGATAGTTTGCAAACGACTATTCAATAAAAGCACCTCACTAGATATTTTAATCAACTTACATTATACACCTTATAATGATAATTTTTCCAGGCTTAATAAAAAAGAAAATTTAGACTGATGGATAAGTATAGTAATACTTATTGATAATATGGGACCGTAACTTTTTTAATACGAAAATTTATTGTGATATCTCCTAAGGGAATATATAGAAGTCAGTAACTCACATTATTTAATTAAAATAGTATTCTACCTGCTAAGAAAATCAAGATTTTATTCGTGGTGCCTCTGTAGGAGCTACTGCACAAATCGTCCCTTATATTAAACCAACGAAATAATAAGCAAGAGACCAGATGAACATTTGGTCTCTCTTTCTTGTTAGCCTGCCCTTTTATTAACTCAACAAATATCGAAATATTTCTATTATAGAGGACAAAAAACATGGTATAAAACCCAATTTTATACCATGTTTTTAAACAAATATTTT
>NZ_CAKJTI010000038.1 GCF_917563915.1 Bacillus rhizoplanae | reverse complement strand
TATAATTTATGACCTTTCTTGATCCAAATTTGATAGGTTGCATATTCTTTTTCTTTTGTCATCATGTTCACCTCCTTCTTTCCTTCATGATACTACAAAACAATCAAAAAGAACATATATTCGCCATGCTACGAAAATATTTTTACAAATGCGATGGCAATTCATCTCCACCTTAAACTGGGCTATGTCCTGCACGTTTTGAAGATGGAGTTTTCTTGCCAATTTTTTGATAAAAAGTCTACGTCATTTATGCTACCACCGATACTAATCTACATAAGATTTTAATAAGCCCTTGAAAATCTTATGTGAAACCAATATTCTAATACTATTAACTCTCTACTTAAGGTTGTGTTTAACATGCGTATTAATAAGTACATTAGTGAATCCGGAAAAGCATCTAGACGCGGTGCAGATAAATTAATCGATGAAGGAAGAGTCACGATAAATGGAAAGGTTGCGAAAATAGGCAGCCAAGTCGAGCCTGGGGATGATGTTCGTGTAAACGGTAACCCAATACGGATGGCAAGAAATTATGTTTATATTGCCTTAAATAAACCCGTAGGTATTACGAGTACAACAGAAAAAAATGTTAAGGGTAATATTGTTGATTTAGTCAATCATCCATTAAGAGTTTTTAATATCGGGCGACTAGATAAAGATTCAGATGGCTTAATACTCCTTACGAACGACGGTGATATAGTCAATGAAATTTTACGTGCTGAAAATAAGCATGAGAAAGAATACATTGTTACAGTAGACAAGCCGATTACTCCTGAATTTTTAAAACGAATGGCTGAAGGTGTAAAAATTTTAGGTACGAAAACGCTGCCTTGTAAGATGGAACAACTTTCTAAATATGTTTTTCAAATCACTTTAACACAAGGACTAAATCGTCAAATTCGTCGCATGTGTGAAGCGCTTGGATACGATGTTTATAGACTACAGCGAACTCGAATTATGAATATTCATTTAGGTAATCTACCCGTTGGACAATGGAGAGACTTATCTAAAAAAGAGCGCAATCGATTATTCCAAGACTTGAACTATGAGCCAAAGGAATGGTAAAAAAGATGGACCAAAACAGTAAGAAACTGTTTTGGTCCATCTTTTTTTACTGTACACGTTTTGCGTGGCACTCGTTTTCCTATCTATTTTCCAAATCGTTTGCGATATCCGTATTTTCTACATAGTTCCTCTACTGCCACTCTTCGTGAAAATCCATCTACAAGGTTTTTTGCCCGCTCCCCTTCGATAATATCCGAAAATGAGGCATCGTTAATATTTCCAAGGTTGATAATTCCCTCACCATCTAAACAACAAGGGAACCTCCATTTTGGAGTTCCCTTGTTCCGTTAAGGCCCCCGTTAGTACAATAAGAGCCTAGTTTTTTAATATGACCGAACTGGAGAAATAAGATGAAGATAAGAAGAATTTTCAATAGGTTCGATTAAGACGGGTCTCATTGAACCACCAAAACTTAATCTTATTTCTTCTTCTTTTACTGCTTTTAAAGCATCAATTAAAAAACTTCCATCAAGCGAGATACTTAAATCCGTCTCACCATCAATACCCTTTATATTTTGTGTTTCTTCTATTCTACCTATTTCTGATGAGTTAGAAGAAATCTTTATTTTAGTACCATCTTTTATTTCTAAATATATATTGTTATTCTTCCATTCACTTGCAAAAAGACAAGCTCGATCAATACCCTTTAATAGCTGCTTTGTGTCAAGAGTAATTATTGTCTTCGAATTTTTGGGTAATAATCCTGAAACGTTTGGATAGTTCCCCTCAATTAATCGTGAAAAAAGAGATGTAGTATTTGATTTAAATACCATATAGCTGTCCGTTACAAATATATGTATTAATCCAGATTCATTATGAATTAACTTAATAAGTTCATTTAGGCTTGTACTTGGAACAATGAATGAACCATTTACATTTGAATCTATTGTAAGTTCTCTTAATGCTAAGCGATGGGAATTCGTTGCAACACACGTAAGGTGGTTTTCTTTGAATGACATATTAACTCCTGTCAAGACTGGTCTGGTTTCACTTTTTGATACTGCAAAAGCAGTCTGTTTAATCATTTCTATTAATTCAATACTAGGGATTCTAATGTGCTTGGTTTCGTCAATTTGCGGGAGACTTGGATATTCTTCAGAATTAAAACCGTTAAGGCTGGTAATAATTTCATCGGATTGCAGGGTAACTATTTGCTTCTCGTTTACTTTTAAATGTATTTTATCTGGTAATTTCTTAACAATTTCACTTAAATATTTTGCAGATAATACAACACTACCAGTTTCATTAACTTCCAATACCTTTACTCCATCTATCGTCAAAGGAATAACTTTTTCAATAATAATATCCGAGTTGCTTCCTATAAGGATTAAGCAATCTTTATTAGCGGTAATCTTAATACCTGACAAAATAGGAAAAGGTGTTTTTAAAGATATTGCTTTATTAACATCCGATATTGCTTTATTAAAACATTCACTATTAATAATAAATTCCATTAAAAGTCCACTCCATTTTAATTGTTAGTAAAAAACATTCAACAGATATCCCTAAGATTCCTGTTTCTTGTTCCACTAAACTGCCCTTTAACGGAATACCAAACGACAGTTATTCTGTAAATTCTGATAATATAAATTTATCATACGTCGCTTCCTTTGAGAACAGACAGCTTTCCACTCTTGATTTAAGTCAATGACCAGTCATCACCTTCCCATTAAAATGAAAATTAACAATGTAATATAGGGGGTTATCTTATGGCTATCATAGTAAAAAAACAACCGGATCAGCGAAAATCCGCTCTAACTGCTGGCATATCACTTATCATCATGACACTTGCTGCATTTTTTTCCTATGGCATTGCCCATGAAAGCCTTGTTGTGCAGGGCAATGCTAGCGCTACATTTCACAACATCATGTCATCAAATATCCTTTTCAAAGCCGAAATCTTTGGTTGGGTCATCATCCTAATAAGTGACATTGTGGTCGCCTGGGCTTTCTATATCTTCTTGAAGCCCATTCATAAAAACCTTTCATTGCTCGGTGCGTGGCTTCGTCTTACCTATGCGACTATATTGGGAATTGCCATACTGAATTTGATATTTGTGTTACTTCTCACGAAAAATAAAGACTATTTATCATTATTTACAACCGATCAACTTCAAGCACAGACGATGCTATTTTTGGAAGCATTTGAATCTATTTGGTCTATTGGTTTAATCATTTTTGGTGGGCATCTCATGGTTGTTGGTTATTTAGCTTTCAAATCAGACAGCATACCAAAAGTCGTTAGCATCTTATTGTTGCTTGCTTCAATAGGCTACATTGTCATTCACTTATGCAACACGTTTCTTCCAGAATATGATGGCATCATTTCAATACTTACATTTATATTTACTGTGCCAATGATTGCAGGAGAATTGGGCTTTGGTATATGGTTGCTGTTCAAGGGAGGAAAAGTCCCAACTTCCTAAAAACCATTTTCATAGATTCGTTTCTTAATTCTACTTAATGACTCTGGGGTAATACCAAGATAACTTGCCAACTGATGTTGGGGTACACGATTGACTAAATGAGGTCGTTTCTGCAATAGTGCTTTATAGCGTTCTTCAGGTGTAGATGCAATAAATGAAGCCATTTCATCTTGCATGTCACCTAGTTTTTCCTCAATCATCTTGCGTGTCATTGTTTCCAATTGTGTATATTTGTTATACATGTCCTTTTCGGTATCAAGGTCACCAACGACCAATATACAGTCTTCTACACAAGTTAAAGAATACACCGATGACTTGTCTTGTTTATGATAATTGAAATTCGCAATTGCTTGTTCTTCTGTGTAGAAATTAGATGTGACCTCTTTTCCCGTTTCATCTATAGAATACTGCCTAACACACCCCTTCAATACGAAATAACATTTAGTAGGAACATCTCCTTGTCTAAGGAGCATTGTTCCTTTTTTATATTCTTCAATAAGTATATCTTTAACGATTGCTTGTTGTTCTTCTTCGTTAAACGTTGTAAATTTAGTCAAATACTTCAATAATATTCTTTCCATTTTGCTTTTCATTCAACTCCTTTTATTGAAACTCATCTTAAATAGAAAGGTTCAAAAAAACGCCATCCTTTTTATACATTTCTCCAAAAAGAATAGCGCTTTTTCCATAATTTAAAAAGTTATTTTAATGTCTTTTTTACAAACAAAATAAACATTAACAGACTAATAAACCCAGATACAGCACAAACAATAAATAGCATTTGATATCCCATGAGCTGTGAAACAAATCCTAGAATCATAGAGCCTAAACCAATCCCTAAATCAAAAGCAGTAAAGAATGCAGCGTTCGCTACCCCTCTTTTCTCTGGTGGAGCTAATCGTATAGTTGCTACTTGAAGAGCCGGTTGTGCTGATCCGAATCCAATTCCGTACAAAATAGCTGTAATAACTAGTCCAACAAGCCCTTTTGTCATTGTTAGGACTAATAGTGCGATTATCAGTGTAAAAAGTGCAGGAACAATAATGACCCCTTCTCCATGTTTATCGGATATCTTCCCTGCAAGTGGTCTAATTACTGTAAGTGTGACAGCATAAACTAAGAAAAAAGTGCCAGCATTAACTTGAATTTTTGCTGCAAACAGTAGTAAAAATGTTGTAATGCCACCAAAAGTAATAGATAGGAAAAATGTAACAATAGCGATTGGTAAGACTGTTTTTTCAAAAAATGATATTGGTTTTTTTGATGTATGTTGAACCGCTGGTATTTTTGTACCAAGCGCAAGTATGAATGCAATAAGTGCTAATGCTGTGCATAGAAGAAATAGATAATGAAATGAAAATGATTTCGCTACCCAAAGACCTAATATTGGTCCTAAAGCCATACCTAAAGTCATTGCAAGTCCATACCATCCCATTCCTTCTCCACGACGAGATTGTGGAATAACATCAGTCACAGCCGTTCCGATCGAAGTTGTAGCAATTGCCCAGCTGATTCCATGAAGGATACGTAATACCACTAAAAATATAATTCCTGTTATCCAATCGTAAAAATACATTGTAATCGCAAAAAATAGTAGTCCGCTTATTATAAATACACGTCGACCATATCGATCCATTAATCCTCCAATAATAGGACGAAAAATTACTGCCGATATTGTAAACACTCCAATAATGAATCCAACTTGAGATTCACTTCCACCTAATTGTTTAATAAACATAGGTAGTGTTGGCATTAGTAAATAAAAACCACTAAATAGTAATAATGCTGTAATTGTCAGCATTATATAGCTTTTTGTCCATAAACGTTCCATTGTAATGTAATCCTGCTTTCTATCGTTTAATAAGTTAAGAATGTTCTTACTGCCCAAAAGTAGCTAAATAAGCGAATAAAAAAGCAGTACCACCGCTATAAACGTGTTGGTACTGCTATATTGAGTGACAAATGTTTTGTTAATTAGAACGTACTTGCTACTTTAACAGCCTTTTCAAGACCTGCTGCAATAATTTCTTCTGCTCTATCTGGGAATTTGTTGTGACCTTCAATTACTACTTTCTCCATATCTTTTACACCGAAGAAGCCCATCATACTTGCTACATATTTAACAGCCATTTCCATTTCAGCTGCTGGCCCTTCAGAATATACACCGCCACGTGCGTTTAATAATGCAATTTTCTTATTTCCAATAAGACCTACTGGACCTTCTGGCGTATATTTAAATGTTTTGCCCGCACGGTTTAAGTAATCAATATATGTGTGTAATACAGCTGGGATTGTTAAATTCCATAATGGGAAACCAAACACAACTTTATCAGCTGCAAGGAATTGATCTAAATATTTATCAGCAACAGCTACCGCCTTTGCTTCTTCTGCTGTTAAATCAAGTCCTCTACTAGCCTTAAAAGTGCCGTTAATCATATCTACTCCTACATATGGCAATTCTTCATTGTATAAATCAAGCTCTACCACTGTATCATTTGGATGTGATTCTTTGTAGCTCGCTAAAAAAGCCTCGTATAATTTCACACTAACCGCTTGGTCTGCTGGACGATTGTTTGCTTTTACAAATAAAACTGTTGTCATTTTCTTTTCCTCCTACTACTCATTCTTACGTTGTTCTATATTTACTCATTAAAAATGGGTATCTCATTTCTTTTATAACAAAAACAATGTAGTCAACTCAATTGACTACATTGTTTATATTACGATAGAATTCAAATAAAGTCAACTTAATTGACTTTATTCAAGGAGGTTTTATGTATGAATCATCAAGTATTTATAGCATTAACAATCTCCATCTACATTACATTGCAGTCCATCTAACTCATTCTCTTTACAGTGGGGGTTTTCTTCATCCCCCACTGATTAAAAGCCCGTCCAATCAGGCTTTTACGGGCAGTTATCCCCCACCTATCTTTTTCGCTTCTCTCTCAATCTTAAGGTGGGGAGCTTACTGCCCGCGAATAGCGGGATAAAACCTATAGTATTTCTTGTCTAAATTTACTTAATGTTAGGTATTCTCATTTTGCCGACAATATTCCTATTATGAATACAAATGTATCTTGGTTTGATGACAATGTGGCAACCCCTTGACTTTACAATATCTTTTTAAAGCTATACTCCATTTCTCCAGCTAGCGCTTCAGGTGTATCACCAGTTTCTCTGAAATCATGTGTATGAATTTGTTCAAACGGACCAAAATTTACTTGCTTATAAAATTCATAACAAGGAAATCCATCATGTGCAACTTGAATATCGACAATACCATCTTTTTTGACATGTACGGTTAATAGATAGTCAACGGGAGGTGCATATACATTTAATGGGTTGCTAGCACTTGCACTCATTTGAAATTTGACGTCATCAGAACTCCATACAATATCAGTACACAAAATACCTTCTGTACTAGCTTTTCCTGTTCTTTTATTAACGGAACCATCTGGAGTTGTGACTCTTTCTGTTGTTATACCAGTATTCGCATATGTGAAAATTTCTTTTTTGTAAAAATCTACAACTACTTCTTGTTCAACCCTGGAACGCATAGCGTTTACAGCATAAGGTGTAAATTCACGTGAGTCACCTTCGAATTGGATTACGTTTCCTGTTTGAATATCCTTCTTAGGTTCAGTCCAAGCCATTGGAATAAATACACTTGCTCTAATTTTAACGATATTAGTCATGAGAACCACCTCTGTAATTCTAATTTTATTTTGGGTAATACATAACATTGAACCATTGAGCAAAACAGGTCGCAATTTCTTTCGCATAATCAATTGCTTTTCCTTTCATATTTGCTGCTTCTTATTCAAATAGCGATACTCTTCTGGTTCATATTTATATCTAGATTGTCGTTTTAAAACTGTATTCCATTTCGCCAGCTAGCGCTTCTGGAATGTCACCAGTTTCTCTGAAATCATGTGTATATATTAATTCAAATGGACCAAAATCTGTTTGTTTATAAAATTCATAGCAAGGGAACCCATCATGGGAACCTTCAATATGAGCAACACCACTTTTGTTAACACGTATAGTTAATAAATAGTCAGCCGCAGGTGCTGCTGTATTTAAAGGATTGCTGGCACTTGCCCTCATTTCAAAAGAAACTTCATCAGCGCCCCACACAACATTCGTACATACAATGTTTTCTGTACCTGTTTTTCCTTTTTTATAATCAATAGAACCATCTGGATTTGTAACTTTTACAGTTACGATACAGGCATCTGCATATGTGAAAATTTCTTTTTTATAAAAATCAATAATCACTTCTTGCTCTAATCTTGACCGCATTGTGTTTACAGCGTATGGTGTAAATTCACGTGCATCACCAGTATATTCGAATACCTTTCCTGTTGCAGGATCTTTAATAGGTTCCAACCAAGCATACGGTGCAAATACACTCCCTCTAATTTTAACGATATTAGCCATGAGAACCCTCCATAATTTATTAATTTTTATTTCGGTGAATTCTAGTTCTTTCATAACTTAATTATAGTCAACTTGATTGACTATGTTACACATAGTACAATGGGATTCAAATAAAGTCAACCTAATTGACTTTATTCAAGGAGGTTTTATGTATGAATCATCAAGTATTTAGTGAATTGGATCTTACATCACTTTTGTCATTATCCTTTAGTACATTGATTGATGAACTAAATGACAGAATGAGTAAATTAGGATTTGGAGATATTAGACCTGCACATGGTTTTATGTTTAAACGTATCATCCCTGATGGAGCGACAGGTATAGAACTAGCCGAATATTTAGGAATTACAAAGCAAGCTGTGAGTAAAATGGTGGATTCTCTTGAGAAAAGTGGTTATGTAATGCGCCAAACTCATCCCACTGATAAGAGAGGGAAAATTATTGTTTTGACCGAACGAGGTTGGTTAGCAGTGAAAGCAAAAGATAAGATACTAACTGAGATTGAAGGGCGTTGGATGGAAAACATAGGCGCTGAACGAATACAAATGCTCAAAGAAGATTTAACAAAATTAATATATGAAGCAAATGAAGGTAAATTGTCATCGAAGTTAAGACCTGTTTGGTAAATATAGAGTCAATAGTATTGAAGATTTTGGCCATTAAATTAATAATATAAAAAGATCCACAGTTGTTAAAAAGAAAACCGTGGATCTTTTTATTTAAAACAAGTTACTGTCGAACTTTCCCAAAATACATAAGATCCCATATCGCCTCTTCGTTCAGTGTTTCCACCACTTCATCACCTTCAAATCGCTCTAGCTGAACATCACCAGTGAATCTCAGATAAGCCCCATCATAGCCTGACTGTATAGCTGCTTCTTTTATTTTTCCTGTTAATTCATCTATAAATTTTTGGACCACAAGATTTTTCTCTCGTTCAAATGTAATGGTGTAATGGTGTGTATCATCTTTGTAGTCGTACACAGTCGTGTTTGCTACTGGTTTTCCAGTAAAAGAGTCTACATATTTATTACATGCCGTGAAACGAACGTTTCTTTCGTTATCAACTATAATCTCATTCTCTTTAGCCAGCATGAAAATAGGGAATGTTTCGTATCCGTACTTTTGTTCAGCTGTTATAAATGAAGCGATCACTGTATAATCCCCAATTTGCGCACGCGCCCAATACCAGTTATTCATAAGCTCCATCATGGGAGTATTCCCCCAGTTATGATCGTGGTATCCAGTACCAATATAATGCTGAATATTATTATCTATTTTTATGTCTGCTTCTACGATTCCATAAGGAACAGATGGTAACCAGGCAAAATACTTCTCTTCACCGTTTCCATAGAACCAATGACCAGTTTCTGGCCTCCAAGAGGGAACCGCACCTTTAATCGTGATGTCAGCCAAGACATCATCAATTTCGATATGGATTTGATAGGTATTTAAATCGCCTTTGAAGATGTTTGGTCCAATACGGACTTCACATTGATCTTTAGAGGCGAAAAAGGCTTGCTCTGAAGTCTGATAGATTTTTTTGATAGTACGTCCATCAGAAAGATCAAGATTGAAAGTAACAAAAGGAGTAAGTGGTTTGTTACTTTCAATATATGGTTTTGTAAAGAATACAATGACCAGTTTTGAACCATCATTCAAGTGAGCGTCGAAGTACCACCATTCATAAGTCCCTTCACTTCCATCCGTACGCATACCGTCTTCCCATTTTTCTATTTGTCCTTTTTTAAGACCTAATTTATTGTAATGTTCTGGTGTTGATCCTAATACAGCGTTCATTGTTTTCATGCTCATCGTTATTTCCTCCTAAAAAATCATATGATTTACATACTATAATTTAATCCATACTTTCATTTTTAGAAGAGAATTTTATTTGATTACCAATTAACACATTATAAATTCTAAGCAATTCCTTTACTTAAGAATCGGACAATGCTTCAAATATTCCATTCAGGGGTTATTTGGTATGCGTACTTTTAAAATATCTGTATAAGGTAATGACAAACTACTTAGAAAATTTTTAAAGGATTTGTCTTTTTTCTCAAAGCACTACAGTTAAATATAAGTTGTGTTCTTCGACAATCGCACCCAATCGCCGAAGATCAATCATGTTTTTCCGAGCTTCTCAAGTTAAATGAGTAAATGACGATTTACCGGTAATTATTATGGATTGGTTGAAACAAATCTTCTTGAGTAGTCCGAACGACAGAAAAATTGTCAACATTGTAATGACCATGAAGTATTTCATTATGATGGCTTATTATCTGTTCGGCAGATAAAGTTGAAGAATCTGTCGTCGAATGACCATCCCCAACTAAAGTAACATCAAAATGATTCACCGTTGCAGTTCTAACCGCTGTATCAATACAATGTTCTGTTTTACATCCCATGATAACAAGATGTTCAATCTCATTGTCCTTTAAAAAGCCCATTAATGGCGTACCATAAAACGAATTTGTAGCCGCTTTATCAAATATTTTTGCAGTGGCTGGTACTTTTACTTTTGAGTGTATTTGAAACCCCGGACCTTTGCCGTCAGCAACATCTTTATCCCTTATAAAGATGATTAAAATTTGTGATTCTAATGCTTTATTAATAACCAAATTAATATTATCTAATAATACGTCTTTATTCAGTACACTTTTGTTTTTATCATTTCCATCAACTAATTCTTGTTGAACATCAATAATAAGCAACGCTTGCTTCAATAGAAAAACTCCTTTTCATTATAGTTTTTTACACCTATTCTCCAAACCGTTCTTCATTTTCATGTTCATCATATCGCCCCCTTTATCTTCTAAACCTATTTCGTTATAGAACCGTAACATCCTCTTTTTCAATCTAGTATGATTTGAACACTTTTTTCCTTTTATTATTCAACTATATGAACCTTTTAATAGAAGTTTCACTTTATTTTTCAGCATATAAATCCTTTACTCTACGATATTCTGATGATGAATTTTTAAAGGATACCAATTTATATATATTTTTATTCCACCTATTTTCGATCTTGCTTTTTAGTTAAAACTTGGACGAATATTGAAGGGAATCTGGGCAAAATGAAATTAAAGCGCTTGCATAATTAAAAATCCGAGTTATAATACTTGTATACAAGTATACTTGATTAACATGAGGTGACGTTATGACGGAATCAATGGAATTTCTTTATCCTGAAAAATGGCTTTCAAAAGCTTCTACTGGTGATCGTGTTGCAAGCGAACTTAGAATGCGTATTATTTCAGGTAAAATTGAAAGCGGTACCATTCTATCGGAAAATAAATTAGCTGCCGATTTTTCTGTAAGCCGGTCACCCGTTCGTGAAGCATTAAAAGTACTAGCTTCTGAAAATATCATTCGCTTAGAAAGAATGGGTGCAGTTGTCATTGGTTTAACCGAAAAAGAAATCGATGAAATATATGATGTCCGTTTACTCATAGAAACGTTTATCTTTGAACGGCTTGTAAAGATGGACACGAGTGAGTTAGCAAAGGAACTGAATAAAATTATTGAAATGATGAAAATCGCCATTAAATATCATGATGCTGATGAGTTTTCTTATCAAGATCTCTTATTCCATGAAACGATTATTCGCACCATTCAGCATTCCTACATCCTGATGATTTGGAATAATTTAAAGCCTGTTATGGAAAGCTTCATCCTTTTATCAATGCGTACCCGTTTCGAGGAAAAGTACGAAGACTTTGAACGGATTATCAAAAATCATGAGCTTTATATAAAAGCAATCGAAACAAAAGATCGATCCCTCATGATTAAGGCCTTACATCAAAACTTTGATGATGTTCAAGGGAAAGTTGAAGACCTCTGGATGTCACAACAAATGTTATCTAAAGGAGTAGAGCAAGAACATGAGTAGCTATATGTTAGGTATAGATATTGGTACAACAAGTACTAAAGCAGTATTATTTACTGAAAAAGGCGAAGTCATCCAAACAGAGAATATTGGTTATCCACTTCGCACACCGGATATTTCCACAGCGGAACAAGATCCAGAAGAGATTTTCCAAGCTGTTTTGCAAGTGATTTCAAATATAACGAAACATCATTCAGATAAGAAACCATCGTTTATTTCATTTAGCAGCGCCATGCATAGTGTCATTGCCATGGATGAAAATGACCATCCGCTGACACCTTGTATCACCTGGGCAGATAATCGCAGTGAGGCATGGACACATAAAATTAAAGATGAACTGAATGGCCATGAAGTTTATAGACGAACAGGAACACCCATTCACCCCATGTCACCGTTAAGTAAAATTACTTGGATTGTGAATGACCATCCTGAAATCGCTACCAAAACGAAAAAATATATTGGAATAAAAGAATACATCTTTAAAAAATTCTTTGATCAATATGTTGTCGATCATTCCCTCGCTTCATGCATGGGTATGATGAATCTAAACACACTAGATTGGGATGAAGAAGCTTTAAAAATTGCTGGTATAACACCTGCTCAATTATCTGAGCTCGTACCAACTACCAAGATATATAGCAACTGCAATCCAGATTTAGCCCAAAAGATTGGTATTGATCCACAAACACCGTTTGTCATTGGTGCCAGTGATGGAGTGCTTTCTAATCTAGGCGTTAATGCAATTAGAAAAGGCGAGATTGCGGTCACAATTGGGACAAGTGGTGCCATTCGAACCATCATTGACAAGCCGCAAACAGATAAAAAAGGAAGAATATTCTGTTATGCCTTAACGGAAAAACATTGGGTAATTGGTGGACCGGTAAACAATGGAGGAATGGTCCTTCGCTGGATTCGCGATGAACTTGCCTCATCAGAAGTAGAAACTGCGAAAAGACTAGGAATTGATCCATACGATGTATTAACCAAAATTGCTGAACGTGTGAGACCTGGTTCAGACGGATTATTATTCCATCCATACCTCGCAGGTGAACGTGCGCCATTATGGAATCCAGATGTACGCGGCTCCTTCTTCGGTTTAACGATGTCACATAAGAAGGAACATATGATTCGAGCAGCCTTAGAAGGCGTTATTTATAATTTGTACACCGTATTTTTAGCATTAACCGAATGCATGGACGGTCCTGTGACCCGTATTCAGGCAACAGGAGGCTTCGCAAGGTCTGACGTTTGGCGACAAATGATGTCTGATATTTTCGCATCTGAAGTCGTTGTTCCAAAAAGCTACGAAAGTTCCTGTCTAGGTGCATGTATTTTAGGTCTCTATGCCACAGGAAAAATCGATTCTTTTGAAATCGTTTCCGAAATGATTGGCAGTACCTACAAACACACACCGAAAGAAGAAGCAACAAAAGAATACAGACAATTACTGCCGATATTTATCAACCTATCAAGAGCATTAGAAGAAGATTATACACGAATTGCCAATTATCAAAGAGGCTTAATAAAGTAAAAATTTTATCAGTGGTCCCCCACTCCTTGTCTCTCATTGAATTTTGAGGTTGGGGGCTTACTGTACAAAAATAGGGGATAAAACACAAATAAAGCTAATATTAGGGGGAAATTACGATGCCATTAGTCATTGTAGCAATTGGGATTTTAGCATTACTTGTATTAATCATGCGTTTTAAATTAAACACCTTTATTTCATTACTCATTGTATCGTTCGGTGTTGCTTTAGCACTTGGAATGCCACCAGAAAAAATTGTAAAAACGATTGAAGCAGGATTAGGCGGCACACTTGGCCATTTAGCACTCGTTTTTGGACTTGGTGCGATGTTAGGTAAGTTGCTCTCAGATGCCGGGGGCGCACAACGCATTGCCATGACTCTTGTAGACAAATTCGGTAAGAAGAACATTCAATGGGCTGTCGTGACTGCCTCATTTATTATCGGTATTGCATTATTTTTTGAAGTAGGGTTAGTATTATTAGTTCCGATTGTATTTGCTATTTCAAGAGAATTAAAAGTTTCGATCTTGTATCTCGGTATTCCGATGGCAACAGCGTTATCTGTGACACACGGATTTTTGCCGCCGCACCCAGGGCCAACCGCTATTGCTGGTGAACTTGGTGCAAACCTTGGTGAAGTATTACTTTATGGTTTTATTATCGCCATTCCAACGGTTATTTTAGCTGGACCTGTATTCACAAAAATTGCGAAAAAGCTAGTACCCGACGCATTCAAAAAAACTGGTAATATAAAATCTCTAGGTGAACAAAAAGTATTTAAACTTGAAGACACACCTAGTTTTGGAATCAGTGTTTTTACCGCTTTACTACCTGTTATTTTAATGGCAATCGCTACAATTATTACTTTGTTGCAAAAAACAATGGGATTTAAAGATAATAGTTTACTAGCAGCGATCGAGTTCATTGGGAATGCGGATACTGCCATGTTGATATCCTTATTAGTTGCTATCTATACAATGGGATTGGCAAGAAATATTCCAATCAAAAACGTAATGGAATCTTGTACAACAGCGATCTCAAATATCGGGATGATGCTCTTAATCATTGGTGGAGGCGGAGCCTTCAAACAAGTATTAATTGATGGCGGTGTTGGTAACTATGTAGCCGAATTATTCAAAGATACTTCATTATCACCAATCTTGCTTGCATGGATTATCGCTGCTATCTTACGTATTTCCTTAGGGTCTGCTACAGTTGCTTCATTAACAACTGTCGGTTTAGTGATTCCGATGTTAGGTAACACAGACGTTAACCTTGCTTTAGTTGTCCTTGCAACAGGAGCTGGTAGTTTAATTGCTTCACACGTGAACGATGCTGGTTTCTGGATGTTCAAAGAATATTTTGGTTTAAGCATGAAAGAAACATTTGCAACATGGACCTTACTTGAGACTATTATTTCCGTATCTGGATTAGGATTTACTTTATTACTAAGCTTATTTGTATAGGTCTTTCTAGGCGGTAAAACCCTCACTTAAGTGAGGGTTTTACTGTCTATCCATCTAAGAAAAAGGGTTCCAAAGATATCAGTATTTTTCTAATTATAGTTTTAACATATGTCGGACAATTGACTTGTCAAAAGACACGCCTTGTCCGAAGCCGAAAACACTCACATAAGTTATATTTGTGTTTTATCTAGTACAAGGGCACATATTAATATATATTGTTAAACATTTAAACGAACTCAATGTCTAGAGAAGCTAATCTACTAGTCACGATTAGGTAAACCAATGATGCTTCAGTTGGTTGTCAATTTCACTTGTAAAAACATCAATTCGGTTAGGTCCTCAAGAAGCTACTGCTAAAGCACCAACTGTTTCAGAATGATAGTATCAGTATGTATAAGATTTAGAGATTAGTTGCATCAGAACCAAAAACCCTGTTTTTTCATTCAGGAATGCAGCTACACAGTCATGCCCGCTTCTTTCACTTCTCAGCCCCCTGTCAAATCTTTACAATATCTTTGCAAAACATTAATCTCACATTTAACTTCATCAAGTAATATTTTCATAGGAAACGTATGTATTTCTTCTCACTCTATCTATTAGAAATACAGAAGAACACCCGCCAATCAGTCACAATGTTTCTACTAAATAAAAAGGAGACTAGTGATGACATCGAAATTCACGGGAAATTCAAAAAAAGTTGCAACTGTTTTAGTATCGGCAAGTATTTTCGGAAGTATATGGATGGCTCCGGTTGACAGTTCAACCAAGGTTCATGCCGCGGAGCAAACTCTCACACAGGAGAATTTCGACCAAATCGCCAACGGGTTACTGCCTGCCGGCTGGAAGCTTGTACAGGGAGATGCTAAGGTCGTAGACGGCAAGCTAGTATTATCTTCTCCTTCTTCTACCGCCCCTGCCAGAGTAGTGATTCCTTTAGGAGATCAATCAGGGAATTACGTTTTTGAAGCGGATATGACGTTTCAAAGCGCGGTGGAAGACAGCAGATGGGCTTCGTTGATGTATCGTGTACAGCCCAATTCTTATCCGTATTATCAATCCGCTATGCGTAGAGGCACTACGGCGATGAACGGGCTGGAGTTCGCCATTCGGAATGAAAGCAATCAGTGGGTCGTGCCGGAAACGAATTTTTACCCGGAAAATATGGCTCTCAATAAGACATATCATATCAAAGTGATCGCAAGCGGCAATCGTGTTCAGCAGTTCATCGATGGGCAGCTTGTGATTGATACGGATCAAGCCGGGAAATGGGCAAACGGGGATGTTGGCTTTCAAGCAAATGGTACGACGGTTCAATTTGATAATGTAAAGGTGAATGAATATCCGAATGCACTTCCTCCTTTAGCGAAAACAAACGCTTTTCTTCCGAAAGAAGCGAAAACGAATATCGTGAACCCCCCTACGATCATCTCGCAATCTGTTGCACAAGAAGGCGCATCTTCGGTTCTCCTGCAGGCAAAGCGGAACGTGCAGGGGCAATGGGTTGTTGACGGAGCTCCTATTGAAAAAGCTCTAGAAAACATAAAAGGCAAATTCATTCCGGTTGTTCAGGTGGAAGAACATGCGGATATTGAAGGTCTCGCGAATATCATGAAAGCAACACAGACGCAGGATTTTCAGATTTTATCCAGCAATCCCGCCATCGTGAAAGAAATGCGCGGCTTCATTAAAACGGCTCGCGGTGCCCTTCGTTACACCAAGTCATCCTTCAATAAGGATGATATGGCCGCTTTCGTGCGTGACATTCATGAAAGCGATGCGATGGTTGCGGTAATGCCGCAAAAAAATCTGAGCCCTGATGCGGTTCATTATTTACATAGCCGCGCAATTTCCGTTTGGGGAAGCGGCGCAGAGGATGTGCAAGCCGCCCATACGCTCATTCATCTTGGAGTGGACGGCATTGTGACAGGGAAACCTGAAGCCTCCATTGAAGCGTTGGGACAATATCCAGAAAATACACTTGTGCAGCGCCCGGTCGTGGCGGCACATCGTGGCGTACCTTCCCTTGCGCCTGAAAATACGATGGCTTCCTATCGAAAAGCTTATGAATTAGGTGCGGATATGATTGAGACGGACGTGCAGATGACGAAGGACGGAAAGTTGGTCATTATGCATGACTATAATGTGGATCGGACAACGAACGGCACGGGCTATGTAAAGGATTTAACGCTTGAACAGATTCGCACATTGGATGCCGGTATCAAATTCAGTCCCGAATTCCAAGGTGAAAAGGTACCTACCTTTGAAGAGTTTTTGAATGATTTTAAGGGGAAAGATGTGGTTCTGCTTGTCGAGCTTAAGGCGAGCGGCATCGAGAAGCAAGTGATGCAGGAAATTGAGCAAGCGGGAATGATTGATAACGTAGTGATTCAAAGCTTTGATGCCAACCATATCAGAAACGTTCGCAGTCTCAACCGTGAAGTCGGAACCGGCTATCTTTACTCCGCTGGCCCTCCTTCCACACTAGACAGTAAGCTGAAGAAGGCTCAGCAGATGATGCAGTACGGCGCCAGCATGAACGCGACATTGAATGCAAGCTACGGTAGCCTGTATCCGGAATTTATCCAATATATGCGTCAGCGCGGATTTCTGAATATGCATTGGACGTTCAGGGACGAGAATCCGTTTGGAGAAGCCTTGCAGGCCGGCGTTGTCGGACCGATCACGGACTATATGCAGTGGCTGACGGATGCGCCGATTCGTTTGGAAATCCCGAATAAAAAAGTAAACCTGAAAGTAGGAAAAACAGCGACTATACAAATAAAATCCAAAGTAAATTATCGTGAGGATAAAAGAGAGAACATTCCGACTACTATCTTTGTGAACAGCGGAGAAGACAAAGTGAAAATTGAAGGCAGTACCATTCAAGCATTGAAGCCCGGAACAGTGAATGTATTTGCGATGCATACTTTCCAAATGCTTGGGAAGGAATGGCATATTGTAGCTGAGCCGATTGAAGTAACTGTTACAGAATGAAAAGTATAGATAGCACAAAACTCATACCTAAAAACATGATTTTTTGCATTCTTCCCCTCCTTATTTTGGAAACTAAAATATAGAATTCTGTACTCATGTGAAGCTAATGTAATATCTAATTATACGTAGTAAGCAAAGAGACTAATACCTTATTCATCAAGAATTAAGCCTTTTTCTTTTTTGGAAGCTTTATGCAAGAATGTATACATACTTGTTTTATTAAGTATGCTTTCTCAGAATTGGCCTTATTTCCCGTATAAAAATCGCATATCTGCTATTTAGTCTATTACTTTATTTTAATAAAAACTTTCTTCACGAAATGAAACTTAGTCATCAGTCTAAATCTTTATTTTACTAAAGTAGAAAAATAAGAATAGGGAAATCTAATTAGACCAACGATGTTCGGTCTAAAACATTTTTATAACAGGACAAATATATTTCATATGTCTTACCTAGCGGGAATATTTCTGGATTTTTAAAAATAACCACCATAGAGTTTAACAACTGTTTAAAAGTAAAAAAGATTTTTCTATTCATTCAATACAACATTTGCTGACGATCCAGAGTACCCATACGTCGGCAAGTATATGAAAGACCTTACACTCGATCAGGTTCGTACGCTCGACTGTGGCTCAAAGACCAAGCCGCAGTACCCAGAACAGCGCCCGAGTTCTGGCGCTCAGATAACGTTGCTGACCGAGGTGTTCGACCTCGTCAAACGCTATAAATCTAAGAAAGTGTGGATGAACATAGAGACGAAGGTGGAGGCAGGTGCACCAGAGGAAACCGCTTCCCGTGAAGAATTCGTGCAGATCGTAGCCCGCCAGGTTCGCGAGGCTGGGACGCTCTCCTCTATATGACACCAATATGTTAATATGTATAATTGTTGCTTTGAAATAAAGTTTGATCAAAAGTATCTTGTAAACAAGTATTTTACAGTAAATTAAAAGGATTCATTTTGGATATAGTTTAGTCAAAATGAATCCTTTCTTTTAAATAATCTTTCAGTTTTATAAAAAAGTTTATTCAAAACTTCGCGTCTTTTTTACAAACATCGTGACTCTATTTCAAATTCATAACATTTGTTAGATTTGCTTGATGGGCATGTGTTGTACCCTCTATTCTATTACTAGAGATTTTCACAATCGTAGCGTATACTATTTTGAGCCTGTCCATTGTTTAACAATCAGAACATATAGAAAGTAATTTATAATCTATATAACTAGGGTCGTAATAAATGAATTGATTTCCCCCTAAGTTTAACCATCCATTTTGTTCGTAAAATACTTTATATGACTCATTATGACGTAATTTACGAATCACATTGCCATTCATAGAAGGTTGATCCCTTAAATTTACATTATCACCTGTGATTGTAGCAATTCCTATATAGGTGCTACTAATTCCGTTATTATTACTGATATTCAAATCTATATAGGATATATTACAATCGACATTCCCATTAATCCCTTGTACTTTTCCACTATCTGTGTATTGCCAAATATCGCAATTAATTCCTGCACCTCTTTCATTATAACGCGCAATCCACAATAACGTATTTTTTTGTAAACGTGAAGGATTTAGACTATTTTCAAAGAAATATAGATTGCTATAAACTCCGTTATTTGTATATCCTGCATTTTTTAATTCCGTTAAAAATGCATTCACAGCATCTGTTAATGTATTTGGATCTAAATTTCCATCATTGACTTCTACATCCACAAATACAGGTGCAGTTAATGTTACGCTCTTTAAATTTTGAATGAAGAAAGCAGCCTCTTGTTTAGCATCATCAACAGAGATTGCTCGAAAAAAGTGGTAAGCTCCTGTCAGTATGCCAACATTATTAGCACCATTTATATTGTATTGAAAGGTTGGATCTACATAATTGGTACCTTGCTTAGAACCCTCTGTTACTTTTGTAAACATAAAGTTTACTTGGTTAGGATCATTCTTTACTTGATTCCAATCAATTCTCCCTTCATAGTGACTGACATCAATTCCAAATGACATGATATAACACTCCTAAATTGTTTATTTAATCTTGTTTGGTATTAATTTATATCCTCAATCGGTTAAATTGTTAATGAATTCTGAAGCGCATCTATAAAATTTCTACTATTCTCATTTAAAATAATCTAGGGGATCGACTGCATGTCCATCAAGCTAAGATTTTGAAGTACCCCCTAAATGAAAATTTTCTTTCTCTACAGTTAATTATTTTGAGAAGTCAGCTCATTTTTTCGTTTTGGAGGTGGTTACTTTTCTTAAGTTGATGGGCATGTGACAGGATCTCATATATATCATCTTCTCCGTTATCTTTTAAAACAAAAAGTTTATCGTTATACTGACTCAACATATACAAAATCTCTGCTCTACTCTCCCTTTCAAAATCGTTCGTCCACTTAAACATCTTCAGAAACATTTTAAAGTTCGGCTTATAGTTCGCCTTTTCAAGTCTTAGTAATTGCAAAATAAATCTCTTTGTTATTCTATATATCCTTTTAGAAAGAGACACATCTAAAAATATGATCATATCTGCATGTCGAAAGCTTTGAGATACCCATTTATGATGAGCACCTTCAACAATCCACGCATTTGAACTGACAATATCATTCAGTTGCTCGTCTCTTTCTTCAGGAGTATTTCTTATATCTCCATTTTTAGACCTTCGCCAAACAACATTATCTAGCTCATAATATAGAATATGTAACTGCGAAGACAATGTTCTTGCTAAAGTTGTTTTCCCACTTCCGACAGAGCCTATAATATGAATTTTATTAGGAAGTTTCCGTTCCAATACGACCACCGCTTTATGAATTTCTATATACACATTTTTTACCTATAATTCAATTGCCTATCTACATCTTTTTCCCCATTCTCCAACAACGTTGATTGTAAGAATTTCGCTCTTCCCCTATTATTTCGAGTCCTTGTTTTTCGTAGAATTTAATAGCTCTTAAATTGGACTGTGCAACACGCAGATGATATTCAAGTAAATTACGCTTTTTAAACTGAGCCTCAGCATATTGAAAAAGTTGATTACTATATCCCTTCCCGCGACCCTCAGGAATTACATACACAAAACTTACATAGCCAATCTCTTGTCCTTCATAGTTATCATACCGAAGCACTAATTCTCCAACTGCATGTTGATCACGTTCCAATAGAACAAACCCTTCAGGAAAATTCACTTGCTTTTGTTTTGCATACTTTATGTATTCATTTTCATTAAACTCCAATTCTTCTCCTTCACCCGTATCTGTAAAAAATCTAATGATAGTCTGTTTATCTTTTTCTACATCGACACGACGAAATGTAAGCATTGGCATCATTTCCTTTCACTTCATACTTAAGTTAATCGTACAATATCTTTCATTTTGCTAAAATGAGCCAAAACTTTAGGATGTATATAAGAAATGCTTATGAATACAGCAAATCACTATCATCTTCAATCATATCTTTCAGATTTTTTTGGTTTAATCCGTTTTGACAAAAATCAAAAGAAATTTGGATATCTTTTTACATTTTAGAAGGGATTGTTAAATTTTCTATATACAGGGGCTGTCTTGAGAAGTATTTTGATAACAATATGTTAGAATAGTTATTAGGAATGAGTCTGGCTGATTAAAAAGTGTGTAGTAATGAAAAGAGAACATAGTTTGAAACGGAGGAATTATATGAGTATAAGCAAAAAACGCCAGCCCAATAAACTAAAAATCGGTTTACGAATATTAATGATTATTATTGGGGCATTTATAACAGCCTATGGACTAGAATCGGTATTAATCCCAAACAACGTTTCAGATGGTGGTGTGACGGGTTTAAGTATCGTTAGCTCAAAACTACTTGGATTACCATTAGGACTTCTAATTGCAGTCATTAACATCCCTTTTGTTTGGTTAGGGTATAAGCAAATTGGTAAAAATTTTGCTATTTATTCGGTTATCGGTATTGCTTCACTAGCAATCGGTACTGTTCTTATGCACAACGTACGAACTATTATTCACGGTGATACATTGTTAGTTACCGTTGTTGGTGGGATTATCATCGGTTTTGGTATGGGGTTAGCATTGCGTAATGGCGGCGCATTAGATGGAATTGATATGTTAGCCGTATTACTTTCTCGAAAATTACCTTTTGGGACAAGTGACCTCATCTTATTTTTAAACATGTTTGTTTTTATTTTTGTCTCAACAATATTTGGTCTTGAAGGGGCTATTCTTTCAGCAATTGCTTACTTTATTGCTTCTAAAGTAATTCACATCGTTGAAGTAGGTTTAAGTGGTTCTAAAACATTTAAAATTATCACAAAAGAACCTGAATTAATGGTAGAGACAATTCGAGAACGCTTAGGCCGAAGTGCAACTTATAATGAAGTTTACGGCGGTTACTCAAATGAACAATTTAAAGAAATCACTTGTGTCATTAACCGTTTAGAAGAAAGTAAAATGAAAGAAATTATTCATGAAATTGATGGAAATGCCTTTGTTACGGTTTATGACGTAGCAGAAGTAAAAGGCGGTAATTTCAGAAAACATGATATTCATTAATTATAACCCAGAAAATTTTAATATAGTTTCACAAAAAATCACCTTTTAGTTTGACTAAAAGGTGATTTTTTTGAATTGAATTGACATGACATTATATTAAGTCTATACTGTCAGTAACACATTACTGTTAATGACAGTATAATGTTATTAACAGTAATAATTTTGATGTTATGTTAACGAAAAAAACTTTTTTACACTTAAATTAGGAGGTTGTATATTTCATGAAACATACAGGAAGACATACAGGTGCATTTCTTTTGCTGTTTTTAACAGAGGGAGATAGCTATGGAGGGAAACTTCTGCAGAAATGTGAAGAAGAGCTTCCCGTCAATCCAATTGATAGTGCCATCATATATCGCACACTAAAAAAATTAGAGAAAGAAGGTGCTGTTGAGTCTTATTTGGATACATCTGATCAAGATAAACCGATAAAGATGTACAAAATTACTACAGCTGGAAAAAAGCAATTAGAAGATTTTCAAATAGATATTGAAGAAAAAATTAAGAATTTATCATTTTTCTTAAACAAATATAAAAAATGGAAGGAGTCTGATCATGATTAATGGTGCTATCCTTTACACTATAGCTATTATGCTTATCAGTATTTCTTTTATAAAAGATCGAAATAAAACAAAAGATGCTCTATTAAAGTCATGGAACATGTTTCGTAATCTTATACCTTCCATGCTATCAATTATGCTTTTCGTTGGACTATCACTATCTATATTAACGCCTTCCTTCATTTCTTCCATCATTGGGGAAAAATCTGGATTCATCGGTATTGTTTATTCAGCAATAATTGGCTCTGTTGCACTCATTCCAAGCTTTGTTGTGTTTCCTCTTGGAAATACATTAGTCCAAAATGGTGCGGGCCTCCCTCAAGTTGCGGCATTAATGTCTACATTAATGTCAGTAGGAATCACAACTTTACCGATGGAACAAAAGATATTTGGGCGAAGTTTTGCTTATTCTCGTAATGCATCTGCATTGTTAATGTCTCTCATATTCTCGTATATTATTTGGGTGGTGATGGTATGAATGAATTAAGAAGATATCGTTTCTTTTTCATTTTACTATTGGGGCTCATTATATTGACTTTTATAAACCAATCGTTGGGATGGAACGCATTTCAATTAACAGGAAAAAGTATTTTAGATATGCTATTTCTACTTCCTCCTGTCTTAATATTCGTAGGGTTGCTTGACCAGTGGGTGAAGAAAGAAACATTAATTAAATATATGGGGAAAAAATCTGGCATCTATGGCATCTTGTTCTCCCTATTATTAGGAGGAATTGCAGCTGGTCCCCTCTATGTTGCTTTTCCAATCGCGGCACTTTTATTAAAAAAAGGAGCAAGCATACGGTACGTTGTATTTTTTTTAGGAGTTTGGACAACTGCAAAATTACCGGTTATTGTATATGAATTTGCTTCATTTGGAGTAAAATTTACACTCATCCACATTTGTTTTGGTCTATTATTTTTCTATTTAATGGGTATTATTTATGAGAAGTTTTATGACCAGCGACAATTGTTAAAATATGATATAACAGAAGAAGTTTAGATTTAGATCAATAAGTCTTGAAGCCCCTCAATCCCAGATTCTTTTGTAGCTGTAGATTTTAAATGGCGTTCAATCAAAAACAACTTATGAACCAGTATTTTAAGATAAGTAAAAAGAATCCACTTTGAAAATAGATGAATCAAAATGGATTCTTCTTCCGTATATTTAAGTTTTGATTTTATAAAAAATAAACCCGTATGAATTTATTGGTCAATGGGATAAAACAGTACGGCCTTGTTTCATAGATATGATAAAGCATCCACCAAGTAAAAATGTGCTAATCAAACTATAATGGTTTTACAGGTACACATATTTCGCAATAATCGTTGTTAATCATCTCACTCGTGTATCTTTCTAAAATCGGTTTGTTGTCAATTTGATATCCACTGTTGTGTAAAGCTGGAAAAATTTCAGCCCATGCTTTTTGAATATCTTCCGCTGTATGTTTGACTTTGCAAATAACATACTTTCCACCAGAAAGTTCACTTTCGCAAATTGAATCATCAATTTGATAATCCTTTGAAATCACAATACAAGCATCATATCTACAGTTTTCAGGAAGTGTTGTTTCAGGGTTATCTTGTGGAATTCCAAGGATTATTGCCGATTTAACAAGATTTTTCTCCTGAACCCATTTCTTTAACTTTTCCATTGCTTGAATATTTGCAGGACCATATGGACCAACTTGTCGCACATATGCAATGCGGTATTTGGGAAGAGTTTCGACTTTCATATTCATAATTTCTTCTTCCTTTCTCTAATATTATCTGCTACATTTCCAATGCTAGGATGATATAAAAATATAATCAATTACTTTTTTAAAATTTATAATTTTCTTACTTATTGAACGAGAGCTTTTCTTAAAAAGGACCTATTCATTACTCAAATCCCTAAGTCCATTAAATAAGAGATAAAATTGTATATATGTGATGGCAAATCATGATCCGGCTATTCAAGAGCAAATTATTCAATAGGAAAAACACACCTCTCTAAAGTTTTAGAGAGGTGTGTTTTTCACTTTTACAAATCTAAAATTCCCAAGATTTCCTTCGTAAAATACGAATTATGTTCTCCATTTTTATGAACAAAAAACGATAGTCATCCTATATTTTAGATAGAACGACTACCGCTTTTTCGTTTTGTCTACCCCCTATAGTACCTTCACTTTAAAAGGATTGGTAAATGTTTCAAAGTTTGTTCATTCTCTAATAAACAGTTCTCTAGCTGAAAAGATGGTGAAAGTTTTATTTCTTTATGTTGTTTAATGAAAGTTGTTATAGCAATTGTAGCTTCTAATCGTGCGAGTGGTGCACCTAAGCAAAAGTGCGGCCCTTTTCCAAATGTCATATGTTTGTCATTACCTGGTCGATGTATATCAAAACAGCTAGCTTTAGGGAACTGTTTCTCATCTAAGTTTGCGGCACTTACCCATGCAACAATCATTTGTCCCTTTTTCATTCTTGGTCCAAATATGTCTGTATCCTCCGTTATTGTACGTGCCAATACGACTGGAAAACGATAACGTAAAACCTCTTCAACTGCTTGCGGAATATAATCTGGATTTTCACGTAATTCGTTATACGTTCCTGGTTTATCAACTAAAAAACAATAAAAACTATTTATAATTAAATTTGTAGTTGTTTCATTACCGGCTGCAAGTAAGCCAAGCGAAAAATCTACAATCTCTTCATCTGTCAATCTCTCTCCCTCATATTCAGCTCTTATTAGGTCTGAAATAATGTCCTCTGCTAAGTGGTATCGTTTTTCTTGTACAATTGGAAGAAGATACGTTTTAAATTCTTTTAAAGCGATTGCTTTTTGTTTATCTAAATCAGAAAATTTTTCTCGACTATATGGCATGAATAGAATATCAGACCACAGTTTGACCTTTTTTAAATCTGTTGTAGGGACACCTAACAAATTAGAAATGACAGTTACAGGAAATGGGGCTGCTAAATCTTCTACAATATCAATTTCATCACGATTTTTTAGCTTTTCTATAATTTCATTTGCAAGTGCTTGTATATGTGGTTTCCATCCAGTTAAACTTCGTGGTGTAAATGCTTTTGAAACGATAGAACGAACATTGCGGTGTTCTGGAGGATCAGAAGAGTTTAAATTTACTCTCGTTTCTTGCTGTGGAAATGCAAATTGCTGACGATCTCTTCTACTTGAAAATAAACGATAGTCAGATAAAACCCGGTTCACATCATCATACAAAAACACATTCCATACATCTTGATCTGCATCATAATAAACAGGATGATTCTCTCTCATATACTGATACCAAGAATATGGATTCCAAAGCTCGTCCTTTGTTTTGAGTTTGGAAATTTCATGAACTAAAATTACACTCCCAGGTGACTTCATAGCCATCTCCTCCCTTTTTCTTCAAAATAAAAAGCAGCAATTCAGTTTTTCTAGGTTGCATAGACTCACATACTTTATTCTAACATGCGAGGAAGAAATGTTTATTTTTGGAAGGTTGAGAAAATGATTTTGGTACAAAAAATGCTGATAAGATTGCTGCTCGAAAATACGCTTCCATGCTCCCGCCTCCTTTCTTTCATACAATATTATTGTAAAAAAGAAAAGGCTCGTCAACCAATACGGCCTAGTACCAGGGTCGCTGTAACCAGGGGCAAAGTAGCAAATAGTTATATAGTATTTCTACTCTGTCCCATTCATGTGTCTTATTAGGGATAGCGCCACATTGATATTATCCCCTTAAGGTAGACAGTGTAAAAAGACCATGAATACACATGGATGTTACACTTTTACTTGGAGGGGATTTTATTATGGTTAAAAAAGGG
>NZ_CAKJTI010000037.1 GCF_917563915.1 Bacillus rhizoplanae | reverse complement strand
TTGTTGTATAATATTTTTGAAAGCGTTTATTATTTTAATATACATAATTTAAAACGTTTTTATTTGAACATTCATACATTTCAGACTATTTTTAGGTTGGTAATTCAATTCCAATTTATCACCATATATTTAGCGATTTTATCGCAATGATTTACTTAATAATAGGAGTAATCCTCTGGGTGATAAGTAATTGTGAATGTTTTTTTACAAAACAGATAAGTAATAACGTTTTGTATTATGTAAATTATCGTAATAACATAAGAAATATAAAATGAATTGCACTCGTTACTATTTCATTCATATTGAAAGAAACAGCCTAACGAGTAGGAGGTTTTGTCAAATGACGAGGAAGAATACAAATACAAACAACCCGTGGGCTAAGTTCCATGGTCCTAACCTTGGCTATGTCATTGAACAGTACGATCGTTATATAGCCCAGGAAGGTTCTGTTGATCCGGAGTTAGAAGAGCTTTTTGCAAGATGGGGCGCTCCTCCTTTTCATGCAGATTTTACAAATGTAAACAGCAATGTCTCTAATTTTTCTTCTCAAAACAATACAGATATAGAAAAAGTTCTAAAAGCTGCAAAGGTTTTAGAAAATATTCGTTCATACGGTCACCTATCTGCACATATTAATCCGCTGGAGGAAAAAGTGGATGGGCAGTTTTCTTTAGAGGGACTAGGCGAAAATGATTTGAAAGCGATTTCAGCGAAAATGGTTTGGGCAAACGCACCTGCGGATGTTCAAACAGCATTTGATGCTGTTAATAGATTAAAAGATGTTTATTCAAAATCTTTAGCTTATGAGTTCGCTCATGTACACGACAGTGAAGAGCGTGCATGGCTACAAGAAATGGTGGAATCAACTTCTCTGTATCATCCATTATCAAATGAAAAACGAATTGCGGTCTTAAAACGATTAACAGCAGTCGAAGGTTTCGAGCAATTTTTGCATAAGACATTTGTCGGTCAAAAACGCTTTTCTATAGAAGGCGTTGACATGCTTGTCCCTATGCTTGATGAAATTATTTCTGAAGGCGCTAAGGGCGGCGTGAAGGATATTATGATCGGTATGGCTCACCGCGGACGTCTCAGTGTGCTTGCTCATACATTGGAAAAACCTTATAGTCACATGTTTACTGAATTTAAGCATTCAGCACCGGTGCAAGGCAAGGATAAGAACAATATCGGCTGGACGGGAGATGTGAAGTATCATTTAGGTAAAGAACAATTAGTTGACTCTGATGGTTCTCTTACTCGAGTTACATTAGCTAATAACCCAAGCCACTTAGAATTCGTAGACCCAGTTGTTGAAGGGTTTGCTCGTGCTGCTCAAGAGAATCGCCAACAAGCAGGTTATCCAGAACAAGATATTTCTAAATCTTTCGCAATTTTAGTACACGGTGATGCTGCGTTCCCTGGTCAAGGTATCGTACCTGAGACGCTGAACTTAAGCAGACTGAAAGGTTATCAAACAGGCGGCACAATTCATATTATCGCCAATAACGCAGTCGGATTCACAACTGATAGTTCTGATTCCCGTTCTACAAGATATTCTAGTGACCTTGCGAAAGGCTTTGACATTCCGATTGTGCACGTAAATGCTGATGACCCTGAAGCATGTCTTATTGCAGCTACTCTTGCATTCCAATACCGCACGCTGTTCAAAAAGGATTTCCTAATTGACTTAATCGGATATCGCCGCTTTGGTCATAACGAAATGGATGATCCAGCAGTTACACAGCCGAAAGTATATAAAAAGGTTAGCAAGCATCCAACTGTAAGAGCTCTATATGCTGAGCAATTACAAACAAAAGGAATTCTACATGCAGAAGAAGTAGAAACAATTACGCAATTTGTGCAAGAGCATTTGAAAGCTGAACATGCTCAAGTTTCTTCGGATAAGAAAGAAGTAACTGCTAACATTCCAGTTCCAGATGTAGTAGCAAATGGAATTCCAAAAATGATGACGGGTGTTCCATTAGAAACACTTCAAGAATTAAATACAAGTCTTCTGCAATGGCCAGAAGGTTTTAATGTATATCCAAAATTAAAGAAAATCCTTGAACGTCGTGAGAGTGCATTTAAAGATGGCGGTAAACTAGAATGGGCAAATGCCGAAGCTTTAGCGTTTGCTTCGATTTTACAAGATGGCACGCCAATTCGTCTGACAGGACAGGATTCAGAGCGCGGTACATTCGCACAGCGCCACGTTGTATTACATGATACAGAAACGAACGAAACATATTCACCAATGCATCGTCTACCACAAGCACGCGCTTCCTTCGCGGTTCATAATAGTCCGCTTTCAGAAGCTGCCGTTGTAGGATTTGAATATGGCTATAACGTGTTTTCTCCTGAAACACTTACAATGTGGGAAGCACAATACGGAGACTTCTCTAATACAGCTCAAGCACTGTTCGATCAATTTGTTTCAGCAGGAAGAGCAAAATGGGGACAAAGATCTGGACTTGTCCTACTCCTTCCTCACGGTTATGAGGGGCAAGGTCCTGAGCATTCCAGCGCTCGTCCAGAACGCTTCTTACAGCTTGCTGCAGAGAATAACTGGACAGTTGCAAACTTAACAAGTGCAGCGCAATATTTCCATATCCTGCGCCGCCAAGCAGCAAGTCTTGGAACAGACTTTGTAAGACCATTAGTAATTATGACGCCAAAGAGCTTGTTACGTCATCCACTTACATCTTCACCTGCTTCAGAGCTAAGTGAAGGTAGCTTCCAAACTGTTCTAGAGCAACCGAACCTTGGAACAGATGCAAGCAAAGTGAAGCGTCTAGTATTAACTACAGGTAAAATGGCAATCGACTTAGCAGTAGATGTTGAATCTAACAAACAAGAGCGTACGCTAGATGAAGTGCATATCGCTCGCGTTGAACAACTGTATCCATTCCCTAAAGAAAAAATCCAAGCAATCGCTCAGCGTTATGAAAACTTGGAAGAAATCGTATGGGTACAAGAAGAACCAAGAAACATGGGTGCTTGGCACTATATCGCACCAATTTTATTCGAACTTGCTTCTGGCAATGTGAAAGTGAACTATATTGGACGTCCGGACCGTTCAAGCCCATCAGGCGGCGATCCTCATGTTCATAGAAAAGAGCAAGAGTTAATTATTAATCAAACACTTAATATCAATTTCAAGTTACAAGAAGAACAAGACTTCGTTCACAATAAGTAATAAAGTATTCCCATGAATGGGGGGCATTCCCCCATTCATGTTTAGAGAAGATTATCACAAAACATATCAAATCAATTGTTAGGCAAATAGGGGAGGACATTTAAAATGATCGAAATTAAAGTACCTGAGCTTGCAGAATCTATTACAGAAGGAACTATTTCTCAATGGCTTATCAACGTAGGTGAAAAAGTTGAAAAAGGCGCAAGCGTTGTTGAGCTTGAAACAGATAAAGTCAATGTAGAAATCATTGCAGAAGATTCAGGTATTGTATCACAACTACTAGGAGAACCTGGAGACACAGTTGAAATTGGTGATGTTATCGCAATTTTAGATGCAAACGGAACTGCAGTAAGTACACCTGCTCCAGAGCAACCAAAACAAGAAGTTACTGAAGCACCAAAAGCTGAGGCTCCAAGTGCAACACCAAATAAAACACCTTTACAAGGTCTTCCAAATACGGATCGTCCTATCGCATCACCTGCTGCTAGAAAAATGGCTCGTGAATTAGGAATCGACTTAAATGAAGTACGCAGCACTGATCCACTTGGCCGTGTAAGACCGCATGATGTACAAGCACATGCTGCTGCGCCAAAAGAACAACCAAAACAAGAAAAACAAAGTCCAAAACCAGCTGCAACTACTGAGTTTGAAAAACCAGTTGAGCGCGTAAAAATGTCCCGCCGCCGTCAAACAATTGCAAATCGTCTTGTAGAAGTTCAGCAAACGGCTGCAATGTTAACAACATTTAACGAAGTTGATATGACAGCTATCATGGAATTACGTAAAGAACGTAAAGATGCATTTGAAAAGAAACATGATGTTCGTCTTGGCTTCATGTCATTCTTCACAAAAGCAGTAGTAGCAGCATTAAAACAATTCCCATTATTGAATGCTGAAATTCAAGGTGACGAGCTTATCATTAAGAAATTCTATGACATCGGAATCGCTGTAGCAGCTCCAGATGGATTAGTTGTTCCTGTTGTACGTGATGCAAACCAATTAAACTTCGCTGAAATTGAGAGCGAAATTAGCAATCTTGGTAAAAAAGCTCGTGATAACAAACTTACACTGAAAGAACTACAAGGTGGAACATTCACAATTACAAACGGAGGCGTGTTCGGTTCTCTTATGTCAACACCAATCCTAAACAGCCCACAAGTAGGTATTCTCGGTATGCATAAAATCCAAGTAAGACCAGTTGCGATTGATGCAGAACGCATGGAAAATCGTCCAATGATGTACCTTGCTCTATCTTATGACCACCGCATCGTAGATGGAAAAGAGGCTGTTAGCTTCCTTGTTGCAGTTAAAGAAATGCTTGAAGATCCAAAATCACTATTACTAGAAGGTTGATCATTTTATAGATTGTAGAACCCCCTTGCAAATGCAAGGGGGTTTTCTTAATTTCTCCCCCCATAAGAAGGCGCCGTTAAAACAAACAAAACATTCACCATATCTTCAGTTTCATTTTTAAACTTGTGCTTCATAAAAGGGGGAATTCGAATGACATCTCCTTCTTGTAAAACATACTCTTCCCCCTCAAGTACAACACAAGCTGTTCCTCTCATGATAATGGCAATCTCTTCTTTATTGTGCTTGTAGTGACTTTCTGTCGTTTGTGAATTTGGGTTTAAATCCATCATTAATATTTCTACATTTGCTTTCATAAAATCTGGAGTTAATATATCGTAGACAATATGTTCATTATTCGAACGATACACCTTTTTTCGTTCCTCTTTTCTGACAATCAATGATTCATGGTCAATATCATTTACAAATAATGTGAACAGCGGTACATTTAAAGCTTTTGCAATTATTTTTAATATATTTAATGAAGGATTTGCAATTCCTCTTTCTAATTGACTAATTAAAGATGTACTTATGCCTGTTATTTCCGAAAATTCTCGTATACTATATCCCTTACTTTTTCTATATTCTAAAATTGTATTCCCTAAACTATAGTTTGACATCATACAGCTCCTGATCGATTTTATTATTTTAGTACAAATATACGATTACCGTTTAACATACTAAACATCGTATTAATATATTGAACGCTACACTCTCTGTTATATATACTATGATTAGTTAATTATAATAAACATTGTACAAAATAATAAACACCACTTTTCTATCATATGACTAAATTTCCAAACTTTTAATAAATAGGAGGACTTCACTTTGAATCAACCACGCACTCTTTTATTTTATTTTTTATTATTTTTCGGAGTTTTTGCTCTTTCAACATCAGCTATATTTGTAAAACTATCTAGCGCTCCTGCACCTGTTATAGCCTTTTATCGGATGCTATTCTCTACTATTCTTATATTACCTATGTTCTATTTTAATAAAAATGCTATGCAGGAAATTAGACATTTAACGAGAAAACAATGGATGCTAGGTAGCCTGTCTGGAATTTTTCTTGCTATTCATTATATACTTTGGTTTGAATCTTTACGTTTTACCTCTGTAGCAAGCTCAACTGTACTCGTTACACTTCAATCCTTATTCGCTTTCATTGGAGGATACTTCCTTTTTGGAGAAAGATTAAGAGGACCTGCAATTGGAGGCGGAATATTTGCTGTTATTGGTAGTTTTATAATTGGCTGGGGAGATTTCAAAATCGGCGGTACAGCCTTATTCGGCGACATTCTTGCCTTGCTCGGTGCTGCCATGATAACAGCTTATTTCTTAATCGGACAACACTTAAGAAAAAGTTTATCCTTATTCCCTTATACCTTTATCGGTTATGCAACTAGTTCTTTATTCCTATTTGGATATTCATTTACCCTAGGATACCCTCTGACAGGTCACTCATCATATGATTGGCTATGGTTCTTCTGTTTAGCATGTATTTCAACATTACTTGGTCAAACCATTTTTAATTGGCTCATTAAATGGCTCAGTACTTCAACGATTTCAATGAGTATTTTAGGTGAACCAGTTGGGACATGTGTATTAGCTTATTTTATTTTGAATGAAGTAGTTACTTTTCAGCAACTGGTAGGGTCTAGTATTATATTAGCGGGTATCTTTTTATTCTTAATGTACAATACACCTGTAAAGTTAGAAAACAAAACTAGACATACAAAAATAACAGTAGACTAACACTAAGAAATTATCGTAATCTACTATTTATAAACTAACAATATAGACAAGGTGACAAAATGGAATTAGGAAACTTCTTTTTTACTATGCTTATTACAACCTTTATACAGTTAGCTTCGTTAGTAGGATGTATTATTTTAGTTGGATTTGTATTAGGATATTTAGAAAATCGTTCACGAACATATTGGACAAGAGCTTTTGGAAGAAACGGATTCCTCTTAACCTCATGGGTTGGAACACCCATTCATGAATTTGGACATGCATTTATGTGCGTCTTATTTCGGCATAAAATTGTAGATATTCAGTGGTTTCCAACGAATACAAGTAACGGGTATTTAGGATATGTGCAGCACGAATATAATCCTAAAAGTATATATCAAAAAATAGGTAATTTCTTTATCGGTATTGCCCCTATTTTTTCTGGAATTGCAACGCTAGTTGGCTTAATGTATTGTCTTATCCCCCACTCATACTCGGTATTTATGAATAGTATTGAAACAAATATTCAGCCAAACGGCGTCATGAGTGATATGATAAAACACACTGTTTTATCTTCTATCCTATTATTAAAAAGCATGTTTACTATTAGTAATCTATTAAGTCCTTATTTCTGGATATTTCTTATTCTGGCAATTTGCATCTCTACGCATATTGCCTTAAGTAAGCCTGACATACAAGGTGCATTAAATGGACTGATCACGATCTTCTTGTTCCTATTCCTTTTCAACGTTATAGGAGGCCTTCTTCACTTTGATAGTCATACAATTATCTCAAATATAGCGAAGTATAATGCTTACTTCCTTGCTTTTTCTAGCATCGCTATTTTATTTTCATGCATTACTGTAGCGATAAGTTATATCCTTTACCGAATGAAACGGTAATCTAAATAAAGCATCTCTTGAAAAAAGAGATGCTTTATTCTCCCCTTCTTGCTGCCTGCTGCAACGGATCCCACACACTGTTGTAAGGAGGAGAGTAACTTAAGTCCACGTCTTCTAAATCATGAATCGACATTTTATGGAACAGTGCCATCGCAAGTACATCTACTCTTTTATCCACGCCCTGCTCCCCTATAATTTGTCCGCCTAACAACTGCTTTGTGTCTGTTCGATACAATAATTTCATGTGCAGTGGTTTCTTACTTGGATAATACCCCGCTATGTTTGTCGCATCAATTTTTACAATTTCATATGGTATTTGTAATTGTTTCGCTTCTTTTTCATTCAAACCTGTTCGTCCTAATGTTATATCTATAAATTTCATAATCGCTGTCCCGACAATCCCTTTAAACGCTCTTCGTTTATTAACCATGTTCAGTCCTGCAATTCGTCCTTGTTTATTTGCCGTTGTTCCAAGCGGAATATGATCATGTTTTTCTTTTATAATATGATACTGCGTAGCACAGTCTCCTGCCGCATAAATGTCCTCTATATTTGTTTGCATATAAGCGTTAACTTGGATAGCGCCTTTTTGGTTTTTGATTATCTCTGTTCCTTCTAGAAAATCAGTGTTCGGTTTGACTCCAACTGATACTAAAACAAGATCTGTTTTGTATGTTCCTCGATCTGTTTCCACAGATTCAACATGCACTTTTCCTTGAAACGATTTTACGTTTTCATTTGTAAGTATTTCAATGTTATGTTTTTTTGCTTCTTCATGAATATATGCGGCCATATCCTCGTCGAAAACAGTACCCACATGTTGATTTCTTTCAATCATACGTACTTTTTTACCGAGTTCAACAAATGTTTCTGCCATTTCAAGACCAATTGCTCCGCCGCCAATTATAGTAACATGTTCAACTTTCTGATTATGAAGTGTCTCCATAATTCGCTTTGCATCCGGAATCGTTTTTAATAAATGAACCCCTTGTAATTTACTCCCTCTCCAGTCTGGCATAATCGGCTGCACTCCCGTTGCAATTAATAAACGGTCATATTCATATTCAAATGGTTGTAACGTTTGCGTATGTATACCGTGCACTTTTTTACTTGATGGATCTATACGTGTAACTTCATGATAAATTTTGGCATCAATGTGGTATTTGTTCCGAAATGTATCAACGTCCCTAGCAATTAGTTTTTCAGTAGAAGCAATAACCCCGCTAATCGCATAAGGAAGGCCACACTGCGCATACGAATATATCTCGCCTTTTTCTAAAGTTATTACACTTGCTTCTTGGTCATTACGGACAATTTGCATTGCTGCGCTCATTCCAGCTGCATCTCCGCCTATAATAACGTACCTCACCATATCACTCCTTCTCATCATCTATCGTTTACATTTCCCATATTCTTCATTTATCAGTCATTTTTTGCATTCATCATTAACATTGTGCACTTTTTTTAATAGGAATTTATACAAACATTCCCCCTCAATCATTCTTCCTGTATCTTTAAATCCAATATCTTCATACAGTTGCTTTGCAACTAGATTTTTCGGTGCAAAAGATAGAAAAATTTCATTACAATCAGCATCTTTTCTCATCTCTTCTATTACCTGTAATAACGCCGTTTTCCCATACCCTTTTCCTTGGTGTTTATGATCTATCATGAGTCTGCATATTTCAAAAAAGTTATGCTGTTCACAATATCCATACATTGTAAATCCAACCATTGTTTCATCATTGTATATCGTCTTCGTAATCCAACCTTTTTGAACTTTCGACTGCGCTAATGATAAAGCATTTGAAGCAACAAACTCTTCACAAATGAAATGTTTATCTTCTTTGTTTGTAGTTAAGAATATACATTCTATCCAATTCTCATTCGTGATCTCTCGCAAGCTTATACTCATTCCATTCTCACTCTTTCTTCTTTAATCTACGAAGTTATATATTTCTACAAACAAAAACACTTCTCCTACAAGAGAAATGTTTCTTTACATAATCAAATGCCACACCAAAACCTCCCCCAGCACAATCAACACAGCTCCAAAAATCATAAGCGTCGTCTTCTTCAATAATTCATTTTCCCGAAATGGAATGTTACATAAATACGCACCAAGCGTAATTCGCGATGGACAAGCAATTGTTGCAAAAGAAGAACTTGTATTTTGCACTGTTGTGACAAATTGCCACGGAAGTCCCACATTTTGTGCTGTCTGCATTTGTAATTTAATAAACATCGCGTTCGACCCGGCGTTACTTCCTGTTAAAAAACCACCAATACCACCGATAAATGGTGCAACGAAGACAAACATCATTCCAAATGTATGACCAGCTGCTTCTGCTAATAACGTATGCATACCTGATGCTCCCATTAATTCTGAAATGGCAATAAACATTGTCGTTGTAATCGCAAATGGTATCCATTGTTTCACTGTTTGCAACAATGACTGCCTTATTATAATAGAAGGAATACGGAAGAAAATAATGGTAAATAAACACGTAAGTCCAAGCCAGAACCCTGGTGAATACAATAATTCAAGTTTGTAAGAGTATGATGGTAGGTTAATAACAGCATATGATTGCAACATATGCTGAAATGATGGAATTAAGCGAGAGAGTAATATACATACTGTTAAAAATAAATACGGACTGATTATTTTTACAATGGAAACTTCTTGCTGCTGGGTGGCCGCATGTTCCGAGCACATTTCCCTCTGTTGTTTTGCTGTCATTTTAATAATGATAAACCCAAATGTTATCGTTACAATTGCACTTAAAATCCCAGCTAATTCAACGCTCACATATGCATTAGACAAATAAATAGATAGCGAGAATAATAGAAAAAATCCCGTTGCTTCTTTCCATTTTTGTGCGACTGCAGACCAGCCACCAACTATATATAAAGAAAGCATGATAAAATACGCAAATATCGGGATACTTAATAGCGCTGTACCAGATCCAAGTTGTACTAAAGGCATACCGATAAGCCCTGATCCAATAATTGTTCCAGTTGCCATCGCTCCCCATGAGCTTGCTAATAAACCGATAAACGAAAGTAAAACTGCTTGAAACGGCTTATAACCAAGTGAAATAAAAATAGGAGCAGCCACCATAAAACCAATTCCAAAGCCGCTTACCGATTCAATAAGAGGACAAATTCCAAAACACATGAGGAGCATTTGCAATAAACGATCATGTGTAACATGTTCCATAAAGCGAGCAACTTGATTGATATACCCCATTTTATTCATAAGGTGAAATAAAAAAATACCGAAAAATAAAACATATCCGACGATAAAACAAATTAAACCGCCCTTAATCGTTGCATGAACAACTTCCCCCATTCGCAAGCGAAACATCGGTGATAGTAAAACGATTCCGCTGCATACAACATAGGAAATTAACGAAGCTTTAAGCGATGTTTGCTTGAATACAAATAAACAAATAAAAATCATTACAATCGGAATAAGAGCCAGCAATACCGCCATACAATCATCTCATTTCTTGGAAGATACAATTGTATCCATTATATAACAGGAGATAGAATTTTCAATTAATTCCATGACAGTTCTCCATAAAATAATATTTGCTTCATATATCGGCGCTTTTTACAATATATCGACCATTCGACACAACATATCGGCGCTTCTACAACATTCGACATGAATACACCCCAAAGAGGCTACCTAAATAGGCAGCCTCTCCCTTCTATCCCGCATTAACGGGCAGTAAGACCCCCACTGACGGAAGTTTCACTTTATTTCACCGCGGCAATGAGCTCACGAATTTCATCTTGCTTTTCATTTTCTAACAGTTCAATCACTTTACTTCCGACCACAACTCCATCGCATACTTTAATCATTTCTTCTATTTGCTCCGTTGTTGATATGCCAAATCCTGCAACAACAGGAAGCTGAACATGCGCTTTTACCTTTTCTAAGTAGGTATGCAATTCTTGCTCGAAATCACGTCGTACTCCAGTTACACCTGCTACTGTAACAGCATATACAAATCCTTGTGATTCGCTTGTAATCTTTTCAATTCGTTCAATTGGACTCGTTACTGTTACAAGCGGAATAAGAGCAATCTGTGCCTCGCGCAGCATTGGTGCAATTATATCTTGTTCTTCATACGGAAGATCTGGAACAATAATCCCATCAACACCTGCTTCCATGCATCGCCCGATAAAACGTTCTTTCCCGAACGCTAAAATCGGATTGAAATATGTCATTAATACAAACGGAATTTGCACTTCTTGCCTTACTTCCGCAAGTGCTTGGAAGATTCCTTCAAGCGTTGTTCCGTTTTCTAGCGCTCGTTTTCCTGCCCTTTGAATGGTCGGTCCATCTGCAACTGGATCAGAAAAAGGAATGCCAATTTCAACAATGCTTGCCCCGGCTTCATCTAAAAAACGAATTTGTTCTTGTAAATCGCCATCTCCCCCCATTACGTACGGGATGAATGCTTTTTTCCCATTTTGAAATGCTGCAGTAATTCTTTCTACTCCCATCATTCACACCTCTTCCATATAACGTTTTATACTTTCAACATCTTTATCCCCGCGCCCAGACAAACAAATAACAAGTCCCTCATCTTTTTTCATAGTTGGTGCTAGTTTGAGTGCATACGCCACAGCATGTGAGCTCTCTAATGCTGGAATAATCCCTTCTTTTTTCGTTAACAACTGAAAAGCATGCAGCGCTTCTTCATCTGTTATCGAATGATAAGATACACGGCCAATATCTTTTAATAAGCTATGTTCTGGACCAACTCCTGGGTAATCAAGCCCTGCTGAAATTGAATGGGCCTCTTGAATTTGTCCTTCTTCATTTTGCAGAAGATACATCATAGATCCGTGCAGGACACCAACGCTTCCTTTCGTTAATGTTGCCGCATGCTTCTCTGTATGAATCCCTTTACCTGCTGCTTCTACGCCGTAAAGAGCAACTTCTTCATTTTGTACAAATGGATAGAACATTCCCATCGCATTACTGCCGCCGCCAATACAAGCTACAACTGCTTCCGGTAATTTCCCCTCTAACTCTGCATATTGCTTCTTCGTTTCCTTACCAATCACACTTTGAAAATCACGTACTATTTGCGGAAACGGATGCGGTCCAAGGACAGATCCCATCACATAATGCGTATCATGTACATGTGCGACCCAGTAGCGAAGTGCCTCATTTACTGCATCTTTTAACGTCCCGCTTCCTGCTGCGACGCTTTCAACTTTCGCACCTAATAGTTCCATCCGAAATACATTTAATTTTTGACGTTTCACATCCTCTTCTCCCATGAAAATAACGCATTCTAAACCAAGCAGGGCACATACAGTTGCTGTTGCTACTCCGTGCTGACCCGCACCAGTTTCAGCTACAACTTTTTTCTTACCCATTCGCACTGCAAGAAGCGCCTGCCCAATTGTGTTGTTAATTTTATGAGCTCCTGTATGATTTAAATCTTCTCGCTTTAAATAAATTTTTGCTCCGCCGCAATACTTCGTAAGATTTTCTGCAAAATACAGAGGTGTTTCTCTCCCGACATATGTTTGTAAATAGTGCTCTAACTCTTGCCCAAATGCTTCATCTTGCATTGCTTCTTTATATGCTGCTTCTAACTCTAAAACAGACTGCATTAACGTTTCTGGGACGTAACGTCCTCCATAAATACCGTAATGACCTTTTTCATCTGGATATGCATATTTCATCTGTAACACTCCTTCGCTTTTATTATAAATTTTTTTATTTTCTTGATATCTTTTTTGCCATTTGTTTCTACACCGCTGCTCACGTCAACCATATATGGCTGAACCATTTCAATGGCTTTTGTAATATTTTCAAGATGTAATCCACCAGCTAATATACATTTTTTTTCAATTGTATTTAACCGTAATAACTCCCATGAAAATGTTTTGCCATTTCCACCATGAAACTTTTCTTTTGGACTATCAAATAATATAAAATCAGTTTCATATTCTTCTGCTCGTTCTATATCTTCTCTCGAACTTACACCAACCGCTTTTATAGACGGAATGTTCAATCTTTTAATATGATGATTTTCTTCATCCCCATGCAGTTGTACATGTGTTAAACCACAATACGTTACAATCTTCTGGATCACTTCGATTGACTCATTTACAAAAACGCCAACTTTCATCACACTCGCCGGAAGCTCTTCAATAATTTGTTTCGCCTGCTCTGGCGTAATTTCCCGCTTACTTTTCGCAAACACAAATCCAATGGCATCTGCACCGTATTCACAGGCGGCTTTTGCTGTTTCGATGTCGGTAATACCGCAAATTTTCACTTTCATATCGTCACCTTCAGTGACTGAAAAAACTCTCCGACAGACGGTGCTGTCATGAACGCTTCTCCAACAAGAATTCCTTTTGCACCAGCTTTCTTGACACGTATAATATCTTCTTTCATATGAATACCGCTCTCACTAATCCAAAGTACGTTTTGTTCATTTAACCGTTTCCCGAGCTTTTCCGTTGTACTTAAATCAACTTTAAATGTTTTCAAATTCCGGTTATTTACTCCGATGACGTCAGGATTTAGCTCTAATGCTGTTTCTAACTCCTCTTCATTATGAATCTCTACAATTGCTTCTAAGCCGAGCTCCTTTACATACGCATACAACTCGAATAATTTTTCCTTTGTTAATGCAGCAACAATGAGTAAAATCAGGTTAGCTCCCGCTTCATATGCCCGGTCGATTTGAATTTTATCAATCATAAAATCTTTACATAATAACGGAAGGTTGCTTTGTGTTCTAACCGTTTCCAAATCGTAAAAGGAGCCCTTAAAAAATTGACTATCTGTTAAAACAGAAATTGCTCCAGCACCGCTTGTTTCATAGATCTGTGCTTGTTTGGCAACATCAACATGTAAGTTGATATCCCCCTTAGACGGTGAGGCGCGTTTTATTTCTGCAATCACAGTAAATTGCTGCAGCGCTTCTACAAGAGAATAGGATGTACGAGTTTCCTTCACTGGTGTATACGTTTCATATAACACGTCTACTTCTTTCTTTTTTTGCTCGATAATTTTCGTTAAAATGGTTTCCATTTAGTTCACCCTCTCTAACTTTTTATTACTTGCAGCAATTAATAGATTTAATTTCTCTAACGCCTTTCCAGAATCAATACTATGAGCCGCTAAGCGAATGCAATCTTCAATTGTTCCTGCTTTTCCGTTTGCAAAAAGAGCAAGCCCTGCATTGAATAACACTGTATCACGATATACGCTACCTTCTCCGCGCAAGACGTTTAATGTAATATTGGCATTTTCCTTTGCATTTCCGCCTCTAATGGCTTCGTTTTTCACACGTGAAAATCCATACTCTTCTGGGGAAATACTTACTTCGATAATCTTGTTATCTTTTAAAAGTGCTGCGTGATTCTCTCCTTGCAAAGATGCTTCATCTAAAAATCCACTCCCATTTACAACAATTGCTTGTTTTCTGCCAAGCTTTTGCAGTACCTTTGCTACTGGAAGTAACATCTCTCGTTTATAAATACCAACGAACTGTGTTTCTAAGTGAATTGGATTTGTAAGTGGTCCAATCAAATTAAAGATTGTTGGAACATTTAATTCTTTTCTTACTTTCATAATGCGGCGCAGTGCTGGATGCATCGCCGGTGCAAATAGAAAGGCAATCCCGACTTTCTCTAACAAATAATCAATTTGCTTTGGCGTACATGCAATATTGACACCGAGTTCCTCTAATAAATCCGCACTTCCCGTTTTACTAGAAACAGCACGGTTGCCATGTTTCGCAACTTTTACACCGGCACCAGCAAGCACGAAGGCTGATGTTGTACTCACATTAAATGTTTGTGCACCATCTCCGCCCGTTCCGCAATTGTCCATCGCACCTACAATATGATTAGAAAATGGCAATGCTTTTTCACGAAGAGCTCGAACAAGACCATATATTTCATCCGCCGTTTCTCCCTTTGCTTTTAACAATGCTAAAAAAGCAGCAATTTCACTCTCTAAAATATCCTCGCTTAATAGCGCAATCCCTGCTTCATACATTTCATGTTCCGTTAAATTCTGCCTCTCTACTAATTTTCGAAGATAGCGATTCATACTCTCTCCACCTCTTTCACATTAGATAAAAATGCCTGTATTAATTTTCCGCCTTCTTCAGTTGCAATTGATTCCGGATGAAACTGTAATCCGAAAAGCGGATAATAGTTATGACGAACTGCCATTATTTCTCCGTCATCCATCGCTGTAGCTAATACATCAAAACAATTAGGAAGAGTATGCTGCTCTGCTACGAGTGAATGATAACGCATCACTGTCAGCGGCTGTTTTACATATGAAAATATCGATGTACCATTATGTTTCACGAGTGACGTTTTCCCATGTTTAATCTGCTCTGCCTGAACAATTTCTCCGCCGAAAGCAGCAACAATTGCTTGATGCCCAAGGCAAATACCAAGAATCGGAACTGTTTTATAAAAATATTGAATCACTTTCATACAGATTCCCGCATCTTCTGGTCTTCCAGGTCCTGGAGAAAGAATAATTGCTTGCGGCTTCATTTCCTCCAATTCTTTGATCGTCACTTTATCATTACGTAGTACAACGATGTTCTCTGTGCTGGAACCTAACAATTGATACAAGTTATATGTGAATGAATCATAATTATCAATGAGGACTATCATTTCATTACCTCCAAGAGCGCTTTTGCTTTATTTAATGTTTCTTCATATTCGGCTACAGGATTCGAATCATACACAATACCAGCCCCTGCCTGTACATATGCTTTCTCATCTTTTACAACCATCGTTCGTATCGCAAGTGCCATATCCATATTCCCCGAGAAAGAAATATAGCCAACTGCTCCGGCATACACATTTCGTTTTTCTGTTTCTAATTCATTGATAATTTCCATTGCCCTAATTTTTGGAGCTCCTGATACAGTTCCTGCTGGCAAGCAATACGCTAACGCATCAAAGCAGTTCATATTTTTTCGCAATGTTCCGGAAACTTCAGATACAATATGCATCACATGTGAATATTTCTCGATTTTCATATATTTATCTAATTGAACTGAACCAACCTCACTCACCCGTCCAATATCATTACGCCCTAAATCTACAAGCATCATATGCTCCGCTCGCTCCTTCTCGTTTGCAAGCAACTCTTGTGCTATCTTTTCATCCTCTTCTTTCGTTTTTCCGCGTGGCCTTGTTCCTGCAATTGGATTCGTCATGACCTTTTCATCTCGTACAGAAAGTAAGCTTTCCGGTGAAGAACCGAGTACAACATAATCTTGAAAATCAATATAAAACATATAAGGAGATGGATTCGCGGTGCGAAGCCGGCGATATAACGCAAATGGATTTCCTACAAAATCACTTTGCAAACGCTGCGATAACACAACTTGAAAAATATCCCCTGCCCGAATATGTTCCTTTGCCTGTTCAACCATTTCGTAAAACCTTTCTTCTGTTACAGAAGATGTAAATGTTAAAGAAGCATACAGCTCTTTCACATGTTCTTCTGATTCATATAACAATTCCTGTTTATATGCTTGCAGCTGCTCATAAACTTCTTCATACGAGTCCATATCATCGCCTTGGTACACATATACAAACGATAGCTTTTGTCGTAGATGATCATACACAACAAACATACGATAAAGTAGCACATGCACTTCTGGAATATTTAATGGGTCAGACAACATTTCTCCAATATCTTCATATTGCCGAATGACATCATAACCAATATAACCAACTGCTCCTCCGCAAAACGGAAATGGACTCTCAACTTTACTTGGTGCAAGTACTCTTTCCAGTTCCTTTAATACGTTTCCGTTTCCCTTTTCAGTCACACCATTTATCGTAATCTCTACTTCCTTGCCAATACTTTTAATTTCTCCATAAGGATTACACCCTAAATAAGAATAACGTCCTTTATCTTGATGAAGCTGCGAGCTTTCGAGTAAAAATTTTTTCTCACCTTTCATACGGCGATATAAAGCAATCGGTGTCAAACTATCGCCTTCTTCTTCTTGAATAACAAGAAAGGTTTCCCCTTGTTGTTGTCGCATCATAAATTGTTCTTTCGTTATCATGACTGTCACCTCTCTATTCAAAATAAAAAAGTCCCCTGCATATGGAAATATGCAGAGGACGATAATTTTACCGCGGTACCACCTCTTGTTGGATGCAAAGCATCCCGCTTCTTCAGGTACAATATTATACCCAATCCTTGTAACGGCGGAACCCGGGTTGCCTACTTATAGTTCAGCATACCTCTCGTAAGCCCATTCCGTACTTGGCACCGCACCGGGCTCTCACCTACCCCCGGCTCTCTGGAACGTCTCCAATGTACGTACTCTTCTTACTCATCGATTTATTATATTCATTTTTTTCTATACAAAAAGGGAGTACTCATCCTATAAAAAGGACGGGTACTCCCGTGGTGCCACCTTAATTCGTTACAAAAGTAACGCACTTTTCCGTATCGAAATACAATACGTGTCTCTTGTAACGATGAGATCTTTTCGCCAAAGCCTACTTCTTTCGTTTCGGTTTGGAAGCTCCGAAGCCCATTCCATATTACTTTCATACTGATTCACACCAACCATCAGCTCTCTGCCATGTCCGTAATATGTACTCTTCTTCATCAACGCTTACGTTTTTAAATTTGAACTCATTATATGCTTTTCTTTTTTTAGAAGTCAATACTTTCCGAAATTTTTTTTATCTATACGTTAAATATTATATTGACAAAACATCTCATCTTTATGTAAAAATAATAAATACTCTATAAAAACAGCTGTTTATTGTCAGAAGATTTTATATCACAAAAATAAAAAACCTCAAAAAAACACTTACATTTCTGAAAATTCTTATTTGCGTGTGGATTTTTGCGCATAATCATGTTAGATTATATTTATGCAATACATCAAAAGATACTACTTAGGGAAGGGGACTAACATGAATACACAAATTTTAATTTCAATTTCGATCTATATGATCGGGATGTTAGTAATTGGCTACATTGCCTACAAACGAACATCAAACTTAACAGATTATATGCTTGGCGGGCGTACATTAGGTCCCGCAGTAACAGCACTAAGTGCAGGCGCTGCTGATATGAGCGGCTGGCTATTAATGGGGTTACCCGGTGCTATGTTTGCAACAGGTCTAAGCAGCAGTTGGATTGCGATCGGCTTAACACTCGGCGCTTATGCAAACTGGCTATACGTCGCTCCTCGCTTACGTACCTACTCTGAACTTGCAAACAACTCAATTACAATTCCAGAATTTTTAGAACATCGCTTTCATGATAAATCTCATATGCTACGCCTTGTTTCCGGACTTGTTATTATGATTTTCTTTACATTTTATGTAGCTTCGGGATTAGTTTCAGGTGCTGTTCTATTCCATAATACATTTGGAATGGACTATCATATGGGACTTTTCATCGTTGCCGCTGTTGTTGTAGCTTATACGTTATTTGGCGGGTTCTTAGCTGTAAGTTGGACAGACTTCGTGCAAGGGATTATTATGGTTGTCGCACTCGTTTTAGTTCCAATTGTAACAATTATGCATGTAAATGGTCTTGGACCAGCATTTCATACAATTCAATCTATCGACCCAAACTTATTAAATATTTTTAAAGGTACTTCTGTACTCGGCATTATTTCCTTATTCGCTTGGGGTCTTGGTTATGCTGGACAACCTCATATTATCGTTCGCTTTATGGCGATTTCATCTGTAAAAGAATTAAAAAGTGCTCGCCGTATCGGAATGAGCTGGATGATTTTCTCTATCGTCGGCGCAATGTTTACTGGACTAATTGGGATTGCTTATTACGCTAACATCGGTGAAAAATTAGCAGATCCAGAAACGATTTTCCTTGAGCTTGGAAATATTTTATTCCACCCGCTCATTACCGGCTTTTTATTAGCTGCCATTTTAGCAGCAATTATGAGTACAATTTCTTCACAGCTTCTTGTTACATCAAGTGCTGTCACAGAAGATTTATACCGAACATTCTTCCGCCGTTCTGCAACGGATCGCGAACTTGTTTTTGTAGGGCGTATGGCTGTTCTTGTCATAGCATTAATTTCAAGTGGACTTGCCTTTAAACAAAATGACACAATTTTATCACTTGTTGGTTACGCTTGGGCAGGTTTTGGTTCTTCCTTTGGACCAGTTATTTTATTAAGCTTATACTGGAAGCGAATGACGAAATGGGGTGCTCTTGCTGGCATGATTGCCGGGGCAACAACTGTTATTACGTGGACACAATTTGAATTTTTAAAAGATATGTTATATGAAATGATTCCTGGTTTCGCTGCTAGCTTACTTGCTATTATCGTTGTAAGCTTGTTAACAAAGCCAGCAGAAAACGTTCAAAAAGACTTTGAAGAATTTGAAAAAATAGCTTCTTAATCTCAGAAAAAATAATCCCCGCCTCTATTATATAGAAGCAGGGATTATTTTTTCTCGCTTACATACTGAATTTTCTGTAAATTAACAAATTCTTTATATTATCTTAAATTAATCCTAACATTTTTTATGTATAGTATAACCAAAGACATTATACAGAAGGGAGACCGTTCACATGTTATCATCATTTCGCCTACAAAAACACTTTACAACTTCTTCATATGCTAAAACACAAACAGATACACCTCATATTAAACTTGTTCCTTCTGTTGTGCCGGTCATCGGCGTACAACTAAACAAAGCTAAATTAAAACTAAAAATTGGACAACGTGCAGAACTCACAGCAGCTGTCCTTCCTTCTCTAGCAAGTAACCAAGAGCTAATTTGGACGTGCATGAATCCTCACATTGTAGAGCTTAATACCGCAAAGCATAAAGTAACTGTAACAGGAAAACAAGCTGGACGAGCTATTATTATTGTCACAACTGCAGAAGGAAAATTCCGTGACCTATGTACCGTCCACGTTCAGTCGTATATGACACAACCAAAATAAAGTGAAACTTCCAATAGCGGGAGTTTCACTTCTGTTCAATGTACAATAATAACTACGTCTTTTGCGTATAAACCGCACCTTCTACTTGCTCTTTATATACGCTTTTTTGCTGTTGCAGTAAAAATATAGATACACCGCATAATACAAGCAGACTTCCTATCACTTGCATTACATTTAATTTTTCACCTAGTAAGAAGAAAGCAAGAATTGTTGCACCAACAGGCTCCCCTAAAATACTCATAGATATTGTCGTCGCATTCACATAATTTAATAGCCAGTTATGAATCATTTGAGATACAGTTGGTACAGTTGCAAGTAAGAAAAATACAGTCCAGTCCCATGATGAATAACCTGTAAATGGAATTTGTAGCATCATGTTATAAACACTTAAAAATAAAGCTGCAAATGCAAAGACAGTAAAACTATATATCCAGTGGGATACTTTTTTCACTGTTGTTTGCCCAATGAACAAATATCCAACCACTGCAATCACACTTAAAAATGATAGTATATCACCTAAGATAGCTTCCCTACTTAGTCCTAAGTCTCCCCATCCAATACACCCTACACCAATAATCGCGATTCCCATTGTCGCAAGTGCAGCGAGTGTTGTTCTTTCTTTAAATAGGAAAAACCCTCCTACGAGAGATACAAGCGGCTGCAGTGCTAAAATAATTGTAGAACTTGCAACGGTTGTAAATTTTAACGATGCAAACCACAGAAGGAAATGCAGTGCTAAAAAGAAACCAGATCCAATTAAAAATCCCCAGTCCTTCTTTTGAATTCTCGTAAATTCCTCTCTCTTCTTCCAAACAATAGGAAACATAATAAGCACAACAATCCATAGCCGATACATACTTAAAATAGAAGATGGTGCTGTAGACATTTTTACAAAAATAGCCGCAAATGAAATCGTAATAATCGAAATCGCTAACGGCAGTGCAATTGATTTTGGTTGCTTCATATGTCATCTCCTTATCTATGCAAAATTCTCACTTCATTATAGCCCTTTCTTCTATTACTGAATACTAATTTTTTAGATTCTTCTCATTCTTATGCTAAAATAAAATTGTAGTAACTTTTGAATTAGGGGAGATTACACGATGACACAAACAGTAGGGAAAATTGAAGAACTTACATTTTACAGTAAATCATTACAAGAGGAAATTTCGCTTCTCGTTTATTTACCAGTAAATTTCACACCGCTTCATAAGCACACCATTGTTATTGCACAAGATGGAAAAGATTATTTTCAGCTAGGTAAAGCACATCGCGTTTTAGAAACACTTCGTGAAACAGAAGAAGTTGATCGAACTATTATTGTTGGTATTCCATATAAAGATGTACACGACCGAAAAGAAAAATATCATCCAAACGGATCGCAAAATGACATGTACATTCGCTTTTTAGCTCATGAACTTGTTCCATATTTAGATGAGAAGTACCCAACGTATCAAATGGGGAAAGGACGCGTTTTAATTGGGGATTCTTTAGGTGGTACAGTTTCATTTATGACAGCTCTTATGTATCCGCATACATTCGGTAAAGTGATTATGCAATCACCATTCGTTAATGAATCTGTGCTAGAACGTGCCAAAACATTTACTCAACCACAAACGTTAGATTTATACCATATTATCGGTACAGAAGAAACAAATGTAAAAACAACAGATGGCAATATTTCTGATTTTGTAGCACCAAACCGAGAATTACATGCTCTTCTCACAGAAAAGGGATTTACAACCTATTACGAAGAGTTCAATGGTAATCATACATGGAAATATTGGCAAAAAAACTTGCCACATGCATTTTCTCATATGCTATCAATGAAATAATACACAGTATTTTTCAGAATCATCTGATATAATAAAGAAGAGTTTTTTTTTACAAAACATTTTACGTTCAGACAAAGGGAGGAATTTAGAGATGAAACTAGGTATTGTAATTTTTCCATCAAAAATGATTCAAGATAAAGCAAACGGTCTGCGTAAGCGTTACGATCCACATTATGCATTAGTTCCACCGCACATTACATTAAAGGCACCTTTTGAAGTGGCCGATGAACAGCTAGGCGCTATTGTAACAGAGCTGCATACAATTGCAAGCAAAACAAACACGTTTACACTACATGTTGGAAAAGTGAGCTCGTTTGCACCTGTAAATAATGTCATTTACTTTAAAGTGGAAAAAACACCAGAATTAACATTTCTAAATGAAGAAATGCATAGCGGTATATTCACACAAGGTCGCGAATATGCTTTTGTGCCACACCTTACAATTGGACAACAATTATCAGATGCTGAACATGCTGATGTTTTAGGACGCTTAAGAATGAAAGATTTTTATTATGAGCAACCAATTGACCGTTTCCATTTAGTATATCAACTAGAAAATGAGACATGGACAGTATATGAAACGTTCCATTTAGGAAAGGAGCAGTAATAAGTTGCAAGCAAAATTCGTACAAAATGAAGAAGAGCTAAAAGATGCATTCTCCGTTCGCAAACAAGTATTTGTGGACGAGCAAAATGTTTCGTCTGAAGAAGAATACGATGAATATGAACATGTCGCAAAACATGTTGTTTTATACGACGAAGATGTTCCAGTTGGTGCTGGTCGTTTTCGTATCGTTGACGGCATAGGAAAAATGGAACGTGTTTGTGTCCTATCTTCCCATCGTCAAAAAGGTGCTGGAAAAATCATTATGAATGCGTTAGAAACTCTTGCGAAAGAAGAAGCTCTTCCAAAACTAAAGCTTCATGCTCAAACACATGCTGAGCCGTTTTATAATAAGCTTGGATATGAAACAATTTCTGATGTGTTTATGGAGGCTGACATTCCACATGTTGTGATGATAAAAAAACTATAAAAAGAAGCGCTTGCTTAGCGCTTCTTTTTATAATTTCTACAATCATCTTGCGTTTACGCACGCTCTCATCACATATGATTTTTCAACATATAAGTCGCTGCTATGCAGAAAACAAGTGACCTACACGTTTTACCGTTGCACGGGGCAGGAAAAGAGGCTGACCGCTTCTATGCACGGCCAGATCCTCTCACCCATCTAAAAAGAAAGGGGTTTTCATGTCGGTTTTTCAATTTGTATTTATATAATCCAAATTCAACAACATTAATGTCTCACTTTTTTACATTGCCATTTCCCCTATCTTCCGATAAAGTTATAAGTTGATGCTACTTATTGAAGGTGAAATTATGACTAAGGAAAATTTTTCGCAAAAATCATTAACACATTCGAATATACCTCGCGCAACTTATCATATTCCTAAAACATCTACCGAATTAATTCAGCAAAATGATGCGGATGTTACCTATTTTCGCGCTCTTGAAAAACAAGGAATATATTTAAATGAAAAACAATTAGAAGCTGTTCGTCAGACAGAAGGACCCGTTCTCACATTAGCTGGTGCTGGCAGCGGAAAAACGTCTGTCTTGACAACACGCGTTGGCTATTTAGTCAATGTAAAAGGCATTCACCCGCGTAACATTTTATTGCTTACGTTTACCCAAAAAGCTGCAGAAGAAATCCGAAGCCGTGTAGCAACATTACCTGGTATGACACCCGCAGCGAGCCAATATCTTGTTGCCGGAACGTTCCACTCTGTTTTCTTAAAATTACTTCGCAGCCAAGGATACAACCAACAAATTTTGGCAAATGAAAAGCATAAACAAATTATCGTAAAGAAAATTTTAAAAGAACTTCGTTTAAAAGATGACTATGATGCAGAAAGTATGCTAGCAATGATTTCACTTGAAAAAAATAAATTAAATAGACCGAAAGATGTACAAGCAAAAACACCTGTTGAACGTGAATTTCAAGAAGTATATCAACGCTATGAAGATGTAAAGCAAAGTCATCGCTATCTAGACTTTGATGATATTTTACTTGAAACGTTTTATTTGCTAGAAAACAATGCCGCATTATTAACACAACTACAAGGTCGCTTTCAATATATTGAAGTGGATGAATTTCAAGATACATCGTACGCCCAGTATGAAATTGTGAAACTATTAGCAGCACCGCAAAACAACTTATTTATCGCAGGGGACGATGATCAAGCGATCTACGGCTGGCGCGGAGCTAGTCATCAAATTATCCTTTCTTTCCCAAAGGAATTTGATGATACAACCATTATTACTTTAAATACAAACTATCGCTCCAATCCATACATTGTAGGACTTGGTAATGAGGTCATTAAGCTGAATCAAGAACGATTTAACAAAGAATTGTACACCGTTCACGAAGAAGGAATACAGCCATTTTATTCAAGGCCAGCAACAACATTAGATGAAGCGAATCAAACTTTACAACTTATTCAAGATAAAGTGGCAAGTGGTGAGCGAAACTATACAGACTTTTGTTTGTTATACCGAACGCATTCTGTAAGCCGTTCCTTACTCGATCAGCTTACGATTCATAAAATTCCGTTTGTCAAATACGGGGCAAGCCAATCGTTTTATGAACACTCGCTCATTAAACCTGTATTAGATCAGTTACGGTTAGCCTTTGAACCGTTTCGCTTAGAATCACTCGCAAGCATTTTGCCAACGATGTATATTGGACGTGATGAATGTATATCATTTATTGAACGAGAACAATGGAAATACGGTGAAGGTCGCTTCCCTTCCCTTTTACATTTTCTTTTACTTAATCCAAATTTAAAGCCGTTCCAAGTAAAGAAAATTAATGATCGTATTGATTTTCTAAAATTTATTAAAGAGCTCGAACCGAAAAAAGCATTACAAGAAATCATTAAAGGAAAAGGACAATATTTAGAATATCTGCAAAGCAATGACCGCTCTTCCTTTACAATGCAAAAAGAAATACAAGAAGAAATGCTTGAAGAACTCATTGAATCTGCAAATCGCTTTTCGGATATTCCAGCGTACTTAGAATTTATAAACACAGCTATTCAAAATCAAAAAGAAATGGAAACATTAAAAACACGAGCGCAGCAAGATGCTGTATCGCTTATGTCTATTCATAACGCCAAGGGCCTTGAATTTCCATGTGTTTTCTTACTCGGTGCAAGCGATGGGATATTACCGCATTCTTCCTCCTTAAAAGACGCAAACGATCGCGTCACTGATACTTCGGAAGCATTAGAGGAAGAACGGCGCTTAGCATACGTTGCTATTACGCGAGCAAAAGAAGAATTGTACATTTCTTCTCCGCAATTTTTTAGAGGGAAGAAACTTGATGTTTCTAGGTTTTTATTTTTGACAAGGGATGACTTACAAAAAAACAAAATAACAAATTAAATGATTTCTGCCTGAAACGCTACTACCTGAAACTTTCTGAAATACAATCATCCTGCAAAACAAAAAATACCTTGTTTTTCCTTACAAAGAAGATAAAACAAGGTATTTTTCATTTTATTTTTCATAAAATGAAACTTCCATCAGTGGGATTTTTTCATCCCCTAAACCTCTTTTGATTGTTACTGATTTTTCTTTTTATTTCCGCTACAGTTACAACCTTGTTTCTTCATATATCCTAGTTGTTCTAGTTGCTGCTGATTCAGCTGCCCTTGTTGCTGTTGCTGCATTTTGTACCAATATTGAAGATTATTGTATGGATTAGGTTGCTGATAATTCGCCATGGCAAACATCTCCTCTATTTTTTAACGCTCTCTTTATTATATGAACAACCCTTTTGTTTCGTTCCGTCATTTCTCAATTCCCCATCCATCGACTCACAATCGTCTCAATAATTGCTGCAACCCCAGCAACTGCTAACAACAAAATAATTGGCTCTGCTACTTTAGGAATCCATTCATAACACAAAAGCAATAGAGCGCTCGCCCATATTCCTGTACACCAATAGCAACTTAACAATTCACCAAAAAATTTACGTATGCCCGTTTCTCTTATTTTCATGTACGTTGAAACAGTACCATCCTCTTCTGTAATCTGTATTTCGTCAACAAAAGGCGCACGTATAAAAGAGGCAATCTTATCATAGACCAAAAGGTGTGTTAACCGAAATACTGCGAATGAGAAAATAATAAACATAAGCCAACTCTCAAAAAGCAAGCTCCTCATCCCCTTTTCTTGTCCTCTAAATAAAGGCTTATCTAAAAAAAAAAACAACTTGAGAGCAGTAACAGATTTACCCCGCATTCAATATTCTAATAGTGTAATCAAAACTTATGATAAGGAGTGAAAAGAATGGGTAACAATGATGACAAAAAGAATTTACGCATCAATTGCGTATGTGATGTTGTAAACTTCATCAATGAATTACAAGATTGTGCAACAGGCACATGCCCAACAGGATGTGATGTTCCATTCCTTGGTGCACATCAAGGCTCTAGACTCGCAAACACTCGCCCATTTGTGTTATATAACGGTCAAGGGGTTGCATTCGGTGCATATATTCCTTCTACTGATTCAGAAGTTTCATCTTCCATTCTTCGCGTAGAAAGCGTAGATGAATGCTGTGCAGTATTACGTGTATTAGAAGTACCGGGTGTACCACCTGGTCAAAATCCAATTTCTTATTTCTTAAACACCCCTACCGCTACACTACAAGCAACACCTGCTGTTGTAACTGTTGATTTAAATTGTTTCTGTGGAATTCAATGCTTACGCGACGTACACGTTGCAGGCGTATAATGTGTAAACCAAAAAACTATTGAGGTGGTAGGAATCCTACCACCTTTTCCGCATTATAGTCCCATTATGCGAATCGATACGACCTTTTCTATATCTAAACTAAAATTCCCCATTTGGTTTGGTGCCATTATTTGAAGCATCCTATTTTCATAAGAAGAAATAACCCCTACATAAGAAGCTTTATCCGTTTTCACCATACATTTCACCTTTGGTATATAATGCGGACGATTCAGCAAATAATAAATTTTTTCTTCGTTATTCATATTTTTAAACGATTTATTATGCCACGTGTCACTTGAAGATTCTACAAATCGTTCATCATTTTGTTTTGATTGATTCTCTTCTGCTACATTCGCGTGCGTGTTATGTTGATCAACGACATCTATCTCCTCTACATCTGTTTGCATGGTTTCTTGACCAACGACATCTATCTCCTCTACATCTGTTTGCATGGTTTCTTGACCAACGACATCTATCTCCTCTACATCTGTTTGCATGGTTTCTTGACCAACGACATCTATCTCCTCTACATCTGTTTGCATGGTTTCTTGACCAACGACATCTATCTCCTCTACATCTGTTTGCATGGTTTCTTGACCAACGACAT
>NZ_CAKJTI010000036.1:27201-29669 GCF_917563915.1 Bacillus rhizoplanae | reverse complement strand
AGATAAATGTTTCATATATAATTGTGCAAATTCCATTTCATCAAATTCAGCATTTAATTTATCTGATAACCGTTTAAATCTTTCAACATTTAATTTTTTCTGAGTAATAAGTCCATCCTCCAGCTCTTTCCATATAGCTGTATTTATATCTTTGTATACTTTCAAATGATAGTTTTCATCATACTCTATATTAAATGCAAGCATAGTATTTTTAAGAGCATCTTGTTCAGATTTTTTAAAATCAAATAAAGTCTCATCTGCATCAAATATTATAATTTCGTACTTCATATTAATCCTCCAAATATAGTTAGTTTTTCTAGTTATCACACACAAACTATTTATTAAAAACTTTATTAACGCATTCATATGAGGTCCTGTTATAATACAAAGCGCAAAAGCTAAGTTTTTATATAAAATATCTTCTATGTTATACAACACTTTATAAATTACAGTATTTATAAAGTGTTGTATATGACATATGTCATATTAAGCAGGTGTTATAAGAAAACTTGAGAACTATAACCATCATATTGTTCAACTATATTAAAAATAGAGTTTAATAGTATATCTTACTTTAATTGGAATATGCTAATTTCCATTCATAAGAATTATTTTGTATAATTCTCAATTTTCAAATACAATGTAAACTATTATTAGAATTAAAGTTTCTAAACTCTAAAGAGGTGTACGATAAAATGAATACTGGGGTTGAACTATCAGTACAGGAAATCTTACAGCATAAGCATTTTCAAAATGCAAAAGTGATAGCAGGGGAAGCCGGACTTTTTCGAACGGTAAAATGGCTACATGTAATGGAAATACCTAGAATTGGAAGTCTCTTAAACGGAAATGAACTTATCCTTTCTACAGGGGTTGGATGGAAAGGAGATAAAGAAATTTTTCTTTCATTACTTAAAGAATTTATTGATTCTAACGCTGCGGGACTTTGTATTGAATTAGGAAAGTATATACTTGACGTGCCAAAAGAAATTATAGAATTAGCTGATCGTAATAATTTCCCATTAATTGTTTTCTATCATGAAGTACGGTTTGTTGATATTACACAAGATGTACACACTCTTTTATTGAAAAAACACTATCAAATGATTTCAGATTTAGAAGACTATTCACATCAGTTAAATCAGTTGCTTCTTACATCTAACTCCCAATCAAAAATCTTACAGTTGTTACATGATTATTTACAAATGACAGTATTGTATCGTTCAAAAGAAGGCGAAATCCAAATTATTTCCGAAAAAACGCCTGATGAACAAGAGAAAATCATTAAACTATTAAGAGAAGATAACGTACAAAAGGACGTAACTATTTTTTGTCAATCAATACAAGCCTTAGATCAAAAATTTGCAGACCTCATTGTGGTTTCTGAATCCGAAATAAATGGATTTGAATCACTTATAGTAGACCGAAGTGCCATAGCATTGGCGCAAAATTTATTACGTGAGTTATATGTTGAAGAACGAAGGAAGGCTGATGAAACGGAATGGATTCAAAAATGGCTCGATGGGGCACATAGCGAAGAGCGAATTCATAGATACGTTTCAGATTTTGAGCCTAACCTCAAAATAAACGGTTGTATTGTGTTACTTTGTAAAATCGATAACTATGACCAAAAAAGCTCGGATTTTACTTATTTAAAAATACTCTTTCGTTCTATATTTGAACACCAGGGTTTTTTTCTTTTAACTACTGTAAGGAAGAATCAAATAATGTTCATATTGTTGAACAAGCGGAAAACTAGTGATTGGAAATGTAGAATCGAAGCAGGAATCGAACATCTGCAAAAAACAGAGCTAATGGAAAAGCACAAGGTGGGACAAATCCAATTTGGTGTCGGAAAATTTATCGATAAATTAAGTCATGTAAAAAAGAGCTATCACACGGCACAAGAATCATTAATCATTCAAGAGAACATGCCAAAAGGACACGTGAGCTATTTTTATGACGATTTACATATCTTTCGTCTAGTGTCGATAGCTAACGAACAAGGGGCTCTTGATGATTTTATCTCCGATTATTTAGGAGCTGTACTCATTTATGACCAGCAAAATAACGGAAAACTAATGGAAACATTAAAAACTTACCTCAAATGTAATGGCTCTAAGCAAGAAGCTGCGACAAATTTATATATCGTTCGGCAAACCCTTTACCAACGACTTCAAAAATTAAATGAGCTTTTAGGTGAGGATTTTATGGATTTTCATAAACGACAAGCGATAGAATTTGCCATCACTGCCTATGATTATGTATCTGCTTCTAAATCGCAATAAAGTGAAACTTCCATCAGAGGGAGGGCTTTATCCCCTCTGATGGTTAGTTGAACCAATCGGGCACATGCCAGCAGTTATCCTCCACCTACCTTCTTCGCTTCTCTCTCAGTATTAAGGTGGGGGTCTGGCTGACCATGAATAGCAGGATAAAGTATGCTGAAACCCTTATTTTGTAGTTTC
>NZ_CAKJTI010000036.1:0-27191 GCF_917563915.1 Bacillus rhizoplanae | reverse complement strand
GGACGATTTGTAAATAAATATATTGGTTATCACCAAAATGTAGTGATTTTTTTACAAATAAATTTACATACTGTCTACTGAATACGCTTTCTTGTTCAGATATAATAAACGCATAGGATCGTTATTTCAAAACAGGAGGTTTTCACTATGGTAGCAACTAACATTGTACAAACGTTAAAAAACTACATTGGTGGACAGTGGATAGAATCTACAAGTAAACAGGTTGAAGAAGTCCCAAATCCAGCAACGGGAGAGGTCATTGCTCGTGTACCGCTTTCGGCTAGAGAAGATTTAGATAGAGCTGTCGCAACCGCTAAAGAAGCCTTTAAAACATGGAGAAAAGTTGCTGTGCCTCGACGGGCTCGTATTCTATTTCGCTACCAACAGTTATTAGTTGAAAACTGGGAGGAATTAGCCCGACTTATTACTCTAGAGAACGGAAAAAGTTATAGAGAAGCATACGGTGAAGTGCAACGGGGGATTGAATGTGTTGAATTCGCTGCAGGTGTACCTACTTTAATGATGGGAGAACAACTTCCTGATATTGCTACTGGTATTGAGTCAGGGATGTATCGTTATCCAATCGGAGTAATCGGGGGAATAACGCCTTTTAATTTCCCGATGATGGTTCCATGCTGGATGTTTCCACTCGCGATTGCATGCGGAAACACGTTTATATTAAAACCATCTGAAAGAACACCATTGTTGGCTAATCGCTTAGCTGAACTGTTTCAAGAAGCAGGTCTACCAGATGGCGTATTAAATATTGTGCATGGTGCACATGATGTGGTTAATGGCATTCTTGAAAATAAGGATGTGAAGGCAGTATCCTTCGTTGGTTCTCAACCTGTGGCTGAGTATGTATACAAAACAGCAGCAGCAAACGGCAAACGCGTACAAGCGCTTGCAGGGGCAAAAAATCATTCGATTGTCATGCAGGATGCGGATTTAGAAAACGCTGTAAGCAATATTATCGGTGCTGCATTTGGATCTGCAGGCGAACGTTGTATGGCAGCTTCAGTTGTCGTTGCAGTTGGAGACGTTGCGGATGAATTAATCAGTCGACTCAAACAAGCTGCTGATGAAATTAAAATAGGAAATGGTATGGATGAAGGGGTGTTCCTTGGACCGGTCATTCGTGAGTCGCATAAAAAGCGTACAATTCATTACATTGAATTAGGTGAAAAGGAGGGTGCTTCTCTTATTCGGGATGGAAGAAAAGATGCAGAGAATGAAAAAGGATACTTTGTTGGTCCTACGATCTTTGATCACGTCCAACCTGAAATGAAAATTTGGCAAGATGAAATTTTTGCTCCTGTGTTATCGATTGTTCGGGCAAAAACTTTAGAGGAAGCAATTGAACTTACAAATAAGTCTGAGTTTGCAAATGGCGCATGTTTGTATACTGACAGTGCGAGTGCGATCCGTGAATTTCGTGAAGAAATTGATGCCGGAATGCTAGGTGTCAATCTCGGAGTTCCTGCTCCAATGGCGTTCTTTCCATTCTCAGGCTATAAAAATTCTTTCTATGGTGACCTGCACGCAAATGGAAAAGATGGTGTTGAATTTTACACAAGAAAAAAAATGTTAACGGCTCAGTATGAAAGGAAGGAGAATAACTATGCAAAAAGTTGATCAACGACAAGATTTTGTAAAAAAAGATGAGCAATACATTTGGCATGCAATGCGTCGTTATAATGCAGCTGTTCCTTCAATGATTGTTACAGATGCAAAAGGGTCGAAAGTAACTGATATTGAAGGGAATTGTTATTTAGATGGCATGTCTGGTTTATGGAGTGTAAATGTTGGATATGGCCGCAAAGAGCTTGCGGAAGCAGCTTACCAACAGCTTTTAGATGTTCCATATTTTCCATTATCCCAAAGTCACTTACCAGCTATTCAATTAGCAGAGAAGTTAAATGAATGGCTTGGTGATGAATACGTCATTTTCTTCTCCAATAGTGGTTCTGAAGCAAATGAAACAGCGTTTAAAATTGCCCGCCAGTATCATCAGCAGTCCGGTGAACACAATCGCTATAAATTTATTTCACGTTATCGCGCTTACCACGGTAATTCAATGGGAGCTCTTGCTGCAACGGGGCAAGCACAGCGTAAGTATAAATATGAACCGTTAGGACAAGGCTTTTTACATGTCACACCACCTGATTCTTATCGTCATACCAAAGAAGAAAACCTTAAGTTTGCCGAAGAAATTGATCGCGTCATTACGTGGGAATTAAAAGAAACAGTTGCTGGAGTCATTATGGAGCCGATTATTAGCGGCGGCGGTGTACTTATGCCACCTGAAGACTATATGAAGAAGGTAAAAGCAATCTGTGAAAAGCATGGTGTACTTCTTATTGTGGATGAAGTAATTTGCGGCTTTGGTAGAACAGGAGAAAAATTTGGGTTTATGCATTATGATGTGAAACCGGACATTGTCACAATGGCAAAAGGACTAACAAGTTCTTATCTTCCATTATCAGCAACCGCTGTAAGAAAAGACATTTATGAAGCGTTTAAAGGGACGGAAGAATATGATCACCTTCGTCATGTCAATACATTTGGCGGACACCCAGCGAGCTGTGCAGTTGCACTGAAGAATCTTGAGATTATGGAACGGGAAGGACTCATTGAAAATGCAAGGGTTTTAGGTGACCGTTTCCTTGAAGAATTATCAGAACTAAGAAACTATCCGTATGTCGGCGATGTACGGGGCAGGGGGTTTTTAATAGGGATTGAGCTCGTCGAAGATAAAGAAACGAAACAGCCTGCAGATATAAAGAAAGTTAATACTGTGATTGAAGCTTGCAAAAAGCAAGGATTGATCATTGGTAAAAACGGTGATACGGTTGCAGGATATAACAATGTACTCATGCTTGCACCACCGTTAAACATTACAGAAAAAGACTTTGAATTTATCGTTAAAACAATAAAAAAAGCAGTAGCGGAACTTGAATAGGTTTAACCTAAATTAATAAGACGATAAAAAAACTTCGAAATGTTACAATGTAAACAAGTACATTTATCAGAAATGCACTTGTTTACATTCTTTATTCTGAATTTTCTTAATTAAAAATTAAATTTATCGTGGTATCAATCTTGCGTGTTGAAGAAAAAAGAGAAGAAGAATTTGAATCGTATAGGTAACTAACAAATGTCAGAAGTAGACCAAATTGATTCATGAAGAGGGTGCTGTGAAGTTGAAGAAAACTCATATTTTAGGAATTCTTCCGAAGGAGGATTTAAAATGGCAGATTGTGTATTTTTAAACGGTGAAGTAATTACAGTCGATGAGAAAAACAGAATTTTGGAAGCGGTTGCAGTGAAGGAGAACCGAATTATTGCGGTTGGTACAAACGAGGAAATAAAGAATTTTATTCATGACGACACGCATGTCATAAATTTGGAAGGAAAGAGTTTACTGCCTGGTTTCATTGATTCCCATTTGCATATGGCGGTTATTGGAACGAATAAGCTCGGTATTGATTTCAAAGAGATGCATTTGACATCTTTGGGTGATCTTTTGGAAAAGGGGAAAGCAGAGGCGGAACGGACACCTAAAGGAAAGTGGATTCGGGCATGGGGATTTAATGAAAATATAATTGAAGAAAAGCGTTTTCCTACGAGATGGGAGCTTGACGAGATTTCCAGGGAGCATCCGATTATCGTTGGACGTACTTGCGGTCACATTTCTGTAGTAAACAGTAAAGCACTTGAATTGGCTGGTTTATCCAAAAATACCCCTGATCCAGAGGGCGGAATCATCGGACGGGATAAAAACGGTGATCTTAACGGACTGTTATATGAAACTGCTCATATGAGCATGTATGCACTCGCGCAATTTTTCGAAGAGGAACTAATCAAGGGGCTTACTCTAGCTAGTAATGAGTTTGTTAAATTAGGAATAACTAGTATTCATGATGCCGGCTCATACGGTGCTCCCGTCTTCAGAGCGATGCAGAAAGCTATTGCTTCCGGGGTTGTGAAGACACGGATTTATGCCATGATCTGTGAACTGAACCATCCTGAAAATTACATTAAAAAAATGATAGATGCTGGTATTTTGTCAGGGATGGGTAACGAGTGGTTTCGAATCGGTCCTGCAAAGGTATTTACGGACGGTGCCAGCACCGGTCCGACAATTGCAACAAGGGAACCTTACACAAGTAATCCAAATGATTGCGGAATTCTCTACTATAGTCAGGAGCAATTGGATGAGATATTGGGAGAAGCACACGAAAAAGGGTTTCAAATTACGGCACATGCACAGGGAGATCGAGCGATTGATATGTTGCTTACTTGCATGGAACGTGCGCTGGAAAAGCATCCGCGGTCAAATCACCGGCATCGAATTGAACATGCGGGGGTGGCGATGCCGGACTTGCTTATCCGCATGAAAAAGCTTGGAGTAGTTCCTATTCCTAATCCTGGGTTCTTCTATGAATTTGGGGAAGGGTATATAAAAGACTATGGTGAGCGAGTAAATCATATGTATCCCCTTCGTGATTATATTGATGCTGGTATCATTGCTGCAGCTGCTTCCGATAGCCCGGTTATCATGCCAAATCCACTTCTTGGTATTCATGCCGCGGTTAACCGCTTGAGTTCATCGGGACAGGAGGTTGGAGCCAATCAGCGTGTTAGCATTTTGGAAGCAATCAAACTCTTTACCTGGAATGGTGCGTACGCAAGTTTTGAGGAAACGATGAAAGGCAGCATCGAAGTAGGGAAACTTGCAGACTTGGTTGTTCTAGATAAACCGATTCTAAACGTTCCTCACGAACAGATTAAGGACATACAGGTTGAACTGACAATGGTAGACGGTGAAATTGTGTTTCAGCATTCCACTTCCTTAATCGGATAACGTATAACTTTATCCCGCTATTTTGGAGCAGTAAGACCCCTATCTCAAGATTCAGAGAGAAGCAAGGAAGATAGGTGGGGAATAACTGCTGGCATACGCCTGATTGGGCGGGCCTTCCATCAATGGGAATGAAGAAAATCCCCACTGATGGAAGTTTTACTTTATCATGAAAGAATGAGTATCACCTTTAACAGGTGGTACTTTTTTAATTTAAGTGATTGAGAGAAGATAAGTATATTCGTTTTCCAAAAACAGGTATAAAATTAAATATCGGTAAATTGTTCGGACATATCGAAAATCTAAAAGAGGTACGTGTTTCTCCTGCTTACGGGAAGTTTAAAGTGGCGGGAGTTTTCATGTTCGCATAAGCAACTTTCCGTTTCTGCCATATAGTATTACATAGGGTGGAAGGGGGATATAGATATTGAATTGGGACAACTTAGGATTCGTAATATGTAAACCAGACGCGGTATACTTAAATTTAGAACGAGAAATTCTATCATTTTTAGAGAGAAAAGGGTTTCAAATTCTTGCCTGCAAATATGTGACGATTACACCACATTTATGCCGGCGTTTATATTGGGATGAAAATAAGGATTATGCTGAGTGGTGGTGGGAATTAGAATCCGAATTCTTGAACTTAGGAGAAAGTTTATGTGTGTTGGTTAAAGGGACACCACAACCGCCGTATAAATCAGTTTCCGAGCTGATTGAAAAAACGTGGAAGGGAAACTTCAAGCCTGAAAAAGCAAAGAAAGGAACCATACGATGTACGTTTGGGGCATTGAATGGGATATTTAATTTATTTCACTCTGCAGATTGTACAAACGCAGTGAAAAGGGAAGCGTCATTGTTTTTTACAGCGGAAGAGATAGAACAATTAGCATATCAAGAGGCTTTAAGTGTACTTAAGCAAAAAGAAGTAGGCAATCTTGATGTTATAGATATATATTTTCGTATCAAACGGCAATGTATACGAGTTTCATCCATGCATACGAAAGTAAAGAAAAGATATATAAGTTATCTTGATAAGAAACAACGTCAGACCATGAGAGTAAACAGGTCAATGAAGCAGCTTTGGTTGTATAAAACTTTGCAGGAGGAATATCGGATGTTTTACATGTACATTGGCAAAGACAAATTACTAGAGTGTATAACTAACAACAAAAATTTTAAAAGAATAAACTACAATATACTATTTCAAGCGTTCGATAAAGCCGGTTTAAAACTTACAAAATGGGAAACCTGTTTGTTTAAAACGACAATGCTAAGTTTTACATAAAAACCTTCAGTATATTGAAGGTTTTTATGTTGACGTGATTATTCATGAAAAAATCCTAAAGCATATTTTACTCCTTCATGAATATCAGTTGTTTCGTATCCTGCTAATTCTTCAAAGGTAATTTTCATCTTTACGTTTTCTAATTCGTAACCGCTGTCTAAATCAATATCCAATAGAACTTCATATCCATCAGGAGTAACATTTGTTTCGATGATGTTAAAAGTTTGAATTGCTGTACCTGTTTCATAATCGATTGGTTCAAAAAAATCTGACATAAAAATACCACCTCTTCATTTTTAAACTTAATACTTTAGATATAAGTTACTCAATAGTTTCCCATATAATAAAACATCTGTGATCCTTTCAATAGCTTAACCACGCTAGCTTCTGATATTCATGAAGCATTCTTAGATATACATTTAGAATAAAAAAGTGCGGTAAAGACAAACATTAAGTGTATAAATATAATTCGAGAAGTTTTTTCTGAATTCATTGACAAGTGATAGTGCGTTGGAATAAAATGTTAATAAAAGTATACAAATCTGATGACGAGAACAAGTAAAATATATCACTGTTCCCCAGAGAGCCGGTGCTTTGCTGAAAGCCGGTGTTCGGTGTATGTTTGAAAATCATCTCTGAGGATTCGAACTGAACATAGTAAGTTCGAACGGTTGTCTACCGTTACAAGGAACGCGTATGATTGTACGTTGCTGAGTGCTATTGATGAACGATTAATCAATAGAAGTAGGGTGGTAGCGCGGGTAAACCCGTCCCTAATGATAGGGACGGGTTTTTTGTGTACTTTTAATTATTTCAAAAGGAGTGATTGTAGATGAAGAAGGTAGATGTGAAAGAGTTAGCTGTAAGGAGAGAAGCGCGAATTCGTAAGCAATGGAATGAACAGGATACCTTTATGCAATCGATTCGAAATCGTGAAGGTGCACAATCTTTTGTTTTTTATGAAGGACCGCCAACTGCGAATGGTCTTCCGCATGTCGGTCATGCACTAGGACGGACAATTAAGGACTTGGTCGCAAGGTATAAAACGATGACGGGATATAAAGTGCTGCGTAAGGCTGGTTGGGATACACATGGATTACCGGTGGAATTAGGAGTTGAAAAACAGCTTGGTATTTCTGGTAAACATGATATTGAAAAGTACGGTGTCGAAGCCTTTCTTGCAAAATGTAAAGAAAGTGTATTTACGTATGAAAAGCAGTGGCGTGAATTTACAGAGAGTATCGGCTACTGGGTTGACATGGATGCACCGTATATCACGCTAGATAATTCTTATATCGAAAGCGTTTGGCATATTCTTGGAACAATTCATGAAAAAGGATTGCTATATAAAGGACACCGCGTTTCTCCTTATTGTCCAAGTTGTCAAACATCATTAAGTTCTCATGAAGTCGCGCAAGGATATAAAACAGTAAAGGATTTAAGTGCAATAGTTAAATTTCAGCTTGCAGATCGGGAAAACGAGTATGTTCTTGGATGGACAACAACTCCGTGGACGCTTCCGGCTAATGTAGCATTAGCTGTTCATCCAGAGATGGAATATGTTCGAGCGCAGCAGGGAGAAAATATTTATATTGTTGCAAAAGAGTTAGCGAAAAATGTACTGCAGCAAGAGTATAAAATGTTATCTGTTCACAAGGGAAGTGAGTTAATAGGACTTTCTTATGTACCACCATTTCAGTTTACAGAAGTTACAAATGGTCATTATGTTGTAAGTGCTGATTTTGTAACTGCACATAGCGGTACAGGGATTGTGCATATCGCGCCTGCTTACGGGGGAGATGATTATAAAGTTGTCCAAGAACACGGTTTATCATTTGTGAATGTTGTGAATGAGAAAGGAGAATACACATCTGATGTTCCTTTTTTACAAGGGAAATTTGTAAAAGAGAGTGATGTTGATATTGTTCGCTATTTAGCTGAACATGGTCTTCTTTATCATAAAGAGAAATATGAGCATAGTTATCCACATTGTTGGCGCTGTGATTCACCGCTATTGTATTACGCAAATGAAAGTTGGTTCATTCGAACAACTGCTTTAAAAGAGCAGTTTTTACAAAATAATAATGAAGTAACATGGCACCCAGAGCACATTCAACATGGACGGTTCGGTAACTTTTTAGAAAACATGGTTGATTGGAATATCAGCCGAAAACGATATTGGGGTACACCGCTTAATGTGTGGGAATGCGAAGCTTGTCATCATCAATTTGCACCGAAAAGCATTGATGAGCTAAGACGTTGTGCAACTGACGCTGTAGATGAAAAAATTGAACTGCATAAGCCATATGTGGATGAAGTAAAAGTAAAATGTTCGAAATGCGGCGAAACGATGAAGCGGACGCCGGAAGTTATTGACGTTTGGTTTGATAGCGGTTCGATGCCATTTGCACAGTATCATTATCCATTTGAAAATAAAGAGTTATTTGAAGAACAATTTCCAGCAGATGTTATTGCGGAAGGAATTGATCAGACGCGCGGGTGGTTTTATAGTTTACTTGCGGTGTCTACACTGTACACCGGTAGAGCACCATATAAGCGTGTATTATCACTTGGTCATGTGTTAGATGAAAACGGACAAAAGATGTCAAAAAGTAAAGGGAATGCGTTAGACCCAATAGATTTAGTAGAGAAATTTGGAGCGGATGCGTTGCGGTGGGCACTTCTTGTAGATAGTGCCCCGTGGAATCCGAAGCGATTTTCAGAACGAACTGTACAAGAAGCAAAGTCGAAGCTAGTAGATACGTTGTTAAATGTATATAGTTTTTATGTATTGTACGCGGATTTAGATGGATACAATCCAAAACAGGAATATAGTACAAAGAAAACGAAATTGGATGAATGGGTATTATCAAGATTGCATAGTACAATTCAAAAAGTGAGCGTGGCTTTAGAAGATTATCAATTTACAACAGCAGCTCGTGAAATAGCATTATTAGTTGAAGAAGTAAGCAATTGGTATGTAAGACGTTCCCGCAGTCGTTTTTGGGCATCTGGTATGAATGCTGAAAAAGCAGCAGCATACGATACGCTTCACGAAGTACTTGTTATAACCAGTAAGCTGCTTGCACCGTTTACACCATTTTTAGCAGAAGATATTCATTTGAATTTGGAAGGAAGCAGCGTTCATTTAACAGATTATCCAGTATTTGATGAAGCGTTAATTCATACACAGCTTGAAAAAGAGATGGCAGCTGTTTTACAAGTAGTTGAGCTCGGACGTAGCATCCGCAATGAACATACATTAAAAGTAAAACAGCCATTAGCAAAACTCGTTGTATTTGAGCATACGAAGCAAGAAATGGATTGGGATTCCTATAAAGAGATTGTAATGGATGAACTTAATGTGAAAGAAGTTACAGTCGAACATAGCGAAGCGGGTTATATGTCATATCGGTTAAAACTAAACTTTAAACAAGCAGGACCGAAATTCGGAAAGAAAATGAATACGGTAAATAATTGGCTGCAAAATTTATCTAGTGAAGAAGTAAAAGTGTTTATAAAGGATGAAAAGGGAGCATGTCAATTGTTGTCTGGAGAAGTTGTCACAGTAACATTAGATGATGTGTTTGTCGAAAAAGTGCCGAAAGCAGGATTTGCTGATGCTACGAACGGATTATATACTGTCATGATGAACACGAATGTAACGGATGAATTGCTGCAGGAGGGAATGGCGCGAGAATTTATTCGCGCTGTACAGGAATATCGAAAACAATTGAACTTACCGGTAAATTTGCGGGTAGACATTGAAGTTAATGGTGACGAAGAATTACAGTATGTAATAACGAAGTATAAAGCAATACTACAAGAAAATTTACTCATGAAACAACTACTATTTAATGAATCATTACAAAATGCAGAACAAGTTCAAGTAGGAAATAAGAAGGTATTGATTAATCTGAGAGCGAACGAAATATAAAGCGAAACTAACAATCAGTGGGGGTCTTAATGTCCATTAATGCGGGATAAAATAAGAAAAAACAGAGTGTATGCTCTGTTTTTTCCTTTAAAACAATCATGAGAAAAACATTGTACTATATTTAGGTTATATGTAAAATCGTGAAGAAAGAATGGAGTGAAAAGATGCCAGATTTTGAGAAATTACAGGTATATGTAAAAAAGAAGGAATTTTTAAATGGTATATCGGAAATTCAAAAAGAAGTTGAGGAAATAAGATCGAAAAAATCCCTTTCATACTTGAAAGAGTGGTTAGGTACAATTTCTTCAGAAGAAGATTTTTATACACTTATTCAATTGTTTGATGAAGGCTTGATGCCGTCTTATAGTAGATTTGTTGTGCGATATGCACATCGTCATTCTAATAGCTTTCGTACGCTTACTTGGTTTTGTGATGATTTAATTGATGAACGAAAATCATTAGATGCAGAGGATTTATTAAAAGAGGCATTACAAAAAGAAGGTACCACTGTTGAAAAAGAGCATCTTGCAAAAGCATATTTTGTATTGGCACGCTGCATACTTGAAATGCGCCGTTATGAAGAAGCATATACATATATGAAGAAAGCAGAAGAGTTAAGTGAGATTCCTATTTTTGATAAGTGGGGCTACTTTTATTTATTTAAAGGCGATTGGCTGAAAGCAGAAGAAGTGTTACGAAAAGGAATGAATTGTGAGGAATGTGCAGATACATCAACATATTTATTTGCCGAGTTGCATTCCATGAAAGGAGAACATGAAAAATCATTACAAATCATTACGGAAGCGATGAGGAAATTTCCACAAGTTCCGTTCTTGTATTTAGAAAAGGTGAAAAGATTATATGATAAAAAAGCATATGAAGAGTTGAGCCGAGTTTTACATGAAGTTCAAAAGTTGTTGCCATTTCATAGTTATCAATCGTATTTTTCACAAATATGGGCAGAAATCTATTATACGAAAGGTGATCGGGTTGCTCTGCAAATATTGTTAGAAAGTGAGAATAGTTTAAAAGATTCACCTTATCATAACACACTACGATTTGATGAGAAAAAAGAAGTGATGCTACCGATTACACCTGTCGTGCAGAAAGATAATTATTGTGTGCCTACAAGTATAGAAATGATATTGAAGCTTTTTGGAAAGCACGAAACGCAAGATGAAATTGCTAAGCATATTTTTGATGGAATAGGGTCGAAGTTGTCAAAAACAGTTGAATATGTAGAATCGATTGGTTATGAAAATCGTTTCTTTGTAGGTACAGTGGACATGTATAAAAAATTTATCGATGCTAATGTTCCGATTTTGCTTAGTGTCGATATAGATCATGTTTCACATGTACAATTGTTAGTCGGTTATAACGATCAGCTGCAAGTTTTGTATATTCAAGATCCAAATTTTGCAGAGCGCATTCTTGTCACATATGAAGAATTTGCGAAGCAGTATTTAAATACAAATTATTTATCCATCGCGATTGTTCCAAAAGAGAAAAATGATCTCCTTTCTTCTTTATGTGAAGATGATGATTTGTATTTCCGTCGTATTTTTTCGTTAACAGATCAAATGGAATTTGCTGAACATGACGATGTAGAAGCTTTGTTAAAATTTTTACATGAGCATAAAGAAAATCCGTACACATGGTTATATACGATTAAGCATTTAGATTTACAGGATGGAAAGGAGTTTGTATATAGCTGTATCGAACGTGCTTTACATGCTTATCAGGAATCGGATTATGTGAAACTTCATGCCGCGCAATGCTTTGTGCGTATTGAAGAATTGGAACAAGCATATACAGTATTAGAACAGGTAAAGCATAAAATCGATAATCCATTCTATCACTTCATTCAAGGGCGCATTGCGATGGATGAATCTCGTTCTCACGATATGATTGCAAGTTTTCGTGCGTCGCTCCAACTAGATCCTGACCAGCCGGTAGCTTGGAGTTATATGGGAATTGGCCATATGTATTTAGATGATGTAGAAAAGGCTTTAAAGTACTCGTTCATTGCAGTGAGTCGCCACGAAGATCGTTTTGTTTTCATTAATCATGCCCTTATTTTAATGGATGCAGACCGGGACGAAGAAGCATATGATGTGTTTAATACGCTGCTAAAACAATATAAACGCGACGGATATGTATGGTACGAACGTGCTAGGTGTGCTTATAAATTAGGAAAGTTAAGATCAGCAATCCGTGGACTTCGTATCGGTAAGGAATTAGATCAGCAGCTCCCATTGCCATATATCATGTTAGCTGATATTTATGAAGCAGAACTAGACGATGAAAGAAAAGCAGAAGAGGTTTTACTTGAAGGAATGCAAAATGATGTTCAGTCAGCTGTATTATATGCAAAATTAGGAGATTTGTACTTAGAACGAGAGCAATATGAAAAAGCACAGAAAATGTATGAAACAGGGCTTCAATATGACAAGCAAGATGTGCCTTGTCATCTGGGGATAAGTGAAGTCTACATGAAACAAGGGAGCTATGAAGCTGGAAAACAATATATTTTTAGCTTGAAAGAACAGTTTGCTGAAGATAGTGACTTCCTTATTAATGCCGGGAAAATATTATGGAATGCGGCTATGGATCAAAATATAGAGCAAAGGGAAATAGAATCAGCTTTAACGATAACGGAAGAAGGAATCGTTTGTATACAAAATAATTTCCGAGATGCACTAGAAATATATGTAACGCAGCTGGAGGATACACCATTTTTACAAAGAGGGATTTCGTTTTTAAATACTTTAGTTGAAAAAGATAGTAGTAATATAGATTATATATGCTATTTAGGCATATTACAGGAGTCGGCTGGAAGTTATATAAAAGCCATTCAGCTGTATGAGCGAGCTGCGCAGATGACTGAAGATACATTCCCTCATTTTAGGCTGGGAGAAGCATATAAAGCATTGGAAGAATGGGAAGAAGCAAAGAAGACTTATTTGAAATGTGTACAACGAGATTCTACATTCGCTATTGCTCATTTGAAATTAGCTGAAATTTACTTTGTTGAGGAAGATATAGTAAAAGAGCAGTATCATATGTTTGAAGGCTGTAAATATGCACCTCTATTAGTAAATATGGAACATTTAGCAAATATATCAGTAAAAGTTGAGCGTCATGAGGAGCTGATTGCGGCTTTAAACAAAAAGAAAGGTATTGTTTCTGAATCATGGCGTTTGAATAGTCTTGCATATGTGTACGGTGCATCTGGTGATGGGCAGAAAGAACGTGTTTATGTAGAACAGGCGCTTGCACAGGAAAATGACCATGAAGAGATATTACATCATTATGCGAAAATATTACTTGCCGCACACGAAAAAGAAGGCTTACATGTTATTGAAAATCTTATTATGCAAAATGTTCACAATGAAGAAGTGTATGCAACGTATGTAGATGGATTGCGAACGCAAAGAAAAAGTATAAGTGATAGTTTAGCTGATTTGAAAATATCAAATGAAGAAAAAAGCTATGCGTTTATGTATGCAGCTTCTGCACTTGAACAAAAATTTATTGAACAGATGGAGCAGGAGGAACAAACAGGAGCATTTTTTACAAAAATGTATCGCCGCTTTCGAAAGCGTGCGCAAGATGTACTTTCTATCACTTCTATTATTGATCTTTATGAAACTGCAATCCGCCTAGATCAGAAAAACAAGGCAGCAGTACAGCGGTTTTCCAAATTTTATGTAAATGCTGATCTCATTAATGATGCACTAAAAATATTGCGTAAGTCATTGGGAAATCATTGGAATTATGAAATTGCACATCAACTTGTTATGTTACTTTTAGAACATGCAGATGAAAATAAGGCATGGCTGCAAGAAGCATTGCGTGAAACGGAGCGCATTCTGGAAGAAAGGCCGATGGACGCACCGATTCGAATGCTACAGGGCACGATATTACTTGATTTACACAAGGAAGAAGAAGGAGAACATATTCTCCGTACTTTAACAGAGGATGTTCCGATAATCAGTGGTAGTTTTATGTATTTAGGTGCTCTTTACAATAAGCAAGAGCGTTACCGTGAAGCGATTGCTGTATTGGAGAAAGGATTAGAGCATCACCCAGAAGAGGATGAACTATATACTGGGCTCAGTGTTTCCTATCATTTAAACGGTGATACGGAAAAAGCGTTACAGCTCATGAATGATGTATTATCGATTGACGAGTCCCATTTGAATGCAAGATATAATAAAGCATGCTATTTAGTTGTATTGAATCGAAATGAAGAAGCAATTGCTGAATTAGAGCGTGTACTGCAAGAAGATGAAAGCGGCTATTTTGCAGAAGTAATGGAGGACGATCCAGAGTTAATAAGTATTAAAAACTATGTGAAGCAGTATATTTGATATATGTGGGGAAAGTTTATAAATTAAAAGATGATATCGGATGAGTAGAAGGAGTAAGAGAGATAGTTCTTCTAATTACTTTTAAAAAAATAAAGAAAAACAACTTGCAATTCGTCATTCGAAAGGATAGAATATTCCGTAAATATAAAAAGCGATGAGCAGGAAAAGTACATCGTGACCTGATCTACAGAGAGCAATCGGTAGCTGAGAAGATTGTGATGCAGCGTGATGGAAAGACACCTGTGAGCGTTATTTTGAACGTGAATAACTAGTAAAAGTAAACGGCACCTACCGTTATCAGGCGAAAAGTGGTCAATGTGACAATTTGGGTGGTACCGCGGTTAAATCCGTCCCTTATATAGGGGCGGATTTTTGTATTCTTTGAAAGGAGGTGAGCGGCCGTGGATGATGATGACAACGATAATAATAAACATACAAACATACAATTAATAGTAGGAGGCGGAATGTATGAGTCAACAAACGAAGCGGTCGCTTATTAGCGAATGTACATCGCATGAAACAGTTGTGTTAAAAGGATGGGTGAAGAAAATTCGCCATCTCGGAAATATAAGCTTTTTATTACTCCGTGACCGAACAGGCGTCATGCAATGTGTACTTGAAAAAGAATGGGCTGGATATAAGATAGAAGTAGAAAGTGTTGTGCAAGTTACAGGAAAAGTAATTGAGACAGATAAAACGGAACTTGGAGTAGAATTATTAGTTGAGGATGTACAGCTTCTAAACAGTACAGAGCCAATTCCATTTGAAGTGAATAAAAAGAAACTGCAAGTTGGTTTAGACCAAATGTTAAACTCTCGAACGTTGTCACTTCGACATGAACGAGTGCAAGCGATTTTTACAATTCAATCAATGCTTGCCCATGCTTTTAGCGAATATTTACTTCAAAATGATTTTACGAGAATTTTCACACCGAAAATTGTCTCACAAGGGGCGGAAGGCGGAGCAAACGTATTTCAGTTTCAATATTTTGAAAAAGATGCATACTTAGCACAATCACCGCAGTTTTATAAGCAAATGATGGTGGCGGGTGGATTAGAACGTGTTTTTGAAGTGGCACCTGTGTACCGTGCTGAACATCATAATTCATCTCGTCATTTAAACGAATACATTTCCTTAGACGTCGAACTTGCGTTTATTGAAGACTTTTATGAAGTAATGAAGCTTGAAACGGATGTACTTCGGTATATGTTTGAAAAAGTGCAGCAATGTTGTGCTAAGGAGTTGCAGTTGCTTCAAATTGAAATGCCAGTTATTACAGACTTTCCAAAATTAACGGTTACAGAAGCGCAAAACATTTTACAAAAAGAGTATCGAAAAGAATCACCAATAGGCGATTTAGATTCAGAAGGAGAAAAACTGCTCGGGAAGTATGTAAAAGAAACATACCATAGCGATTTTGTCTTTATCACTCATTATCCGAAAGAAACTCGTCCGATGTATACGATGCCAAATCAAGAGAATCCTTCTGTCACAGACTCCTTTGATTTACTGTATAAAGGATTAGAAATTACATCAGGTGCGCAGCGCATTCATAACTATAATATGTTAGTTCGTTCTTTTGAAGAAAAGGGATTAAATGTAGAAAACTTTCAATCCTATATCGATACATTCCGCTATGGATGTCCGCCGCATGGTGGATTTGCGATTGGATTAGAACGGCTTGTATATAAATTTTTAAACTTATCGAATGTTCGTGAAGCAAGCGCATTTCCAAGAGATTGTACCCGGTTAGTACCGTAATATAAAGTGAAATAATCCCCGGTTTTTATACCGGGGATTTATTATGAGACTCTATTTTCAATTCGTAATCGAAATAATCCACAATATCCAATGAGCCCCTGGTACAAGTAATAGCTGCGCAAGTAGTGTTCCTAAAAATCTGGAAATCATCAACCATCCATACATTTTCCCCATTGTTTCTGCTCCGTTCTCTTTTTGAAGAGCTCGTTCGGTTAATAGAGCGATTCGTGGGTCTAATAGTACAGTTAATAAGATTGTTGCAAATCCGTTAACGAGACCAGAAGCCGTACTTGCATTCGTTGCGTAAGCTGGATTTAAAAAAGAGGCGTATAAAGCAGAAAGAACACCTGCTGTATAAATAGCAGTAGCAAACATATTAATGAGCATAATTCGCTTTGGAATACCGCCAACTCGCATCCGATGAATCATTTCCAATTTTGGAAAACGGACATATTTTTTTGTGTATTTTAGTTTTTGAATGTTATTTGTTTTCATCATGCGAATGAAAGAACCGTCTGTTTCAAAGTTTTGAATCACATAGCCAAATAGTTTTGTAAGAGTCGGATACAAAAAGATGGCTAGTAATGTACCGATGGAAGCGGCTAGTAAAATAAGACGAATAGTTCCTTCTAAATTGATAGAAGCGTCTTGCTTTGCTTGATCGACGATACCGCCAAACAAAAAGGCTTGCAGTAAGTTAGATGTTCTCGCAACAAGTAACACAATTCCAACTACAGATAAGGAAACAGCAATCTTTTTTAAGCGAATGCCTGCAAGGCGGATACTATAAGAACTTGTTTCTACTGCATGAATGATAATTGTAAAAACTACTATGAAAATTAATTTTGTTGTCATATGTATTCACCATCTATTACAAATTGGAAAATAAATCTAATCATACATGATGAGAAAGATTTTGTACATCTTGCTTTTTTTGTTAGATGGCGTCTTGTGGGTTATTTATTGACAGAATATTTACGTTTGAATAATTGTTTTGTAAAATAGTGAAGATTGTGGCTAGGATGGGGATGGAAACATATTATAATAACCGAGCGGAGGGGAATATATGTATACAACTTTTTTATTCGACTTAGATGGCACATTAACAGATCCAAAAGAAGGTATTGTAAACTCGGTCACATATGCGTTAAGAAAAATGGGGATAGATGAGCAAGATGATAAAAAATTACTATCTTTTATCGGTCCGCCAATTCAACATTCGTTTGCGAATATATATAGCATGGATGAAAAACAAGTAGCAGAAGCAGTAACGTATTATCGTGAATATTTTCAAGCTAAGGGAATGTTTGAGAATCATGTATACGGACATATTCCCAGTGTATTACAAGATTTAAAGAATGCAAGGAAGCGTTTATTTGTGGCAACGTCTAAGCCAACTATATTTGCAAAACAAATTTTAGAACACTTTCAACTTGCGCATTATTTTGAAGAGATTGTCGGTAGTAATTTAGATGGAACGCGTATTGCAAAAACGGACATCATTCAGCATATTTTACATACATATCATGATTTAGAGAAAGAACATGTGGTTATGGTAGGTGATCGAGAGCACGATATAATTGGAGCACAGCAAGTTGGGATTCATTCTATCGGAGTAATGTATGGATATGGTAGTAAAGAAGAATTAGTGGCAGCGGGAGCTACTCATATTATTGAAGATGTAGAACATATAAAGAGGTTTCATTATGTGTTAGAACAGTAATGGATTAATTAGATTTGTTTGGAAAGACAAGGTCGTCACCTTGTCTTTTTTTGTATAGAAATGTTGTAAAAAAATGACTATATTTGGGATTTAAAAGAGGGATTTTAGTTGCGAAGTGGAATTGTAAAGGTAGTTTGTTATGTAAACTGTTTTTTCTAACATAGCTAGTATAGGGATGAAAAAAGAAGGAGGGGGTATATTTGCAAGGAGTTTCAGAATTTCGAGTGCCTGAGACAGTCTTATATGGAACAAATGCATTAGAAAAACTAGAAGAAAGAGCGATTCAGTATGGTAAGAAAGCATTAATAATAAGCGATTCTATTATGAATGATCTTGGTTATGTAGAAAGGTGTAAGAAAATGTTAGCATCACAAAAAATAGAAGTTGTGACTTTTGTTGATGTGAATACTGAGCCGACAGATGAGCACGTAGTAAAAGCGTTAGCTGCTTGTAAAAAGAATGAATGCGATCTTGTTATAGGACTTGGCGGAGGAAGTTGTATTGATGTTGCAAAGGCCGTTGCTGTTATCGCAACAAACGGAGGGAACATTGGAGAATACGTTGGTAATCAATATCCGATAACAAAGGTCCCTCTAGCTCTCATTGTTATTCCAACGACTGCCGGTACAGGATCTGAAGTTACAAGTGCGACTGTTATTACAAATACAAGCACAGATGTAAAAATGATGATTAAGCACCCGAGTTTTATACCTCAAGTAGCTATTGTGGACCCATTATTAACGATATCTACCCCACCTCATGTAACAGCTGCAACAGGAATAGATGCGTTATGTCATGCGATAGAGGCATATATGTCACGATTCTCACAACCTCTTACTGATATATTTGCACTTTCAGCAATTGAAAAGATTATGAAATATCTCCGTATCGCTTATGAAGATGGCCAAAATATAGAGGCTCGAGAGCAAATGATGCTTGCTTCAATGGAAGCAGGAATTGCTTTTACAAATGCATCTGTAACATTAGTTCATGGAATGTCCCGTCCTATCGGGGCAATGTTTCATGTTCCTCATGGTCTATCAAATGCGATGCTCCTTCCAGCAGTATTAGAGTTTACGAAAGATTATACAGTGAAACGCCTTTCGGATATTGGGCGTAAGATTAGACCAGATTTGAAAGCGTTATCAAATGAAGATTTTGCAAATCTTACTGTTAATGAAATGAAGCATCTTTGTACAGATTTATGTATTCCAAATATGAGAGAGTATGGAATACATAAGGATGAATTTGAAATAGCTATAGCAAAGATGGCGAAGGATGCGCTTGCAAGTGGGAGTCCAAGTAACAATCCTCGTATTCCTTCGTATGAAGAAGTGATTGAATTATATCGAATTTGCTACGATTATAACTTTGTAGATCACGAAGAAATTGTGTAAGAATAAAATCAATTTATGTTAAATAAACTGAAAATTCTATAAAAATTTCCTTGGAAATTACAAAGGAGGAACGTATGGAATTAGTAATTATTTTATTAGCACTTAGTATGCTAATGTTTGTAGCATATCGCGGATTTTCTGTCATTTTATTTGCTCCGATTTGTGCTCTGTTTGCTGTTTTGTTAACAGAGCCGACTTACGTATTACCTTTTTTCTCAAATATTTTTATGGAGAAAATGGTTGGCTTTATTAAATTATACTTCCCTGTATTTTTACTAGGAGCGATTTTCGGAAAAGTAGTTGAAATGTCAGGAATCGCAGAATCTATCGCAAAGACAATTATCCAAATTGTTGGTGTGAAACGAACGATACTTGCAATTGTATTAATGGGAGCTATTTTAACATATAGTGGTGTTAGTGTATTTGTTGTGGCATTTGCTATATTTCCGTTTGCAGATAATTTGTTTCGTGAGGCAAATATTCCTAAACGTTTGATTCCTGGTACAATTGCGCTTGGGGTTCTTACCTTTACAATGGATGCACTTCCAGGAACACCGCAAATTCAAAATGTTATTCCGACAACCTTTTTTAAGACAGATATTTATGCCGGACCATTATTAGGAATTACAGGAGCTATTTTTGTTTTCATAGTCGGCATGGCGTATTTGGAAAGGCGCCGTCGTAAAGCAAAAGCGCAAGGAGAAGGATATTATGGATTTAAAGATGGAAATGCTGAAATGGCAGCATCCATCGAAGTGGAACAAAATGTAAAACCGTCAATCCAAACGGTTGATATTACACCACTTCGTCAAGTGCTTGCATTCGTTCCCCTTATTTTAGTAGGTGTGATGAATAAAGTTTTTACAATTGCTATTCCAAGATGGTATCCAAATGGTTTTGATTTTGCATCCATTGGTTTAAAAAGTTTTGGGAAAGTAGAACTATCTGGGGTACTTGGGGTGTGGTCAGTAGAATTAGCACTTGTAATTGGCATTGTAACAACAATTCTTTTAAATTGGAAGCGTGTATTTGTAGATTTTCAAACTGGGTTAAATGCAAGTATTGGCGGAGCATTACTAGCGGCAATGAATACAGGTGCAGAGTATGGATTTGGTGGCGTGATTGCAGCGCTCCCAGGATTTGGGGTAATTCGTGATAGTATTTCAACAACTTTTACGAATCCGCTTGTTAATGGAGCGGTTACGACAAATGTGCTTGCGGGTATAACAGGATCGGCTTCTGGCGGAATGGGAATTGCATTAAGTGCAATGTCTGATAAATATATTGCAGCTGCAGAGCAATTTGATATCCCATTAGAAGTTATGCATCGCATTATTGCGATGGCATCAGGAGGGATGGATACATTACCGCATAATGGAGCTGTTATTACATTACTTGCAGTAACGGGGTTAACGCATAAACAATCGTATCGTGATATTTTTGCACTTACAATTATTAAAACTGTAGCGGTATTTGTTGTAATTGGAACGTATAGCTTAACAGGTCTTATATAATATTTAGAAAGAAGAGAGAGCTAAGTGCTTTCTCTTCTTTTTTTGCATAATATTATTATGTAAACAGTTGTGTTATTCGTGGAAAGTATTCAGAAAATATATTATAATGTAAGTGGTTACAAAAAGGGGGGATACGATGTTTTCGTTACAACCGATCGCTTTTGTACATAATGAACGAATTGCTGTGGAAGATGATTTGTGGGGAGAAATTGAGTCTGTTATTGAATTGACGGATTCATATACAGAAGAAAGTTTACAAGGGATTGAACAATTTTCACATATCGAAGTTATTTTTTATTTTGATAGAGTAACAGATGACAACATTCAGTACACGGCAAGACATCCTCGAAATAATGAGAAGTATCCGAAGGTTGGTATTTTTGCACAGCGAGGGAAAAATCGTCCGAATAAATTAGGTGCTACGATTGTAAAAGTAGTACGTAGAGAAGGAAAGAAATTAGTTGTGCAAGGGTTAGATGCGATTGATGGTACCCCTATTTTAGATATGAAGCCAGTTATGAAAGAGTTTTTGCCAAGGGAAGAAATTAAACAACCGAACTGGGCAACGGATTTAATGAAGAACTATTGGAAAGGAAGCGAAGAGAAGTGAAAATATATCAAGCATCTATGGAAGACTTACAAGGAGTAGCACCATTATTTAATGAGTATCGTATGTTTTATAGACAAGATTCTAATATAGAAGAAGCAGAACAATTTTTACGTGAACGTTTAGAGCGAAAAGAATCAATTATTTTTGTAGCAGTAGAAGATGGGAAGTACGTTGGGTTTACGCAGCTATATCCTTCTTTTTCTTCCATTTCTATGAAAGAGTTGTGGATTTTAAATGATTTATTTGTGCAAAAAGATGTGAGAGGAACTGGAATAGGGAAAGAACTGCTAAAAGCGGCAAAGCAATTTGGTTTGGAGACAGGTGCAAAAGGGTTAAAACTCCAAACTGAAGTCGATAATGTAACAGCGCAGCGTTTATATGTAGAGAACGGTTATATAAGAGATAGTCGTTATTTTCATTATGAATTAAATTTGTAAAAATCCATATATAACTAGTGATATATAACCAAGCATAGGACGATTCAGTCTCATAACATATGAATATGTAGGGACAAGCTTTTCATAGAGAAATAGTTTTAGTATTTTCATCGTTGAGGTATGCAAGGGCGAATAGAGTATTTAAACAGCAATGCCGTTTTAAATGGCATTGCTGTTTTTATTTTGATATAGGCTGTGTAAAGAGCCAAGAAACAGCGTCCTCTAAATTTTCTGCAATATAATTGGCTTCCATGTTCGCCCATTTATGACGATATGTATGCAGAGCATCGTATCCAGCACCTGTTTGTACTAAAATTGTTGTTGCGCCGACTTTTATACCTGCAACGATATCACTCCAGCGATCACCGATTACAACACATTTTGTTAAATCGAGATGATGTTTTTTCGCTGCTTGAAGAAGCATTCCTGTTTCAGGTTTACGACATGCACAGCCATCACTGTGCCGGTGCGGACAAAGATATATGTCGTCAAAACCGAATGCTTCTAATTCCTCAATAAAGTCTTCTTTTTTTGCTTTACCATCGGCAATACCAGGTTGGTTTGTAAAAGAAAATAGTTGTATATTTTGTTCTTTTAGCTTATCTAGAGCTACCTTAGTAAATGAAAATAACTGAAATTCCCCAGGGTAATGAATCGTCGTATCACCGCCGATTGTACCGTCACGGTCGATGAAAATAGCTTCGATGCCTCGTTTATTTGTCATAGTATATGTCCTTTCTCGTCGTTTGCTAGATATGTTTTAAGAAATGATATTCATTGAATAATAAAAAAATCATTCTGAACTCAGAATATAAAATATTCTACTATCAGTATTGTTTTCCTGCATATGAATTGCATCTTTGCTACGTTTAAGCTTAAAAAGTATTTTTATTGAAAAATATGTTATTATTTTCATAGGAATTTATTGTAATTTTCTGTAGAGGGAGGGGTACATATGCTGCAAGTTAACATAAAATCGGCTGGATATGAAGCTGGAGAGCAAACGATACATAATATTGCTTTTTCAATTGAACAAGGTGAGCTTGTTGCTTTAATTGGTGCAAACGGAGCAGGAAAGAGTACAACAATAAAATCGATTCTTGGATTATTAGCGCATATGGAAGGGGAAATTTCGTTTGGAGATAAAAAGAATCCGTATGCATATGTACCTGAACATCCGACGTATTATGATTACTTAACATTATGGGAACATATTGAATTATTGATGGCTGCCAGGGATGTTGAATCAGGAAGCTGGGAAGTACAGGCAGAAGAGTTGTTACGTACGTTTCGTATGGACAAGCATAAACATGAGTATCTATCGAAGTTTTCAAAAGGAATGAAACAAAAGTCGATGCTTATTTTAGCTTTTTTAACAGAGCCAGACTTTTATATTATTGATGAGCCGTTTATTGGTTTGGATCCGACAGCAACTCGTGATTTTCTCAATTTTTTGTATAAAGAAAAGGAACGTGGTGCTGGCATTTTATTGTGCACACATGTGCTAGATACAGCTGAAAGAATATGTGAGCGTTTCTTATTAATTTCAGAAGGAACTTTATTTGCAAATGGAGATTTACATAGTATTCAAACGCTTGCTAACATGCCAGAAGGCACATTGTTAGATTGTTTTGATGTGATTGTAAGGCGGGAACAACATGATTAGAAAACTATTTTATAAAAGGTTGTTTTATGAGGTAAAACGAAAGTGGAAAGCAGTACGCTCTGTTGTCGATTGGACTGTTGCATTATACTTAATTGTTCCAGCACTTGTATTTAGTTGGATATATTATGCTTCACTTTGGAAGAATGGACCGACATCTGAAGATGTATTATATTGGTCTGCCGGATTTCTTGTGTTTTATGTAGCGACAATTTCAAGAAGTGTACGCTCATTTTTAGAACAAGCAGATAGTTTGTTTTTAATTCAATTTCCAAATCATATAAAACAAATGATGAAATATGGTATGATCTATTCTTTTTTCCGTATTTGTTTCACAAGTGCACTTATAACCATACTGTTTCTACCAATCTTTTTGAAAAGTTTAAAGGGAACTGGCGTACAAGCTTTTTTCTGTTTTGTATTTTTGATTTGTTTTCGTTTCACACTTGCCCTGCTGCAACGTTATATTGATGTTCGATTTCATAAGCAGTGGCAAGTGATAATCATAAAAAATATTCTCTTTTTTGTAGGGATTGTATATATAGGTATAACGTGTAGATACATACTACAACAGTCTTTTTATACGTTTTTTTTCTTTTTGCTTCTCTTTATCATAAGTTTTTTCTTAGTAAAGGAAAAAATGCACTACCATCGCTTCTTCTTTAAAGAAATTGAAAAAGAAAAAGGAGAAGAAATGAGATGGACAACGCAAATTATGACACTGGGAGGCCAAGTACAAAAACCTATAAACGCAGCGAAGCCGTGGTTATTTCCGCGTTCTAAACGTATATTAATAGGAAATAGAAATGATTCTAGAATCATTGAAGCTTTTTTAAAGGAATATTTTCGTTCGGGTGATGCTGGTGGTTTTTACATTCGTATCATTCTTGTTAGTGCAAGTTCGATTTGGCTTACACCATGGTGGATTGCTGCAATCGTTATTTTGTTTGCGTTATTTGCAATATTTCGTTATTCAAGTGATATATGGAAAGGTTTCTCTGGAAAATTACTCCTACAGTTATATTGTTCAGAAGGGAAAAAACTATGGCTTTCACAGAGAGCGAAGGGATATTTATTTTTGCCAGCTTTATTTGTGTATGGAATTGTTACACTAGCGCAATTTTACGTCATGGTTGCTGGAATTTGTGCAGGAGTTGCGATAATAATAACGGTGTGGATTTTATTTATTCCACACAAAAGGGCAGTAAGACTCCCTCCTCAAGACTATGAGCAATCAAAGAAGCTAGGTGGGGGATAAATGTTTGTAAGAGCTAAATTAGCGTCATTTTATCATTAACAAAAAAGAGCTGTGTAGCTCTTTTTTTAATCCGTAATCGACACATACATAAAATAGATGAGAACACAAATGCTTATTGCTGAAAAGAGAAGATCAAGATTCAAAAGGAAAACCTCCTAGTAAAATCAAAGAATAATACTTATTGTATGAAATCTTACTATTCCATATTCAAATCATTACAAATAATATTAACGTTAATAAATTTATAAAGTGCAAAAATTGGCATCATTTTGTATAATGGGAGAAACAGTTATAAAGTGAAACTTCCATCAGTGGGGGGCCTACTGCCCGTTAATGCGGGATAAAAACAGAAGCAAAGAAAGGGAGGGATACAAAATGCCAAATTGGATGAAAAAGATACTCGTCGCGTTAATTACTGTATTTACATTTGGATTAGTAACACCTCCTTCTGCACTGCTTGATAATGCAAAAACAGACAAGCCTACAAAACAGCAAAATCTAGAGCGAACGCCGTATACATTGGATGAAAAACAAAATGAGATAAGCTCAGAAGCATTTCTCTCTTATGCGATGGATGAAGCAGAGCGGCAATCAATGGAGAAATTTGGATCGAAAATTGGGCCAGTAATTGAAGATGAGTTTAAAGGTGTTGTATTGCCGAAAATAGAAGAAGCAATTGCAGAACTTGCAAATGATACACCAAAAGATTCATTACAGTCTTTAGCAATTTCACAAAAGCCAGCTGGTGGGCAACATGAAAAGATTTTTCATGTTTATGATACAAAAACAGGGGATGACTTACTGCGGTTTCACGTAAGACGAGATCATCCGCCGCAAGATGGTTATTATTTTAATTTTCATTATCATCGTTATGATGATGATTTTATAGCACATCACGAGCTTGGTGATATTTATTGGAATACGAATACACCGCCGCAATGGCTTTCATAGGAAAAAAGAACAAGGATATATACCTTGTTCTTTTTTTGGGTAGATAAAGAGAAAGTAAATAAAAGGTAATATCAATTTGAAAGAGAATTCATAAGTTTAAAGAATATAAAAGTAACGATAACAAGGAGCATTCGTAATGAATAAATATATTATTTTTGATTTTGATGGTACGTTAGTGGATTCTAAAGATATCTTTATCCCTATTTTCAATGAAATGGCAGAGAAGCATCGTTTTAAAAAGGTAACAGAAGAGGATGTTGAAGAGTTACGGAAATTATCAATTCCAGAGAGATGTAAATTGCTTCAAGTGCCGCTGTATAAAATTCCTATGTTAGCATTAGAGTTTTATAAGTTATACCAACCATCTGTTCAAAAGCTTACTTTGTTCGACGGGATAAGTGATGTGTTGAAGACTTTGAAACAGAGCGGATATGAAATTGTAATTGTATCCTCGAACGCTGAGGAGCATATTCGAGAATTTTTGCGTCATAATGAAATTGATTATATTCATAATGTTTTTTGTTCTAATAACATTTTTGGAAAAGATAAAGTAATAAAGAAATTTTTAAAAGCAAATAAACTACAAAATTCTGATGTGATTTATGTTGGAGATGAGCTTCGTGACATTGTATCTTGTAAGAAAATTGGTGTAGAAGTGATTTGGGTAAGCTGGGGATATGATGTAATAGAAACGGTACAGGCTGAATCTCCGAATTATATTGTGAATGTGCCAAAAGAAATTGTAACTGTCGTACATTCGAAATAGAAAGTTGGCTGGAAACAACTAAATGAAACAGCTTTTAGTACAGGAAAAACAGAAATTTATTTTAAAGAGATTGGAGCAGAACTTGTACGAACGTTAGGCCCAAGACATATTTGTTATCAGGCAATGAATCGTTCTGTAGTTGATGAAGTAGCATGTTTTTTACATAATGCCCATGCCACAATCATTCGCGGGCCGATAGAAATGAAAGAGTATTCAGAAGGATATTATACAGTCGACTTTTATGATCCGAACGGTTATGTATTAGAAGTTGTGCATGCGCCGAATATGGAGATGTAAATAAAGTGAAACTTCCATCAGCGGGAGTTTTTTCATCCCCCGCTGATGGTTAGTTGAACCAATCGGGCTTTTACGGGCAGTTATCCCCCCTATCTTCCTCGCTTCTCTCTAAATCTTGAGGTGGGGGTCTTACTGCCCGTTAATGCGGGATAAAATGATTCAAGTACTTTCAAGTTAGCAGCACAAACTGTAAAAAAGATTAATAGGATTGTTTTGCGATTCCTTCTATGTTAAGAAAGACAAAGAGCGCTGCATAAATGAATTGCACCCCAATTGTTAGACACAGTCTAACAATTGGAGGTGCAGTTTTTTTATGACGAAATACTCTTTAGAAACCAAGTTATCTGCCGTTACC
>NZ_CAKJTI010000035.1 GCF_917563915.1 Bacillus rhizoplanae | reverse complement strand
AACATATATAGTCCTTCGTCTATCATAAATTTATATATTTCTAATTCCTTTAAAGATTGCTTATACCCAATAGGAGCTATATGTAATTTTATTACATAATCAAAATGCAATATACCTTTCTTGTTGAACCAATTCCTATAAAATTCTCAGCATTACAATAATCAATCCAATGTTCAATTAACTCTTTATACACGCTATCTCCCACTTAACACTCTATAATAATTATTTAACTAATCAGCTATGCAGTTGTACAATTAAAGTTCCATAATTATAAGTTCCAATAATTGGAGGTGAATATATTTGAGTTTTAATATTTACACAAGACTAAATCTATTTATTTATTGTTAAATGGTATACTTGATATAAAAGAATCATTGGAGGACCAATAGTATCTGTTTCACTTGCCTATAAGAGAAAATTAATCCAATTGGATGATGTGCTTTTGGATACAGGTTACTTAGTTGAAGGCAAACAAAAATATATTTTATTTAGCTTTAATTAAGCCAAATAAAATATGGGGGTTTCAGGTGAAAAATGAAAACATATAAGTTTATTAAAGACTACAAAAACAACAATAACTATCGGTTATCATTTAACAATCTAGCTAAAAAGACCTTTGGTATTGATTTTGAAGAGTGGTATCAACAGGGCTTTTGGAATGAAAACTATATATGTTACAGCTATGTTTATAATAATGAAGTAATTTCTAATGTTTCGCTCAATACAATGGAACTGATCATTGATGGGAAAATACAGAAGGCTATCCAGATTGGAACGGTAATGACTGATCCTGAATATAGAAGACAAGGATTAGCATACCAGCTGTTAAGTAAAGTACTTGCAGATTATGACCATCTATATGATTTATATTTTTTAGCAGCTGATGCTGAGGCAGTACCTCTCTATCAAAAATGTGGTTTTACGCCCAATGATGAGAACCAATGTGTTATTGATCTAAAAGGATACCAGCTTATCGATGAACCGTTAGAAAAATGCATTGTTCCACCAAATATGATGCTAGAAATTAAAAAACAATCTCAACCTCACTCAAATATTTTATCCGCGCGAGGCGATGAGCATGTTCTGATGTTCTACTATACATTAGGTTTTAGGGACTTAGTCCATCGACCGCAGGATGATGTTTATACTATTTTTAAAATTGATGGAGATCAGCTGCACCTATATGACATACTGTCACCAAGGAAAGTAAATTTACAGGAACTTGTTGAGCTAATCACTCCGAAGAATGTGAATACAGTAGTCTGTCACTTTACACCTGATCAACCTATTAAAAATCTAAAAGTAGCAGTAGATACATCTAGCAATTGGATGATCCGGACAACCACTAACAAAGGCTTTCCGACACTCGCCCGATTTCCTAGGATATCTCAAACATAAAACGATTAAGTAGACATAACCTCATTTCGATCCGTCATGGGGAACCGTACCACAAGTAAGGTAATTCAATCTTCAACAATCGGGCGCGTTTATTTAGAAACGCGTCTTTTTTTGTATATTAAGTCATTTGATAGAATATGGTACCATTAATACGATACATCAAATAATTATAATGTTTATTCATGTAAGTGTAGTGTAAGGCTTAAAAAAAGAACTGAAATACTTGTCACAATATTATTTTTCTAGGTTTTCCTTAAAAATGGACGGTTCTTTTTTAAAATGAAATCGCTCTTTTAAAAAGCTCCCTAAATTTCTCCCTATCTTCTGATGTAAATGGTTTTGGTCCCTTTGTACGCTTTCCGCTTTTTCGAGCCATTGCACTCAAATAACGTGTTTGTAATAATTGGTCAATGTTTTCATTTGTATAGCTATACCCATTATGGTGAAGAACCGTACACCCTTTTGCTAAACCTAGCGAAGCAAGACCATAATCTTGCGTAACAATTATATCTCCTTTTTCTGCTAACTTCATAATCCGATAATCCGCAGCATCTGCTCCAGAATCAACATAAATGGTTTCCACTCCTGATGGTTGTTCCGCATTAGAAAAATGAGAAAAGCTAGTAACAAGGATAACAGGAATTTCAGCATTCGTACCTTCAGAGATAATAATATCTTTTACCGGACAAGCATCTGCATCAACATAAATTTTCATCTTTATCACTCCCATAAATAAGTTCGAGTTGATGATAATGGCAGATTTAGCTTTTGTCAAACGAAGATGCTTTACCTAAAATCATTAAAAAAACAGTTATTCTATTAAAGGGCCATTTAATGGAATAACTTACTTTAATGAAAACTGGATATTTACGTTAAAATACAGATGAGATTGTGAGGGGTTGGACTTAAACTAATGGTCAGGTTAGTTTAACAAGAAACTGTTAAAATTCTGATAAGAAATGTGATGATGATATTATTCAACTTATCCAATCGTATCATGTTCCCAAAATATTCACATCAAAAAAACAATGGGGAATACACGTGCATTCCCCCAACTAATTCGCTAAACTGTTTTACTTTACTTTTGTAATTGTAGCATAGAGCTGTTTTTCTTCGAGCAATTATTTGAAATAAATCCAGAGGAAAAGTACAAACAAGTTTTCCAGCATCTCAACCTTGCGCCGTTACTACGAACACTTAGCAAAAAGTCTCATTTTGCCCACCCGCAGAAACTGAACTTTCAAGCAATGATCTATTCTTTGCTGATCTCAAAAGTGGAGCGGATGGAATTTGTGAAAGACATTATCCGCCGTCTTCGGTGCAGTGAAGAGTTCCGCATCCAGTGCCGATTTACCGGTTCGGACGCGACACCCAGTCCAGTCTCGACCCAATTTCTCTATTTTAATACAGAGAAATTGGGCTTTTTAGTTTTGAAATTTCCTTAACGTTGTAAATCCGCATTTTCCTGACGCTATCCCTTTTAGAAAAGTTATATGAAAGTGTAAGTGGATATAAAAAGCCTCTTTAGAAATTAAAGAGACTTTTCTTTTGAAGGCATTGTATCTAAAAATCTACTTTGTTACATTCTGTAAGTATTATAAATCGGACACCTAATCTAATATTTTATTTCTTAACTCGATCTATAAGATTTTGAATTTGTTCTTTTGGAGTATTTGTACATATACCTCCGTGATAACAAATTACTGATTCAATATCAAAATCTAAATATTTCTCCAGAGAAGCAAGGGCCTTATTCATATCTAACGTTGCTTTCTGAACAGGTCCTTGTAAAGAACCATCTACACATATCATCGCATCACCGGCAACAAGAGTTTTACTTTTCTTTAAATAAAGGCTAATATGCCCAGGAGTATGTCCAGGTGTATAAATTATTTGAATCCCTCCACAATAGGGAAGTTCTTGTCCATCTTTTAAAGTCTGATCTACTTTCGATTTAGGAGGATTCGTATACAAGAATTGCATTTCCTTAGGAAGAGATGCCCATGCTTCTTTATTCATACGCTCAGGATCTGTTTTAATAAGCGGGAATATTCCCTCGATATATGGCTTATCAAGTTCATGTGCATACACATCGATTTGATTAGTAGCTGTTTGTAGTATTTCAGGAAGACTCCCTATATGATCTAAATCTTGGTGTGTTAATATGACCGCTTTTAGTTTTTCAAAAGGAACCCCCGCGTCATTCATAGCAGTACGGATTTGATCTAACTGTCCAGGCATACCAGTATCGATCAAAACAGCTGTTTCATCGTCCCACATAAGTGTAGGATGCAAAACGAAACCTTGGATTTTTAATTCAAGCATTGATACTCCATTTGAAATCTTCATGGATTAAATCCCCCTTAATAGGTGTGTTTGGATTATTATTAAATCCTACATATATTATTTATCACACCCTAAAAACATAAGTCAATAAATAAATATTTAATCATAACATAAATAAATATTTTTGTCAATAAATTCGATTGATCTTATTATTAGATTCAAACAAATAGAGAGGAGGAGTTCAAAATTGTATATAGAATATAAAAAGATATTTTAAATAAGGAGTTGTTTCTGTGGATCCTACATCAAATGTTACAGCGATTGTTTTAGATTTAGATGGCACTTTACTGAATTCACAAAAAGAGGTATCCAAAAGAAACCTACAAGCTATTCTCGAATGTTATAGAAAAGGAATAACTGTTATTTTTGCAACAGCAAGACCCCCTCGTTCAGTAAAAATTTTTCTTCCTCAGGAACTTCAAGAGATAGCAGCCATTGTATATTACAACGGCGCTTTAATTGTTGATAACACATCAGAGTATAGACAACATTATCCGATTGAATCAGCTATTACAAATGAAATTATTGAATATGTAATCGCTCATCATTCGGATGCGTGTATGTCTATTGAATCAGAAGATATGTGGTACAGTAATAGATCATTAGATTATAGTAAATCTATAACTACGATTGTAAACCCAATCGTAGTTTCTTTACATGAATTTAAAAGAATTAATGCTTCGAAATTATTAATCTCACAATATCCGTATTACGAGAATTTACACAAGCAATTTGAACATAAAGTAAATACGGTGTATACCGATTCAGGAACTTTAATTCAAATTATGGCCAAAGGGGTTTCTAAGAAACAAGCTATAATGGATCTTTGTGTTCAAAATCATATAGCAATGAACAGCATAATGGCATTCGGTGATGATTGGAACGATTTAGATCTTTTTCATGCGTGTGGTTTTCCAATCGCTATGGAAAATGCAATACGTGAACTAAAAGAAATTGCATATTTTGTTACTAAGTCTAATGATGAAGACGGTGTAGCGCAAGTATTAGAAAAGTTAATTTGTACCGCCAATAATAGTTAAAAATGTATTACTTCTGATTGTTAGGCGAAAAAAGACAGCATGTGGGCTGTCTTTTTTGAATTTATTTAAAACGGCTTAAAACGAGAAATTCCCACCACTTCCACGGCAGTAGATTTTTTAATAGAATCATTAACTTTACTCCTTTTCCAATTGGATAACGTAAAGTTGGATGCCGCGATTCTGCAATAGCTACTATTTTCTCAGCAACATCTTTCGGGTCTCCTAAAGTCTCACTCCCATTATGAATATGTTGTTCAATTTTCTTCATGTATTCCTTGTAAGGGGACTCAGATTCGGAAGTAGCTTCTGCAAGTTTTTGTCCGATTTCCCAAATGTTTGTGTTATATGATCCTGGCTCAATTAATGAAACGTCGATCCCAAACGGTTTTACTTCTAGGCGGAGAGACTCACTCCAACCTTCAAGTGCATATTTTGAAGCAACGTAAGGGGAGAGACCAGGGAAACCCATTTTCCCACTGATACTACTGATATTAATAATTTTTCCTCGTTTTTGTCTTCGCATAATCGGAAGAACAGCTTGTGTTACCGATATAGCTCCAAACACGTTAGTCTCAAATTGATTACGGTACTCTTCAATTGGAATTTCCTCCGCAAAACCACCACTTGCGTAGCCCGCATTGTTAATAAGAATATCTACCCGTCCAAGATTGTTTATAAAAGCTGTAAATTTCCCAATAGACTCTTCGGAAGTTACATCTAACGGATGAATTTTTATATTTTGTTCTATATGCAGCGATGTAGCTTTTTCAATCAACTCTGTTTGTTTTTCAACATTTCGCATCGTAGCAATTACAAGATAGCCATTTTTAGCAAATTCTAATGAAGTGAGGAGCCCAAATCCACTTGATGAACCTGTAATAATCGCGATTTTTTCTGTCATTTGTTTCTCTCTTTCTATTGAAATTAAGTTTAATTTCATCATATCGAAAGGATAAGGAGAAATTAAATAGCTTAGTAAATAGACAAATACACACGTTTATATTTTTTTTGTAAAAAGTAGATTTCAAAGGAAATCACTTTTTATGTCGGAATATGCGCTTACCAGGGAAATAATACTAAAGTGTTTTTATTCCCTAAAATAATCGAAATAGTATATAAACAAATTACTTTTTATAGGGCGTTTTTAGAATAAAAGAAAGATGAAATGACTTGTAAATAAGAAATACATATAGAAAATCCAGACTTTATAATTGATAAAATAATCATTCATGAATATAGTCCACCCATATACATTTCTGTTAATGTATGCACGATATCTCCAAGCGAGAAATCTCGTTCGTTTCGAACAATTTCCCACAAAAACATTTCATTCGCAAAGAACCAACTTCTCGCTACTAAAAAACAGTTCAAATCTTTACGTGCTAAACCGCTGTTTTGTGAATATGTAATATCTTGAACAATCCGTTCAATAAACCGTTCTCGAATAGCGCTCCATCTGTATCGAACTTCGTCAGAAGCACCGATTGCTTCTTCAACCACTTGTAATAGTTGTCTCTCCATTTCCGCCATTTGTAAAAATGCATGTACTTGCTGCTGAATCATACTACGAGCTTCTTGCTTCGTTACTGGCTGAAAGACACGTTCTGCAATTGTATAAAATTGATTCATCACATCATCCATTAATACAATAAGTAAATCATCTTTATTTTTAAAGTATACGTATGCTGTCCCGTATCCTGTTTCTGCCTTTTTGATAATCTGGGAAATTGTTGTTTTTTGAAATCCATGTTCAATAAAGACTTCACGGCCAGCAAATAATAATTTCTTTTTTGTTTCAAGTGAACGTTGTTTTCTAGCTGAGAAAACATCTTTACTCATATGTACCACACCTTTGTGTTTAAATATCAGAAAATTTAACTTTATTCTAGGTGAAACATTTATAAAATGTCAACTGACATTATGTCATTGACGTTATGTCAGTTTTGATGATATATTTTAACTAATTAGAATTGAAAGAAAATTAAATAGAAGGTGATAGAATGTATTCAAAACCATTTGAACCATCTTACGAACATGCTCGTCAATGTGACATTTATGATGAGCTTGCATCGTTTCAATATGAGTTTTATAAAAAAGAAGGAACAATTTATTTAGATGGAAACTCACTTGGGCTTTTATCAAAACGAGCTGAACAATCTTTATTAACATTGCTAGATTCATGGAAACAATTTGGCATTGATGGTTGGACAGAAGGCCAGTATCCATGGTATTTCTTATCCGAGCAATTAGGAGAATTAAGCGCTCCACTTATCGGTGCTTCACCTGAAGAAGTGATTGTAACCGGTTCCACGACAACAAATTTACATCAAGTTGTCGCTACGTTTTATGAACCAAAGGAAGGGAAAACAAAAATCCTTGCTGATGAATTAACATTCCCATCCGATATTTACGCATTGCAAAGCCAAATTCGTTTAAAAGGGCTAGATCCTGCTGAACATCTCGTTCAAGTGAGAAGCAGAGATGGAAGAATGTTAAATGAAGAAGATATCATTGCAGCAATGACAGAAGATATTGCGCTCATTGTACTTCCGGCTGTGTTATATCGAAGCGGGCAAATTTTAGATATGAAGCTTCTTACGAAAGAAGCACATAAACGTGGTATTCATATTGGCTTTGATCTTTGTCATTCCATCGGCTCTATTCCGCATCACTTTCAAGAATGGGATGTCGATTTTGCAGTTTGGTGTAATTATAAATATTTAAATGCCGGTCCAGGTGGAGTTGGTGGCCTGTACGTTAATAAAAAGCATTTCAATCGTTTACCAGGATTAGCAGGCTGGTTTAGCTCCCGAAAAGATAAACAGTTTGATATGGAGCACGAACTTACGCCAGCTGAGCATGCTGGTGCATATCAAATTGGAACACCACACGTGTTAAGTGTTGCACCGCTTATCGGTTCTTTAGAAATTTTTAAAGAAGTGGGCATAGAGCGATTACGACAGAAATCTCTTCATATTACACGCTATATGATAAACCTAATACATCATGAATTAACAGATATGGGCTTTACACTTGGTAATCCGTTAGAAGATGAAAAAAGAGGCGGACATATTTATTTAGAACATAAAGAAGCAGCACGTATTTGTAAGGCACTAAAAGCGAATGGAATTATTCCTGATTTTCGCGCACCAAATGGTATTCGTTTAGCTCCTGTCGCTTTATACAACACGTATGAAGAAGTATGGAAAGCCGTACAAATTTTGAAGAAGATTATGGTGGAAGAGCAGTATAAACAATTTGAAAATAAACGAGAGGTTGTGGCATAAGGATGAAAGAAAACAAGTGGATTGATATTTCTCAACCTCTAAACAATGATATTGCCACTTGGCCGGGCGATACGCCTTTTTCCTATGAAGTGTCATGGACAAAAGAACAAAGCGGATCTGTTAATGTTGGTAAAATTTCAATGAGTATTCACACTGGAACACATATTGATGCGCCGTTTCATTTTGATAATGATGGTAAAAAAGTAAGTGATCTTGATATTAACATCTACATCGGTCCTGCTCGAATTATTGATGTAACAGGTTATGAAAGCATCGGAGCAAAAGAATTAAAAACGCATGATTTAGAAGGGGTTAGTAGATTATTATTACGTACCTCATCAAAAACAAATCCGCACGTATTTCCTGAAACAATTCCGTATTTACGTGCTGATCTTGCACCTTATCTTCATGAAAAGGGAGTGCGCTTAATCGGTGTAGATGTCCCATCTGTTGATCCGCTTGATGATAAAGAGCTAGCAGCACATCATGAGTTATTTAAACACGGTATTCATATTTTAGAAAATGTTGTTCTAGAAAATGTACAAGACGGAGACTACGAACTTATTGCCCTGCCGCTTTCGCTAACAGATGCAGACGGTAGCCCGGTTCGTGCTGTAATAAAACCATTATAAAAATAGCCTACACTGCATAGAGAGGATGTACACATATGAAAGAAAATGAAAAAGTAATTATGGAGAAGGGGATTCATACAGATTTTCGTAATAACATGACATACGGGGAATATTTACAACTAGATAATTTACTATCTAGCCAAAAACGACTCTCTGATCATCATGACGAAATGTTATTCATCGTGATTCACCAAGCAAGTGAGCTTTGGATGAAATTAATTTTACATGAATTAGAAGCAGCTATTGAATCAATCAAAAACGAAAAGCTTGCACCTGCTTTTAAGATGCTTGCACGTGTTTCAAAAATTCAATCGCAAATTATTCAATCATGGGATATTCTTGCCACGCTCACACCAGCTGAGTATATTGAATTCCGTGATTCACTCGGTCAAGCATCCGGATTTCAATCTTATCAATATCGAATGATTGAATTTGCGCTTGGCTATAAAACACCACATGTTCTTAAAATCTATGAAAAAGATGCAGAATTGCACGCTCGTCTACATAAGGCGCTTCATACACCGAGTTTATATGACGTTGCGATTCAAACACTTGCAAAAGAAGGATTTCCAATTAACCCAAATGTGCTTCAGCGTGATATTACGCAACCATATGAAGCAGATGCAACAGTAGAAGCGGCGTGGTTAGAAGTCTACTCAGATGTAAAGAAATATTGGGACTTATATCAATTGGCTGAAAAGCTAATCGATATCGAAGATTGGCTGCAGCAGTGGCGTTTCCGTCATATGAAAACTGTAGAACGTATTATCGGACATAAAATGGGAACTGGTGGTTCTTCAGGCGTTTCTTATTTAAAACGTGTGCTGGACCAATCCTTCTTCCCAGAGCTTTGGAATATCCGGACAAAATTGTAAAAGAAAAAGTCAGTAGCTATTACCAGCTGCTGACTTTTTCTTTTACATAACTATTCCATGATATAGTAAAGACTAGTAGGAAAAAGCCTTTATTTGGAGGAACGTATATTGGATTTTTACGCATTAGAAAATATGTTCAAAAAAAAGAAAGTACATTCATTTCTAATTCATCAACGTGGTGAACTCACTACAAAATACTACAAAACAGAACAATGTGCACATAACTTATACAAAATCAATTCTATTACAAAAAGTATCGTATCTATTCTCATTGGAATCGCTATTGATAAGAGTTTTATAAACAGCATACATAGTCCCATAATAGAATGGATTCCAAATATACCAAAAGAAAAACAAGATTTGACTATATACCATTTATTAACGATGACAACAGGTGAGGAATGGAGGGAGTTTGGAAATGGTGTTGTCTTTCCAAATGATTTTGTCGAATCCAATCATTGGATAGACTATATTTTAAAGAAACCAATAATGAATCGGCCCGGAACAAAAATGAATTATAATTCAGGTTCCTCGCATCTGTTAAGCTATATTATACAAAATGCAACTAACATGACGGCGGGACAATTTGCAAAGATACATCTATTTGATCCTTTACATATTACCGACTATGAGTGGCAGCAAGATCCGCAGGGAATTTTTGTCGGCGGTTTTGGCATGAAAATGAAAACAGAAGACATGCTGAAAATCGGCCTGTTATGTCTACAAAATGGATATTGGAACGGACAGCAACTTGTATCTTCAAGCTGGATTGAGCAATCTCATCAAGAAAGATTTACAACATATGAACATATTGGGGCATACGGTTATCATTGGTGGGTATTAGATCAAAACCATTTCCACATGCCATACCATACATATTTTGCGATGGGATATGGCGGACAGTATATTATCATTGTTCCTCAATTAGAGCTAGTTGCAGTCATTAGTAGTCAAATGCCAAAGCGGGGCTTAGTGCCGCTTAAACTGTTTATAAAACATTTACAAGAAACGCACTAAATTAACTTAGTACAGAATGAATGTTTGCAAAGAATAAGTTGGGGGATGGATATGAACAATTTATTTACAATAGACTGTAGTGAAATATTACTAAGAGAGTTTAGAATTGAAGATGTTGATGCTATTTATGAACTTACTTCACAACCTGAAGTTTATGAATTTTTGCCAGATTGGCGTTCAACAGGAGAACAACGATTAAACTGGCTTACAAATTATGAGATACCATCCAATAAAGAGTTTTTGTCAGCCGTACCTAATATCGGTGGTCAAAATTATTTGAAGTTAGGAATTGTATTAAAGGAAACTGGCAAATTTATTGGTTTCTGCAATACAGGTATCAAAGAAGAGCTGAGTGAACCAAACCGAGAAATCGCTTTTGCTATTTCAAAACATTACAGAAATCGGGGATACACAACAAAAGCAGTAAAAGGATTGGTAAAATATTTGTTTGAGAATACAGATGTTGAACTACTTAATACCATTGTTCTTCCTCATAATGTAAGCTCAAATAAAGTAATTCAAAAATGTGGTTTTCGTTTTAATGAAAATATAGAGATTGAAGACCAACAATATTATCATTATATTCTTCACAAAGAGGAATAGAAAAGTACTAAATAATACTAAACCTTTTACTACAAATATTTCATATTCAACAAACGGGTGCTTTAGTTTAAGAAGGAGTACACAATAAAAATAGCCTGTATCTTTGATTACTAAGTAATCAAAGATACAGGCTTTATTTTTCGGTAATTAACTGCCCATATATATTTAAAGAAATTCTGTCCTTTTATACAAATTGCATTGTAAAATAACAAATCTACCTACAGAACTTGTACCATACTTACACACAATTGTAAAGTAATGTTTTCGTTTAAGTGTATTCTGCCAACGTTCCGCACTGCTAAGAATACGCATTTCTATAATTGTTCATTCCGCACATGAATGTTTAGAATGCAATCAAAACAACATCAGTTTACTTCTAAACTCACTCTACATAATTCTTGTTCTTCTGTTGCGGTATTTTGTCTTTTCTTATCTCGGTGTTTCTTTAAAAATAATGTTTAAAAATGTTTCTGTTTTTGTTTCAAACTCTACATCAACAAATACTCCAAATTCTTTTCCGTTCTTCTCTCGCAACCACAACTTAAATTTTTCAACGGATACATTTGTCGTTTTCGGTTTTCTTCCTATGTGGAGGTAATCAATAATGTCAGCTTGTGGGTATTTTTCTTTCGTCATTTGCACTGCAATCTTTCCCCATTTTGCGTATGGAGGCTGCGCATGAACGATTGAGAACGGTCTGTTTATAAATAAAGCTACTGTAGCAAGTCCGATACATATAATTAAACGAGTATATAAAAGTTTCATATTAAGCTCCTTTATCCCGCTACTTTTGGGCAGTAAGACCTCCACCTCAAGATGCAGAGAAAGCGAAGAAAATAGGTAGAGGATAACTGCCCGTAAGAGCACAATTGGTTCAACTAACCATCAGTAGGGTATAAACCCCCCCACTGATGGAAGTTTCATTTTATAGCATTTTCTATAGTGTTTACACTTAAGCAAATTCATATGAATTTGCCTTTTTTTGTCTTCCTTACATAAAACCGCATCATTTACAAAAAATAACCTTGAAATCATCGTCATATTCAAGGAGGTTGAACTATGCATCGTAAAGCTTTCTTCAAAGTACTGCTTTTACTCGTTACATTGGCGGCTGCTTTGTTAGTAAGTAGTGTTCATGAAAAGGAGGTAGGGGCTTTTTCTAATCAAGTCATTCAAAAAGGGGCCTCTGGAGAAGATGTAACCGAACTACAATCAAGGCTCAAATATATTGGATTTTACAATGGAAAAGTAGATGGTGTCTTTGGATGGGGTACATATTGGGCACTTCGGAATTTTCAAGAAAAGTTTGGATTACCGGTTGACGGACTTGCAGGTCCAGCTACAAAACAAAAACTCGTTAAAGCTACAAAATACGAAAAACAACCAAATAACACAGCAAATAAGCAAAATAACAAACCAGCGCCAAATAAAGGTACAAATGTTCCAAATGGATATTCGCAAAACGACATTAAAATATTGGCAAATGCTGTATACGGAGAATCTCGCGGTGAACCTTATATCGGACAAGTTGCCGTAGCAGCTGTTATTTTAAATCGCGTCAGCAGCCCGTCTTTTCCAAATACAGTGGCAGGTGTGATTTATGAGCCGCGTGCCTTTACCGCTGTTGCGGATGGACAAATCAATTTAACACCAAATGAAACAGCAAAAAAAGCTGTACTTGATGCGATTAACGGATGGGATCCATCTGACGGCGCGATTTATTATTTTAATCCAGATACAGCAACAAGCAAATGGATTTGGAGTCGTCCGCAAATCAAAAAAATTGGAAGACACATTTTTTGTAACTAGTTAGGAGGTGGATGAGATATGTTGAGAGGTTTCATTATCGTTTTATTAACAATTGGAGTTGTAGGTACAGGATATTGGGGATATAAAGAGCACCAAGAGAAAAATGCCGTATTAATTCACGCTGAAAATAACTACCAGCGCGCTTTCCATGATTTAGCATATCAAGTTGATTTATTACACGATAAAATCGGGACAACATTAGCAATGAATTCACGAACATCATTATCACCTGCATTAGCCGACGTGTGGCGCATCACATCTCAGGCACATTCTGATATTGGCCAATTACCACTTACATTGCTCCCGTTTAATAAAACAGAAGAATTTTTATCAAATATCGGAGACTTTAGCTACCGTACAGCTATACGCGATTTAGATAAAGAACCATTAAATGACCAAGAATATAATACACTCCAGCAGCTATACAATAATGCTGCAAATATTCAAGATGAACTGCGCAAAGTACAGCATCTGGCCCTGAAAAATAACTTACGTTGGATGGATGTTGAACTAGCTCTTGCTTCTAATAATAATCCAGCCGATAACACAATTATTGATGGATTTAAAACAGTAGAAAAAAACAGTCAATCTTACTCAGAAAGCCATTTTGGGCCAACGTTTACAAGTTTGGAAAAAGAAAAAAAAGGCGAGACGCACATATCTGGTCCGAAAATTTCGGAAGACCAAGCAATAAATATTGCAAAATCTTTCCTTAGCTTAAAGGGAGATGAAAAGATTTCTGTTGAAAAAAGTAGCAAGGGAGCAAAACAAAAATTTTATAGCATTACTGTGAAAGATCCAAAGACAAATAGTGAAACGAATATGGACATTACTGAACAAGGTGGCTATCCAATTTGGGTCATGAGCAATCGGGAAATTAAAGAACAAAAAATGAGCTTAAATGAAGCAGGAGAAAAGGGACTTTCCTTTTTAAAACAAAATAAATTCAAAAATATGGAGTTATATGAAAGTTCACAATACGATTCTGTCGGCGTTTTCACATTCGTAACGAATCGGGACAACGTACGTATATATCCAGAGTCCATTCAAATGAAAATCGCACTCGATGACGGTTCGATTGTCGGCTTTTCGGCAAAAGACTATTTAGCTTCTCGTAAAGATATAAAAATTCCAAAACCAACACTATCGGCTTCGGATGCACGAAAGAAAATCAATCCGAATTTAAAAGTTATGGAAGAGCGTGAAGCAGTTATTGTAAATGACTTGCATAAAGAAGTACTATGTTATGAATTTTTAGGAACACTTGGCAAAGACACATATCAAATCTTTATTAATGCCAATAATGGCATGGAAGAAAAGGTGAAAAAACTACAAAGTGTAGAACAAGTTTATGATTAATGAATAGGAGTGACACCTTTGAGAAAAATCTTTTACTTTTGTATCTGTTTGCTTCTATTAGCGAGCTGCAGTACAAAAAAGAACAATAATGCAGCGAGTCCAAGTCCAACTTCGAATGCCAAATTGATTTCAACAAAAAACGAAGCAAATCAAGATGTTACATATAAATCAGATGAAAAAGTGGCGGATCACTTAGCAAAATTAGCATCGAGCGTACCGGGTGTAAACGATGCAACAGCAGTTGTACTTGGAAGATATGCAGTTGTCGGAATTGATGTTGACGCAAAACTAGATCGCTCTCGAGTAGAGACAATCAAATATTCAGTAGCAGAGAGTTTAAAACATGATCCACTCGGGGCAAATGCAGTCGTTGTAGCAGATATCGATACGTATCAGCGCTTAAAAGAAATGGGCAAACAAATAAAGGAAGGAAACGGAGGGAAAGGAGTTCTTGATGAACTCGCAGCAATTGTCGGGCGTGTAATGCCGCAAGTACCAAATGATGTATTTGAAAACAAACAGATCAATCCAACTAAAGAAAACGATCAACAATTACACAAAAGTGAACAAAATGAATTAAAACAAGAACAAGTTGATCAATCCAATCAAAATTTAAAACGATAAAAATAATCCCCGTGTTATATAGCACGGGGATTATTTCTTGAAAAAAAATCGAATGTTTTATTTATTCATAAAAATATTATATGATTTTGTATAAAAGAAAACATACGTTTTTGTAAATGGAGGAATATACGTCATGCAAATGAATGGATCTATTCAGCTCGTTCCATATACGGAAAAATTTAAAGAATCTTTACAAACATTTACTTTACCTGAAGAACAAGTGCAATTTACAGCCCATCCAATGGAATTACTCAAAAAAATAGAACAAGATTCAACTCGAAATCCTATTGTTATTTTAGCTGATAACAAACCAGTTGGTATTTTTGCGTTGCAAGCGGGAAAACGTGTACGAGAATATACAAACAAAGAAAATTCTTTACTGCTTGTTTCCTTTTCAATCGATTACACAGAACAAGGAAAAGGATACGCAAAACAAGCGTTATATCAGCTGCCACATTATGTAGATTCATATTTTCCGAACATAGAAGAAATTGTGTTGGCAGTCAATGAAAGAAATATTCCCGCGCAAAAATTATATGTAACAGTCGGATTTGAAGATAGAGGACATCGTAGAATGGGACCAATTGGACCGCAACTTGTTTTATACTTATCATTGGAAAAGAAAACTTCAGAAGACACAAGATAAATTTATACTATAATATGAGAGGATTATGCGTATAATGTGAGAGTGTATATCCTCCTTATTTATAAAGAAATTTTAATAATAAAGCAGAAACTATTGAAGTTGTTTACGGAGGATACTATGCAGATAAAACTAATACTTACCGGTTACGGCACTGTTGGAAAAGAATTTGTAAAACTCATTCATGAAAAAGCATCCTTTATTCAAAAAGAATTCGGTTTAGAGTTAATCCTTGTTGGTATTATTGGAAGTGATTTAAAATTATATCATCCAGAGGGACTTTGTATCGATATTTTGCTTACTCTAGGCGAGGGGTCAGTAGCTTTACACAAATACATAGAACAACATTCGGTTCATAATGAAAAAATGAACGGTCATGTTTTAGTTGAATCTACACCAACCAATCTCGAAAATGGCAATCCAGGAAAGCAGTATATGTTACAAGCTATTGAAAGCGGCATGGATATTGTTTCTATTTCCAAAGGAGCACTTGTAACGTCTTGGAAAGAAATAAACGAATCAGCCAGATTAGCAAATGTACGCATCCGCTATAGTGGAGCAACAGCCGCAGCACTTCCTACATTAGATATAGGTCAATTCAGCTTAGCGGGATGCAAGATTGAACGCATCGAAGGAGTTTTAAACGGGACAACAAATTATATTTTAACGAAAATGCATGAAGATAACACTTCGTACAAAGAAGCGTTGCAACAAGCACAGCAAAAAGGAATTGCTGAAACAAATCCTTCATTAGATGTAAGTGGAATGGATAGCGCTTGTAAGTTATTGCTATTATCGAATAGTTTACTGCATACAGAATATACACTTGAAGATGTCACTGTTAAAGGAATTGAAAATCTATCAAAACAAGATATACAAAAAGCAAAAGAACAAGGAAAACAAATGAAACTAATAGCGAGAACATATACAGATGATGATGGAGAAGTGCGGCTTGAAGTACAACCGTATGCAGTAGACCTGAACCACTCACTATCAAGTGTTATAGGAACTGATAAAGGAATCACTTTTTACACGGATACGATGGGGACAGTTTCTTCCATCGGCGGAGCTTCCAATCCAAGAGGAGCTGCAGCTGCAGCATTAAAAGATGTAATTAATCTATACCGGAAAGATCTTATGTAGATTTACATCCGATAATATGACAAAAGTAGCTATCTATTGTTAATTTAAGCTGTGTTTTTTTGTTTACTTTTTACCATGAATAGGATTAAGATGTTTTGTAAGCATGTTATTGTTTGATTACTTGTACATATACAAAACAGAAAAATACCAGTATTATATAGAAGCTAGAAAGAAAGCTGAAAGGGATTGAGAATTGTGAAGAAACTTGATGTACTGTTAATGGTGCTCAGCGTCCTGTTCCCAGTTGCAGGTATAATGAAACAAATTCCTCTACAATTATCGTTATTTATGGGAGGATTATTGTTTTTAACTAGTTTTGGAAGTTATCATGCAAAACGAATGCATTCACGAATATTTAGTTGGGTAGCTTATACAGCATTTATCACACTCTTGCTGACTATTTGGAATCAATTCGTAACAACCAGCTCCTTAGTAGCAAACGCAAAAATTGCTGCATGTATTGCTGTGATCCCGTTTTTATTCCGATTCCGTACATATGCCATTACACTAGGATTACTCGCATTATGGGGCGCAATGTTGTGGGATATAAAACAAGTACACTCATTAGCGGTTCTAGGGCGGATGATGAACCTACTCACAACAGAACGATTGTATTTACTTATTCTAGTAGCAGGATTTTTAATTGGCGGATTACTTGCAAATGCACTATATCGTAATAACAGTCGTAACGGACAAGACAAAACAAGCGCATTTAAACAAAAAAAGAAGCGAATGAGACCTACATTTAAAATTCGTATTCCGAGTTTACCAAGAATTAAATTTAAAATGTTTAAGTTCGGTAAAAAATCTTCCAAACAAAGAGAAGCTCGTCCGTATGAACGAAATCATGAAGAAAGAATACCAACTTACCATACAACACAAACAGAGCAACATAACGGAACAGGACAAGGACAAACTAGAATGGAACGAAGAAGAAATCGTTATAATGCATAGAAACTATGTTTGTACAACTATAAAAACCCGTAATACCCTGCAATAATCAATGGGGTATGCGGGTTTTTTCACTATATAATAAACATATTAAATATCGAAATTTTTTATGCAGACAAAATATATAATTAACGATCTTATAGTAAAATATAAAAAATACATTAATAACAGGGGGGACATCATGCAAGAAAAATATGTACTCTCCTTTTTGCAACCGCAGTATCCAAAACTGGCACATATTGCGTATAGCATAGAAAAGAGCGTCTATAATGATCCGCATGGAACAATCGTTAAAGCTCGTCTATTTGGAGAAGTTGTTGCAAAAGAGATTTGGGATAAAGAAAATTTACAAAGTGGATATGAGATAAAGCATATAGAACGCATATTTAAGCTATTTCATGAAGGAATTATAGATGAAAAGTTCCGTAATTATTTTGGCTTAATTCATAAAATCGGCAATAAAGCTGGTCATAATGTGCATTACGGTAGTATCGTAGAATCCATACAAATCTATCGTATTGTCTTTGAAATCGCAGTTTGGTTTATGGAGTTATATGGCGATCTTAGCTTCCAAGCTCCGGACTATCGCGATCCAGAGTTGCAACAAAAGACATCTGAGATTAGTAGCGATGAATTAACAGAACTATTAAGTAAAACAGTGGAAGAAACGATTGGAAAATCCATTCAAACAACGATACAAGAAGTATTCGCACAAATGATGCAACAACAAGAAATAATCAATGTCGTTGTCAAAAAACAAGAAGAAACACCAATTGTTATTTCTAATGAAGAGAAAATAGAAGAAACACCAATTGCTATTTCTAATGAAGAGAAAATAGAAGAAACACCAATTGCTATTTCTAATGAAGAGAAAATAGAAGAAACACCAATTGCTGTTTCTAATGAAGAGAAAATAGAACAAGCACCTAACACAACTTTTGATTTAGTTGCATATCTTCAAAAATACAATGTAGATGTAATTGACAGACGTGAATTTGGAAGTACATTGTGGGTGCTTGGTGGCTGGGAGTTAAATGAAATTTTATTCCCATTAAAAGAAAAGAACATATTCTTTCGCTTTGTGGCAAGAGGCAATCGGATGACAAAAAATAAACCAGCTTGGTTTTTATTTGGTTCATACTTAACAAATAAAAAAAGCGAGACAACATCAAAACAAGATGCACAGCAAGAGCAGGCAGAAACCACGCAGTTTGATCTTATGACATATTTGAAAGCACAAAATGTCGAAATAATAGATAAACGCAATCGCGGCGGAACATTATGGATTATCGGCGGTAGGGAGCTTAACAAAATTTTATTCCCACTAATAGAACATAAAATTTTTTTCCATTATATGGCGAAAGGGAATCGAACGACAAAAAATAAACCAGCTTGGTTTTTGATGAGAAAATAATGAAGGAAAATGTAAATCTACCATTCTTTAAACAATTGTCTCATTGGTCTCCATTGCATTTCCCGTTATCCATATCATCTAGGATTTCCGCAATAAACCTTCCTTACAAATACTATAAAGTGGGAGAGGATAGTATATCTGTTTTATATACTTTTAATCGCTAATTACGACCTAAGTAGAAAATTTCTCTCCGTTTACAAACTCTTTTTTTGATAGGATCTTCAATTTTATTAATTTCACGTAGTTTTTTGCAATCCATGGTGCTTTTCTTTTTAATATAGGAAGTAGCTGCTCATCAGTAATGCCTTTAGATGCTAATATTTGTACACCTTTCATCCATTCAACTGTTACGTTAATTGTTTTTGTTTGTGTATACTGGATGTCCTATTCTATTGTTGTTTTACCGTATTGGATTACCGGCATGATTAGCTAGTCCTCCTTTTTGATCATGTAGATCATGTATAATTGATATGAGAAACAGTCAAATATATTTTGTATCTATTAAGTTAGTTGTAGTATTATATTCCTTGGTTAGAAGAGGAAGTTGAGTAACGTAAAGCCTCTGCCAATTCCTAATAAAAATACACACATAAAGGAGAAACTATGCTCAAACATTTACAGAAAACACTCGAACACTTAACTGAAGAAGAAGCAAAGGAAGTGCTCTTCAATATACTCACACAACTTCACTCACTAGAAACACATTTTAATAAGGAAACATTCACCTCACTTACAAATACACCGAAAGAACTAATTCAACAGTACATACAAAAGACTGATATTACGAAAAGCAAGCATGTCCATATCGTTTTTGGTGATTCAGCAGCAGGTTCTTTAAAATACGCTTTAAAAGAAGCAAATATTCAAGAAGAGCATGTTTTGTTATTTTCTGATGCCTTTTCTATTGGTCCTCTTTTTCACTTAGATGAAGGGGCAGGGCAAATAGCGCGTCAGCAATGGCTCCAGGAAAAATTACCGATAGAAGGCTACTTTTATGAAGAATATTTGCAAGAAATGAAAGTAACTTTAGAGAAGTTATATGCGATTCCATCTCATATTCCGATTACAATTTGGACAGGGAATAATGCATATGAACATGTAGGACTTACTTTTGTTTTATTTTTACTAAAAGAGGCTACTCATAATATATATGTCGTAAATACAGCTGATGGATTTGATAAGTTATTTCGCACACCAAATTTAGATTACATAGTACGCCATACCGCAGAACTTGCTCCTAATAGGTTAATGGCAATGCGCGAAGCATATAAAAAGCAATCTCCTTTAACAAAAGAAGAGCGACAAGTGCTCGAAAATGAATGGGAAACATTACGCGAAGAGCACACAGTTTTACGTATTTGGGAGAATAATCGTGTTGTTTCTGTTTCAGAAGATTATATGGATCATTTCATCATACAATGTGCTAAAAGTTTAGAAACTGATGGTTTTACAGATCAATTTTATAAAGCTTCTCGATTAGTCGGAAAAGTTTTAGGACATTTTGAACAATGTATAGCTGATACTTTTATTGAATATCGCCTGAAAACATTAATACAAAAAGGGATTTTTCATATGACGGGATCTTTGCATTCCATGAGATCTTATAGCGTGCGATTGGCACAGCCAGAAAAATGATAGCGAATGAAAGGAGATGTATATGTGAACATCTCCTTTTTTATTTTCATATAAAAAGTAATATACGATTGCATTTTTCCTAACTTTCATAAAATTAAATGCGTTATAATGAGGATTAAATGCTACATTTACCAAATATTTCTTAAGTCGAAGATTATAGAGAGATCTTCAAAAATGAAATGAATGGTAGTTATCAAACAGCTGATACACGATTTAAGGAGAGTAAGAATGGTATATTTACGACAATTACTTTATTTTGGTTATCAACAAGCTCTTTCCTGCATTTTTCCTGTACTGATTTTTTTGACGCTTGCTCTTTCAAAGTTTATCCATATTCCCGGTCTATACCGTTATGATTTTATCTTGCTCGTCTGCCTTCTCATTCAATATGGAATGTATAAAACCGGACTAGAAACAAAAGACGAGCTCAAGGTGATTACCGTTTTCCACTTCATTGGGCTAGCATTAGAAATTTATAAAGTACATTATGGTTCATGGTCCTATCCAGAACAAGCATGGACAAAGGTAATGGGAGTGCCGTTATATAGTGGCTTTATGTATGCGAGTGTTGCTAGTTATATATGTCAAGCATGGCGCAGGCTACACTTGCAAGTAGAAGGATGGCCAAATGCGATATGGACGATACCATTGGGAGCGATGATTTATTTCAATTTTTTCACACACCACTTTATGTATGATTTCCGCTGGATTCTAACGGCCTTATTATTTGTGGTCTTTTTTCACACTTATGTACATTTCTCTTTGCGAGAGGTCACATATAAAATGCCGCTTGTTATTTCGTTTTTTTTGATTGGTTTTTTCATTTGGATTGCAGAAAATATCGCAACATTTTTTGGAGCATGGCAATATCCAAATCAACATGAAACATGGAAACTTGTTCACATTGGGAAAATTAGTTCATGGTTTTTACTTGTTGTCATTAGCATTATGATTGTGATACAACTAAAACAAATCAAAATCCAAAAAAGTAATAGTTCTTCTTACCATAATTATAATAGCTAAAAAGTATGTAGGAATACGAATGCTAAACAAAAGAGGCGATCCGTCTTGAAGAAACGAAGAGTAATAGCCTTTTTTATATGTATTATAATAGTTGCTTTCGGAATAGTGATTACTGTATTCAATAAAATGAATAATGAAAACGATTTAGATTGTAGAACTAATGCTGTTCAAATCAAAGCTGTTGCGGTAGATTATAAGAATCAACCTGTATCTAATGTGAAAGTTTATGAAAATTCAATCGTTAATCAGGAGCGTACTGTTACAAATTCACAAGGGGAGTTTCAATTTCACTCCGGTGTTTGTGGCAAAATTACTTTATTATTTGTTACTCCAGATGGAAATACATACACAAAAAAATATGATAGGGAAGATGTACCTAACATAGTAAAGTTAGAGTAGTAAATTATGTAAATCAACAAGCAAGAAGTGTATATCTGAACATCTCTTTTTTTGTTTCAACATAAAAAGTAATATTAAGTCGCAATTTTCTCAACTTTCATATAATTCAATGCGTTATAATGGTCATTAGGTGCTACAGCCACCAAATATTTCTAAAGATGGAGGTTGGAAGTATGTTTTCAAACAATGAAATGAATCGTAACACATTGCCTGAGATACAATTAACTTCATCAAAATTTAAGCATGAAGCATATGACATTTACAAAGAGCTACGTGCATCTCATCCTGTCTATCCGGTATATCCTCAAGCTTGGCTTATTACAAGATATGAAGATGCAGTGAATCTTTTGAAAGATGCACGATTACTGAAGAATGCTGAAAATGTGTTTAGTAAAGAAGAATTTGAAGCCTCTTTTACACTGAAAAATGGAGAATTTTTGAGAAAACAGATGCTGAACTCTGATCCACCTGACCATAGTCGCTTGCGATCCCTTGTTCAAAAAGCTTTTACTCCGCAGATGATTTTACAGCTGAAAGATAGTATTCAATCCATTGCTGATACTTTACTAAATAAAGTAGAACACCAGCACACTATAAACCTCGTAAACGATTATGCTTTCCCGCTGCCAATTATTGTGATTAGCGAGATGCTTGGTATTCCTCAAGAGGATCGAGATAAATTTAGAATATGGTCACATGCGGTTATTGATTCTCCAGAGACTCCAGAAGCTATTCATGAAATCGATCAAAAACTAGGTGAATTCATTGACTATCTACGATATTTAATAGATGAAAAACGAGAAAATCCTACAGACGATTTAGTAAGTGCATTAATACAAGCAGAAAGCGAAGGGACAAAATTAAGTGCACCAGAATTAAGTTCGATGATTATGCTGCTTATCGTTGCTGGACACGAAACAACGGTTAATTTAATTACAAACATGACTTTAGCGTTGCTTGAGCATCCTGATCAGTTGCAGCTTCTGCGACAAAATCCTGATTTAATTGATTCAGCAATTGAAGAATCATTACGTTTTTACAGCCCTGTTGAATTAACGACTATGCGCTGGGCAGCGGAATCATTTACATTACATGGTCAAAACATTCAGGCAAAAGATGCGATTATCATTTCATTAGCCTCTGCCAATCGCGATGAAAAGATATTTCCAAACGCTGATGTTTTTGACATCACAAGAAAAAATAACCGTCATCTTTCTTTTGGACATGGCATTCATTTCTGCCTTGGTGCACCGCTCGCTCGTTTAGAAGCGAAAATTGCAATTCCTACCTTATTACACCGAATGCCTAATCTTAAAATAAAAGGAACAAGAGAGGACATAAAGTGGAGTGGTAATTATTTAATGAGATCATTAGAGGGATTACCATTATCTTTCTAGACAAATGAATACGAAACAGTATGACACCTCTCAATACTGTTAATACTAAGCAAAAAGGAGGTGTCATACTATGGCTCAAGATGTTCTTTGTGAAGTAAACAATTGTCAATACTGGGGTAATGGAAATAAGTGCAATGCAGAATCAATTTATGTAGTAAGTCATACAGGTAAACAAGCAACTGATAGTAAAGAAACAGATTGTAAAACATTTATACCAGAAGTTTAATTTTCTAGGGGTAGCCACGATGTAGGTTACCCTTTTATTATTTATATTATCGATAATAAATATCATTTTCATTCATAGTTTTATACGTTTTTTTATTTAAAGAAAGAATATTGCAGCATTGAAGTAAACGTCTAGTTTCTTATATATATTGTTCCATTCGACTTTGTAAAACAAATGAATAAAAGAATTCATACTTCTAAAATTTTTTGAGAAACGAGAGAAATATCCTTTATAACGTCACTCAAATCATGACGTTATATGTGTTTAGTATATATTAATAATTTTATTATAAGAAAAAACATTTAATCCTTGACCTGAAATGCGTTTCATAAATTATAACTAAGATGTTGTTAAATACGAACAAAAATATACTCATATATGAAAACGATATCACTCGTTATACAGAAACGAAAGCAGGGGATCGAATGAAACTTATTGCAATTGATTTAGATGGAACTCTTCTTACATCAAAGAAAGTAATTAGTGAAGAAAATGCTACCGCCATTAAGGAATGTCAGGAAAAAGGACATGTTGTAGCTATTTGTACAGGGCGCTCTATAATAGATGTCCAAAAACTTTTGCAAGAAGCAAATTTAAAATGTCCAATCATTGCCGAAAACGGTGCAATTTTGTATTCAAGTAATAAAATGTTACAACGATATCCAATCGCAAATGAACATGCGAAAGAAATTGTTGATTATCTAGAAGAAAAAAATATGTTTTATCAATTGTATACAGATCAAGGTGTATACGTTCCAGAATATGGCGAAGAAAGCGTTCAATTTGAGATGGATTGTATAATAGAATCTGATTCACATACTGATAAAGAAGAACTGAAACATATAGCAGCTTTATATTTACAGCATACTGAAAGCAAAAAAATTGCAAGTTGCAAACCACTATTTTCAGAGCAAATTTATATTCATAAAATTCTACCATTCTCGTATCAGAAGGACAATTTAAAGTTATTAAAAGATCAATTCGTCAATAATAAGGAATTATCAATTACCGCATCTTACTGGCACAATCTTGAAATCAATCATATTCATGCTCAAAAAGGAAATGGCTTATACACGTTAGCGAACCATCTTGGCATATTAAGAGAACATACTGTTGCAATTGGTGATGGGTTAAATGATATGTCTATGATGGAGAAAGCCAGCATATCTATCGCAATGGGAAATGCAGTAAAAGAGGTTCAATCAATTTGTCATTACAAAACACTTTCAAATGATGATCATGGTGTTGCTTATGCCCTTCGACGCTATGTCTTAAATAATATAAATAGTTAATGATGAAAAATCGAACAAATTTTGTTGGAATTTGTTCGATTTTTTTTGTTTTTATCCACTTTTCTCCTCAATTCTATTAAAAAACAAAAAAAATCTAAATAACTCTTCTTTTTCTATGTACCTTGATGAATATAATTCGTATAATAAAAAAGCTAAATAAATTAAAAATTAGACATAATTAAAAAATTAATATAAATACATTTAAATTACATATATAGAGGTAGAGGTGGGAGTATATGTACCGACTTAGGGAACTTATTAATATTGAGGAAATACAAACAATAGCAGAACAATTTTATCTGTTAACACATATTTCACATCAGCTTCTTGATTGTAATGGAGAGGTATTATTTCATTACGGTGCACAATCCATTGATTTAAATTTACATATGAAAATTCATGTCCCGATTATAATAAATGAACAAGCTATTGGTGACTTCATCATTTTTGCTCCCAAAAATCTTGGTGAGTCTTGCACAATATATTTCAAATCTCTTGCAGCGTTAATAACTAGTAAATTGCAGCAACTTAAGGAAAATCTATTAATACCTGCTGGAAATCTATATACCATTTTACAAAACATGCCGGTTTTAGTTAATGCATGTGATGAAGAAGGTGGTTTCGTTGTATGGAATAGAGAATGCGAACTAGTAACAGGTTATAGCGCGGCTGAAATTGTTAAAAATCCCCATGCGCTAGAACTTCTCTATCCCGATGAAGGATACCGAAATCAACAGCTACATGAATTTTCTGTGATAGGTAAAAACTTTCGAGGTTGGGAAATGATACTTACTTGTAAAAACGGTGATAAAAAAACGATTGTGTGGTCAAACATATCGGAGGAATTTCCTGTCCCTGGATATAGCCATTGGGCAATTGGCATTGATATTACGCATCGAAAAAAGATAGAAGAGAAACTCATAGAAAAATCTTCAGAGTTAGAATTAATCTTTAAAGCACTTCCAGATTTATGTTTTTTAACAAATTTTGATGGAACAATCGTTGATTATAAAGCAGGCTGCCCATCAAAGTTTTATGTACCTGTCAAACAATTTATGGGAAAAAAATTTCAAGATGTTTTACCTTCAGATGTCGCCCAGCAGCTGCACGAAGCAATTGTAAAAATACAACAGAAACATTCTATGGAAATTGTAGAGTATTCCTTACCAATGCATGATAGTACTTATTTTTTTGAGGCAAGATGTTTGCCACTTTTAACAGATAAAGTTATGGTTATGGTTCGTGATATTACAGAGAAGAAAAAGACGGCAGAATTATTAAATAAATCAGATACATTAGCCGCGGTTGGTCAACTTGCTGCAGGAGTTGCGCATGAAGTACGAAACCCTCTAACTGTCATTAAAGGATTTATACAATTATTACAAACTCGAGAAAGACATGATACAGAATTTTTTCGACTCATGATTTCTGAAATTGAGCGAATCGAATCTATCATTCATGAATTTTTATCGATTGCTAAACCTGAGATTACTTCTTTCGAAAGGAAGAACCTTTGTTTTATATTAGAAAATGTTGTGTCATTAATTAACACAAAGGCAATTATGACAAATATTCACATTGCATGCCAATCAAATCCTGACTTCTTGTATATTGATTGCTGCGAAAATCAATTAAAGCAAGTATTTATCAATATTTTACAAAACTCTATTGAAGCAATGCCAAATGGAGGGGATATCATAATTACTGCTAAAAAAATGAACGACAATGAGGTAGTTATTTGTATTTCAGATGAGGGAATAGGGATTCCGGAAGAAAGAATTATAAAACTCGGAGAACCTTTTTATAGTACGAAAGAAAAAGGGACAGGTCTTGGTCTAATGATTAGTTATAAAATTATTGAAAGTCATCAAGGAAGAATTCATATAGCTAGTAAAGTTGGAGTAGGGACATCGGTGGAAATTTATTTACCAATTTCTCAAGCTGTTTAATATAAGGTATATTTTTGTTGGTTCAATTTGCTAGATATATTAATGGATAATATAACAAAAGAAAAATACTTAAATTCAATTAATAAATTTAAAATAAACTTATGTAATAAGAGTAAAAGAATCTACTTTTTATTCGGTAAGTTCTTTTACTCTTATTTTGTATGTAAATAGACCTTCAAGTCATAGCACCATCATTTTGTGGTAAAGTTTCATATAGACATCATGTTGATAAATTCACTTTTTTCTTCATTACAATAAGAGGTTTTACGAGGCTTTAGAAATCCAAATAATAATTAATAAACAAGAAGAGGATATATAAATAAGAAATACTCATATGTAAGTGTACTCAAAAATGATATATTCCTTAGAGGAGTCTTATTTCTACAATCGAAAAGATTTTAGTTAAAAAAACGCTTTTACCTAGTGAGGTTGTCCAATCTTTTTCTCTTTTTTTCGCATTAACTATAGTAGTGTTTGAAAAGGAGAGAGAATAAAGATGGAGAGTGAGAATTTGAGTATATGGATGAAACAAAGTTGAATACCCCTAGTGAAAATAAGAAGGCTCTGAATAAAGATCATGAAATAGAAGTAAGCATTATCATTCCCTCCTATAATAAATACCCGCTAAATTTATTAACTTTATATTCTTTAGATAACCAAACATTCGACCTTTCGAAAATGGAAGTCCTTTTTATCGATGATGCTTCAACTGATGAAACCTTACAAATGTTACGAAAGCATCATTTTTCTTATCATTTTAAGTATATTAGATCCAAACGAAATCTTGGTAGAGCGAAAGTTCGAAATGCTGGAATTAAATATTCAAGAGGAAAAATTCTTATATTTTTAGATGCAGAAATGATTGTAGAACCTGAATTTGTTGAAAATCATTTTAATCAACATCAATTAATGGATAACTTAGTTTTATCAGGAGGTATGTATTATAACGCTGTATATTCTTGTATATTCCCTGAATTTAATCAAGAACAAATAAACGAAATATACACAAATGCAAGAAATAACCGAGTGCTCTACGACCGAATTAAAAACTTTAAGCATTCGAACATTACTGCTTCCTATCCGTTATTAGAATGGAATGATATTGATACCAAGCTTTACAAAGAATTAATAGTTAAGACCCCTTCAGCATCTTGGTATAATACAATACTAAAAAATTTTGACGCGCAGTTAAATGGATTTCATTTCCCCTGGATGGCCTTTTTAACCGGAAATGTTTCCGTACGTAAAAAATTAATTGAACAAGTTGGGCCATTCGATGAGGATTTTATAAATTATGGTTATGAAGACTGGGAGTTAGGATACCGCTTATATAAGTCTGGAGCTAAATATTTAGTTAGTAAGACAGTTATAGCTTATCATCAGGAGCATCCTATCGGAGAGAACAGATGGAAAGAAGCGATGAGAAATTACCACTTATTTACGCTAAAACATCCTGATGTAGACGTTCTTATCCTAGGCTTAGAACTTGCTCGAATTACAGATTTATTAATGATGAACAAAGTATTAGATGAATATAAGTTACTCGTTCAAAATCATCCAAATGATTCACTATCTTTTCAAAAAAAGTTCACTGTGATTCTAGAGACTATTGTACTTTTGTTAAAAGTTGATATTAGACATATTAACATATTAAATGCAGCAGGTTTTGGCTTAGAGGAGAAAAATGAACTTTTATCTGACATCAATAAAATAAATAATCTAAAAAAATACAACAATTTGATTTATATCCTAAAGAAAATTGTTGGGGAAAAATCAAAATAGAGAGGGTTTCCTAAAATAGATTTCAGAATTTTAATCTTTATTTGATATCCTTTCTTTGTCTAAGTTATCTATATAATGTTAGGAGTGGAAAAGAAAATGGTTTCAATCATTACTTGTACAATAAGAGAGGAGTATATAGAAAATGTTTTTAGAAACTATGAACAGCAAGTATGGAGGGATAAAGAATTAATTATTATTTTAAATAAGGATACTATGAATCTAGATAAATGGAAAAAAAAAGCTGGTAATTATCAAAATGTCCATGTGTATCAACTACATGAACAGGCAACTTTAGGTGATTGTTTAAATTTCGGAGTGGAAAAATCTAAATATAATTATATAGCCAAATTTGATGATGATGATTATTATGGTGCATACTACTTAGCTCATGCGATGCCCGAATTTAAAGATAAAGAAATTTCTGTTTTAGGTAAAAGTTCTTATTATGTTTATTTTAAGAATAAAAAAGCATTGATGTTAGTATCAAATACAGAAAATACCTTTACTGATTCTGTGGCAGGAGCTACTCTCATCTTCAAAAAAGAAGTATTTAAAAAAGTTCAATTTGAAAAAGTAAATAGAGCTGAAGATTATTTCTTTATAGATAGCTGTAAAAAGAATGGTTTTAAAATCTATTCTACTGATAAATATAATTTTGCTGTCGTACGTCATGATACTCAGAAACACACATGGAAATTATCTGACGAAGATTTTATGCAATGGGGTGGAATTGTCGCTAATACAGACGATTTCCGATCATTTGTTGAACGGTCTAAATTTCCATATATGTAGTCTTTAGAGGGAATGGTATGGCTCTTATTATATATCTAATGATAGAAACATAGAGATTTTTTCATCTCTATGTTTTTACTTTTGACCTTGTAAAATGATAGATAATGTTAATAATTTAGCAGAAACGAGAGATTTAGATCTTCCATGTAAAGCTAACCTGTCAGTTAATTTAACAAGAAATTCAACAACACTTTTAACAGAGAATTATTTCAAAACAACTCACTTATAAATTTTCAACAGTTAGAAAGTTACAAATTTATATAGCTTCAAGTTTATATATGTACTTTAATCTAGACATCAAATGAAATTCCAATAAAGTGAAACTTCTATATAATAGAAAACAGAGATTTGCTAAATTCAGTAT
>NZ_CAKJTI010000034.1 GCF_917563915.1 Bacillus rhizoplanae | reverse complement strand
GAATATTTTTAATTATACCAAAGGTGATGATCTGATTAAAACGATTCGTATAAATTTTTTGCTGGCGGTCATAGAAAAATATTTTTCTATGAATACTTTTCATTTGGAGAATATTTTTCATATTTATATTTTATGAAATTCAAAGAAAACCTTAATATAATTGGTATTTTTTATTTGGCATGAATGTTGCATAGAGAATAATTGAAAAGATCAGAGGAGGTTATTTATGAATAAAGTATCTTTACAACATATTCATGCTATTGATGTACATGCTCATCCTTTTGTTGGTAATCAAGAACCTTACACAGTAGAGGAGTTTGTTAGGAAACTATCTTTATCTGTTATACCCACCCGAGCTACAAACAACTATATACAAAATAAGAATCAACCTTTTCCGGGAATTAATATGTGGATTCAGATTTTGATTCAACGACTTGCAAAATATTTTTCATGTGAGCCTAACTTGATGGATGTAGTAAATAACAGAAATAAATATGCTGGTGATTTTAGGGGATATACAAGGAATTTGTTTCAGGACGCTAAGATTACTGGAGTTGTAACTGATTTTGGATATCCAATGCCGATGTTAAGTAAAGATGAGTTTGCAGATCTGTGTGGAGCAAAAATATGGGAAATTCATAGAATTGAACCTGTTATGGTTCATTTATGCAAAGAATGTGACCGTTTCGAGGAATTTAGTGAAAGGTATCGTACAGATTTAAGACAAGCTTTACAGAAATCTGATGTTATCGGTTTAAAATCGATTATTGCTTATAGAAGTGGGCTGGAAATCTCAGAGATGAATGAACAAATGGCCCGAGATCAATACCGAGAATTTCAAACGAACGACCGGGCAGAAGTGAAAGCTTTTCGTGACTATTGCCTTCATATTGCGCTGGAAGAATGTACAGCCGCAGATAAGGTTATGCATATTCATACTGGTGTTGGAGATGGAGAAGTTGTTTTACCGAAAGCGAGTCCGAGTTTTCTAATAAACATGCTTAGGGATAAAAAATACATCGATACTAAGGTTCACCTTGTTCATGGGGGATATCCCTGGGTTGAGGAAGCGGCTTTTATTGTAAGTATTCTCCCAAATGTTTATATGGATATTTCGCTGCAAAATCCTTTCGCAGGTCATGGAGTTCAACGAATTCTTTCTCAAGTGTTTGAATTTGCTCCTTTCGATAAAGTTATGTATGGGTCGGATGCTTTTACTGTGCCTGAAATGAATTGGTTAGGAGTGTATTTATTTAAGGAATGTTTTGAGAAAGTTTTAAATACTTGGGTTGACTCTGATTATATGAATGTGGAAACAGCCCAATGGATTGGCGAAATGGTTTTGTTTAGAAATTTTGAAAGGGTTTACAAAAAGAACCTGCAATTTAATATTTGATAGAAGGAGGAGCTAAGGATGTCAATCGAACAATTCGGTTATAAACAGGAATTAAAAAGGACATTAACATTTTGGGATCTTGTATTTTATGGGCTGATTTTTTTGGTTCCTATTGCTCCATTTGGTGTGTTTGGCTATATCTCTGACACTTCGAAGGGTATGGTCGCCCTTACTTATATCATTGGTATGATTGGAATGATTTTTACGGCCCTGAGCTACGCTAAAATGTCCCAAGCTTTTCCGATGGCAGGTTCCGTTTACACCTATGCACAAAGAGGGATCAATGAGTATGTTGGTTTTCTTGCCGGTTGGGGAATCTTGCTAGATTACATTCTTGTACCTGCTTTAACTTATGTTGTCAGCGCAGTTTCATTAGCGGGAATGGTTCCAGAAGTGCCGGTTTGGTTTTGGTTGGTTCTCTTTATTTCCTTTAATACCTTCATTAATATTCGCGGGGTAGAATTTACCGCAAAAGCAAATAAAATTATTTTGGTTTTACAATTTATGGTTTTAGTTATTTTTCTTATATTCGGGCTGATCGCTTTATATAAAGGGGTAGACGGTACTAGCCTAACAATCAAACCTATATATGATTCCAGCAAGTTTAATCTACACATGGTTATGGGGGCAGTTTCAATAGCGGTGCTATCCTTTTTAGGTTTTGATGCCATTTCCACACTTTCTGAAGAAGTAAAAGGAGGCAACAAAATTGTAGGTAGAGCTACAGTTCTTACTTTGTTGATTGCAGGCGTATTGTTTATATCTCAAACCTGGGTCGCAAGTGATCTTAGCCGCGGATTAAAAATTGAAAATTTAGATACAGCTTTCTATCAAGCAGCTGAATTGGCTGGAGGTAGTTGGTTAAAGAATTTGACACTCATTGCGACAGTATTTTCTTGGGGAATTGCCAGTGCGCTTGCATCTCAGGCAGCCATCTCCCGACTTCTTTATTCCATGGGACGGGATCGTAAATTGCCTTCTGTATTCGCAAAAGTTCATCCGAGATTTCAAACACCATATATTAGTACTTTTCTAGTGGCTATTGTTTCTTTTTCTGTAGGAATGGCGTTTGAAAATAACATTGGGATGTTAACGAATATTGTTAATTTTGGAGCGTTGGTTGGTTTTCTTATATTGCATATTTCAGTAATTAATCATTATATCATTCGCCAAAAATCAAAAAAATTTATTCAACACCTTGTATTTCCTCTTTTTGGGTTAATTATTATCGGTTATGTAGTGTATGGAATGGATCGGCTTGCGATTGAAATCGGATCTGTTTGGCTTCTCATAGGGGCTATATATATGTTTGTGCTTCAAAAAATTAAAGCAGGGAAGATAGAAATTGAAAAAGGGGGGGCTGAACACATTGAAAACCATTGAAAAACAAGACATAGAATTGAGTAAGGAAATGACAGAACAGTTGACTCGTATTCGAAGACATATCCACCAGTATCCGGAACTTTCATTTCAGGAATACGCTACGTGCGAGTATATCATTTCATGCTTGCAAGAATGGAAGATTCCGTACGAAAAAGTTGCAGAAACAGGGATTGTCGTTGATATTATTGGCGAAATGGGTGAGGGATTGCATATTGGAGTGCGGGCAGACATCGATGCGTTGCCGATTGAAGAAAAAACGGACCTTTCCTTTTCTTCTCAAAATTATGGAGTCATGCATGCTTGCGGGCATGATGGCCACACCGCTATTTTATTAGGGACAGTTTATCAGTTATTTCAATTAAAACATAGATTTAGCGGACGAGTTCGTTGTATTTTTCAACCGGGTGAAGAAGCGGATGGCGCAGCAGAAGAAATGATACAAAAAGGAGTGTTGGAAAATCCTTTGATCGATGAAATGATTGCCCTTCATTTATGGCCCCATTTACCATTCGGAACGGTTGGTATCAAACACGGTACAATTACGGCTTCTTGTGATAATTTCGTGATTGAAATAGTGGGAAAAGGCGGGCATAGTGCACGTCCGCACCAAGGTATTGACGCTATTGCCATTAGCGCTAATGTTCTTCAGGCTCTGTCTCTTCTTGTCACGAAAAGTCATAATCCTATCGAGCCGGTAGTGGTTCATGTCGGGAAAATTCAAGGCGGGACGGCAAGTAATGTAGTTGCGGATCAGGTAGTTCTAGAAGGAACAACAAGAACCATAACCATGGAAACGAGACAGAAGATAAAATCACAAATTATTCAACTGGTCGAAGGTATAGTGAATTCGTATGGAGCCCAAGCAAATATTACGTATACATATAGCCACCCGCCGGTAATAAATGAAGAAGCATTAACTCGTAGCATTGAAGAAGGAATGAAGGAATTATTAGGTGTGAATGCAGTTTATGTACTGAAAGATCCTTCAATGGGTGCAGATGACTTTGGAGCATTTGCTGTAAAGGTTCCGAGTACCTATTTCCGATTAGGTATTAGACAAACAGATCAGCCTTGTTATGATTTACATCATCCTGAGTTTCAATTTGATGATCAGATTATTGCAGTTGGCGTTAAGATCTTTACTTATAGTGTACTAAGAAGATTACTAAAAGGGGGACAATCAACATGTTAACAAAAGAAAACGTTTTAAAAATCGTCGAACAAGAAAATATTGAATTTATTCGAGTGGAATTTTTAGACTATGCCGGTATGACGAGAGGAAGAACAATTCGTACTTCCCAGCTTAACAGCGCAATGGAAAAAGGAATTAACTTTAGTACAGCAATTATGAGTTTTGATTGTTTTGATGAATATATTCCCAACCCTACGTATGGAGCAAACGATGGAGATTTCTTTGCGGTACCTGATCCAAGTACCTTCGCTATCCTTCCTTATCGGAAAAATACAGCAAGAATGCTTTGTGATTTAGTTGATGAAAACGGAGAGCCATGGGAGGGATGTCCAAGAAGTGCATTGAAGCGTCTGCTTTCGGAAGCGGAAACACTCTTGGGCGGAAAAATGTATATGGCATTTGAACAGGAAGCTTATTTACTGAAAGAAATAGATGGGAAGCTTGAGCCGGCAGACAAGAGCCATTGCTTCTCTACAGAAGGCATAGACATCCAAGAAGACTTTGTTCAGGATTTTGTTTGTTCCTTGGAAAAGATGAGTGTTCAAACAGAACAAATTTCTAGCGAGTATGGCCCTGGGCAATTAGAGATAAATTTGAAATATGCTCCTGCTTTGAAGGCGGCAGATGATCAAGTAACATTTATGCATTTATTTAAACAGATTGCTAGGGACAAAGGGATGATAGGCACATTAATGCCTAAACCATTTCAACACTTGCCGGGCAATGGACTGCATGTTCATATTAGTATATTTGATAAAATTGGTGAGAATATCTTCCAGGATGCCACAGATTCAAGAGGGTTGGATATGTCTGAAAAAGCGTATCATTTTATAGGTGGACTTTTGAAACACGGTGCATCTCTAATTGCAATCGGTGCTCCTAGTATTAATTCGTATAAACGGATGCAGTCAGGATCTTGGGCACCAGCCCACATCTGTTATGGAGCTAGAAATCGCTCTGTATTAGTAAGAATCCCTGACAAAGCAAGGGCAAGAAGATTTGAATTTCGAGGTGCTGATGGAACGTGCAATCCATATTTGCTTGCAGCTTGTTTAGTAGCTTCAGGCCTCCATGGGATTCAAAACAGAATGGATCCAGGTGAACCGATGGATGTGGATATAAGTAAGTTAGATGATATTGAATTAAAAGAAAGAGGAATTTCTTGGGGGCCGAGAAACTTAAATCAAGCAGTAGGGCATTTAGCAGAAGACACAATCTTGGCTGAAACTATTGGGAGATCAATCTGGGAGGAATTTATTAAAATTAAAAGATCAGAATGGAATAAATATATTAGGCAAGTAAGCGATTGGGAATTAAGGCTATTCTCTTCCAGGTTTTAAATAAAAGGATGCGATTGAGAAGGAAATCTGTAAATACTTGAATCATTATACAAAAGTTCTTCTTATATTGACTCTCACAATCTCAAAAGTGGGGTGTAGCCTCAAAAAATAGTAAATATACAATGAGATAAGGCTTTCGTTAAACATACTATGATAATAAGAGGATATTATGTCTATTATGAAGGCACATATCCTCTTTTTTCTTACATGATATATCAGATAACAAGTGATTAAAAAAATATAAGATGTATATTATGTTTAGGGAATGTATGTTTGTTCAAGAGGTTAGAGGACTTAGCCTACAGGGGGAGGATATTTTATAAAGCTAGTCGAATATACCCCTTGTCCATATAAAAAAATTCAACTCTTTTTCCTTTAGGAGATGACAGAGCTATTATTAAATAGAGAATGATAAATTTTAAAAAAGATGAGGGTGAAATATTGAATATTTCAGTTTTAGGTTGTGGACGTTGGGGAACCTTTTTGGCTTGGTATGCTAATAAAGTTAGACACAATGTTATGCTATGGGGGAGAGAGAACTCCAGAAATTTCATTGGGTTAAAAGAGACCAGAAGAAATGATTATCTTTCATTACCAGAAGATGTAGAATTAACAAACTCATTAGAAAAAGCCATATTATATGCTGAAATAATAATTATTTCCATTAGTGCTCAAGAATTACGTTCCTTTGCAAATCAATTAAGCTCATTAAATGCAATACAAGGTAAAACTTTTATTTTATGTATGAAAGGATTAGAGGCTAATAGTGGTAAAAGACTTTCTCAAGTATTTGGGGAAGAGGTTGGAAAAAATATAAATACAGCAGTATGGGTAGGACCTGGACACGTGCAAGATTTCTTGAATAATATACCAAATTGTATGGTTATAGGTTCTGAAAATATTGAAGTAACAAAAAAAATTGTACAAGAGTTGAATAGTGATTTAATTAGATTCTACTATGGGCAAGACCTTATTGGAAATGAGATTGGGGCTGCTACAAAAAATGTTATGGGTATAGCAGCAGGAATGTTAGATGGATTAAATTATAGCAGTTTAAAAGGTTCACTTATGGCAAGGGGGACAAGGGAAATCTCTCGTCTAGTTAGAGCAATGGGTGGAAATGATGTAACTGTATATGGATTGAGTCATCTAGGAGACTTTGAAGCAACATTATTCTCGGATAATAGTCATAATAGAAAATATGGACAGGCATTAGTTGAAGGAAAAAAGTTTGGAAAATTAGCAGAAGGTATTGCAACTATAAAAGCATTAAGGGTATTATCCATTCATTATGACGTTCAACTCCCGATTTGTAATGCCTTATATGAGATAATATTTGAGAGTAAGAATGCAGAAGAAACATTAAAAGATTTATTTTTAAGACCTGTAAAATTTGAGTTTTTAATCAATTTTCCATATCTTCTTCTTATAAACTAAGGTTTCAGTATTGAGTATGGTAAAATATGGATGATTATTTTTATGAGAAAAAGCAAGATTGTGAATAATTGTATTTAAACTATCGGGGGCTTTATTTTTTTGGATTTTTTAAATTTAGGTCTTGATAAATTTAACCTTATCTTTTTTTATTTTAAATATAAAGATTCGTCCTTACATATGACTAGTTAATTCCGTATATAGTAATTCCGCATTGTTGTTTTCATGCTAAATTGATTAAAAATACCATTTATGTGTTAAAGAGCGGATTAGTTACAAAAAGAGGGATAATAAGGTATTTTGTCGAATGAGTTTTCGTAAAATAATGAATTAAAACAAAGTTAATACGTATTACAGTAGACGTTGTAACTAAAAAAAGAGGTACCCACATTGGACAAAATAAAAAAATTATCAATCCCAAATAACGTAAGAGTCATTGTTATTTCTGATATTCATGGAGAATTAGAACTTTTCAAAGCGTTATTAGAAAAAGTTAACTTTAGCACAGAGGATTACTTAATCATTAATGGTGATCTTTGTGAGAAAGGCAGTAACAGTTTAGGTGTTGTAAGCTATGTAATGGAACTTTCAGCTAAGAATCCAAAGGTTCATGTGATAGAAGGTAATTGTGATACTTTAGTTGAAGAGCTTTTAAATGAAAATCCCCAGTTAATAAACTATTTATGTACGAAGCGGCATTCTATATTCAATGAATGGCTTGAGCACTTAGGATATTTTGTGAGCGAAGATACAAACATCCGAGAGGTAAAGGAAATACTAACAAGTCATTTTTCAAAAGAAATGGAGTGGCTTACAAAATTACCAACTGCTATTGAAACAGAAGACTATATTTTTGTTCACGCAGGATTAGAGGACATAGAGAACTGGAAAGATACAGATCGAGATACTGCTATTACACTGCCGGCATTTTTACATAAGTCACATCGTGCGAACAAATATGTAATCGTTGGGCATTGGCCAGTTGTTAATTATTCTTCAGACGTCCCTGCTGATAATCCGATAATTGATCAAACCAAAAAAATAATTGCAATCGATGGTGGAAACGCCGTCAAAGAAACTGGTCAATTAAATGCATTTATCATTCATAGATCATCTGCTGGAGATATATTTTCGTATACATATATGGATCATTTTCCAAAATGTAAAGTGTTAAAAGACTTTCGTGCAGAACCTATGATGGTTGGTTCTATTACTTATCCACTATATGATATAGTTCCAGTCGAAAAAAATGAACACTTCACTTTATGCAAACAGCTAGAAACAAAGCAGCTACTTTATGTTAAAAATGAATATCTTCATCAAAATAAAACCGGGTATTTTACTGCAAAAACAGATGTTTCCTGCGCACAAATAAATGTAAGTAAAGGAGATATTGTATCTGTAATTGATGACAGCTGCACGGGATATAAATTGATAAAAAGAGATGGTGTAGTCGGCTGGGTGACCAAAGATATTCTTGGTTAAAACGACAGAGAAGGGACTTAATATGTGAAAAGGAGGAGTGTGAATTGGTTCATCAGCTTAAAATAGAAGAAGTGAAGATAATTGATGAAGATATCGAAGGACTTTCAGAACTTTTGAGACTAGTTGTGGATGACGGGGCATCAATAGGTTTTTTACCACCAATGAAACAAGAAGAAGCGACAAAGTATTGGGAAACCGTGTTAAGTCCTGAAGTTATACTATTTATTGCAAGGATAAACAATGAAGTAGCAGGCAGCGTACAATTGCATTTCAGCACGAAGCAAAACGGAAGTCATCGAGCTGAAATTGGAAAATTAATGACACACCCAAAGTTTAGACGGAACGGAATTGGACGTGCACTTATGCAAAAAGCAGAAGAAAGAGCGAATCAAGAAAATAAATCTTTGTTAGTATTAGATACTAGAGAAGGAGATCCTTCTAATAAACTATATACATCATTAGGCTTTGTCGAAGCAGGGAAAATTCCACGCTATGCTGAATCGGCAAACGGAGAATTACATACAACGGTTTTTTATTATAAATGTATTTAGTAACTTTTTTATATTCGTTAAGCTTTTGGTGCAATCTTTAACAAAACTTTTTAAATGTAGGGTAGTGCTTTGAGAAAAAAGAAAAATCTTTAAACAAAAGAAATCCTTACTTTCGAAACAAACAGTGGGGATTTTTTGCATTTAAACGGACTTAGGAAAATGAATAAAAAATCGTTGTTTATTCAAGAAAAGTTAGTTCAAGTGAAATTGATCACCATGTTGACATGTTTTTAAGGGATATGGTATTTTAAATTTGTAAACATGGTGACTAATATAAGGGGAGCTAAAAATGGATATCAACTTCTTAATGAAAGAACTGCATTTTATGCAGCAAAGTTACGCGACTTTGTTTTCGGTTGTCAATAAGATTCAAACTCGGGGGGACGAATACATGGAGATATTAACTGCCCGACAACATATGGCTCTGATTGCTATTGCACATTTGCCAATCGAAAGCACTACACTTATTAATATCGCTAAAAAGCTAGGTACAACAAAGCAAACTGCTAACAAGTTGACTACAAGCCTTGTGAAAAAAGGTTATGTTAAAACTATGCCGAGTAAAATGGATAAACGTTCTATCAATATCGAGATTACCCCTGAAGGAAAAAAAGCGTTAATTGCTTGTTCGGAAAAGTCTACCTATTTTTTAGCGGATATGTTTCACGATTTCACAACTGACGAAATTAAAACATTTTGGGAATTATTACAAAAGCTCTATCGCTTCGACGGCGAAGAACAAGACGGTTTTGAAGAAAATGCAAATCTTGAAGTTGATGAGCAGGCACAGTTAAACTCAGATAGTTATCAGGAAAAAGTTTTGGCTGAGTTTTCAAAACGTCGATATGGGGGTGCGAATTGTGAATGAATCCTATATTAGTAATATGCTTCATCAGAAAGCAAAAGATACTGAGAATAAGATTAAAGAAAAAACCTATTATGTTAAGAATACAGTCCGGCAATCTATTTCTCAGGCCAAGCATAAATTTCACCGCAATAAGAAACTAAACCGGATTGGCAATTGTGTATCAATTGCCATTGCGCTACTCATCATCGCCGCTTCTTGGCTAACCGCAACAAATTGGCTATTTTGGATAGGTGTAGCAAGCATTGTAAGTAATGCTTTATTGCTCATTATTAATGTTATCAAAAAATGATCTAAGAAAGTAATACATACTATGGATACTATTGTTTCAATAAATAATCTGTAAAAAAGCTAACAGTCAAAAAAAGCTGTAGCAGGTATTAGCTTTTCAATTCAGAAAGGAGAAATCCTCGGTCTTTTAGGGCGGCCAGACGAAGCAGAGAAAAGCACTACAAGTAACATTCTAGCTACTGTGCTATCCCCGGATAATGACGAAGTGCAAATTTTAGGGCGTGACTTGATTCATGAAGCTAAATTCATTAAACAAGGGATTGGCATTGTTCCACAAGACATTGCCGTATTTGAAGAAATAACAGCAGAACAAAATGTAAGTTTGTAAGAAAGCTTCTAAATTTCTGTTTTATGAAAAATTATTGAGAAAATCTTACTTTTACTGATTATATAGAAAATAGAAAGGTAAAATATTATCTCTTCTAGAATTATTCGTACATTCGAAATAACTCTAGAAGAGGAGAGTGATAGTTTTGTTGAAAAAAGTTGTCGCGGTTGCAACGGCAATTCCGTTGGTTTTTGGTATTATGTCCACTGCTTCTGCAGTAGAGGAAACACAAGTAAAGGTACAGGCAGTTTCGCCTCAAGTACAGGCAACCGAATATTTAAAAGCGAACGCTGCTCAGTATTCTTTAAAGGCGGATTTATCAGATTTGCAATATGTTTCTACGACAGATACACAGGTGGCATCTTATGTTAGATTTCAACAAACAGTAAATGGATCTCCTGTGTTTTCTAGGCAAGTAACCGTTACGCTCAATAAAGGAGGACAAGGTATATTAGCAGTTTCGGATTACCTTCCTGTACAGAGCGTCAAGCAAATTAAGCAGAAATTGAGTGAAAAGGAAGCAGAAGGCAAATCTAGTCAGTATATTGAAGCTGACGATCCAAATCTATGGGCTCCAACTACGCGTGAGTTCGGGTATATAGTCGAAGAAGGTGTGGCAATTCCAGCGTATCGGGTTGTTATCCACTCTCAAAAGCCGTTCGGTGCGTGGGAAACATTTATTGATGCGGAAAACGGAAAACTGCTTAAGAAAAAAGACTTAAACCGAAAAGCAGAAGGGCAAGGAAAAGTGTTCCTGCCAAATCCTGTAGCAACGAGTGGAAGTTTGGTTGGACTGACTGACAATAATGATGCAGACTCTACTGGATTGAATAATCAACTAAAAACGGTCACTTTAAAAGGACTTAATGGATCAGGATATTTAATTGGAGACTATGTGACGATTACGTCGAAAGTAAAAACGTATTCTGCCTCTCTTCAATATAATTACACACGTTCAAATGATAGATTTGAAGATGTTATGACATATTATCACATTGATACTTTGCAACGGTATATACAACAGCTAGGCTTTAATAATATTAACAATCGTTCTATTAAAGCGAATGTGAATACATATAAAGCCGATAATTCTTTTTATTCCCCTTCGACTAAGGCGCTGACATTCGGTTCCGGCGGAGTTGATGATGCGGAAGATGCAGGGGTTATTGCTCATGAATATGGTCATTCTATTCAAGATAATCAAGTTCCTGGGTTTGGGAATTCTTCAGAAGGTGGAGCCATGGGAGAAGGCTTTGGGGATTTCTTGGGAGCTACTTATGAAGATGCTGTATCAGGAACAAGTTATGGAAAAGCGTGTATCGGAGAATGGGATTCGACTTCTTATTCAAATACGAACCCAACTTGTCTTCGCAGATTGGACGATAATAAAGTGTATCCAAAAGACATTGTAAATGAAGTTCATGCGGACGGCGAAATTTGGTCGCAAGGTGAGTATGATATGGCGCAAGCTTTTGGCCGCGATATTGCGACAAAAATCATTTTGCAATCGCATTGGTCCCTTACTCCTAACGCTACGTTCCGTGACGGTGCGAGAGCGATTAAACAAGCGGATGCTCTTCTTTACGGAGGACAGCATGGCGCGGAAATTGATCGTATTTGGACAGCGCGAGGCATCAGTACGAATTAGGAATTGTCAGGAGTGTTTTGTCTAAGTAGGTCATGTTGTTTTCAGTGAAGCAGAATTTTATTGTTAACAAAGAGCGAATTATAATAGAAGATAAGACAACAATGTATACTTGTTATAGTGATACGTATGAGAAGCCGCTGACAAATGTAGAGGGGATTTGAATGGAATTCTAGAAGATAAAAGGATATCGACATTTGTTGATATCCTTTTTGATATTGTTGAATTGGAAAAATATCGGATAAATGTGTTGACAAAAAACAATCGTGTAACTAATACAGTTACATCTTGTCTGTTATTCTATACTCTTATTTATTGAAGTAATTGAACAAGGTATAAGCAATTTGAAACATAAAGTGAAACTTCTATATAATAGGGTTTTTTCTTTATCCCGCATTAACGGGCAGTAAGACCCCCACCTCAAGATTGAGAGAGAAGCGAGGAAGATAGGTGGGGGCTAACTGCCCGTAAAAGCCCGATTGGTTCAACTAACCATCAGTAGGGGATGAAAAAAACCCCACTGATGGAAGTTTCACTTTATCCCGCGTGCTAGTGGGAAGATAAAAAAGGGGGTTATATGATTGCAAACAGAATTACAAATGAAAGTACAAGTCGCAAAAGATAAGCGAATCATCCTAGCGATTATTCTTGGAAGCTTATCTGCGATTGGTCCGCTTTCTATTGATATGTACCTTCCGGCTTTTCCAGCTTTAACAAACGATTTGCATGCGACAAGTGCACTTACGCAGTTAAGTTTAACTGCATGTTTGTTAGGAATTGCGTTAGGTCAATTGTGGGTTGGTGCATGGAGTGACCGTCAAGGGAGGAAGAAACCGATTGTAATTGGTCTTGTTATTTATGCAGCTGCTTCCTTCTTATGTGCGTTGACACCGTCTGTATGGTTACTGATCGTATTACGTTTTATTCAAGGTGCAGCTGGTTCAGCAGGGATTGTACTTTCGCGTGCTATTGTTAGAGATTTATATACGGGATCGGAGCTTACAAAATTCTTTTCTGCTTTAATGCTAGTAAATGGAGCGGCTCCGATTTTTGCGCCTATTATGGGCGGACAAATTTTAAACTTTGCTTCTTGGCACTGGGTGTTTATTGTGTTAGGTGTATTAAGTGGACTTATGTTATTAAGTGTTATTTTTATTTTGCCAGAAACGTTACATGAAGAGAAAAGAACAGCAGGCGGATGGGGAGAGAGTTTATCTCATTATAAACGTTTATTACAAGATCGCGTATTTATGGGATATGCACTTTCTCAAGGGTTTATCACAGCAGCGATGTTTGCTTATATTTCAGGATCACCATTTGTTATTCAAAATATTTTTGGTGCTTCGCCGCAATTATATAGCTTATTTTTTGCGATTAATGGTTTTGGTATTATTATTGCATCTCAAGTTACAGGACGCTTGGCAGGGCGGATTAAAGAACGTACTTTATTAGTAGCTGGACTTCTCTTTGCATTGCTAGGAGGCATCACTCTTCTTCTTATTATTTTGCTGGCACCTTCTTTAATAGGAGTGTTAATCTGCTTCTTTATTATTGTTTCTAGCGTAGGGATTGTTGGGACGACTGGATTTACGTTAGCGATGCAGAAGCAGCAGAAAGCAGCAGGAAGCGCCGCAGCTTTATTAGGACTTTTACCTTTTATATCTGGCGCTGTAGTAGCACCTTTAGTTGGTATTCAAGGAGAACAGACAGCTGTACCGATGGGAATTACAATTGTTTGTTGTCATATCGGTGCAATGCTTAGCTTTATCATTTTAACAAGGCGAAAAAATAATTGAAAATTTTATACACAATAATATTAGAAACTTTTTATTTTGATTGTACGTGTAAGGTTAAATGTGCAGGAAACTTATAGAAGAATAAATAGTAGCTAGCTTTATGAAATTGATGTTAATGAGAATTAAGGTACAATATAAAAAGGAGGATTTTATATAGAATTCTCCTTTATACATAGATAGAGGTGAAAAAAGATGATGCTGCAAGAGATGGCACTTCGTATATTTGTAGCTATATTGGCAGGAGCACTTATTGGAACAGAACGCCAGTGGCTTCATCGTATGGCAGGATTAAGAACGAATGCTTTGGTTTCATTAGGAGCATGCTTGTTTGTTTTATTGTCAGTTATTGTGACAGGGGAATCTAGTCCAACACGGATTGCAGCTCAAGTTGTTAGTGGAATTGGGTTTTTAGGCGGGGGCGTCATTATTCGAGACGGCTTTAGTATTCGTGGTTTGAATACTGCTGCAACATTATGGTGTTCTGCAGCTGTTGGGACTCTTGTCGGAGCAGGTTTTCTAACAGTAGCTATACTAGGGGCGTTTGGAGTTTTATTAGCTAATATTTTCCTTCGTCCAGTTGCATTATTTATGAATAAAAAATCAACTGATCAAATGCCAGAGAAAATGAATTATGCGATATCTGCAACATGCTCTAATAAAGACGAAGTGCATATTAGGTCGTTGCTAATGCAAGTGCTAAATACAGAAGGAATTGAGTTAAGAGAACTATATAGTGAAGAGGTTGAAGAAGGTAAAAAAATCATGATTCGAGCAGTTTTATATTGTGATGCTAAGAAAACAGCTTTTATTGAAAAAGTGGTGAATAGCCTTAGTTTAGAAGCAGGCGTTACAGCTACTGGATGGAAATCTATTTCTGGGCAAGAGGTTGATTAATAGCTTTTTTTATAAAATTAAAATAATAAATTTGGTACATGTCAAAGGTCAAATATTTAAAATGGAAACGCCATCATGAAAGGATGAATCAACACATGCACTGTGTTGATTCATTTTTTATTTAAACTCCATTTGAAATATTTAGATTATTCTGTATAATGTAAAACAAAACTTTTAAATCCTACAGTGAGGCGGTCAAAGATATGAAGAATGTGAAAGAAATGATCAAAATTGAAGATATTCTCGTTGCGTATAATACGTTAAAAGATGTGATTCGAAATACATCTTTAGAGCGAGATCCTATTCTATCAGAGAAATATCAATGTAACGTATATTTAAAACGAGAGGACTTACAAGTTGTTCGTTCTTTTAAAATACGCGGTGCCTATAACTGTATTAGCAATTTACCGATGGAAGAGTTGAAAAAAGGAGTTGTATGTGCTAGTGCGGGTAATCATGCACAAGGTGTAGCTTATACATGTCATAAATTACAAATTCCAGCAAAGATTTTTATGCCAAATACAACACCAAGTCAAAAAGTATCACAAGTGCGCTTTTTTGGAGGAGATTACGTAGAGGTGATGCTGCAAGGAGATACATTTGATAGTTCTTATGGGGAAGCAGTAAAATATTGTGAAGAGCAGAGATTAACATTTATTCATCCGTTTGATGATCCACATGTGATTGCAGGACAAGGGACGATTGGTGTAGAAATTCTACATGATACGGATTGTACAATTGATTACATGTTTATGGGAATTGGCGGAGGAGGCTTAGCAGCTGGAGTTGGAACATACGTAAAAGGAATTAGTCCTTTAACGAAAATTGTTGGGGTTGAACCAGAAGGTGCTGCTTCTATGAAAGAGGCGTTTGCGCAAGGAGAGGTTGTTAAGCTTCCGCATATTGATTCGTTTGTGGACGGAACAGCGGTCAAACAAGTTGGTTATCTTACATATGAAATTTGTAAACGTGTACTAGATGACATTGTCGCTGTACCAGAGGGGAAAGTGTGTACGACATTACTTGAACTTTATAATAAAAATGCAATTGTTGCAGAGCCGTCTGGTGCCCTGCCAATTGCAGCGCTTGATTTATATAAAGATGAAATTCGTGGAAAGACGGTTGTTTGTATCGTGAGTGGCGGCAATAACGATATTGATCGGATGCAGGAAACGAAAGAGAGATCGTTAATTTATGAGGGACTGAAGCATTATTTTATTATTAATTTTCCGCAACGTCCCCGTGCTTTGCGTGAGTTTTTAGATAACGTTCTCGGGCCTAATGATGATATCACCCGTTTTGAGTACACGAAGAAGAACAATAAAGATAATGGTCCGGCTCTAGTTGGAATTGAACTTCAGCAAAAAGAAGATTATGAGCCTCTTATTAGACGAATGGAAGAACAGGGCGTACGTTATATGGAAATCAATCACAATCCAACATTATTCAATTTATTGATCTAAAAGGGGTATTGAAAATGAATTTAGAAAAAAAGAAGTCAGGTGAAGAAGAAATAGCAGAGCTGAAAGAGCTTGTGAAAGAATTGCACGGTTCCATCCATCAACTGCAAGCAGAAGTGCAGCAACTGCGGCATGAAAGACCAGTTGTACAAATGAAAAAGGGAATTGAATGGACGCCAGCAATGATTGGTCAAGTTGGAGGTTTAATTTTAGGTGCTCTTGCAGTTATAGGTATCTTTTGGTGAAAAAGAAAGGTTTGCAGCTTATGCTGCAAACCTTTTCTACATTAAATAACGTAAATAAATATATGCATGTGATAATAGCAGTGCAACAATGGTTAATGGTAACCCAATTTTTAAGAAGTCCATGTAAGAGAAACCGTATCCTTCACGTTTTGCAATTCCTGCTACAACGACATTGGCAGAGGCGCCAATTAGCGTGCCATTTCCTCCTAAGCAAGCTCCAAGAGATAAAGCCCACCATAGTACTTCAATTTGCGGAGAATCCGGCGAAAGTCCAAGTCCGCTTGCTAAGTTTTGAATAAGCGGAATCATTGTTGCTACAAACGGAATGTTATCAATTGTGGCAGAAGCAGCACCAGATACCCATAAAATTAAGATGGATGCATAGCCAATATCTCCGTTTGTTACATCCAATACTTTCTGTGCAAGTGAGGAAATAAGTCCAATATCAACAAGTGCACCGACAAGAACGAATAAACCTGCAAAGAAGAAAATTGTTACCCATTCAATATGAGCAAATACATTTTCTATCTCGTGTTCTTTTACACCGATTAGCATTAAAAGGACAGCACCAGTCATCGCAATTACAGCAGCATCAACATGAATAATAGAATGAAGAATGAATCCAAGTATTGTTAATCCTAAAATCGATAAGGACTTAACGAGTAAGCTGCGATCACAAATGTAGTCTTTTTCATTCAAAGACATCAGTTTCTGAATTTGTTCGTCTGTTGTTTTTAATTTGTTGCGATACATAACATATAAAATAAGTAATGTAACGGCAGCAATAATAGCAACAATCGGTGCTAAATTCAGTAAAAACGCATTAAAATCAAGATGCTTATTTGCAGATCCAATCATAATGTTTGGAGGATCACCAATAAGTGTCGCTGTTCCGCCGATGTTAGAGAATAATACTTCTGAAATTAAATACGGAACAGGAGCTACCTTTAAAATACGTGTAATCGATAATGTAACTGGTACGACTAATAAAACGGTTGTTACATTATCTAAAAAGGCAGAACCAACTGCGGTTAAAAGGGATAGGAGCAGTAAAATTCGAATTGGTTTTCCGCCGGCTGCTTTTGCAGCTTTAATAGCCACATATTCAAAGACCCCAGATTGACTTGTAATATGTACGAGAATCATCATCCCAATTAATAGAGTAATGGTTTCCCATTGAATATGTGTAGTAAAGGCAGTATGTAAATCTACAATTCCCATAATAACCATAATGGCAGCCCCAAGCAAAGCAATGACAGCACGGTTAATTTTTTCTGAGATAATAAAGCCGTATGTTACTAAAAATACAGCAATGGCAAAGTAATATTGCCAGTTTGCAACTTCATGTGCTGAATGTTCCAATGTGTTCACCTTCTTTTTTAATATCCTATACATAGTTGTGTATAAAATTGTCGAAATACATTCCTCTGCATAAATTTCATTGTAGCAAATTCGCATACAGAAAGAAATGAAAATACAGAACACACAAAAAAAGATATGTAATTTCACATACCGTATTAAATATAAAAAATAAAAAGCAAAAAAATAGGCAAAGTAATCATTGTCCTCTATTATAAGAGATAGCAATTTACATTATTTTTTCGTAAACTGATTAAAAGAGGTGAAATCCGATGGAAATAATTACAGATACTTCTGTCGTACAAAACGAAATTGAACGTTTTCTAAATAATGATGTATACCTTCATTTAGAAACAACGAACGGTGCATATGCTTCGCATGTAAATGAAAAAACGATGACAGTTGGAGCATTTGTGCGTAATGCAGTAATTCGCTTTGAACGCGGTAAAATTACGGGAACGAATCCATACCGTATTGGTTTAAAAATGGAGAACGGCTGGGTATATGCAGAAGGTGTGACACATTGGGAAAAAGATGAGAAAAATCGTCTTTTATTAGCAGGTCATGATGAAAAAGGGCGTCTAGCAGTTGCGCTGCAATTAAGTTTAACGCCATTTGCATAAGGAGTGAGATTATGGAAAGACACGTACTTGTAGTATTTCCGCATCCAGATGATGAATCATTTGCAGCGGGAGGAACAATCCGTCAATATCGAAGTAATGGAATACCTGTTACGTATGCTTGTGGAACACTTGGGCAAATGGGACGTAACATGGGGAAAAATGTATTTGCAAATCGCGAAACGATTCCAAGCATTCGAAAGCAGGAATTAGAAGAAGCTTGCCAGGCAATGGGCATTGAAGACTTACGTTTACTTGGCTTCCATGATAAAACATTAGAATTTGAAGATGTTGAATTTGTAGCAGATAAAATTGAAGAAGTGATTCGTGATGTGAATCCTTCCTTAATCATCACATTCTATCCAGAGCACGGTGTACATCCAGATCATAACGCATTTGGACGCGCAGCTGTTCGTGCGGTAGAACGTATGCCAAAAGAAGAACGTCCAGTTATTCATGCAGTGGCGATTACGAAAAACCGTGAAGAAGTATTAGGAAAGCCAGATGTAATTAACAATATAAGTGACGTGTTAGAACAAAAGTTAGCAGCGCTTCGTGCGCATCGTTCGCAAACAGAAGCGATGTTAGAAGAGATGGAAGCAAAGCTAAAAAAACAAGACCCAGCGACATTAAAATGGTTACAAGGTGAACAATTTTGGACGTATAAATGGGAATCATAAGCTAGAAAAAATAAATTTTCCAGCTTATGATTCATAACGAGATGCTGCAATTATGGCATCTCGTTTTTTGTTAGATAGGCACATTTATCTAATCCCTCTCATACAATACAAGCGAATTGTAGAAAGAGGAGGTAATAATCATGGATTATTCACACGAAGATGTGTATGGAGACTTTCGAAATGGTTATCAATTGAGCGGAGAAGTGATTTCTAATGTTGATCCGTATGTTGTGCAAACGTTACAAATGATTGTTGGGAAAAATGTTGTTGTGGATACAATGCGTGGTAGCGTGCATGGCGTATTAAAAGCTGTCAAACCAGATCATATTGTAATTGAAGAAAAGGATACACCTTTCTTTATTCGCATGCAGCAAATTGTTTGGGTAATGCCGGAATGATAATACACATGAAACAACCTTTATCTTTCATACATCAGTAATGATGGCAACGATGAAGATAAGGGGGCTTCATACTGATGATTAAACGAATTGACAAGTTGATTATCCCACTCCCCGACCCGAAATATGCTGATGCAAACGCAGCGGCTGCGGTGCAAGAATTGTTAGGTGGCCGTTTTGGTGAGATGTCGACACTAAATACCTATATGTTTCAATCTTTTAACTTTCGCGGTAAGAAAAAATTAAAACCATTTTATGATTTAATTGCCAATATAACAGCAGAAGAATTTGCACATGTTGAATTGATTTCAAATGCAATTAATCTTTGCTTAACTGGAACAACGCATGCGGGAGATCCTAATATTGGAACAATGAAAGCTGCGAAAGATAAACGTAATACGCAGCACTTTATTTCAACCGCACAAACTACCCTTGTCGGTGATTCAATGGGAAAAGCATGGAGCGGAGATTATGTGTTTAATAGCGGAAATTTAATACTAGACTTATTGCATAACTTTTTCCTAGAATGCGGGGCACGGACAAATAAAATGCGTGTTTATGAAATGACAGATCATCCAACAGCGAAAGAAGCAATTGGATATTTACTTGTCCGCGGCGGCGTTCATGTTTTGGCATACGCCAAAGCGTTAGAAGTAGCAACAGGTGTTGATGTGGCAAAAATGCTCCCAATTCCAAACTTATCTAACAAAGTATTCGATGTGGCAAAACGCTTTGAAGATCAAGGTGCCCACTTAAAACTGTACCGTTTTAGTGATAATGATTACACAGACTTAAATAAAATTTGGAAAGGAAAGCACCCGGAAGATGGGCAACCGCTTCAAGTTATCGATGGTCCCCCGCAAGGTGCACCAATTCCAGACTTAGATGAATTGCCAGAAGAATTTGCCCCAGGGATATCACAGGAAGATTTCTTTGAAATTGTGAGAAGGTTACAGAGGTCGGCTGGGTTGTAGGGGAGAGGATTTGGAAAGAGATCCTAATACCCGTTATTAGGATCAGATAAATTATTATGCTTTATTTTGAATGGAAAAACCGATGTGAATTGGTTTTTCCATTTTTTTGTATTTGTTGATTTTTATCGAAGTAAAAATAGCTACGAAATTCATGAGTGTATTGGAAGATAGTGTATACCGGAAAGCCAAGTTCATCACACCTTAAGATTGAGCATGTAACAAACTATAGCCATATATGCTTATGCTTTATCAAACAAAAAGGAGATTTAGAACGTCGGATTCAATATGTGCAAAAAAATGGAACATATGAATTTTGAATGGATTCTCATTTTTTCAAACGGTATGTATGGTGAGCATAATTCACGCTGCTGCATCATATAAATTTGATAGCGTCTATGTAAATCATAGAAGTTATTCAAAGTAAATTTATATAACGAGAGGAGGACTATAAATGAATAAAACGCTTTCTACAAAATTAGTTGTTGCAATTGGAATTGGTTCAGCAATATACGGTGTATTAGGATTATGGGGATTTTCCATTGCACCGAATACTTTCATTAAACCAGCGCTTGCTTTATTAACGATTTTCGGTGCTATCTTTGGACCAATTGCAGCTTTATTAATTGGACTAATCGGTCATACAATCACAGATGCCATTGCCGGCTGGGGCATTTGGTGGGGCTGGGTGTTAAGCTCAGGAATTATTGGTTTATTTATGGGATTTGTCCAAAAGCGCTCTACATTTAGTGTGAAAAATGGAACGTACAGCAAAGGGGATATTACCCACCTTTCTATTACAGGTGTAATTGGTATTCTTTTAGGAATCGTCTTTGCAGGTGTATTTGACATTCTCATTATGGGCGAGCCGTTCGATAAGATTGTTATCCAAGTAGGCGGTGCGATTATCGCAGATGTTCTCGTGTTTTTCATCCTCGGTTTACCAATTGTGTTAGGACTTGCGAAAGCGAATAAAAAGAATACACAATTAAAAGTTGAAAAGTAGGAATATACATATGAAACCGATTATTTCTTTTGAAGAATTCACATTCCAATATAAAAACGTAGTTGAGCCGACGATACAGGATATTACCTTTCATATTTATCCTGGCGAAAAAGTGTTAATCGCTGGGCGAAGCGGATCAGGAAAATCTACATTAGCTCATTGTATCAATGGGCTCATTCCTTTTTCTTATGAAGGGACAAGTACAGGAAATCTTTCTGTATGTGGTATAGACCCTAGACATACGAGTATATTCGAGTTAAGTCAACGTGTAGGAACGATTCTACAAGACCAAGATTCCCAATTTATCGGATTAACAGTTGAAGAAGACGTTGCGTTTGCAATGGAAAATGATTGTGCGGAGCAAGGGGAAATAAAACAAATTGTAGAACGTTCGCTTAAAGAAGTAGACATGATTAAGTTTCATTCACATAGCCCTCACGATTTATCAGGGGGACAAAAACAGTCTATTTCTCTAGCAGGCGTACTAGCTACAAACACTGAGATTTTGCTATTTGATGAACCTTTAGCGAATTTAGATTCTGTAAGCAGCCAAAAAGCAATCCAACTTATGAAAAAGATTCATAGACAAACGAATGAAACAATCATTATTATTGAGCATCGCATTGAAGAAATGCTCGATCTCGACTTAGATAAAATCATTCTTTTGGAAAATGGCCGCATCGTAGCAATCGAAGCACCGACTGATATATTACAGACAAATGTTTTACAAAAAGTAGGGCTAAGGGAGCCTGTATACATAGAAGCATTAAAAACATTGGAATATCCATTCTTGAATGAAGAAGTTTATCCAATAGAAAATATTAATTCTCATACATTACATGAAACGTTATCAAAATGGATGTTACAAAACCCAATACATACAGCAATATCCGAAAAAGAATGTATATGTAAAATAGAAAATGTATCGTTTGTATATCCAAACAGTAATTTTGCATTGAAGGATGTATCTATGTCTATATACAAAGGTGAAGTACTCGCTCTTTTAGGAAACAACGGTGCTGGAAAATCAACATTTGCTCATATCATGACGGGAATGAAAAAAAAACATCGAGGTAAAATTCTTTTAGAAGGAACTGATATTACAACATGGTCAATCCGGAAGCGGGGAGAGGCCATCGCTTATGTGATGCAAAATCCTAATCACATGATTACACAAGCAACTGTTTGGGAAGAAGCTGCATTTGCTTTAAAACTGAAGAACGCTTCAGAAGAAATGCAGAAAATAGTAGAAAATGTATTACAAATTTGTGGTTTATATCCATTTCGAAATTGGCCGGTACAAGCATTAAGTTATGGACAAAAAAAGCGTTTAACGATAGCCTCGATTCTTGTTACAAATCCCAAACTTATTATTTTAGACGAACCAACTGCAGGACAAGATTATTTTCACTACAAAGAGTTTATGATGTTTATAGGAAAACTAGCGAAACGTGGAATAGCTTTTTTATTCATTACACATGATATGAACTTAGCGCTAGAATACGCCAATCGAGCGATTGTACTACATAACGGAGAAATCATTGCAGATGATACGGTAACTACCGTGTTGGTAAACGAGCGTATTTTAAAGCAGGCGAACCTCCGTGAGAGCTCACTTACTGGCTTAGCGAAACACGGGAATATGCCAATTCCGCAGCTATTTGTTCAATCTTATATGGAAGCAAGGAGGAGGGGCCATTCATGAGTAAGATGGGGACACTATACATAGAAGGTGAATCATATTTCCATCGTATGGATGGCGCTGTAAAACTAATCCTATTTATTATATGGATGATTCTCACATTTCTATTTTTTGATTTTCGTATTTTATTATGCTTATTTTTAATCGGCTGCATACTGCTAGGCATCGCAAAAATCCCAATGCGCAGCATGTTGATTATTTTTAGTGTTATTTTCACATTTAGTATTCTGAATTCCATCATGATTTTACTCATTACCCCAACACATGGATCGGAGATAACCGGTACATATACGTCACTTCTCCATATTGGCTATGCAACTATTACACTAGAAACTCTTTTTTATGCAATGACACTATCATTAAAATATTTTACCTTATTACCGTTTACACTTATTTTTATTTACACAACACACCCGAGTCAATTTGCAAGCAGCTTAAACAAAATTGGACTGCCTTATAAAATTGCTTACGCAGTTAATATTGCACTGCGCTACATTCCGAATATACAAACGGAATACGAACTCATTAAACATGCGCAGGAAGCAAGGGGGATTCCATTTCATAAAGGAGAAGCAACTTTTTTTCAACGCATTAAAAATCGAATGACGATTTTTTGGCCGCTTGTGATACATTCATTGGATCGAATTGATACTGTTTCGAATGCTATGGACCTACGCGGTTTTGGAAAAAAGGAGAAGCGAACTTGGTACTATAGGACGGAAATGCAGCCCCTTGATTATATGGCTCTTCTTATTGGGATTTGCATTTTGGTTATTGCTATTTATTTGAAACTCACAATTTTTTATTCATTTTGGTATCCTTTATGAACATTAAATGAATATTTGATGGCTTGCGTATAATAGATGCCAAATGAAAAAAGGGTATTATCCAAGTCAAAGAGTACTAGCCTTATATCTTGCAACTGTGTTTGCTCCTTTTAAGTTCCCCTTTTTAAAGAATTAATCGAGTCATTAATGCATTCTTTACTTTGTTTTTAGTATAATTGATATAGCTATCAGTAGGAAAAAATTTCAAAAGGGGGAGTTGTTTTTGAAAAGAGTTAACGTGGTTTCTGCTTTCATTCAGGATGGCAATGATAATATATTAATAGTTAAAAACATAAAGAGTGATTCTTTTTATTGGAGTCTTCCAGGTGGGGCAGTTGAAGGGGAAGAGACTTTAGAACAGGCTGTAATCCGTGAAGTAAAAGAGGAAACAGGGTTTAATATTGTTGTTACTGGATTGAGTTCCGTTAGAGAAGTGTTCTTCGAAGAACGAGGTCATCATGCTTTAATCATTACTTTTCATGCAAAAATCATTGATGGTGAAATAAACATCAATGACCCTGATAATGATATTGTTGAAGTAAGGTGGGCAAATAGTGAAACAGTAAGGGAATTAATGCCATCTTTATATGAGAGGTTAAAAATAAATTCCGATATCAACAAAACATTGGCTTTCTATGCGTTTGAAGGTATCCAATAAAATCGAGAAAAGGTTAGCATACATAGGGACTTTGTTATAAACATAAGAGAATCGTTACTTTGATTGGTTTGGCTGTGGTGACTTGATTATATTAGAAAAAGGCGATTTATATACAAAGGAAGAGGCTGCCAAAAAGTTTCACTTTTGGAACAGCCTCTTTCACTATATAAAGGGGAGTGGAACCTATTTTACACCAACTGCATCATATGACTGCTTCACAGCTGCCACTTCTGCAGAGTTTGCGCCGTATAAATCAGCTGCTGCTTGTACTAAGGCAGCACGTGCTTGACTAAAAGTTGCAGATTCAGTTAAGTATACTGTATTTGCACGATAGTAGATTGCACCTACTTTATCTTTACCAACGCCATTCACTGTTACACCATAATGTGTACCGCCATTTGCTAATAAGTAAGCAGCTTTATTGATAATACCGCTATTTGTATGGACGCCGCCATTATCGCTCGTTCCAGTATAACGTTTAGAGTAATGATCTGGGTCACCATATTTTGTTGGATCGCTCATAGAACGAAGCGCATCCCCAGCTTTCCCAGGTGTATAAATATCCTCTCCAACTTCCCAATCTGGGTTACGGTTATCATAGTATTCTACTAACGTACCAAAAATATCAGAAATTGCTTCATTTAATGCACCAGACTCATTTTGATAAATGAGGTTTGAACTATATTCTGTCACGGCATGTGTTAATTCATGTCCGACAACATCGATACCACCGGAAAATGCAATAAATGTAGATCCATCTCCATCACCATAGACCATTTGCGATCCATTCCAGAAGGCATTGTTATAATTTTTGCCATAGTGAACCGTAGATTTTAACAGTGCACCAGCATCGTTATAAGAATTGCGGTTAAAGGTGTTTTTGTAATAATTATATGTTACACCTGCATAATAATGTGCATCCACTGCTGCTGCATCACGGGTAGCATTCAAGATGTTATCCGCATCTGCCCATAACGTTCCCGGCAATCTTGTTCGGTTGTTCCCATTGTATGTGTAAATTGTTGCACCGCGTGTATTATCTTGTAAATAATAACTAGATCCAGAGAGTGTTGTATTAATAGACTTTGTATCGCCTAATACCCCTTTACCAGTTCCTATTGTATTTGTACCCGTTACAGGTTTACTTGGAGCCGTATTGTCATTTGTTGCATTATGGATTGTATTATATTTGTTTAAAACTTTACCGCTATCAGCTTCAATGAAATAATAATAGTTTCCTGGCTCTGGATCTAAGAAGTTCAACTTTACAACATATGCATATGTTGTTTCCTCGCCATTTTGATATACATATAAATCCGCAGACGGCTCTACTTCATATTTTGGAGTGAATCCTAGGTCTTGTTGTGCAATTGCAATCGCTTTTTTTTCTTCAATTTTATTTTTGTTTTTCAACTTCTCTTTCTTATCTAAATCAGGTGCAACTGTTCCTGATACAACTTTTAATACACCATCTTTTCCAACATGAGCTACTTGAGTAGAGCCCCATACCGGTACACCTTCATACATTTGCTGTAAACGGATAACTGTTGCTTCTCCAACAGGATCTTTTATAACCTTTTGTACTTTAAAAGATTCTTCTGCACTTTTCTCGCCTAGTTTATAATCTTTTTTAGAAGTATTTAAATAATCAAATACAACAGATTCTGCCTTCTTTCCTGATGCACTTGTTAGATTACCTGATATAAACTCTGGGGATTGTACTGTCTCATTGTATTTCTTTGTGGAAAGTACGTTCTTTGAATCTGCAAATGCAGAGCTTGTCCCTCCAAACGTTGTCACTGCCATTCCAGCCGCTAACACAAACGCTAGACTTTTTTTCTTCATTATTTTTTTCCCCCTAACAAAAATTTTAAAAAAAAGAGTAGCTTTATAGTAGCATTAAGTTTTCACTATTAAAATACTGAAAATTAAAATAATTTCTTTCTCAAGTTTTGTAGAATTTTGATGAACAATTTAAAAAAAGAAAAGCTGACTCGAAAAGTCGTTTTTCAACAACATTTGATTCAGCTTCTTTATTGTTTAAGTATCTATTAAGATTGATTAAAATCCTGTAAGAATGATAAAAAATGAAATAAACTCAATCTACTTTTGGGTATTAATAATTTTTTATGCATTTTGAAAGTCTGTGAAAGAAATTTAATAATAGTGATTCACGAATCATTTTCATAGCCCTAGATAGGAATCTTTACATTGTGTATAGAATATCCCAAAACAATCTTATTTTTTAGTTGAAGGAGATGTTGAAATGGAAGTAACTATTCGTCCCGTTCAGATACAGGATGCTAGCGCAATTCATCGTATTTGTATACAAGATGCGGTTTTACCATATATGGTTTTTATGCCAAGTATGCGAGTAGATGCTATGGAAAATAGAATTCGTAACTTAGGACCTAATCAATTTGAATTTGTTGCGGAGCTCGATGGGAATGTCGTTGGATTTGTAGGTTTAACACAAGGACAAGGCCGAAGATCACATTCGGGAGATATATTTATTGGCGTAGACAGTGAATATCATAAGAAGGGAATTGGGAAAGCATTACTTACAAAAATTCTCGATCTTACAGACAATTGGCTAATGCTTGAAAGAGTGGAACTTGGCGTTCTCGCAACAAATCCTGGTGCACAAGCGTTGTATGAAAAGTTTGGGTTTATGGAAGAGGGGATAAAGAAGGGAAATTTAAAGGCAAACGGTAAATTTATTGATGAAATTATGATGAGTCGTCTTCGTCCAAATGGTTTGCTCATACAAACCTGATTATTGTATAAAAAATAATTTCAATGGTTTCAAATCATTTACATAAACATATGACATTGAAGTGTGGTTACCAAGCTACGGGACATATCGTGAAATATCTTCTTGCTCAAACTGTGAAGATTTTCAAGCTCGTCGTGCAGGTATTCGTTTTCGTCGTACACAAGGTGCATAACCAGAATTTATGCATACATTAAATGGTTCTGGATTAGCGATAGGGTGTACAGTGGCAGCAATTTTTGAGAATTACCAACAAGAAGATGGCTTAGTTGTGATTCCGAAAATATTACGCTCATACATGGGTGGAAAAGAAGTTATCAAATAAGAAAAAGTAAATTTTAGGTGAAAATAACAGAAACAAGCCTCAGAAGGCTTGTTTCTTATTTTGAACAGGTATATCTGTTCGATCAATGATTAAATTATATGTGAGTCCCATTAATACTAATAAACCTCCAACGATCTTACCAACCGATAGTTCATGTGAATTGAAAAAATCAATGATAATTCCCATGCTTAATTGACCAGTAAAAATGAGTAATGTCAAATAGAAGGAAGATATTTTAGGGATAATATAGTTTGATAATCCAATTACGATAACACCTACTAATCCTCCTAAATAAGCGAAAAACGGTATGGATTGCAATGTTGTGTAGGACATGTTAAAAGATTCATTACTAAAAATTAAAAATAATAAAGAAAAAGCGAGACCAGTAATATAGTTGAAAAAAGTACCTTGGAAAATTCCAATTTGAGTTGCTAAGTTTGCATTAATTACTCTTGCGATTACAATGGAACATCCAGCTAAAATGGCAATACATATATATAACATCATTTACCCTCCGTTAAAAAATATTCATGATAAAAATTCCAGAAGCAATAAGTAGTAAGCCGACCATTTTCTTTTTTTCAAACTTCACAACTTTCATTCCTAATAATCCGAAATGATCGATGATAATAGAAGTAATCGATTGACCAAGTAAGCCTAAAGCGATAGTTAAGGATACACCGAGTTCCGAAAAGCTAATATTGTTAAATAGTACCGTGAACACTCCGATAGCTCCTGCGCTATATAAGTAGAGCGGGATTCCTTTTTGAATCTTAATTTTAAATTTACCAACTAGTAAAATGATAATAACCGCAATTAATCCAACAATATGAATAAGAACGCTGGCGTTATAGTTTCCTATAACTTCTGCTAAGATGCCGTTTAGTGGAAGCATAAGTGCGATAAAAGCACCAATAAGTGCGGAAAGTAATTTGTACATAGCGTTTCCCCCTTGCATTTTTAAGGTTAATTTATCATGATTGGATTAACGAGGATTATGACATATGTCATAATCCAGAGGGAATTTTTTACTTTTATTTAATTTATATTTAAGTAGGATATTACTAATTCGAGATATATGTTCAAAAACTTATAGTTCTTGCGCATAATATCCTAATTTTTTCAACTGTTCGATTATCACTTTTTTCTCACTAGAGTCCAAACCACCAAATATTTGCCGAATCGCCTCTTTATGCTGAGGGAAAATAGTATCCATCAATTCAATACCTTCTGAAGTAATTGACGCATACGTGACACGGCGGTCTTTAGGACATGGTTTTCGTATTAAGAACCTCTTCTTTTCCAACTTATCAACTACATACGTGATACTGCTACTTGCAAGTAATATTTTGTCTCCAATTTTTTGTATAGGCTGATCGCCTTTATTGTATAGTAACTCAAGAACTGCAAATTCAGTTGGATTAAGTCCATAACTTTTTATATCTTCTTCAATACGCTTTGTGATTGACTGTACTGCTCGTGATAATATAACAAATAACTTTAAAGATAAATTCTCATCATTATTAATCACACTCATAATCACCAATCCTTTGTAAAATGTTTCTAATTCGAGATTTATTATATGATCGTCAAAATATTATGTCAATAATTCATTTTAGTTTTAAAACCACTTATAATTTATTTCTCAACATGAGACGGATGGAATCGTAATAAGTCAATTGGTAATATATAGTCATCTCAATTACGTTATTTCTTTTAAAGAGAGCTTGTTTTTTGACACAAGCTCTTTTTTTATCATAGTCTACATAGAATTCAGAAACATTTTAAATGGTGAGTTTTGTACCCTTACAGCGATAGAGACAAAAAATCTGGTTCTGGTGCAAAAACCTCAAAACAATTGCAATTAATCTCTAAAGCTTGGACATACCAAAACTTAAGCAGTCAGACGAATCCTGACTGCTTAAGTTTAATTAAAGAACTATTTCTCTGTGGCAAAATAAAGCAGTGCTATGATCGGAAAAGCGATTCCCATCCATAATGCTGCACTCCATCCACCTGAGGCGTATGCCCATCCTCCGATAGAGGATCCAACAGCACCACCCAGAAAGAAAATAGCCATGAATAATCCGTTTAATCGACTACGAATTTCTGGCTCCAAAGAGAAAATTAAACGTTGACTAAGCACAAGGTTTGCGGATACTCCCATGTCCAACAGAATAGCTGCAACTACTAAAACAGCTATTCCAACGGGCGAGCTACTCTGAATCATGAGTGGTAGTAATAAAGAAACGATAACAACAGCGAGAGCTATCCCAGTGGCAAGCCGAGTCCATCCACGATCAGCTAGACGGCCACCTACTGGTGCAGCTATCGCACCCGCAATTCCGACAAGAGCATATAGTGCTATAGCTTTCTGAGAAAAATGAAAAGTAGGGCTAGACAATAATAACGGAACAGTAGTCCAGAATAAGCTGAAAGTCCCGAATACACACGCATGATAAATTGCGCGACGGCGTAAGAGCGGGGTAGTTCGCAGTAGTTTCCACATTGAACCGAGTAAGGCCGTATAGTTTGTGTTTGCCATTGGGCTCCTTGTAGGGAGTACTTTTGATAATACGATCGCTAAGAGAAGAATTACTGCCGCAGACAAGGCAAATATTGCATTCCATCCCCAAATGTCAGCTACTAGACTTGATATCGGACGCGACAGCATGATGCCAAGTAACAGACCACTCATGACATTACCAACAACGCGGCCGCGTGTAGCTTCTGATGCAAGGTATGACGCAAAAGGTACGAGGACTTGTGCTGCGACCGATCCCAATCCGATGAAGAATGAAGCCACTAGGAAAAGAATGCCGTGTTTCACAAATACTGTGGCAGTCAGGGCGACTGTACTTAGAAGTAAAGATATAACTACTAGCTTTCGGTTTTCAACAATATCTGCTAAAGGCACAAGAAATAGTAAGCCGACAACATATCCAATTTGAGTTAGCGTTACAATCAATCCAGCACTACTAGTAGAAAGCCCAATTGCAGAGCTAATTAACCCAACCAAGGGCTGTGCATAATAAAGATTAGCTACAATGATACCACATGCAGTTGCTAGAAGTATGGTTAACCCCGTTGAAATATCTTTATCAATTGTTTGATTTTTTAAATTAGACATAGTTAACTCCTCCTATACCATTATCCCGAAGTTCTTGGATCATCTTGGCAAATGCTGCCGCAGTGTCAGACACCATTTTACTAAATTGAGTCTGAACTACATCCAACTCTTCTTTCAAGACTTTCAATTGTGCCATCTCTCTCCTCTCCTTTCCCATGTATTATTTTGTAATAAGTTCTTGTGGAGTCTTAGGCTTAGTTGCATCAGTTAACATCGTAAGATTTTTTAACTATTAAATACTAAACGTTTAGTTCATTAATTAAAATAAATAATATACTAAACGTTCAGTTTTGTAAATGGTTATTTTATTTTTTAATCAAATTAAGTATACTAAACGTATAGTTTATATTTTGGAAGGAATGATTAATGTGCAAAGTAAAAGAGGTCGGCCGCGTAATGTCGAAACGCATAAGTCTATCCTTTCCGCATCCTATGAGTTATTGTTGGAAAAGGGCTTTAAAGCGGTCACGGTCGATAAAATTGCAGATCGTGCTAAAGTTAGCAAGGCCACGATTTATAAATGGTGGCCTAACAAGGCAGCCGTGGTAATGGATGGTTTTCTTTCTGCTACCGCTGCCAAATTGCCTGTGCCTGATACGGGCTCGGCATTAAATGATATTCTAATTCACGCCACGAGTTTAGCAAGGTTTTTGACAAGTCGGGAAGGGATCATTATTACGGAGTTAATAGGCGAAGGACAGTTTGATTCAAAATTGGCTAAGGAATATCGTACCCGATATTTTCAGCCCCGGCGACTCCAAGCTAAGCATCTTCTGGAGAAGGGAATTCAGAGAGGAGAATTGAAAGAAACTCTCGATATTGAATTAAGCATCGATCTCATTTACGGGCCGATTTTCTATCGTTTGCTCGTAACTGGCGAAAAGTTGGATGATTCCTATATGCATCATTTGGTGATGAATGCATTTGAAGGAATCCGATTGACCTGAATAACATTCGAACAAAAATTTATTTACCACGAAATTGCCGATTCTCCACTCTCTCGATATAAACCGTCATGACCTTTCATTACTTTAATATAGCTGAGCGATATCGACCACTGGAGAATCGAAGAGCACTTTTTGAATCTATACCTGACCGATAAACTGGGTTTCCAACCATATTAATGAATTGGATAGTGTGAATTTAGAGAGGTGACCCTTTGTTTTCCCCTCTTATCTAAAGGAGGAACTATTATGGGCTTTGGTGGTAGTTGTGGTAGTTGTGGTAGTTGTGGCTTTGCTGGAGGCTTCGCTTTACTCGTTATCCTCTTTATATTATTAATCATAGTTGGAGCTGCTTGCTTCTGCTAAAAAACAATCAGAAAAGACACTCTTATAAGTGTCTTTTCTTTATGAAAAAATCCCCACACAATGTGCAGGGATCAAACGTAAACAAATACTTTTTGAAGGAGCTACTTCATAATAGTACATCCATCCACCAGCAGCAAAACAGTAAAATCTTATTTTCTCTCTAGTAAAATAAGAACGGTACCCCATGAAATGATGATTATGTGTAAGGAAATAATAATTTAGGTAACTTACCCATAATATAAAAGCTCTGATTTACGGGGCTTTTTATTTTTTTCTCAATAAGTAATATGGATAAATGTAGTAAAATTATATTTGGATGGGAGTCCAATACATATTATTAAAATTAAAGTGGTTATCAAGTCGGAGTAAGGCACCTTATGGTGTCTTTTCTGGGGTACCGCCACATCACTATCAAGCTAAGGTTTTACACTACCCATAAAGCAAAAAAGGCGTTATCCTTTCTGTAGAATTATAAGAAAGGATGGCGTTTCTTTATGAATCTTTCGATTCTTGATGAACTTCAACCGATTGCTGAAGAATTACAACGACATATGTCTTCTCATGTTCTAGAACACTTATCCAAAGAAAAAGGATTCGTTCAGCGAAAGAGTAAATATCAAGCACAGGAGTTAGTTGCTTTATGTGTATGGCTTAGTCAACAGGTCGCAAGTACATCAC
>NZ_CAKJTI010000033.1 GCF_917563915.1 Bacillus rhizoplanae | reverse complement strand
TCCTTTATTTTTAGGGATTTTTATAATTTAGGTCTTGATAATAAATTCTAAGGCATTTTTGGAAGTAAAAACCCTAATTTCCTTACGCGAAGTAGGAAATCAGGGTTTTATATCTTAGATATTGTTTGTTTTACAAAAAAATTTTCATTCTTTTTTCTAACTAAAAAGCTTAATGCTACATTGTACTGCAGCTTTGTAAAAAAGATTGATTATTTATAATAAAGAGTGTTGATTTATAATAAAGTTTGATAATTTGTAAAAAAGTTCGATTAAAAATCCTCTCTCCTCTATAAATCTCTTAGTGGAGAGATGATTTTTTTATTGGATATTTATGTTAATATTACTATAAAGATTGTGAAGAAATGTACTTAAACTAACTATGCAGGTTAGTTGCAGAAGGAGAAAGACTTTTAATCTACCTTTTTTCTTTCATTACTATTCAGAAAATTCCGATTTAAGAATGGGGTATTATGTTAAAATGTGTTTGTGTAATTACTTAACTAACTGACAGGTTATTTGAAGAAAGGTATTTTTCCCCTTATCTATGGAACAGGTCGATAAACTCTAAAACATCTCCTCTCCCTAATACCAAAAAGCCGTAAAACATAAAAAGCATGGCTACGAAAATACTAGGCACCTAAATGAGTTTGATAATAAAAGAGAAGTCCTTATTGGATTTTAGCAGAAGGGATTGATAAAAATAGATATTAGGAAAATGCGGTATTTCATAATGGTGGCAGAGGAATTGAATTTTAGTCGTGCAGCAGAACGTCTTAGGATGGCACAACCTCCTCTAAGCCAAGAAATTCGTAAATTAGAAGAAGAATTGGGAGTTCAACTTTTTCATCGAACAAAAAGAATGGTTGAACTTACGGATGCTGGGAAGATATTTTTAGAAGGATCTCAACAAACGCTGTTTCAATTAGAAAGAGCCATAAAAGAAACACAACTTGCAGCTGAAGGAAAAATAGGAAATTTAATAATCGGTTTTGTCGATTCCACAGAAATCGTTATAGAAGTTCTTAATAAATTTCGAGAACGCTTTCCTAAAATCCATCTTATATTACGTGAAATGACAACGGAGCAGCAACTAAAAGCACTCTATGAGAAACAAATTCATATTGGATTTATTCGTTCTAAACAGAACAACGGGATACTATCTTCTGAAGTTTGTTCTGAAGAATCTTTAAGATTGGTTTTACATCAAGATCACCCTTTCGCCTCATTGCCCGAAATTCCACTCCGATTGTTAATTGATGAACCATTTATTTTGTTTCCGCGCCATTTGGGTCCAAATTTTTATGATTTAATTATTAACTACTTTTGGGATCATGGTGTAAGTTTAAATGTTGTTCAAGAAGCTATTCAAATGCAAACTATTGTTAATTTAGTTGCAACAGGAATGGGAGTTTCTGTCGTTCCATCATCGGTGGAAAGTTATAAACGTCCTGGGGTTATCTATAAAAAAATCCAAGAGACTACACCAAAAGTAAATCTATATGTTGGATGGAGACAAGATGAAAAATCTGCAGTAGTAGATCATTTTTTAACAGTTGTTAGAGAGGTGTATTCGATTTTACAACTTGATCATCAAGAATAAAAGCCCATCCTGATGGGATGGGTAGTAAAATATTACAAAGGAAGAATTCTAATTTAACTTAAGTTTTAAAGTAAGACTACAAAGATTTTGTATATATTTCTGGTTAAGTCACGTGCAAAAACTTAACCTGTTTTACTCGGATCGTACTCAACGAAACCTTCTAGTACTTTGTCAATCTGATTCATTATTTCAGGTTCCAGTTTGACACCAGAAGCTAACGCATTCTCTCTTACCTGTTCCGGATTCGAGGCACCGATAATTGCTGAGGAAACATTCTGGTTTTGTAGTACCCAAGCTATTGCGAGTTGAGCGAGGGTAAGATCAATCTCTTGTGCGATGGGTTTGAGCTTCTGGATAGCAGTGAGCACATTGTCGTTCATCCAACGTTGTGCAAGTTTATGAAAAAATGGTTTGCCAGCAGGAGAATTAGCACGTGATTGAGTTGGTACTGGTTTTTGGGGTAGATATTTTCCAGTGAGAACACCTTGTGCGACAGGCGACCATACTACTTGCCCAAGTCCCTCACGTTGACAGGTTGGTATCACATCAGTTTCGATAACTCTCCACAACATTGAATACTGGGGTTGGCTAGCGATGAGCGGAATATTCAATTCCCGTGAAAGTGCTGCACCACGGGTGATTTGTTCTGCTGTCCACTCACTTACACCAATATAAAGCACTTTACCTTGTCTTACAAGATCTGCGAAAGCTAACATCGTTTCTTCAAGAGGAGTAGTTGGGTCAAATCTGTGTGCATAATAGACATCAATATAGTCGGTCTGTAACCGACGCAAAGATGCATTACAATTTTCTAGAATATGTTTTCGTGATAAACCTTTATCGTTTTGCCCATTCCCAGTCGGATGGCACACCTTTGTACATAGTTCAATGCTCTCCCGTCGTATACCTTGTAAAGACCGGCCGAGTATTTCTTCAGCTTTAGTGTCTGAATAAACATCAGCAGTATCGAATGTTGTTATACCGACATCTAGTGCTGCTTTAACACACTCATTTGCAGTATCCTCATCTACTTTCCCCCCGTGATTTATCCAGTTTCCGTATGCAATCTTGCTTATTGTTAATCCGCTATTGCCAAGTTTACTAAACTCCATTCTAGTTCCTCCTTTTAAAAGTGATATCTTCATTATAAAGATCATATTTTAATACGGATAATATATTATTAATAATGAATTAATATAAAATTTATATAAGACTACAGTGCCCTTCCGTTTACTCAGAAGTTTGCAAGGCTGTTGGGTATTACCACATCGCTAACAAGGTAATAATAATGTCTATCTAGGTTTATTTGGCATGCACATTTTTAAGAGTGTACCTCTACTTTAAGAATATCTTAGTTCTGATGAACGGTTTTGTTCTTAAGTTGATGGGCATGTGATGATACCTCATGTAGCCGTTTAATAATTATTTCTGTTACCTTTATATATTTACATAGTCTTCGTTAGCGGAAGTTGATTTTTGTCCTAGTTTAAATGAGTGGTATTGTTACTAAACCTAACAAAACGGACACTAGACTTGTATTCAAGTAGATGTATGCCTGTGTTGTCAGTATGGAACCATACATCATGTTCTTTCGGTAATTGAAGGAAGCTATCTATAATTTTTGTAATCACTCCTCCATGGGAAACAATCGCAATTCGTTTGTACTGTTTACTCCTTTCTCTAACAGCTGCAAGGATGTTCTCAGCACGTAATCTAAAGTCTAGTTTACTCTTCCCCTTCTGCATTTCACATAACTCAATTAGATACTCTACAGGGCATTTAACAGCATTACTCAAAATTTCAGTAGATTGAGTTGCTCTCAATAGTGTACTCGACCAAATAAATTCTGGAGGAAATTCCTTTGATATATAACTAGACATTTTTTCAACTTGCTCCAATCCCCTTTTAGTTAATTGTAAATCAGTAGGTCCTTTATAACCCTCTTCTAAAAAATCATCTTCAGATTCTCCGTGACGAATTAGTAGGATTTGCATCCATTTCACCTCTTTAGATATTTGTCCTTTCTTTTCTAACTTAGACAAACCTGATTGGAATCCTTTAAGTATCTCGATTATGTACGTTGTATACCCTATACATGTGAGGTTAACATAAAGTCTCATTATCAGCAGTAATCAAATCCTAGAAATCCATTCATACCAAGAGTTTGCCAGCCTTCTGTTCCCTCCGCTGTATGCAGGATTTCATACTGCTCTGTCACAACAGCATTTGGCAGTTTAAACCGTTTTCGTAGCCTGCATGAAATCCTGCATATCCTTAGCGTATAAAATCCGCGTTTTGCCGTCAGTACCCCTTCTGTTTGAGTATGATTCGTTCCTCTGTAACTTATATAATTGTAAGGATTTACTTGTAGTGCACACTTATAAAATTGTGCATATTTTTTCTCCATGACCAATTGTAGCCTTGGAATAAAGTTTGATCATTTCTATGATCTTTCCTCCATTAAATCGCCCTTTAATTAAATAACGACTTGTTTCTATTAGCTGGTTTAGTTAAAGAAGGCCTCAAATGGGTATGTAGTCAACATAAGCGATGTTATCAGCAATGAAAAAGGATCTTCATTTGAAGATCCTTTTATAATATCTATAAATCATTATTTAAAATTTTCCACATTTTACACATTTACCTCTGGTTTGCTTCTGATAATTCCAGGTAGCTCCAGTGATCGCGATACCCAGCAACAACCATCCTCCATATACTATAGATACCAACAAACCTTCGTCATCGAAAGACATTGGTCCATTCGAAAGACCTAATACCTCCAAAAGAGATCCCAATATTGCCAAAAATCCCATTGAAACTGTCATAGATGCAGCAACCCAACCTCCGGTGATTAGAATGAATCGAGGAACTTTTTTCCCAGCAACAAACGGTACCCACTTAGGAAAAATACGCCCCCATTTTTGTACAAGAGCAAGACAAAGCAATGCACAAGCGCCAAATACTAGCATTTCTCCATAAGCAGAATGTTGACTGAAATTTTGGCCACCTCCTAGGGTGCCACCGAAGGACCAATAAAGTTTCAATAATGGATATGGAAAAGATAGTACAAACGCAGCATAGCCGAACCAAATACGGTCAGGTTGGGTTTTCACTGAAGGCCCTTGACCACATACAATGCATGCCCCTCGGGATATACGTTGAAAAGAGAGAGTTGCTGCAGCAAGCAGTATGGCAGCTATGAGGCTAATGGTTCTGGTTGCAAATCCTGGCCAATCCACAACCGGGGGCAAACCGGGGATTCCAAGTACAGCAGCTGTTCGTAATATGTCAAACACAATACCGCCTGATGACCAGACTAATATAAAACAAGCTCCCCATGTGCTAATTAGCAAAAGAAAACGTGGCGTTAAACTTTCACGCTGCCAGTTAATAGATAGTGCTAGTGCAATCATTCCTAAGATTGAAGCAAATACCGTAATTCCTACTGGAGCAAATCCCATTGTGTAATCCGGTGCTTCAGGTAAAAAGGATTTCAATATAATTGCGAATAGTGTGATAGAACTTGCTCCAATTGCAAACCACGCTTTAATATTCGATTGAACAACCTTGGTTTTACCGTCCACCTTGGTAACTTCTTCTCCATTGAAATTAATCATTAATGAATCACCTCATTTTATTTTTCAAGATTGTTACCAACCTTTTTGCTTTTACTATAATTCCTTTGCGATAATCAACAATGAAGGCAGATCACTAAGGACATTTTCAATCCCTTACTTCTCGGTTATTAATTTAAGTTTATATAAAAACTTCAGTTGCTAACATAGTCTCAGGGAGTATTTTCCAATACAGCTATGGTCTTAATTAAATTTTAAATATTAAGACTTCATTTTTTTCAAAACGGTTTAACTTTGTTATAAACGGTTCATCTTTATTTCAATGCTGCACCAATCTCCCCATTAAATAAAAATACTTTTACTTATAGTCTATTATATTGGGGATTCCGACAAAATCTACTTATAAGGAAAAAGCATCCTAAAAGAGAAACAAGCTATAAATGTAGACTGCTATTTGTGGGTTGTTTTGTTTATTAATCATTACAGTATGTGAAATTATTATATTGATAATAAAAAAAGCTCCCTGTATGGCGGAGCCTTTAATTTCTCTATTCAACTTAGTATTGTTGCAACTCTTTAACCAGGTACTCTGCACCTTCTGGACTTATTGTAATCTTTCCATTTGCTAATGACATATTACGTTCTGAAACCTCACCAGTTATCATACAAGCCCCACCAGCTTGATACTTCTGTAAAACAATTTTTTCTCCATCTACAAAGATCTCTAATGGTGATTTTTCTTTAATACCGAGCGTATCCCTCAGTTCTTTTGGGATAACTACACGCCCCAATTCATCTACTTTTCTAGTGATTCCCGTTGACTTCATTCAGCCTCTTTCCTCTTTTCATTATCTTATTTACCCTATGTTTTTCTTTTTATTGTAACAAGCTTTCTCCAAATATAAAAAGCATTATGATCCAAAACCAGACAATCATCCTGAGTGTATTTTTGAATCCTCCCCACAATGAAATAGGGGTTCAACCGAGATACGTGTAAAAACGGGTCATAGGATTACTTTTATTTCCAAATCGAACAATGTCAAAAATAGTATTAAAGAAACACGAATTGTGAAATTCAACCTAAAAAAGTCGAATTCCTTAGGAACCGACTTTTTAATTTGGCTTGTTAAGCTAAGCCCCCTATTGGGGGTAGTACCAGCGAAGCTGACACCACCCGCAATATAGATGTAATTAGATTATTGATGACCTCGTTATATCCCTGCTGGGCATCGGTGATTGCAAGCTTTGAATAGACCTCCAAGGACTTGCGGCCATGCCCATGCCCGCTTCCACTCCGTCCAACCAACTCCGCGTCACGTCCTGATTCTGCCCCAATAAGGTCGATGAAATTCACCAGCCTTTTTTTAAACGAACGACGAACCGCGGGCTCGGTGTCAGTCTTCGATTGCCTGGTAGACCATGGTCCAGAAGTCGTGGATAAGCCGTGCCGAATTCGGGACTGACAGCCCGACCTGGGTAAGCAGGATTCCGGTGAGCTGGTTATCCGGGTCAGCGTAGGTCGTGGTGCCGCTTCCGCCGTCCCAGCCGAACTGGCCGATGGGCGCGTAGTCGCCACGGTAGGTGCGCACCGCCATCCCGAAGCCCCAGCCGCCGTGCTGCCCTTGGCCGAATGACACATGGACGTTGTTTGTGGCCATGGCGTTTCGAGCGGCTTGCTGCTCGGGCGTGAGGCGGTTGGTGGTCATCAGCTGGACGGCGGGCCGGGACAGGATCCGTTCACTTTCGTGCATCCCGTGATTCAGCAGCATCCGTAAATACGCGTTGTAGTCGTCGACGGTGGAGACCAGCCCACCGCCGCCGCCCTGGAACGCCGGAGGCTGGCTCCAGCGTCCCCCCTTGGCCTCGTCCCACACGATGAACTCTCCGGTCTGCGGGTCGGGGGCGTAGAGGGTCGGCAATCGGTCGATCTTGTTGGCGGGCACGTGGAAACCGGTGTCCTTCATGCCTAGGGGGGCGAAGATGCGTTCGCGCAGGAACGTCTCAAACGACTGGCCCGTGACCCTGGCGACTAGCACGCCGAGTAAATCGTTGCTAATGTGGTATTGCCAGCGCTCTCCGGGCTGGTGCATCAGCGGAAGCTCGCCAAGGCGGCGCATCCACTCATCCGGCTCGGGCATCGGCACCGGTAGATCGGGCGTGAGCCCCTTCTCGAAGATCGCGTTCATGATCGGAGTGCCCAGCGACGTAATATCCATGCCGAGCCCGAACGTGGAAGTCAGCAGGTCCCGTACGGTGATCGGCCGCCGCGCTGGCACGGTATCGTCCAGCGGGCCGTCGATCCGCTTCAGCACCCGCCGGTCAGCGAGTTCCGGTAGCCACGTCTCTACCAGGTCATCCAGCCGCAGCCTGCACTCGTCGAGCAGGATCATTGCCGCCGCAATCGCAAGCGGCTTGGACGTCGAGGCCATCCGAAAGATCGTGTCCCGGCGCATCGGCGCACCACCATCATGGCGCATCGTGCCGAGCACTTCGACGTGCGTCTCACCGTTCCGGCTGACTAAGGCGACGACCCCAGGAATCTTCCCGGAATCGACATGTCGTGCCAGCACGTTGCGCATTTTGTGTAGCCCTGTTTCGGAGAAGCCTTTGTTACTTTGTCCCATCATGAATCTCTCCTTTTTTCCCCATTTTCTGATGAACGAAAATCTTCTGTTGTAATCTTTTTCACTTGGTTTCCCTCTTTTTACTTTTTTATCAGCCCTATTGTTTTAAAATTACAAATTCTCTTTTGTTATTCATGCTTGAAAGCCCTTTGTCAAAAAGGTGAATTCGATGCATCAAAGAAAATGAATATTGGCAGTCAAAATCTGACTCACTTCCTTTTCTGGGTTATCAGAATCGAGATATGTCCTGCACTTAGTATAGAGCCATCTGTTCATCAGACGTTTATTCTACAACCATTGTCTTGCCCGCCCCACTGGAGCAGAGCAGGGCGAAAATACTGCCCTTTTTTGGAAGTAACTTTAACTTTCTAGATGCCCTAACTAAATCCCTTTCTTTTTCCAGAATATGGCCCGATTGCGGAACAAAAATAAAAGAGCTCTCTTCAGCTTTTCTGTGTGCTTAATAAATTCGCCCCATAAATGAAGGGTATAAGTTTTCACGAGAAGATCATGTTATGCTGAGTCCATACCTTACAAGGCACATTAAACGTTTTGGTGATTATGTCATCGATTTACAAAGCATCCCTCAACCAGTAGAGGAAAATATACCGGTATAAACATAAAACGGGTCATCGACTGGAAATAAAAGTAAGTCTATGACCCGTTTTTACACGTATCTCGGCTGAACCCCTTTATTTTGACTATCTATAACAGCAAGACGAATCAACTTCAGCTTAATATCCCTACTAAGAGAAAGCCATTCAGATGTACCAATTTTCATTTTTAATACCCCCATTTATTCGAATTTTATTGTATGACTTACAATCGCCCTTTAAATATCTTTTTAATCGCAATGTCACTAAAACCCTCATGTATCGCAAATACTTCTGGAAATTCAGAAATACACAAATCAATAATTGTATTATCAGTTGTCCTTATATAGAAGTATTTGACCATCCCTTTGTAATCGTTATGCAAATAGTACCCTTGAATTGTGTAATGTAATCCTTTTGCTTTTAATGTTTCATAAAGCCGTGTCTTCGTTTCATCTATTACATCAAAAATGGTTAACTGTTCCATCCCTCAACAGCCCTCACTTCCTATTAGATACAAACAATACTTTTATTACACTTCTTTTAAGAATTACGCTATTTCAACTTAAAAAGCAAAGTACTTTCATCCTGTTCATGTACATATAAATCGTAATTTCTTCCTGTTGCTTCTAATGCACCACATAGCATTTGATAATACTTAATATCAGTTACATCCATACGCACTTCACCATTACTCATGAGGCTAGTTAGATCCATCATCATCTTTTTGATTTTCTTTTCCAATATCCTCACTCCTTTTCTAAAGTTATATAACTTATAATACTTTTATAAAAGAGGAATACTCACATGGCAGTAAACAAAGAAAAAAATACACAAGTCTTAGTTACATTTTCGAATGAACAACTGAAGAAAATTGAGGATTTTTGGCATGAAAATAAGTTAAAAAATCGTAATGAAGCAATCCGACAACTCGTAGAAAAGGGATTAAGTCAAAAATAATGGCTTACCTTTTTTTATTTTGATTAAAAATGTATAAAACACCGATAAACCTCTTAAACGGTCTTATATTTAATTTTTATGAATCTAAGACTAATTACATTAGATACATATTTAAAACTCGTTACAAGCGAATTTGAGAGGTCAATTTTCTATAGAAATTAAATTTTTCAAACTAAATTGGAAATACTTTACTAAAAAGAAAAAAAGAGCCGAAATTAATCTTCAGCTGATGAGTTACAATAAAGTTGTTTAATTTTAAATAAAATCGTTACATTTGCAATAAAGATGTTTAAAAACGCCAGTCATGTTATTCCGTTAAAGGGCCAGATTGTGGAGGAAACAGGAAGAGCAAGAATAACTAATTGGGGGAACGTCAGGTGAATGGTTTGTTACTGGGAACCCTATTATTACAGGTCTGTAGTTTAAGCCTAATGTTAGATAGTATATGGCTTGACCATGGAGGTTGATCAGGTTTTGGCATCATGCCCAAAAGAAAAGCATGGGCTATGATGAGGTGAGCCGAATGTTTAGTGGAAATACAATTAATACTACACGAATTTGGGGAGATAATCTCCGTTATGATTAATGCACTACAGATGGCATATCCCGGATTTCCCAAAAGTACAGACCTTCCCAAAACTTCCTTCATTTATCTGATTAATGTCGAATTCTGTTTCCTTTAACTAAGGTAAAGGGAGCATCAGTTACTGATGCTCCCTTTTTTGTGATGAACACTATTTAACATCTTAATAATTCTCACGGGGGGGTGCTTGGTGACATCTTGTTTATGGTACACAGCTCCGTTTTACTAAAGATTAGCGTCCTTTTAAATATTATCCGTTATGATTGAGTAACAATTGGCTGTGTTTCTTTGACAGTGTCCACACTATTATTACTTGTCAATTTTAATGTAATTAATGTAAAAAGGCCGATTATTAGTAATCCTGATAAAATAAACATTCCTTGGGTAAATGCTACAGATCCAAGAATCATTGGTCCTACAAATCCGCCTAATGCCGCAAATGAATTGACTAAAGCGATACCAACAGGTGCAGTAGACTCGGTGAAGAAAAATGTCATGTAGGCAAAGAAACATCCAGTAAATCCAAATAATCCAGCAGATGTAATTGTTAACATAAGTACCATCATAAAGACGCTTTCTGAAAAGCCACATCCGATAAAGCCCAATACTGAGATAATAAAGCAAACAATTAAATGTTGTTTGTACGCATTCGTTCGATCCGAATACCATCCGACAAATATAATAGCCGGAATACCTACTAATGAAGGAATCATGGCTAACCAGCCTATTTCTAAGTTGGTCGTGGCAATTTCTGATAAGGATTTAATGATGGTTGGCATCCAGAATGACAAGCCATAGATACCTGTATAAACAGCAAAATATAACACAGATAACTTCCAAACCTTTGAATCCTTCAGCATGTCTAGTTTTGAGACTTTATTTACTTTTGAACTTGCTTGCCGTTCAGCACTCAATTCGCCCTCCAGCCAATCTATTTCTTCCTTCGATAACCATTTTGCTTTTGCAGGTCTATTTGTTAAGAAGAAAATAGTAAGAACACCTAAGATAATGGCCGGGATGCCCTCAAGGATAAACATCCATCTCCATCCTGACATATTGAGCCAAAATATGTTATCAATAATCCACGTTGACACTGGTGCGCCGATTAGGCCGCCTATCGGTAAAGCCAGCAGTAATGCAGCTGTTGCTCGTCCTCTTTCACGGGCTCTAAACCAATAAGTTAAATACAAAACAATTCCAGGAAAAAACCCGGCTTCAGCAATACCTAATAGAAAACGCAGGATGTATAAATGTGTCGTCGTTTGCGCGAAACCAGTTAAGATTACTATAATTCCCCATGAAAGCATAATCCGGGCAATCCAAATGCGCGCCCCAACTTTATGCATAATCATGTTACTTGGGACTTCAAAAAAGAAATAGCCAATAAAGAAAATACCGGAAAGAAGACCAAAAACTTCAGCAGATAAAGCTAATTCTGCATTCATTTCTAAAGCAGCATAGCCTAAGTTTACCCGGTCTAAGTAAGCAACAACATATAGAATTAATATAGTTGGAAGAATGCGTTTCATCGTTTTACGGATTGTACTTTTTTCTATAGCCTTAATATTCTGATTCATCAAATTCCCCCCTATCTGTTTCATCAGCTTTGTACATTTTCTAAAATAATGGCAATACCTTGTCCGCCGCCAATACAAAGCGAAGCTAATCCATATTTAACGTTTCTTTTCCTCATTTCAAGTGCTAAAGAATAGGTGATTCTAGCACCGCTTGCGCCTACAGGATGGCCTAATGCAACAGCCCCTCCGTTCACATTCACCTTTTCCTTATCGACACCTAACTCTTTAATTACAGCAATAGATTGTGAAGCAAATGCCTCATTAAATTCGAACAAACCAATATCCTCTAAGCTTAAACCAGCCTTTTCTAATGCTTTTTTGCTTGCTGGTACGGGGCCAATACCCATAATGCTCGGGTCAACTCCTGCAACGCCCCATGTTACAATTTTCGCAAGCGGCTTTAAGTTATGTTCACTCACATACTCCTCAGATGCGACTAACACAGCAGCTGCACCATCATTAATGCCGCTCGCGTTCCCTGGTGTAACAGTCCCATCCTTTTTAAAAGCGGGCTTCAATTTTGCTAAACCTTCTACAGATGCACCTTCACGAATATGCTCATCCGTATCAAAAATGACTTCCTTGCCTTTTCTGCCTTTTAACTTAACCGGAACAATTTCCTCCGCAAAACGGCCGCTATCTCTTGCTGCAATGGCCTTTTCTTGTGATTCCACAGAAAACTGATCCTGCTCTTCTCGGGAAATTGAATATTTTTCAGCTAAGTTTTCAGCTGTCATCCCCATTCCACAGCCAACGTAGTTATCTGTTAATGTTTCCCATAACATATCATCAACTTTTGGTGCTTTATTTGGTGAGCCGAAGCGCGTGCCTCTTAATACATGCGGTGATAAGCTCATATTTTCGGTTCCTCCAGCGACAACTACTTTTGCATCCCCAGAAGCAATGGACTGTGCGGCAGATACGATAGACTGCATGCCCGAACCGCATAATCTATTAAGTGTAAGCGCAGATGATGACTCTGCCATGCCGCTTTTTAAACCGATATGTCTGGCTAAATAAGCAGAGCTGCTGCTTGTGTGGATAATATTTCCAAATATGATTTCATCTACATTAGAAGCTTGAATTCCGCTTCTTTTCAATGCCTCTTCCGTTGCTGCTACACCCAAATCGATATCGGTCACATCTTTTAATGCCCCGCCAAAAGTACCAAAGGCTGTTCTTGCTCCGTCAACAATATAAGTTGCCATTCTTTTTCCTCCTCTTTTTTTTATTACATGCCGCCTGCGTCTTTAATATGTTCTCCTGTAATACCGCCTGCTGCATCTGATGCTAAATAAGCGACGCCAGAAGCAACCTCTTCTGGTTCGATAAAACGATTCATCGCTTGCCTTGGATACATAATAGCCTCAAGCGCTTCTTTATCCGTCATTCCTTTATCTGTTAAGCTATCAAGCTGCTTAACTAGCAATTCTGTTTTCACTGGACCAGGTAAAATCGAGTTAGCCGTTATTTTATATGGCGCTCCCTCTAGGGCAGTTACACCCGTTACGCCTATCACGCCATGCTTGGCAGCAACATAGGCGACTTTTTCAGGTGTGGCCATCTTCCCATGAACAGATGAAATATTCACAATCCTGCCGTACTCTTCTTTCTTCATATGCGGAAAAACATGCTTTGTCATTAGGAATACACCTGTCAGCATGACATCCATAAGCAAGTTCCATTTTTCTAAAGGGAATGACTCTAATGGCGCACGATATTGAATTCCGGCATTATTCACTAAAACCTCAATCGATCCCCTCTCCTTCAAAATGTCTGCAATGGTTGATTGAATAACAGCTTCATCCGTAACATCTAAATAAATTCCTTTTGCATTTTCCCCCAGCGAAAATGCGGTCTCCTCTGCAGCCCCTTTATTAAGATCCGCTACATAAACAAAGTCATTTTGTTTAATAAATTCCTTTGCGATTGCTTTACCCAAACCGCCTGCTGCACCTGTCACAATAACTGTTCTTTGCTTGTCCAAGTGTTGCCCTCCATTCTTCACTTATTACTTACGAGTGTTAAATCATTCAAATACTCTAAATCAAAACCAACCTTTTCACTTAATTCTTGTATTGAAATCTCTTCCATCATTTCTACAACTTTTACGCCTTTATCCGTAAATTTAAAAACAGCGTAATCGGAAACAAATAAATCAATTTTTCGAATCCCGCTAGTTTTATATGATAATTCCTTGACTAATTTAGACGTTCCATCCTTTGCAAACAAGGTAGCTGCGACAATAACCTTTTTTGCTCCTGTCACCAAATCCATTGCTCCACCAACGCCTAAAATCGGCTGATTCGGAACGGCCCAGTTGGCAATTTCACCATGAACATCCACCTGAAGTGTGCCTAAAACGGCTACGTCAATATGACCACCTCTAATCAAAGCAAAAGAATCAGCACTATTAAAAAATGATGCACCTTTCAAATAGGTAACCGGTTCTTTTCCTGCATTAATTAAATCAATATCTAAATTTTCCTCTGCAGGAGAAGGTCCCATACCTAACAATCCATTCTCAGATTGTAAATAAACCTCTTTATCACCTAAATAGGAAGCAACCAAAGTAGGAATTCCAACTCCTAAGTTAACAATCTGTCCATCTTCTAATTCTTCGGCAATTCTCTTAGCAATAATTTGTCTTTTATCTTGACTCAACATAATCACTCCCTATCTTTGAATATTTGCTTTGGATGACATAATCCACATACGCATGAGGCGTCACAACAAATTCTGGGTCCAGCTCACCAACTTCAACAATTTCATTAACTTCGGCAATGACTATTTTTCCAGCTGTAGCCATCATAGGGTTAAAGTTTCTAGCTGTCGTATGGTACACTAAATTTCCAATTCGATCTGCTTTATCCGCCTTTATAATAGCGACATCACCTTTAATAGCCTTTTCAAAAATGTATCTCTCTCCATCAATTTCTCTTTCCTCTTTGCCCTTGCTTAATTCAGTGCCAACGGCGGTTCTTGTGTAAAAACCACCTATTCCGGCACCGCCGCAGCGAATTGCTTCAGCTAATGTACCTTGAGGTAGCAAATCGATTTCAAGCTCGCCTTTAGACCAGGCTATTACCGCTTCTTTATTAATGGAAAAAAAGGAGCCAATTGCTTTTTTGATTTTTCCCTGCATGAATACTTTATGTAATCCTTGTCCAAGATCCCCTAAATTATTACTAACAATCGTTAAATCACGAATGTCTGTTTCTAATAGTTCATCAATGATCGTTAAAGGTGTACCTGATAAGCCAAAGCCTCCTGTTAAAATTACATCGCCACTCTTGAAATACTTTCTTATTTCACTAGACTCAATGACTTTATCCATTATTTCCCCTCCATTTCTTTATAAAGCGCTTTCTTTTTCGGTTAAAATAAAATAAGAAATCGTTGTGATAGTCGAAATCTATGAGGTAGACTTGAATAAAACATTAACTTGTTAACTAGACTGCAGTCTGTTTATAATTAGACCATAGTCTGATTTTATAAAAATTTAAATATTCTGTCAATTATTCCTGGAGGATTTTTCATGCTAGAATCAAAAAAAAAGCAGCGCAGAGGAGAAGTAACACGCGATAAAATTTTAAAAACAGCTTTAAAACTTTTTAGCCAAAAGGGTTATGACAAAGTAACAGTCGACGAAATCGTGAAAAAAACCGGCACTTCAAAAGGTTCATTTTACCAACACTTTTCGGCTAAATCGGACATATTTTTAGAGAGATTCACAGAAGTCGACAATTATTATTTAGAAGTTTTCCATTCTTTCCCGAAAGATATGGACCCATTTGAAAAACTATTTATTTTCACTCAGAAATTATTGCGCTTTCTAGAAGAAGAAATGGGTAAAGATCTTATGAAAGTCATTTATAGTTCCGCTCTAAATTCAAAAGAACACACTTACTTTTTAAATTCAAACCGTTCACTCTTTCAAATCATCTTTACACTACTTGAAGAAGCTAAGGACCAAGGATCCATTGGCACTGACCAATGTGTAGAAGTCATTTCAACAATGGTCACACAAAGCCTAATGGGAAGCATCTATCACTGGGGTATACACGACTCTGACCAAAGTCTAGAGTCATTATCAATGCCGCTGATTAAAACAATCCTTGAGGGATTGAAAATGAAGAACTAAAACAAATTTAGAGGCCATCCGCGAGAAGATCTTTGTAGAATTGGACTTATGATGGGTACACAATAAGAAGACCGTTCTCATGCGAGAACAGTTTTCTTATATATGGAGGAGCTATAGCAGCCCTTCCACTCGTAAGTTTATTAAGCATTATTTGGTTATATGTTCAAGGTGAAGCAAGCGAGAGTTTGAGTAAATTTGCTTTTGGTGTTCTTTGCGGATTTCCAGCTACTGCTGTTTTATTACTTATCGTTTATCTATTATTAAAGAATACAATAAACCTATATGCATGTATTTTTGTTGGCATAAGTGGCTGGATATTTTTTTAATCATTAAGCAGAACCTAATTAATTTTGTAAAAACAAATTTTCTTAAATGATAGAAGTCTTAAACAACACCTATTGAATTAAGAGAGGTTATTCCAGAAAAGGGCGCGATTCTGGAATAGTCCTTTTGTAAAATGACAATAAAGTTTTTTAATTTTAAAAGCTCAAACAAGCATAACCCCGTTCTAAATTTAGGACGGGGTTAAAAATATAGTTGTTTAATTTTTGATGTAAGATACTTCACTGTACTCAAAAATATAACAATAAAGTCGTTTAAAAATCTAAGTTTCACTCAAAAAATAGCGCCCTTTTCTGGAATAAAGGAATAGATGTATTTATACAAAGATTAAATATTTTACAGGATTTCCGAATCCTAATTTTTCATCTAATTTCTCTCGAAATCATAACAGCTGGAGTGAACTCCAAGTCAATGGTATTTATAAAGTTATGGTCTAAATTCTCCTTCACCCTTCTGCCCGTTAGTTCAGTAACTTCAACAAAAAGAGAGTCAATCCTTCTTGGATCAACACCCCAATACTAAGCTAATTTTTAACATCTTACATATTTACGTTTGAAACCAAGCCTCCCTCTATCAATTTCCTTATGAATACTTTCGTAAGCATTTAGGAAACTGCTTTTTTTCTTGTCCCGTTTTACTTCTACTGTACCTACTTCTTTTGCGGTCTCGACTGCCTTTTCATGTAGCGGCAAATATGAAATCCCCACGGTGTATAGAAAATTATTCATAGCGGATTTCGTTCGTTCTGGCGAATCATGAATCGTATTTTTCACAATTTCAAGCATATTGGAAATCTTGCTTTCGGAAAATTCATTGTCTAGGCGATTCCCTAAAAGCCAGCAGTAGCAACTCCAGCCCGCTGACATTCTCAGCTCGTCACCGCTTGCAATCCATTTATCAGCAACGTCTTGTGCAAAATCTGACTCTGATAAAGTTACTGCCACCACAAAATCAGACAGCATATAAAAATATGCCCCATCCATCCAACGATCAAAATCCGACTCACTCATAGCTTTTGGGTTTGCAATAATGCCTGCAAAGTACATTGCATCGTAGTTACCTGTGGAATAAAGCTCTTCAGCTAAACGTTGATTTATTTTTATTTTCTTTGCGATTGGTTTCATAGCACCTGTAGCTACGCCAAAAAGCGGCTCGTGCGCACCATTGGATATGTACATTTTTTTAGTTCGTTCCTTACCGAGGGCTTCAAGCTCCTGTATAACTGTTTCGAAATCCATAGTTTTGCACTTCCTTCCTTAATATTAAGACCCTTTTAATTGTAACCAACTAGTTTATATTCTTTATCAAGTCTTCCATACTTCTCAATTTTACCATTAATCTTATTCAAGTAGGATGTCTACTGTCTATAATTCCTCAACAATTCGGCCCGATTGTTGAATAGAATGACTCGCATTTTTTTAAACAACTTTATTATTTTTCAAACGACTTTATTGAATTTATTATCAAGACCTAAATTATAAAAATCCCTAAAAATAAAGGAAAGCACATATTATACATGACTAATATATGCTCTCCTTTTATTCCATTAAAGCTCCCGATTGCTGAATAAATTTTTGCATTTCATACAGGATTTTTGATTAAGCTTTTTTAAAAACGTTTCAACTTTTTTAAACCGATCAGATGTTCTTTTTCTTTTAGTCATAAAAACACCCCTTCAGACAAAAATATCCAAAAGGGTAAAGCTTCGCAACTTTTTTGCAAAGATCGTGACTTTATTCAAAACATCGCGTCTTTTTTATAAAAATCGTAACTTTATTTCAGATCCACACTTCTGCCGAAACCATTTTTCGTGATTGCAACGCAAAATCCAATTGAATCCCAAGGAACATTCCCTCTTCCAGATGCTCAACTTGATCGCTTTTTAATGACCGTTTCGATTGGTTATCCTACTCCAGAAGAAGAGCTTCAAATGATGCGACGTTTTCGAAAGAACAAACCGTTAGACGAGCTTCATCCTGTCATCTCACTAGATGATATTACACAAGTACAAAATAAAGTAAAAGAAGTTCATGTGTCAGAACCTTTAGAAGGCTACATAATCAAACTTGCTAATGCAACTCGTAATCATGATTTTATTGCAAATGGAATTAGTCCACGCGGAACACTCGCTTTAGTAAGAGGTATTCAAGCTCTTTCCCTTTTACGGAATCGAGAATTTTGTACACCAGAAGACGTGCAATTACTACTTCCTTACATTTGGAAACACCGTATTATTTTATCCATGGAAGGCGCTCTTCGTACGACAAAACAAGAGATTATAGAAGCGATTTTGAAAGAAGTTGATGTACCGGTGGAGATTGAACAAACATGAATGGTCAACGTCTCGTCTCCGTCCCTTTACTGTTCCAAAATCATATCATTAAATTAACGATTCCGGTTGCACTGTTGTTCACGTTCTACTTACCACAGTCATTTATCGTATATCCATTTTTGCTTTATTACATGTTTTCTTTTTTTATTTATCGGTACGTCACTTATATAGAGGCACACTTTCAAATTATGAATAAGAAACAAACAACGAGATTGTTTCCAGAAGAGAGCGGACAACTATCTATTATGTTACAAAATAAAGCAAAGCTGCCATTGGTGAATGGAAAATGTTTCTTTCATATCAATCCATCACTCGTTACTCATCCAAGCATAGGCCTAGAACAAATATCAAAAACGCTATTTTCTTTTCCATTCTCACACCCTACTCGCTCACAGCAAAAATGGGATTTAACTTTCACAGCGACAAAACGAGGGGTTTTCCAAATTGAACAGTTTGAATGCATCATTGGCGATCCCTTCAACATCATTCAAGTTCATTTACCAGTTATGCATAAATTAAAAACAGAAATTATCGTCTACCCTACCTCGAAACAAATCGCTGGATTACAAGAAATACAGCAACTATTAATAGGCTCTTACAAAACAAACTTTTCTTTTTTTCATGATGAAACGTCAATTGTCGGAGTCAAACAGTATGAAAGGGAATCATTTCGTTCCATCCACTGGAAGGCATCAGCGAAAATGCAAAGTTTACAAGCAAAGCAATATGAAGCAGTAAAAAATTATAGCTGGACAATCTGTATATGTCTCGCGTCAGATAGAGGGCTTGGGTGGAAAGAAAATATAGAAGACCTGATTTCCTATGCAACATACATTTGTCAAATTGCAACTGAAAAGAAAGTTCCATTTGAATTATTTATTAGTATTTTAGCAGAAGATGGACCGCTGCACCTAACGTTAAATGAAGGGCAAATGCATTATGCGAAAGCATTAGAAGAACTCGCTCGTATTTCAGAAGATAGTACATTACTGCCGCGAGATGGTTTTCTACATTATATGATGAGAAAAAGAGTGAGGTCGTCTACGATGTTTTTTCTTGGTGTTCCCAAAAAAGATATCCCTCATACAATGCAGCCAACTTATATTGTTCACAATGAAGGAGTGATAGAAGCCCTTGAATACATGGCTACGGTACGTTAATGATTTTATTCTTATTCTCCTTCTCTCTTTGTTAACTGAAAAAGGAGAAGTTTTACACATTGTTTTATTTCTTCTAGTCAGTCATATTTGCTTACTGCTTATTATGAAAAATGGGCAAAAGAAAAAAGCATGGCTCGTAACGCTATTCATCCTACAAATCATTACTTGTTATTCTTTGTCGTTATTTTCTGTTATAGGTTCCATATTATTGCCGTTTTTCTTTTTTCTTGTGTACGCAAAAGACGATGTTACACCATTTCACAAGTTATTAGGAGCATTTTTATGGTCTTTCTGTTCTTTCCTTTTCCATATGCAGCTGCCATCCATATGGGAAATAGGATTACTTATTTCCTATACACTACTAACATTATGGATTACAAGTTTTAATCGAAATCAACAAACAATGCGATTATTAACAGTTACAGCAATTGGGATTGTTAGTTTTTTATTCATCCCCATATTTCCTTACGTAAGAAACATCATTGCTTATATGATGCAATGGATTTCTTTAGGGGTGGGTTATATGTTAAATCCGCTATTTCTATGGGCTCAACTTAAACCCACAGATGATTCTTGGAAGAGCAAGTTAAGTAAAGGTGAATCACCACCTTTACCGATTCCGGAAAAAGGATATAATCCCTTGATTTTACAATCTATTGCAATTCTTATTATAGTAATCATTGCCATATATGTAATTTGGAAATTATTTAAAAACCGTCACGAAATACGCTTTGGACGTATAGCTTCCTACGAATCGATCATTGTTGCATCAGAACAAGGGAGAATGCAGAAGCGTAGCAAAAGGTTACGCCCACCAAAGAATGCAATTCGTAAAGAAATATTTAATTTGGAAAAGAAACTAAAACCACCATTAAATCGGCTACGCGGTGAAACAGTTGAACAATGGATGGAAAGACTTCATAGAGTAGAACAGGTCTCCATTCAATTTGATGTGATTATCAATGCGTATAACGCTACAAGGTATGCAAATCATGATGATACTGAACTTCTCCAGAAATTTAAAAGAGAAGTTCATACATTATACAAAAATCGAAAGTCAGTGAAAGAAAAAAAGAATAAGCTTGAACCTCAATACTACTAAAAACCTCGACTTCTCCTACTGGAGTCATCGAGGTTTTTAGTAGTATTATAAGGGTGATATAAATTCGGTTTCCTACCTTGTTATTACCCTTGTAGTGGTTTTCCATCAAAAGCTTTTATATCTAATGGTGCAACTAAAAATTGATTTGCTTTGCCAACAAAAGAAGTGAAATGCTCACTCTTATTGTGATTAGCAACTACTTCCGCATTTTCCCACACCTCTACCATTGTATAGACATTTTCTTTTTCGGTATCCTTGTACAAATCATAAGACATATTTCCACTTTCTTTTCTTGAACCACTGATTAGCGGCTGAATCTCATTTAAAAACGCTTGTTGTTTTGCTGGATCTACATGAAATTTAACATGGATAATAATCATGGTACGGTCTCCTCTCATCTTTCCACTTGTATTTGTATCTATGAAAAAAATCAATTACGCAAATTATGAAACCTTGTGCTCTTATACAATTACTTCCATTGAGCGATTTTATCAATTGGAAGGCGAACTGATTTGTAGCCACTGTCAGCTGCTTTCCCAATTGAAATTAACATAATTGGTACATAACGCTCTTTATCTAAACCAAACGCTTCTGCAATTTTATCTTTTTCATACCCACCAATTGGACATGTATCGTATCCGTGAGCACGAGCTGTAAGCATAAATTGCATCGCTATAAGACCACCATCAATTAAAACTGTGTCTTTCATTACTTCCGGAGAAACTGTTGAGAAATAAGCTGCAAGCTTCTCCATTTGACTTTCTTTTACTTCTGAAGGCATATATCCAAGTTCAACTGCTTTACCGTAAATTTCTTCGGCATTTTCGAAATTATTCAAATCACCAAAAACAGCAATCATTGCTGCTGATGTTTCTACTTGAAGTTGATTAAATTTAGCAAGTGGCGCAAGCTTTGCTTTTCCTTCAGCACTATCAATTACTAAAAAGCGCCATGGCTGCATATTTACAGAAGATGGTGCAAGTGTTGCTTCTGTAAGGATCTCTGTCATTTCTTCTTTACTAATTTTTACAGACGGGTCGTACTTTCGAATAGAACGACGACCTGTGATAATTTCTGTAAAATTATTTGTTTTTTGTATGTTAATCATAGATGAATTCTCCCTTTTTCTGTCTAATGGTTACATTAGAATTCTTTTATATTTTTTTGAATGCGATTTAACATATTTAGAAGCTCATCACGTTCTTCTTCGTTAAAATCCTTTAACACAGAAGTGGCAAATCGCTCTTTTTCCTCTTGAAAGGAGTGAATTTTATTCCGACCAGCATCTGTTAAACTAACAAGGGTTATTCGATTATCATTTGGATTTTTACGTCTTGTAATCATTTCGTTAGCTTCAAGTTGCTTTAAATGCCGGGTAATTGCTGCATTGTCAATTTTGATTTCTTTTTGAAGTGCTTTTTGACTCATTTCATCTACTAGATAAAGTTGATGTAAAAGTTCAAGTCTAGACTGGCTAATCCCCGTACAACCTTCGAATTTCGAACTAATGTTTTTATTGAGGAAATGTAATTTATATAAAATAATTGCTTCCTTTGAACATGAATCGCTCAAATTACCACCCCTTTTTTTAGGCTGTCCAAAAAGTTGATATATCAATAATTGATGTATCAAACAATATACATGAATTTCATTTAAAAAGCAATAATTTTGTTTTTATCCTCTTTTTAATGGGCAGTTATCCCCTCTCCTGCTCAAAATTATATTTACTATCCCCTCTGCTCACCAGAATTATTATTCAACTATATTTCCACATGTACAGTTTAGAATCGGATGTCTTTTATGCTAGACAAAACAATAATACACTCTTCTTATTCTCCTCTGACTTATATCCAATTTTTAAAAGATAGGATTTCACAAAAAGAGACTGCCCCAAAATGCACGTATGTGCCTTTTGGGACAGTCTCTTTTTGTTTGAAATTATACATAACCTTAACGGTACAGAGCCGCCTTTCTTTTAATTTGTCACAATATGTTCTACACACTGCGGTAAATGATCTAACTTTGTTTTTAAAAAGGCAGGCTTCGTATTAAAGTGATTGATCTCCTCTAGTGGAACCCATTGAAACTCAAATTCTCGTCCGCCATCTTTTCTTATAAAAGAACCTGTTTTTGGAATAACACAACCTTCTAAATGCGTTTCATAATAAAAGCCTATTTCATGAAACTCATAATTATCATAAGTAAAAAACTTCTCAACAATCCACATTAATCGTTTTACATTTGCATCCACTTCTAATTCTTCTTTCAGCTCTCTGTTAAGAGCAGATTCACTACTTTCAAGCATTTGAACTCGTCCGCCAGGTAGACACCAAAAGTTATCTCCCTTCCCGCGATGAAGAAGAACATTTCCATTCTCTATACATACAGCTGCTACGCGATAATTAAAACGCTTCCCGCCCTCTGTAAAAACAATATCCATCCCGATTCCCCCCACACTTATCTGATAAATAAAAACCCACAAATTCCATTATAAGAAATTTGTGGGTTTTTTTCTAATTATTCAAAAAAACCTTTCGCAACTTCTCTCGCGTGTGCCATTGCTTTTTCTTTAATGCTCTCTGCCTCATCCGGCATTTGATTCATACCTTCTACTATAATAGATTGTACATCTTCAATTCCAACAAAGCTCATAATCGCCCGAAGATAACGATCTCCAAACTCCTTTTCTATTGCCGGTCCTTCTGAATAAATACCACCGCGCGCTTGAATATGAACGGCCCTTCTACCAGATAACAAGCCAACAGGACCTTCTTCTGTATACTTAAATGTTTTTCCTGCAATACAAATTGTATCAATGTATGCTTTCATAAGCGGTGGAAAGCTAAAATTCCACATCGGTGTTACAAATATATAGTTATCCGCTTCTACAAACTGATCCGTTAATTTATTAATTGCAGCGATCTTACTTTGCTCTTCTGCAGAAAGATTTTCAAACGCTGTCCCTTTTTGTAGCTTTCCCCATCCATTAAGTACATCTGCATCAATATATGGAATATTGGTTTTGTACAAATCAAGATCAATAATTTCATCATCCGGAGCCTCGTGACGATATGCTTCTAAAAAAGCTTGTCCAACTGAAAGTCCATATGATTGATCAGTTGGTTTCGGATTTGCGGTAATGTATAGAACTTTACTCAATTGCTATCCTTCCTTTCGAAATATAAATTCAACCCTCCTTATATTGCCTTTTATATTGATTTTTATTAAAAATTTTGTATCTGTTCGAAAGAATCCTCTTTAACTTATCATGACGCATACCGCAAAAGTACGATTATTCACTCAAATTCTACTTCGGACTACACCGATATTATGTTTTGCAAGTGTTATCATAAATACTGTTGCTTTGCCAAAAAGTTAAACCGTTTATAAAAACGATAAACTGAAATATTTTATTTTGATTTGAATAGACATTTCTGTTTTTCTGTTTGAACTAACGAAGCAAGATTTTTAAGGAAAGTACGATTATATAAAAAAAGTGGGTTACTACAAACATTAGTACCCACTTTTTATTTAATAGCGTTTATGCTTTTCTTTTTTTCACAGGAATCCATATTTCACTTTTGAAGTTAGGTGCGGAAGTATCTTTACCTTCAGTCCATAACAATTCTGGACCATTCACTGCTTCATAGTTAGAAGAAGGAAACCATTCAGAATAAATTCGCCCCCATATATTTTGAGTGTCTTCTGGAAACTTTCCTTCAATTTTAAAAATAGCCCAAGTTGCCGCTATAACTTCTAGTGTCTCAAAATGAAGCATTTCTTTAGAGGTTGTAGCGACACCTATTAAGTGATCGAGTTCTCCTTTTTCTTCCATACGTTCTTCAGAAAAATTAAACGATGCACTAATGAGTCCTTTCGGTTCTGTGTTTGAAAGTTGTTTTAATTGTTTAATCTTTTCAAAGTCTAATTCCGCCCACATTGCTGTAATAGCAGTATTCTCACCTTTAAACACAATAGGAACTCTTTTTTTGACTCCTACAAGTGTAAAAGCCTTTTTATCCTCTATACGATAATTCATTTCTACTCCTCCTTGAATCGTTAATTGGAAAGTCATACGCGGAAATGCCTTTAACGAATGTCCACGCTGTCTTACTTCTGAAGGCGTTAAACCATGCAATTTATAAAATGCCTTCGTAAACGAATCTGGAGATTGATAGCCATATTTTAGAGCTATATCTATAACTTTGACGTTCTGAGAACTTAACTCAAAACCCGCATTAGTTAAACGTCTACGCCGAATGTATTCTGCTAAAGTTATTCCAGCTAGAAAAGAAAACATTTTTCTAAAATGGTACTCTGAACAATGGGCAATGCTCGCAATTTTTTTATAATCTATTTCATGTTCAAGGTTTTCTTCAATATGAGCTAACGCTTTATTCATATTTTTTAGTAAATCCATTTGCATGACCTCCCTTTCATTAATAGATTATCATTCAAATAAAAGAGGAACCCGATATTTTATGTTCATTTTAGACGGGTTATAAAATGAATTAAAGTATTACATACGCTTAAAGTAGGTATTTTAATGTAAAAAGAGGTTCAAAATGAGCAAACTTTATTTTCAAATTACAAATAACCTCTTATTAAACAGCATCTCTTAAGAAAAAACAAAAGTATATATTTTTAATTAAAAAGCAGCAAAACAATTTTATATTGTTTTGCTGCTTACATCATTTATAAATGTTTTATAAATAACACTCGACTTCCACCCTGTCCATCATAATTTGTATGTACAGATATCCCCTCTATTTCACTATCTCCTTTTTCAATATCAAACCCTACATCACGATGAAATTGAATGGACTTTTGATTAACAGGAGATGTTACTGCTTTTACAACATGACGACCCTTGGACCGAACGGCATCAAAAAAGGAGTAATAAAGTGCTGACGCAATCCCTTGTCTTCTATATTTTGGATTCACACCGATGAAATGAACGTATGCTTCATCTGCAAAAGTTTGCGAAAAAAAGCCACATAAAAATCCTGCAATTTCATTATCCTTTTCAATAATAAAACTCGTTTCTTGAAAATGAACAAAAAAGAGCTTTGGCAGCATATCTGCCATCTGTCTCCCGCCCCACCAGTCATTAATAACAGAATGAATTGTAATATAATCTTCAGGCTTAACTTTTCTAATATGCATATGTCATGTTCCCTCACTTCTCATTTATATGTATGTTATTAGCCATTGAGGTGCACTTTCCTTTATAACTTAGAAATTCATTTTTGAAGATTCGTATTACTATGTGCGAGAATACATTTAAAGAAAATGAAATTAGGTGAAAGATGTGCAAATGAAACCTTCTTTTGGGGATAAAAAGCAGCATATAGAATACACCTCCACCCAAGCTCTTATGCCATTATTTTTAAAGAAGGTACGAGTAAAATAGCCATTATCCAAAAAGGAGTAAGATATTTTTTACCTGGCGGCGGCATAGAAAATGATGAAACAAAAGAAGCGTACTTACACCGTGAATTATTAGAGGAATTAGGCTGAAAAATTGAGGTGCACCACTATATCGGAAATACTGAGCGCTACTTTTATACAGAAAAAGAAAATGTATACTATCTAAATGATGGTCATTTTTACATATGTAGTAAAGTGCGAGAACATCATGTTCCTATAGAAGATGATTACATTTTACATTGGATTTCTTCGTCTGAAGCATAGCAATTGTTTGTTCACGATCATCAAAAATGGGCTGTGAAGCAAGCAATCTTATTATGCAAACAAAAATGACCACTCCTCTCAGGACGTGGTCATTTTCATACTAACTTACATTTTTTAAATTGAGCGCTGGCTTTTTCACTGTTCCTTTTTTCACAACGTATAACCCAGCGAAAATAACAAGCCCACCAAACAATTGCATGATATTTACCTGTTCTCCTATCGTTACAGCTGCAAAAATCACTGCAAATAATGGAACAAGATACATATAAACCATTACTTTTGTTGAACCAATTTTACTAATTCCAACGTACCACATTGCAAGTCCAAAAATCGTTGCAAATACAATCGAATACCCTAACGATCCCCAACTCAGCATATCCGTCGGCCATGTTAAGGAGTCTACATTTATAAAGCAGTATAAAACAAGCGGAACAATTCCTAATAACGTTGACCAAGCAGTTACTCGCATCGCAGAATATTTCTTAATAAGCGGCTGAGCAAGAATCGGATACCAGCCCCATGCAATCGACGCAACCAATCCAATTATATTTCCAATCCATGCGTATTCATATGTAGATTGATTCGTATGCCCTGTTAATAGCACAAGCGCTGCCCCGCCAAAAGAAAGCATAGACCCGATTTGTATTTTCAGAGAAAAACGTTCTTGTTTATGCAATACAGCTAAAATCCCCGTAAAGATTGGTGACATTGCAATCAATAATGAAGCGTTTGTTGCAGATGTATATTTTACTGAAAGCATAAACAGCGTTTGATATAAAGTTGTCCCAACAATACCAACCACCAGAAGTCTCAGCCAGTCTTTTCTCTCAATACGTAATGAACGTTCCATAATAAAGGTAATAAGCAACAAAATTGGAGATGCAACTAAAAAGCGCATACTATTAAATTGAATGGATGACATATATGTCACTCCGTATTTTCCTATCGTATAGTTTGCTCCCCATACTAAAGCAACTGACATCAGGAGCCATTCCATTTGCCTTCGTTTCATCCAAATCTCCCCTTCCCTCATTTAGCATAGTAAAATTGGCCCAATGTAACACCGTCCAATTGGCTGTTTTTTCACCCAGCCAATTTGCTATAATGGTGATAATGAAGGAACAAGGAGACGTTACAAATGAAATGGAAGTTAGATTTAGATAGTAAAATCCCGATCTATCAACAAGTTGTTGATTATATTGAAAGGCGTATTATGTACGGAGAGCTTCCACCAGGAAGTTTTCTCCCTTCAGAGCGCAAGCTAGCAGAGCAGCTTCAAGTAAATCGAAGTACAATTACAACAGCCTATAATGAACTACGTGCAATGGGAATTGTTGAAAGTACAACTGGAAAAGGAACAAGGGTCAGTACACAGATGTGGGGTGTATCGCCGAAATTCGCACCGAATTGGAGCGGTTTTGTGGAAGGTGGGACATTTTTGCCTAACTTACCACTCCTTCGCTACATTCGTGAGCAAGTGCAACAAAATGAAAATATCATTGATTTTGCAAACGGTGAACTTGGATGTGATTTGTTTCCGCATCAGCAATTACAAGCAATTTTACGCGAACAACCGTTAACACAATCATTAAGCTATGATCATCCACAAGGCTACCTTCCTTTACGAAAAATTGTAGCTAAATATATGAAGGAGCATTTACAAATTGATGCAACTGAACAATCGATTATGATTACTTCCGGTGCGCAGCAAGCACTGCACCTTATTGTGCAATGTTTATTAAATCAAGGCGATGCAGTAGCATTTGAAAGTCCGTCGCATTGCTATTCCTTGCCTCTTTTCCAATCGGCAGGCATTCGTATTTTCCAATTACCTGTTGATGAACATGGCATTCATCCAGACGATGTACACGAACTTTATCGAAAGCACCGGATTAAAATGATTTTTTTAAATCCCAATTATCAAAATCCAACAGGGACACTCCTTCATCCAAAAAGAAGAGAAACACTTCTATCTTTATGTGCTGATTTACGAATTCCAATTGTTGAAGATGATCCTTCTAGCTTATTAACATTAGAAAATAAAGAACAAACATGTTCAACTTTAAAATCAATCGATACAAACGGAACAGTCATTTATGTTCATTCTCTGTCTAAAATGATAGCACCAGGATTACGAATCGGCTGGCTCGTTGCACCACAGTCCGTTGTTGAACGATTATCAGACGCACGGCATCAAATGGAATTAGGTTTAAGTATTTTTCCGCAATGGCTTATGCAACAATTTTTTGAAACAGTTCCGTTTGAAACACATTTACAACAGTTACGCTATGAATTACTACAAAAAAGAAATATATTAGCAGACGCATTGCAACGCTCACTTCAGAAAGAACTCTCATTTTCTATACCAACAGGCGGAATTTACATATGGGGAAAATTAAAACAACCTATTCAAGAGAAACAACTTATTATGCAAAGTTTAAAACAACAAGTGGCCTTTATGCCCGGCAGTATTTTTGGCGCAAAAGATGGTTATATTCGTCTATCATATGGAAAAGTAAATATAAACCACATTGCTGAGGGAGTCTCTCGTCTACAACAGGCGATTAAGTTTTCTCATACATGAAGCTATTTCTAACATCTCTCTAACCAAATACTAGCAATTAAATGCATCTAATTTATATAGGACAATCTACCTTTTGTCCCTTTCCAGAATAGAATATGCTGTAATATTAAACTTAGGAGAGATTTCATTTGAGACCATATCCTGATCACACTTATAGTGTTATGCAGTTATGCACTCACGAATGTAACTATTGCCTTCAACTTCCGTCACCAGCAAACAATAATTGCTTTTCAGGTTGTATGAAAAATTGCCTAATCCATACTCCACATCTTTACCACGGTTGGCCTATCTGGAGATAATATAATAACTCAGAAATACAGCAACAAATCGTTTCTGTACTTCTGAGTTATTAAACTAAACTACACGCACCTATAAATAAAGTCTTAATGATTATAAATCTATGTATGTCATTATGTATTTTTAATTTACTTACCATTTAGATTACAATCATGTCTTTGAATGATACATACCAACGAATTAAATTTATCATGCTCATCTAAAATCATATTCAAACGGCGTCATTTTATAAAACCATACAATAGCAGCTGGAAAAATCATTGCAGCATAGAGCGTGTATTACTTTCAAAAATATTACTTCGTTCACCTTGATTCCCCCTAAAATATATACATACCATTCCATATATGATATACACTCGTATTCTCCTTGTCTCCTTGAAACTCTACAGCAAATGGGACCTCGCCGTAATTCTTTAATTGATTCTGAACTACACCATTCTCTATCGGTTCACAAAATTGAATTGTTATTTTTCCAAGAGAAAAACTTTGAAATACCGCATTCCACTCCTTATCTATTTTTGGTGTACTCATTTCTATTTGCAATAACTCTTCCCATAGTTTGCTTGTTTCATTTACATTATTAACAGCATAGAATACCTTTTTCATTCCAGTTACATTATTGTCATGAAATGAAATCACTCCTTTTTTCTGTAAATCTGCTCTTCTTTTTTCATCCGATTCACCCCATTCAATAAAAAACGGAAATCTAGGGCCATCATCTTCCTGCTCAATAAATAGCATTTTCCAGCTTAATAGAGTTCCATCATCTCTTAAACGTTTTCCCTCCAGCGGACCACTTATATGAAATCCCTTTTCCAAGAATCTCTTAGCAAGTTTTTCTATATGTTCTGTACGCAGTGCAATTTGAAGCATCCCTTCCCCCATTTGCAACTTACGAACAGTTTGCTGAATGAGAGGGTTCTCTGCTCTGTTTGCAGCTTCTTTGTTCTGAACTGCTAAAAACTCAATATATGCCAAATCAAAATAACATAAGCTATTATATGTTCCCCAATTCGTATGCTCTCCTCCTTGAACTGTATGAAATCCGAGTATCTGCATTTGTTTTATTGCTTCAGCTGGAGAGCATTGAATTACGTGAACAAGATGATCAAACTGTAACATCTCCTCACCATCCTAACTTTTTTCTTTTTTAGTGTATTACTTTTCAATCATTTCTTGCAATTCGAAATTTTATTTAAAACATAGTTGATTTATATGATTAATGTGTATTATAATGAAAAAAATTAGAATATGATAAAGCTGATTGGAAAACCAAAGGCTCTTTTCTCGCTAGAGAAAGGAGCCTTTTTTATTTTATCTGCTACTTTTGGGCAGTAAGACCCCCACATTAAGATTTTGAGAAGTCAAAGGAGATAGGTGGGAGATAATTGCTGGCATGTGCCCGATTGGTTCAACTAACCATTAGTAGGAGATGAAGTCCCCACTGATAGAGGTTTCACTTTATTTTAAACGGAGGTATTAGACATGCAAAAATTAATTGTCTTTGCTATTATTGGTTTTTTTGCTCAACTCATTGATGGAGCTTTAGGAATGGCTTATGGGGTAACATCTTCCTCATTACTACTCATGTTTGGAATTGCACCAGCTGTTGCTTCAGCATCTGTTCATTTAGCCGAAGTTGTTACAACTGCCGCATCTGGTATTTCACATATCCGATTTGGAAATGTCGATAAATATACCGTTTCAAGACTGACATTACCAGGGGCAATTGGCGCTTTTGTAGGTGCTTGCTTTTTAAGTAACTTACCAGGAAATTTAATTAAACCGTATATTTCAGTATTTTTATTCGTATTAGGTGTATATATCTTATTAAGATTTATTTTACAAAAACAAGTTGTTCAAATAAATAATAAACGCCTGTCTGGTAAGCAGTTAATTCCACTTGGCCTTTTTGCAGGTTTTGTAGATTCAACAGGCGGTGGCGGTTGGGGCCCCATTACTACTCCTGTTTTACTTGCACGCGGTAATGAAGCAAGAAAAGTTGTCGGTTCTGTAGATACGAGTGAATTTCCTGTTTCATTAGCTGCCACACTTGGATTTTTCATTTCTCTTGGTTGGGAACAAGTCAGTTGGTTTTGGGTGTTTGCTCTTATGCTTGGTGGTATCATTGCAGCACCAATTGCTGCGTGGCTAGTACGAATTGTTCCTTCTCATTTACTTGGAGTACTTGTCGGAGGACTTATTATTTTCACCAATATCCGTACGCTATTAACAATTTTTAAAGTAAATCAAAATATAATATTTCTTGCTTACATTGTGACAGGTCTTGTCGTTACAATTGCACTGATTATTACGACTCGTAATCAATCACAACAGGCAAACAAAAAAATTGTATATAACAAACAAAAACAAGTTTCCCCATAAAGGGAAGCTTGTTTTCTTTTAGTCTCCTCCTCTACAATATATTTTGTCGAAATTTATTTGTCTCAATTTTCTGTAAATTTTAAAGGATTTTTTGAAACACAATGCGAAACTATAGTATAACCTTTTTCATCAAGAGGTTTCTTATTACATATTTTTTAGGATCGGGATGAATTTTGAAAGCGCTTTTCTAAAATAGCCATTCTTTTTTCGCTTTTTTTCTACAAAAAATCCTTGCAATATTCGCAGAAAATCATTACAATTGCGATATATTAAAAATCATAGTAATAGAAAAATCCTCATCAATCCGATGAGGTAGAGGTTGCGGCTTTTATTAGTAATCCGGACGAGACGCAGAGAACGTCAATAACTCCGAATGAAAGGAAAAGCTGCCGAAGTGTATACTTCTTCTCTGGAAGTATTTGCTGGGGCTGTTTTCGAATAGGAACAGAACTGTCACGTTTACAAAATTACCGTGTAAACGTGGGGCGCTATCTTAACGGAAGGTATGATGGGGTGGCTATTTTTGAAATGCTCCGCTAAAGTCCTTTGGCGGTTTTTTTTATTCCCCCCGCTCCTTCCTATCTTACAAGAAAAGGAGTGTTGAAAATGAATAGCGCAACTACAAAAGTTACCTCTACATCTACAAATCAATCTGCACAAACAAATGGCGAACTAAGGCGCGGATTGAAATCTCGCCATCTTACAATGATTTCACTTGGTGGTACAATTGGAACAGGTTTATTCCTAGCAAGCGGTGGTGTTGTCCACACAGCTGGTCCTGGCGGTGCTCTCGTCGCCTATGCTGCAATTGGTATTATGGTATATTTTTTAATGACAAGTTTAGCAGAATTAGCATCGTACATGCCTGTAGCAGGATCATTTAGCACCTACGCAACAAGATTTGTCGATCCAGCTCTTGGATTTGCATTAGGTTGGAACTACTGGTATAACTGGGCCATCACGATTGCTGCTGAACTCTCTGCAGTTACATTAATTATGAAGTTTTGGTTCCCAAATACACCTTCCCTTATTTGGAGTGCTATTTGTTTAGCTATTATGTTTCTTTTAAATTATATGTCTGTAAAAGGGTTTGGGGAAGCTGAATATTGGTTTGCACTTATTAAGGTTGTAACTGTTATCGCCTTTTTAATTGTCGGTTTTCTTATGATTTTCGGTATTATGGGCGGAGAGCCTGTTGGTTTCAAAAACTTCACAGTTGCAGATGCACCGTTTAACGGAGGCTTCATGGCAATCATTGGTGTATTTATGGCAGCTGGATTCTCATTCCAAGGAACAGAATTATTAGGAGTTGCGGCTGGCGAAACTGAAGATCCACAACGCAATATTCCAAAAGCAATTCGCAGCATCTTTTGGCGAATTCTACTGTTCTATATTTTAGCAATTCTTGTAATTGGTTTACTCATTCCATATACAGACAAAAGCCTTGCAGCAAGTGATGTAACAGTAAGTCCATTTACACTTGTATTCGAGAAAGCAGGTGTTGCCTTTGCGGCATCAGTAATGAACGCCGTTATTTTAACAGCTGTTCTGTCTGCTGGTAACTCTGGTATGTATGCATCAGCACGTATGCTTTGGGATTTAGCAAACCAAGGTAAAGCACCTAAATTTTTAGGAAAACTAAATAGTCGTGGCATACCTGTAAATGCATTGATTGCAACATCATTAGTTGGATGTGTTGCTTTCTTAGCTTCTTTTTTCGGTGATGGTGTGGTCTATGTATGGCTCTTAAATGCTTCTGGTATGTCAGGCTTCATCGCTTGGATCGGAATTGCAATTAGTCACTACCGTTTCCGCAAGGCATACACTGCACAAGGAAAAGACTTAAATGACTTACCATATAAAGCAAAATGGTTCCCATTCGGTCCAATCTTTGCATTTGTATTATGTTTAATCGTTATTCTCGGTCAAAACTACGGTGCATTTATGGGAAAATCTATTGATTGGAACGGTGTACTCGTTTCATATATTGGTTTACCTCTTTTCTTAATACTTTGGTTAGGTTATAAATTTACAAAGAAAACAAAAGTTATTCCATTAGATAAATGTGAGCTTTAAAAATAACAACCTATCAAAATTTATTATCAAGACCTAAATTATAAAAATCCCTAAAAATAAAGGAGAACACATATTAGTCATGTATAATATG
>NZ_CAKJTI010000032.1 GCF_917563915.1 Bacillus rhizoplanae | reverse complement strand
ACCAATCGGGCTTTTACGGGCAGTTTTCTTCCCCGCTCTTCTCCATCCTTTACTGCCCGTTAATGCGGGATAAAGACCCTTCGACGATGTTCGACATGCGAGTGAGTAATCCAGCCACCAAAACTCGATTCACAATAAAGAGCTATCGCACATTCGCGATAGCTCTTTTTATCCCGCTATTCGCGGGCAGTAAGACCCCCACTGATGGAAGTTTCACTTTATTGTTCTTTTTGCACATAAGCAACAAGTGCTTCTAATGCTGCTGTTTCATCTGATCCTTCTGCAGTAATTGTAACTTTACATCCAGATCCAATTGCTAAGCTCATAATCCCCATAATACTCTTAGCATTGACTGTTTTTCCGTCTTTCTCCATAAAAATATCGGCTTGAAAACGATTTGCTTCTTGTACAAACAACGCTGCCGGACGTGCTTGCAATCCAGTTTTCAACAACACCTCTACCTGTTTTTGAACCACAGCTCCATTCCCCTTTACCTTTTATTTTTTTGCAACTGCTTCTCCAGCACGCAATTTATCAGCAATATCATCGATTTTACGTAAACGATGGTTGATACCCGATTTACTAATGTTTCCCCCGGATACCATTTCCCCCAATTCTTTCAATGTAACATCTTGATAATTGATACGCAGTTCTGCGATTTCACGTAATTTATCTGGTAAAAAATCCAGACCAACTGTTTCATCAATATAACGAATATTTTCGATTTGCCTTAAGGCTGCACCAATCGTCTTATTTAAGTTTGCTGTTTCACAATTCACAAGACGATTTACAGAATTACGCATATCGCGCACAATGCGAATATCTTCAAACCTTAAAAGAGCATTATGAGCACCAATAATATTTAAGAACTCGGTAATCTTTTCCGCTTCCTTTAAATACGTAATATACCCTTTTCGCCTTTCTAACGTTTTACTATTTAATGCAAACTCGTTCATAAGTTCACATATCGCATCATTATGTTCTTTGTATAACGAGAAAATTTCTAGATGATATGATGATGTTTCCGGATTATTAACGGAACCACCAGCTAAAAACGCACCGCGTAAATATGAACGTTTACAACACTTTTTCTCAATTAATTCTTGTGAAATATCACGAATAAACGAAAAGTCCTCTCGTACAATTTGCAAATCCGATAAAATTTCACGTGCTTTTTCGACTAAACGAACGATATACACATTATTTTTCTTTAAGCGCATTTTCTTACGCACAAGTAACTCAACTGTAACGTTATATCCTTTTTTCAATAATGTATAAATTCTTCGAGCAATCGCTGCATTTTCCGTTTGAATATCAATGATTACACGGCGATTTGAAAAGGAGAGTGAACCGTTCATCCGAAGTAATGCTGATAACTCTGCCCTCTCACAGCACCCCTTCATTTCAAGCTTTGTCAGCTCTTTCTTTGTTTCTGATGCAAATGACAACCATTTCACCTCCTGACAAAATGTAAAATCATAATTATTTTCATGCCCTAAATGAATTTGTAGCGTTACCTCAAAGAAGTAACGCCTTCTACTATGCAAGCCTCTTCACTATTTCTTCAAGCTTACAATTTATATTAACGAATGTAAAATCGAAGCTAATTTTACTGTATCATGACGCACAACTTGATCATCATATTTTACTAAACGATCTTTAATCAACTTAATATTATGCGCTGTAAAATGCTCTTCATCAATTGTAACTGGCTTCGACATTTCTTCTGCATAACGTCCTAATAATTCAACTGGAATTGGTTCATCGTTCACTATTGCTGTATCAATAAACGCTTCTCCAAGATGATCATGCAATGCTTTCACATGATCAAACGCTGTATATCCCCTTGTTTCACCAACTTGAGTCATTACATTACACACATACACTTTCTTCGCTTTTGCACGAAGGACTGCATCGCCGATTTTTTTTACCATTAAATTCGGCAAAATACTTGTGTATAGACTACCTGGCCCAAATACAAGTAAATCAGCTTTTCGAATTTCCATTAGTGTTTCATGAAGCGGTTCTACTTCCCCCGGTGTTAAAAATACACGGTTAATCTTTTTGCCGTAATACGGAATTTTAGATTCCCCGCTTACAATTTGCCCATCTTCCAATTCCGCATGCAAAACAACACTTTGATTCGCAGCTGGAAGTACACGGCCTCTTACATTTAACACTTTACTTGTTTCCGTAATGGCATGAAAGAAATCGCCCGTAATAGCTGTCATTCCAGCTAACAATAAATTACCAAGCGCATGTCCTGTTAATCCTTCTCCTGATGTAAAACGATGTTGGAATAACGCCTCCACAAGAGGCTCCACATCAGACAACGCAACAAGCACGTTGCGAATGTCTCCAGGAGGTGGAATTTCTAACTCATCACGAAGTCTCCCAGAACTTCCCCCATCATCAGCAACCGTTACAATCGCTGTAATATCGACAGGATACTTTTTTAACCCGCGCAATAAAACGGATAAACCAGTTCCGCCTCCCATAATAACGATTTTCGGTTTTCTCTCTTTTTCCATCGCTTAATGTCCCTTTCTCTTCTCCACATCACGATGAGACACATGAGTTGGACACTCTTGCTTCAAATGTTTCGTCAAATATTCTGCAAGCGTAACGGATCGATGTTGTCCGCCTGTACATCCAATTGCAATGACAAGTTGACTTTTTCCTTCTCGCTTATAATGTGGAAGCATAAAGGAAATAAGGTCTGTTAACTTCTCTAGAAATTTGTGCGTTTCATTAAACTTCAGCACATAGGATGATACTTCCTCATCAAGACCTGTTAACGGCTTCATGTGTGGAATGTAGTATGGATTCGGTAAAAAACGAACATCAAATACTAAATCAGCATCAATTGGAATACCATATTTAAATCCAAATGACATCACGTTCACACGAAATGCTTGCTCACTCTCAGGTGAGAATAATTGAATAATCTTTTCTCTTAACTCTTTCGGTTTTAAGTCTGACGTATCAAGGACAATATTCGCGCGCGCCTTCATATCTGTTAACAGCGTACGCTCTGCTTCTATTCCTTTTAACGGAAGACCTGTTAGAGCAAGTGGATGTGAACGCCTCGTTTCTTTATAACGAGTTACAAGCGTACTATCTTTTGCATCTAAAAATAAAATATGCGGAATAATCCATGTACGTTCTGTTAAATCATCAAGTGCTTCCCATAAGTGATCAAAAAACTCTCGGCCACGCAAATCGATACCAAGCGCTACTTTATTCATTTTCCCTTTCGAATCTGCCATTAATTCAACAAACTTCGGCAACAACATGGGCGGTAAATTATCCACACAAAAATATCCTAAATCCTCAAAGCTTTGCAGAGCAACCGTTTTTCCTGCTCCGGACATTCCTGTAATAATGACCATTTTAATATCATTATGTGCGTCCATCATATCCCCCCCTTATGGTTTAACTCGGATCTAATCGATACGAAAGTAATTCAAAATTTGGTGTATATACAAATGTACCGTAAATAATACCATTTCCTTTAATTAAATAATCAATAATATGATAATCTCCTGGCGCCATTGGCAGCTCATCAATCTTATCAACTGTATGCCAGCCTATTATCCCTTCTTCGCTTTGCAATTTATTTTCTCCTGCAAAATCTGTAGCTAAGAAGGAAAACATCATCCATTCAGAAACAACCTTATCTCCTTCTTGGATCACGAAAGTAAAAACACCTTTTAATGTTGGATTTTTCAAATAAATACCCGTTTCTTCGCGATATTCACGAACAACCGACTCTCTTACTGTTTCGCCGCGCTCCATCTTGCCGCCTGGAGCAACCCACCAATTTCGACGAGGCTTTTGTAATAGGAGAACTTCATTATCCTTGATTAACACACAGTTTGTCACTCTTTGCAAGCTTCTCACCTCAGCTACTTATAACAGGGAAATCCCCATTATATACTCACTTCATTATACTATCAAATACAGTTTGTCACAATGAAGGAACGCCCGGCCTCTGACAAATTAAAAAGATGATGGGAGACTATTCCCATCACCATTCAGTGAAAAAAATAAAGTGAAACTTCCATAAGTAATTTTTTTCATCCCCCACCTATATTTCTTGTTTTTCTCTGAATCTTGAGGCGGGAATCTTACTGCTCCAAAGTAGCGAAAAAAATTTTCTAATTGGGATACTTCAGCATATTAATTTGATCGGCAGGTGGCAGAGAGAGGCCTTGTACAATTATTGATCATCCACAATAATATATGCTGTTCTTATTGGTCCATGAACACCTACGACAAGATTCATTTCAATATCAGCACTGTTTGATGGACCAGAGATGAAGTTCAAACAGGATGGGATTTTTTCACCCTTCATATTTTGATTATGAATCATCTTTGTAGCTTGTGTTAATCTTGGCACAATCGTACTTTTCGGGACAATTGCGATATATGATTCAGGAAGAAGACTAACTGGCCTCCCTTTTATACCCTCATTAAATAAAACGACAGTTCCTGATTCAGCAAGAGTTATATCACTAAACGTAATTCCAACATCAGCTGTTTTTGCAAATTCAATACTCTCTTCTTTATGATCCAAATCCCATTTATGGAAATGTATCTCCCCTTCACTTGTAAAAAATCCATTCAGATTATATTCATCAAACCGTTCATCATAAGAATAAATAACAGATCCGATATTCCATTCTTTCATAAAGGATTGTAACGTTTCAACAAGGTTTGCCTTCGTTGTTCGCTGAACTTCTGTATGAATATCTTCACATTGTTCAACTAACTTCGATATAAGTTCATCTTGTGTTAATCCGTCAAAAACGCTCCATTGTGGAGAAAAAGACCAACTTGGTTTTTTTACTGTTTCCGGGCGTTTTCTGCCCAGTTTCTCTGATAATCGGGATAAAAATGTATCGCGATTTTGAATAGCCATTATTTCTCCTCCCTTGACCGTTTTTCAAACCAATCTCTAAACGGTTGTTTTTTCGGAGCCGGAAAATCTCTCGCTTCTGTCCAAGCTTTTAACGGCCCTACCCCGCGTTCAATTTTGTCTCCTTTTATAAAGGGCTTTAATGCGTACGGAGCTGTCCTCGCTGCAAGGGAGAACGACCTCGAGCTATTCGCCATTTTTTCAAAGCCTTTCATAGCCATATCCCAAGCTAAAGGAGACTTTTTCGCTTCTTCCACAATCTGTCGGCGATGTCGAATTAACAATTCATGTAAAGGTATTTTTACGGGACATGCTTCCGTACAAGCACCGCAAAGGCTAGATGCATAAGGTAGATCTTTATATTCATCATATCCTCCTAAAAGCGGTGTCAATACAGCACCGATCGGACCTGGATAGATTGAGCCGTATGCATGACCTCCGATATGACGATATACTGGACATACATTAATACATGCCGCGCAACGAATACATTGAAGGACACTTTGGAATTCTGTTCTTAAAATATTGGAACGCCCATTATCAACAATTACTAAATGAAATTCCTCAGGTCCATCTGTCCCCCCAGGTTCCGTTAAGCCTGTAATATAACTTGTTAACTTTTGCCCTACAGAACTTCGGCACAGGAGTGTTACTAACACATCCAGCTCCTCCCATGTTGGGACAATCCGTTCCATACCCATAACGGTAATTAACGTTTTCGGAATGGTCGTAACTAACCTCGCATTCCCTTCATTCGCTACAATAGAAACAGACCCGGACTCTGCAACAGCAAAATTACACCCAGTCACTCCTACATCCGCTGTTAAAAAGTCATTACGCAAATAGTTCCGTACAAACCTCGCCATTTTTTCAGGATCAGCTGTTCCGGTATAACCTATTTTTTCTTTAAACAACTCACAAATACTTTCTTTATCTTTATGAAGACAAGGAACAACAATATGTGATGGCGGATCATGGTCATTAATTTGTAAAATAAATTCTGCAAGATCCGTTTCTAATACTTCCCCGCCAACTTCTTCCATTGCTTCATTTAGACTGATTTCTTCCGTTACCATAGATTTTGACTTTACAATTTTTTTCGCGTTTTTCTTTTTTATAATACCTTTTACGTATTCCCTTGCATCTTCAGCAGTCTCTGCGAAATAAACAAAGCCCCCGTTTTTTTCGATATTTTCACTGAGTTGATATAAATAATAATCAAGGTTTTCTAGTGTATGCTTCCGAATCTCTTCTCCTAAAGATCGCCATTCTTCCCAGTTTCCAAGACTTTCAGTAGCTTTTAATTTCTTACTTCTAAGGCCATCTTGAGCTTTCGCAACAGCCCTTCTCATGAATTGATCACCAACGGCCGTTTCAGTGCGTTTATGAAAGGGATCGTTTCCAATTTTCATTCCCATTTTTATATCCCCCTTCTATCCTCATTTAATACTTGAGCAATATGCTTTACCTCAATTGGATAGCCATTACGTGTTAATCGACCTTTTATATTCATTAAACAGCTGCAATCCATTCCGATTAACACTTCCGCACCTGTTTCCATAATATGTTTCACTTTTTCATCAACCATTTGCTCTGAGATTTCTGCCATCTTCACTGAGAATGTACCGCCGAATCCACAGCAATCATAATTGTGTGATAATGGAACGACTTCTAACCCTTTTACATGTTTTAATAACTTTTGAGGAGGTTCCTTAATACCCATTAACCGGCTCATATGACAAGATGTATGAACAGTTGCTTTTTTATGAAGTTCCGCACCTAAATCTTCTTTACCTAACACTTCTACAAGAAATTGTGTAAATTCATATGTTTTCTTTGCAAGTTCAGTAGCCTTTTGCTTCCATTCTGTTTCACTTTCAGAAAATAAGCTTGAAAACTCGTGAACCATCATGACACAAGACCCTGATGGTGCCACAACATATTCTGAACCAGCAAATGCTTCAATCATATGTTTTGCAGCTGTTTTCGTTTCTTTTTGATAACCGCTATTATAAGCAGGTTGACCACAGCAGGTTTGATTTTTTGGAAAGTCGACTTCACAACCTAAATCTTCAAGAATTTCAACAACATCTTTTCCTACTTCTGGATAAAAAACATCCCCAAGACAAGTAATAAATACGGATACTTTCATATTGACACCTCCAAATAAGGTAAAGTAGCGGGATAAAGTGAAATTTCCATTCGAAGGTGCTTTTCCTTCGAATGGTTAGTTGAACCAATCGGGTTCTTACAAGCAGTTCTCCTCCTTGAATTTCCACCTTCGCTTACTGCTTGTTAGAGCGGGATACAGTAGAAAAGCAAAGATAATCACTGTATGTTCAAGTAACTTTGTCAACCAATCTACCTTTTTTGTATTTTTAGTAAAAAACATGAAAAATATGAATAAAAATGATAAGTAAAGGAGAAAAACTTTTGAGGCATCCTTAGAGAAAGTTATACAGAACTTGTCGACTTCTGAGGATCATCTAGTGACAAATCGAGTGCTGTTATATTTATTAGGAAGAGAAAATGAACCTTCTGTCATGAAGGTACTACAGCAATACTATGAACATGCATTACATTTTTCAAAACAATGGATTGAAAGTGACCAACAACATGGTGTGATTAAAAGCTCCATCGATAGTAGTAGAACAGCAGAACTGTAGATTTTACTGATGCTTGGTTACCAAGTACATCATGCTATTCCTGGAAAAAAACCTTCTTTTCAAACTGAAGAACTAAAATTACTCATGAGTAATTTATTAAAAGCTTAATCAGGAGGAGGAGAATAGTTATGGTAGCATTTTACGTGCTCATTATTTCATTCTTTTTATTTCTAGGTATGGGGCAAATGGGTTTGTCTTATTTTGATAGTTGGCACACATCACTTCAAGCAGCTATTGCTGCTATGTTACTTATTGCTGCTTCCGCCAGGTGGGGAAAGAGAAAAACTGACTTAATCCGCATGGTACCATCGATTTTCCCCAGACCTGATTTAATAGTCTTGATTACTGGTTTGTTAGAAATTGCTGCAGCGATAGGTATATTAATTCCATCTATGTCTAGATTGACTTCCATTTGCTTAGCGATCTTACTCATTGCTATGTTTCCAGCAAATATCAAGGCATCAAAAGAGAAGTTAACTATCGCTGGAAAACATCCTCCCTCACTATGGCTACGAACTAGTATACAAGTCATCTTTATTGTACTAGTACTGCTCGCAGGCTAACAACCCCACTTAACTATGGGGTCCCGCCCCATCGCCATCAAGTTAAGAAATCATTGTTCTCCAAAACGAAAATATCCAAGGGGTTACCCAAAACATCAATAAACAAAAAAAATAAGTGATTGAGGGCTATCCCTCAATCACTTATTTCTTACTAAAATAGGATACAATCGCAAATCCTAAGATAAACGTAATAATAGAACTTACAATCGACATACCGCCTGTTGGAATACCAGGAAACACCACTGCAATTGACCCAATAACAAGTCCGATAATTGCCGCAAATGTTCCACTTTTATAATGCATTAATAAATAGCTAATCCCTTTACTACTTACAACAAACCCTACCATAACACCTGCACCAATTACTGCAATTAATGGTAGATTTAATGTTGTTAAAGCTTCAATCGCTGTTGGATACACACCAATGATTAATAAAATAAACGATCCACTAATCCCTGGAAGCAGCATAGCCATACTAGCCATCCAGCCCGCAAGGAACAGCCCAATCGTATTTAAAATTGTTAACGTCATAATTGGATCTGCCGCTTGATCTGGCTTAAAAAATACTGTTACGGCTACAAGAGCTGCCGCAACAAACAATATAATAATATGTCCTGCTTTAAATGTTTCCTTCGCATTTGCTTCCCTCATTAACATTGGTAAAATGCTCAAGATTAAGCCAAGGAAGAAAAATTGCGTTGGCTCATAATGATTTTCCAGTAAATACTTAATTACATGACTTAACGTCAAAAATGCTGCTGCTATACCAGCACCAAGCGGAATCAAAAATCCTAAATGTTTTTTCCACTCACGACTAAAGAATCCGCTGATGGCTGCAAGTAGCTGCTCATAAATCCCCAGTACAACAGCGATTGTGCCGCCGCTCACACCAGGAATTAAATCACTAACTCCCATACAAAAACCACGATATACATTACGCCATTCCATCCTGTGTACATTCCTCATTTCTTTTGCATATTTTCCCAAATTAAAGTATAACAACAAAAGAAAAAGAGTACTATCAAAACCCAAAAGCATATATGACATCTCGATGACAATTAAAGTGCTGAAATCCTATATCACAAAAAAAGAAGCTACCCTAATAAAGATAGCTTCTTTTCCTTGTTCATTATTTTCCTACTTTTAATTCTTCTAATAGTTCTTCCACATAATGCTGTGCACTTTGTGCTGCAATACTTCCATCACCAGTTGCTGTTACAATTTGACGAAGCATCTTTTCGCGAATATCACCAGCTGCGAAAATACCAGGAACCTTTGTTTCCATACGTTCATTTGTTTCAATATAACCATTTTCATTTGTAATACCTAGCTCTGCAAATGGTTTAGAAAGTGGTAGCATACCAATATAGATAAATGCGCCATCTGTTTTAAACTCTTGCTCTTCATCGCTATTTACATCCACAAGTGTTACGCTGCCTACTTTTCCGTTTGCTTCGTTAATTTCTTTTACAGTATGATTCCAAATGAAATCAATTTTTTCATTTTGGAAAGCACGGTCCTGTAAAATCTTTTGTGCACGTAATTGGTCACGACGGTGAACAATCGTTACCTTCGTTGCAAAGCGTGTTAAATACACACCTTCTTCAACAGCTGAGTCGCCGCCGCCAATAACAACAAGCTCTTTACCTTTAAAGAATGCACCGTCACATACCGCACAGTATGATACACCGCGGCCGCCAAGTTCTTTCTCTCCCGGCACGCCAATTTTCTTATATTCCGCACCGCTTGCTACAATAATTGCACGTGCTTTATATTCTTTCTTTCCAGCTACAACTGTTTTATATTCTTTCCCATCAATAACTTGTTTCACATCACCATATGCGTATTCTGCACCGAATTTCTTCGCATGTTCAAACATTTTGTTTGATAAGTCTGGCCCTAAAATGTGGTCATATCCTGGGTAGTTTTCGACTTCTTCTGTATTTGCCATTTGTCCGCCCGGGATACCGCGTTCAAGCATCAGTGTGCTTAAATTCGCACGAGATGTATACACAGCTGCTGTCATCCCCGCTGGACCAGCTCCGATAATAATTACATCATAAATTTTTTCTTCTGCCATATTGTTCATCTCCTGTTCTTATCGCTCTTTTGATACCCTCATTATACTGCTGGCAACCGGTTTTTCCCAGTGATTTGCTTGCATTTATCCCGCTATTCACGGGCAGTAAGACCTCCACTGATGAAAGTTTCGCCTTATCCCGCATTAACGGACAGTAGGATCCCCACCTCAAGATTCAGAGAGAAGCGAAGAAGATAGGTGGGGGATAACTGTCCGTAAAAGCCCGATTAGTTCAACTAACCATTCGAAGGAAAAGCACCTTCCAATGGAAGTTTCACTTTATGCATGCAAACGTCTCACTGCTTGCACATATTTTCCTACAGTTGCTACCGATACATTATATATATTACCAAGCTCTGCCTGCGTTAACTTATCTCGGCACTCGCCGCGTACAATATATTCAACTGCTGCTGACCAGCCATATACATTTGTAAAGGACGTTCCGCTCGTGTATAAACGTATAAATGTACAAAACCAAAGATGTAAACATTCTTCAATAAGCTCATCATCTTTTTTCGTATAATTGTATAAAGCATCTGCAATACGAATACATTGTTCAAACTGCTGCAGTTCTCTTGGAATACTTTTATGACTGTTAATTAAGAAGAAATAGTTCGCTAGTTGCGATACAATCGGAACACGCTTAGGAGATTGCATAACATCAAAGAAAAAGCCAAGCTTCTCTGGTGTTGTCAGTTCATTCATTAAATATAAAGCGAGCATTTGTTCTTCCAATGTTTCACTTTTTTGAAACGATTGCTGAAGCTCTCGGAATAAAATATTTTGGCCTTCATCTACTAAATTAATAGCATTCCAAGGTTCTTTTCCCTTTTTATCAGGATGTAATTCCACTACATGCGCCCACATTTTCTCGGCTGTTTGCTCATCCTTTACCATATAGGCAGAATATGCAAACCAATAATAAAAGCTAACATCACCTTCGTAACCTTGACGTTTTAACACTTTTAACCATTTATATGCACTTTCAAAACGACCAATTGTCGCAAATGTTGTCCCTAGTTTCACACGATGTTCAAACGACATCGGATACACTGTTTCCAATTGCTCTGCTAACTTTTCTACTTGCTTATATTCCCCAATGGAATATAGAAAAATAAGCGTATTACATAACGCATGAATATTCCCTGGATTCTTCTCTAAAATCAGCTCTGTCATTTTCAACGCTTGATCAACATTCCCAAGCTGAAAATGAGCAATTGCTAAATTATTATGCGCTGACCAAAATTCCGGATATTCCGTTATGACTCCTTCAAGCGTCGCAATCGCCTCTTCTAATTGACCGTTACGAATATAATGATTTGCTTGCTCTTGCATCACAATTAATCCATCTTCATCTTCGAATTCCGGCGTATCCATTTCTTCTTCTTCAATGATCTCTAGAAGTTCTATCGTTTCAGCAATAAATTCTTTATCCGTCGCAATCTCTAAATACCGCTCTGCATATTTTTTTGCTTGTTGGAATAACCCAAGATACGCATAATTATTTGCCATAAAATAATAGCATTCTTCTATTTGTTCACCCGTACGAACAATTTGTAATAAGATTTGATTCGATTCGTGATACTCTCCCGCTTCCGATAATGCCGTTGCTAATTGACATAAAATAAACGGCTCTTTCTGATTTTGTGCCGCTCTCTTAAAATATTTAATTGCATCTTCTAAATGATGATTGCGATAAGCCTTCATACCTTTATTATAAAAGAAGTCAGCTAATTGATTAAAAGAAATAACTTGTCCGTTCTCTTTATGAATTTCTTGATTTTTCCCCATAACTCCTCCATTATTTCATTCTTCTATCTCTAAGTATAAACGATTCCGCTAAAAACAAAACCATATATTATACACAAATATTTCCTTTTCATTCCCGAAAAGAGAAGGGAAATGTTACATTTCTAACATTTCCCTTCTCTCGCTGCCATTTCCTCTTTCGTATAAATAATTCGCATAGGATTCCCACCGACGAAAGCGCCGCTCGGTACATCACGATGAACAAGTGTCCCTGCTGAAACAATTGCCCCGTCTCCAATGACAACACCAGGTAAAACAGTCGAATTTGCACCAATCATTACTTCGTCTCCAATAATAATTTCACCAAGGCGATATTCTGTAATTAAGTATTCATGAGCTAACAACGTTGTATTATAGCCAATCACTGAATTACGTCCAACTGTAATTTTCTCTGGGAACATAGTATCTGGCATAACCATAAGTGCAAAAGAAGTTTTCTCTCCGATTTGCATGCGCAAAAATGTGCGATATAACCAATTTTTCATTCGTAAAAAAGGGGTATATCGCGCGATTTGGATCACAATGAAATTTTTCATCACTTTCCAAAATGAAACCGTTTTATATACATTCCATAATGAATTTGCTCCTGATACTGGATAGCGCGTTGTCCGTCGCACCTTGCTCTCTCCCTTTTTGTACTCTCGCTTAACTGCTGAGCCCAGCCGCTCGTAAGAAAAACGATTAGTGAGGTAAGATTGTTAATAAGTCACTCATTTTTTCTAACACATAATCAGGTTTGTAAGACTCTAAATATTCGCGTCCTTTAATTGTCCATGCAACAGCAGCTGTCTTCACACCAGCATTTTGTCCACCAACAATATCATGATGGTTATCGCCTACCATCAAAGATTCTTCCGGCTTTGCCTCTAATAACTGAAGCGCTCTTTGAATTGGCTCTGGATGTGGTTTCACATGTTCTACATCATCAATTGTTACCACAACATCAAAAAACTGCTTTAATTTCGTTAACTGTAATCCCATTTCAACAGTTTTGCGCGCCTTTGTTGTTACAATCCCGATTTTATAACCTTTTTCTCGAAGCACCTGTACAGTTTCATACACTGTTTCATACTCTTCTACTAATTCATCATGATATTCATGGTTAAAATCACGATAACATTGAATAAGCTCTTCCACTCGGTTCTCGTCGATTTTACTAAATGTATCATGTAATGACGGACCAATAAATGGCAGTACATCTTCACGTTTATATTGATTTGGGTAGTGCTTTTCTAATGTATGTAAAAATGAAGAGATAATAAGTTCGTTTGTATTAATCAACGTTCCATCCAAATCAAATAACACTGTATTAATTTTCATCTTTTCGCCACCCCTAGTTGTTGTATGATAAAGTGAGACTTCCATCAGCGATTTCTTCCCGCTGATGGTTAGTTGAACCAATCGGGCTTTTACGGGCAGTTATCCCCCAACACTCTTGAGATGGGGGATAACTGCCCGCGAATAGCGGGATAAGAAAAGAAGCAGCGCCGCATATGTGACGCTACTTTTTTCATTCAACCCCGACTCATTCACTGAATTACAAAGTTATATCATTATTGTTCTAAATATCGTTTATCTGCATACCCCATTTTGCGTCTCACAACAATGAAAATAATGGAGACGATAATTATGGCAATTGATATAACTTGTGCAACACGAAGCGGGCCGAGCATTAAGCTATCTGTACGTAATCCTTCTATAAAGAAGCGCCCGGTAGAATACCAAATTAAATATGTAAAGAATAGTTCACCGCGGCGTAAATTTGCTTTACGAAGAAGTAAAAGCAAAATAACCCCAGCAAAGTCCCATAATGATTCATATAAGAATGTCGGCTGGTAATATACACCATCAATATACATTTGATTTATAATAAACTGTGGCAAATGTAAACTTTCGAGAAATTGACGCGTCACTTCACCGCCATGTGCTTCTTGGTTCATAAAGTTTCCCCAGCGTCCAATCGCTTGCCCAAGTAAAATACTTGGTGCAACAATATCTGCTAGCTTCCAAAAAGAAAGACCGCGTTTTTTCGCAAATACCCAGCCTGTAAGAACCGCTCCGATTAATCCGCCATGAATGGCTAAGCCGCCGTGACGAATTCTAAGAATTTCGCTTGGATTTTGCGAATAATAGCCCCATTCGAAAATAACATAGTATGCACGTGCACAAAGGATTGCAATCGGCACCGCAATCAATACTAAATCAATAATTGTATCTTTCGGCAGACCAAGCCGTTCACTTTCTCGAGTTGCAAGCCATAATCCAAGTAAGACACCAGTGCCAATAATTACACCATACCAATAAATCGGAAACGGTCCGAGCTGAATCGCCACACGATCAAGCTGTGGTACAGACCCTAACAGCATATTCTTCACTTCCTTTCTCTTTCTATCAGTAGAGGAGAAAGAACCCCTCCACTGACGAAATCTTCACTTTTATTAATTTTGATCTCCTAGTTCAATCGCACTCATAAGACGCTCTGAAAATTGCTGCGCTGCATTGACACCCATACGCTTTAAACGGAAATTCATCGCTGCCACCTCAATAATAACAGCCAAGTTTCGACCAGGTCGTACTGGAAGTGTAATCTTTGTAATCTCTGTATCAATGATCTTCATTTTTTCTTCATCTAAACCAAGGCGATCGTAGTTTTTCTTTTGATCCCAAATCTCAAGATTAATTACAAGTGAAATACGTTTATGATTACGCACTGCACCTGCACCAAATAACGTCATAACGTTAATGATGCCAAGTCCACGAATTTCAAGTAAATGTTCAATTAACTCCGGTGAACTTCCGACTAGTGTATCGTCATCTTCTTGACGAATTTCTACACTATCATCAGCCACAAGTCGATGTCCGCGTTTCACAAGCTCAAGTGCTGTTTCACTTTTCCCGACACCACTTTGTCCTGTAATCATTACACCAACACCGTAAATATCAACTAATACACCGTGAATTGCTGTTGTTGGTGCTAATTTACTTTCTAAGTAATTCGTCAAGCGGCTTGATAAGCGTGTTGTTTTTAACGGTGAACGCAGCAGGGGCACATCTGCCTGGCGAGATGCTTGCATTAATTCCTCAGGTACATCTTGACCACGCGTTACGATAATACACGGTGTTTCTTCTGTACAAAGTGCTTGCATACGCGCTTGCTTTTGTCCTTCTGTTAACGTATCAAAAAAAGTAAGCTCTGTTTTCCCAAGAAGCTGAACACGATCCGCTGGATAATATGTGAAAAATCCCGCCATTTCAATTCCTGGTCGTGATAAATCACTTGTATCAATCGGACGATGAATTCCTTCTTCACCGCTTACTAGTTCTAAATGAAAATGTTCAATTAAATCTTTCGTTCGAACTTTTGGCATATGTAAACCTCCACGTTGCGGAATGTATCTAAGCAGCGTACTACCACTCTCCCCGCTATTGTACCATTTTTTTCTTAAAACACGAAACACGGTTTCTTTTGAAAAAGAAAAAAACATTCCACGCTTTGCGCAAAATGTTTTACGTTTTGTCGGATACTTATACTCTCCACTTATTTTTTCTCAGACAATGGTTCAATAATCACTTTATCAATTAACATGTTTAAAATCGAAATAAAGATTGCTGCAACAATCGCTACGCCAAATCCAGATAAATTAAACGCATCGCCAAGTAACGAATCTGTAATTTCCAACGTAATCGCATTAATAACAATTAAGAAGAAACCAAATGTTAATATCGTAATTGGCAGCGTAATTAAAATTAAGAACGGTTTCACAACTACATTTAAAACTGCTAAAATTAAGCTTGCAATAATTGCTGTTTGTATATTTGCTATTTCAAACGCACCTGGTGCAAAAATTTTAAGAAGACCCGATACAGCAATTAGCACAATACTATTCACAATAAGTGATAGAATCCATCTCATATTCCTTACACTTCCTTTTCATTAGGGACAATTACAACCCAAACTACATATATCAACAATAATACTCCAATCAGAAAAAAACACCAAGTACAGATAAAGTGAAACTTCTCTTCGGAGATGCTTTTTTCTCCGAAGGGTTAGTTGAACCAATCGGGCTCTTACAAGCAGTTCCCCCTTCTCGAATTTTCATCTTTGCTTACTGCTTGTTTGAGCGGGGTACAGTGAAACTTCCTTTCGGTAATGCTTTTTCTCCGAATCTTGAGTTGTCCAAAAGTAGCGGGATCATTTACTCATTCGCAAGCACCTGTACACCTTTCACAATATTCCATATAAAAATAACAAGATTCACAAGACCAAATAACAACATAGCTACAAGCACGAGTGCACCAATTTGTTCTGGTGTGTTCATAACAAATACAAGTAGAAACACGAGAAATAAACAAAAGAATGGTAGTAAATGTGAAATGAAAGCTTTCTTTGCATGAGATTTCACTTCTTCATGGGGAACAACAAAATACACGATAATAGGAAACAATAACGGAGCCACAAAAATACTGAAGTAGCAGCATGAAGCTAAAATCTTTTGCGTAGAATCCACAAAATCCACTCCCTTTTTCATGGATATAGCAGAAAACATCTAATAAAGAAGTAATACTTCTTTATTAGATGTTTGTTTTACTGTGTTAATTCTACTTCTTCCACTTTTTCTTTCATGCGTGCTTTATCACGATCTAAAACATCTTTTAAATACTTGCCTGTGTAAGAACGCACTTCTTTCACAACCTGCTCCGGCGTACCTGTTGCAACGATTTGTCCGCCTTTATCGCCGCCTTCAGGCCCAAGATCAATAAGGTAGTCTGCCGTTTTAATAACATCTAAATTATGTTCAATCACAAGCACTGTTTCACCATTATCAACAAGACGCTGAAGCACCTTTAATAGACGAGCAATGTCATGTGCATGAAGGCCAGTTGTCGGTTCATCTAAAATGTATAACGTTCGTCCTGTTGAACGACGATGCAGCTCAGATGCTAGCTTCACGCGCTGCGCTTCTCCGCCCGATAACGTCGTTGCTGGTTGACCGAGTTTCATGTAATCGAGCCCTACATCCACAAGCGTTTGGAGCTTACGTTTAATTTTCGGGATATTCGCAAAGAACTCTACTCCATCTTCAATTGTCATCTCTAATACTTCAGAAATGTTTTTATCCTTATATTTTACTTCTAATGTTTCACGATTATAACGTTTTCCGTGACAAACTTCACACGGAACATATACATCTGGCAAGAAATGCATTTCAATTTTAATAATTCCATCGCCGCGGCACGCTTCACAGCGGCCACCTTTCACATTAAAGCTGAAGCGCCCTTTTTGATAACCGCGCACTTTCGCTTCATTCGTTTGTGCAAACACATCACGAATATCATCAAACACACCTGTATATGTTGCTGGGTTTGAACGCGGTGTACGCCCAATTGGTGATTGATCAACATCGATCACTTTATCTAAATACTCAAGACCCTTAATTTCTTTATGCATACCAGGCTTACTTTTCGATTTATATAATTTTTGAGCAACCGCTTTATATAGCACTTCATTAATTAGTGTACTTTTCCCTGAACCTGATACACCCGTTACAGCAACAAATGTGCCAAGCGGGAATGACATCTTCGCATTTTTTAAGTTATTTTCCTTCGCTCCAATAATCTCTATTTTACGCCCATCACCTTTGCGGCGCTCCAGCGGAACTGGAATAAACTTTTTGCCTGATAAATATTGTCCTGTTAAGGAATTGTCATCATGCATCACTTCTTGCGGCGTACCTGCTGAAACGACTTGCCCGCCGTGAATACCTGCACCAGGACCAATATCTAATAAATAGTCTGCGGCCATCATCGTATCTTCATCGTGTTCAACAACAATAAGCGTATTTCCTAAATCACGCATTTCTTGCAGCGTATGGATTAAGCGATCATTGTCACGTTGGTGCAAACCGATAGAAGGTTCATCAAGGATATACAATACACCCGTTAACCGCGATCCAATTTGCGTCGCTAAGCGAATACGCTGTGCTTCTCCGCCTGATAATGTTCCGGCTGCACGGCTAAGCGTTAAATAATCGAGTCCTACGTTAATTAAGAAACTAAGACGCTCTTTAATTTCACGCAAAATAAGATTAGCAATACTTTGTTGCTTTTCTGTTAATTCAATATTTGTAAAGAAATCGTGCGCTTCCTGAACGGAAAACTGCGTTACTTCCGCAATCGTTTTCTCACCTACAAAAACAGCTAAGCTTTCTGGTTTCAAACGGCCGCCTTTACATTTTGGACAAGCTTGCTCCGCCATATATTTTTCCATTTGCTCACGAATATAATCAGAGCTCGTTTCCCGGTAACGGCGCTCAATGTTTGGAATCACGCCTTCAAAAATAATATCGCTTTCCTTCACTTGACCAAAGTCGTTCACATAGCGGAAATATACTTTTTCATCTCCGCTTCCGTATAACACCTTCTCAAACAAATGCTTCGGAATATCTTTTACCGGCACATCCATGTCAATACCATAATGGTTACAAACAGACTGCAACAATTGCGGATAATATTGCGAACTTGTTGGTTCCCAAGGCGCAATTGCATGATTATTTAATGATAAATCCCAGTTTGGAATCACTAAATCAAGATCTACTTCTAGCTTTGCACCAAGACCATCACAAGACGGACACGCACCGAAAGGACTGTTAAAAGAAAACATGCGCGGCTCAAGTTCACCAATAGAAAATCCGCAATGCGGACAAGCATGATGCTCGCTAAACAGCAACTCTTCTTCTCCGATTACGTCAATTAAAACGCGGCCCTCACCAAGCTTCAAAGCTGTTTCTAACGAATCAGCAAGACGGCCTGCAATTCCTTCTTTCACAACAATGCGATCAATTACAACCTCAATCGAATGCTTTTTATTTTTATCTAACGTAATTTCTTCCGATACATCAAGCATTTCCCCGTCAACACGAACGCGAACATACCCTTGCTTTTTAATATCTTCTAACAACTTTACATGCGCACCTTTACGGCCTGATACAATCGGCGCGAGCACTTGGAGTTTCGTACGCTCTGGATATTCTAAAATACGATCTACCATTTGCTCAACTGTTTGCGATGTAATTTCAATGCCGTGATTTGGACAAATTGGTGTTCCGATACGCGCAAATAATAAACGTAAATAATCGTAAATCTCTGTCACCGTTCCGACTGTTGAACGCGGATTGCGACTCGTCGTTTTTTGATCAATTGAAATAGCCGGAGACAATCCTTCAATTGCATCCACATCCGGTTTATCCATTTGTCCTAAAAATTGACGTGCATACGCCGATAGTGATTCTACATAACGGCGCTGTCCTTCCGCATAAATCGTATCAAATGCTAACGACGATTTTCCTGAACCAGATAACCCTGTTACAACAACAAGTTGATTTCTCGGAATGGTGACATCAATATTTTTTAAATTGTGGGCTCTCGCACCTTTTACAACGATAAAATCTTTACTCATCGCCTTCACCCTTCTGCTTTTAGCTCTAGTAATAAATCACGAAGCTCAGCTGCCCGTTCAAAATCAAGCGCTTTTGCAGCTTCTTTCATTTCCGCTTCCATTTTTGCAATGACATTTTCTCGTTCTTTTTTCGTCATTTTCTTAGAAGTTAGTGGTGCTGTCTCATACGTTTCTGTATCTTCCGCAGCCATCGTTGCACGAATGACATCGCGCACCTCTTTTTGAATTGTTTTTGGTGTAATCCCATGCTTTTCATTGTATGCTTCTTGAATTTGACGACGACGCTTCGTTTCATTGATTGCGATTTCCATCGATTTTGTAATTCGGTCCGCATACATCACAACATGACCATTTGCATTACGTGCTGCCCGGCCAATCGTTTGAATAAGCGAGCGCTCTGAACGAAGGAATCCTTCTTTATCTGCATCTAATATTGCTACAAGCGACACTTCTGGAATATCGAGTCCTTCACGAAGTAAGTTAATACCAATAAGCACATCAAACTTCCCTAGACGAAGATCGCGAATAATCTCAATCCGTTCTAATGTTTTAATTTCAGAATGCAAATAATTTACTTTAATCCCAACATCCTTCAAGTAATCAGTTAAATCCTCTGACATTTTCTTTGTTAATGTTGTAATTAAAACGCGCTCATTTTTTGCAATTCGGTCGTGAATTTCTCCTAATAAATCATCAATTTGTCCTTCGATTGGACGTACATCAATTTGCGGATCTAAAAGCCCAGTTGGACGAATAATTTGCTCCACAACTTCCGGTGTATGTTCTAATTCATACGGTCCCGGCGTTGCTGATACGTACACAACTTGATTCGTTTTCTCTTCAAACTCTTCAAACATAAGCGGTCTGTTATCTAGCGCTGATGGCAGACGGAATCCATGATCAACAAGCACTTGCTTACGCGCTTTATCTCCGTTATACATCGCTCTTACTTGCGGCACTGATACATGCGACTCATCCATCACGATAAGAAAATCTTTAGGAAAATAATCTAATAATGTATATGGTGTTGAACCAGCTGGACGGAGCGTCAAATGACGGGAGTAGTTCTCAATCCCTGAACAAAAACCCATCTCACGCATCATTTCTAAATCGTAACGTGTTCGCTGCTCTATCCGCTGCGCTTCTAACAATTTACCGTTATCATTTAATTCTTTTAAACGTTCTTCTAATTCTTTTTCAATATTTTCAATGGCAACTTTCATTTTTTCTTCGCGTGTAACGAAGTGAGATGCCGGGAAGATTGCCACATGCTCACGTTCTGCTAATACTTCACCTGTTAATGCATTCACTTCTCGAATACGATCAATCTCATCGCCAAAAAACTCAATCCGAATACAATGTTCATCAAGGGATGCTGGAAAAATCTCAACTACATCCCCGCGCACGCGAAACGTTCCACGCTGGAAGTCAATATCATTACGGCCGTACTGCACATCAACAAGTTCACGAAGCAGTTGATTGCGTTCCTTCTCCATACCAACGCGTAAAGAGACAACAAGCTCACTATATTCTTCTGGAGAACCTAAACCGTAAATACAAGACACACTCGCTACAATAATAACATCATCTCGTTCAAATAAAGCCGATGTCGCTGAGTGACGCAATTTATCAATCTCATCATTAATTTGTGCGTCTTTTTCAATAAATGTATCGGTTTGCGGTACATACGCTTCCGGTTGATAATAGTCGTAGTAACTAACAAAATATTCAACCGCATTGTTCGGAAAGAAATCTTTCAACTCACTGTATAGCTGTCCTGCTAACGTTTTATTATGAGCCATTACAAGTGTTGGCTTCTTGACTTCTTTAATGACATTTGAAATCGTAAATGTCTTACCCGTTCCTGTCGCTCCAAGCAACACTTGATGTTTCTTACCATTTTTAATCCCAGCTACCAGCTGCTCTATCGCTCTTGGCTGGTCACCTTGCGGGGAATATTCTGAGACAATTTCAAATTGATGTTCCAAATAAATCCGCCCTCCTCGTAAAAAATCTGTATTCCCATTTTACCACGAATGCTCATAAAAAAACCAAAAAAACGAACAAATATTCGATAAACAATTCGACACCCTTTCTACAAATTCAATATATAACAACAAAAAAAGAAGCCTATTTACTAAGCATCTTTTTTGTTTATCCCGCATTAACGGGCAGTGAGGGCTGAAGAAAACCCCCACTGATGGAAGTTTCACTTTATCCATGAGGTATCTTCAACAAAAAATAACTGATATACTCATGATTTTCTTTACATTCACTTAATTTACAGCTTACGTCTTCACCGCTTTTTTCTTTCATAATCCCTTTACACACATTGCTTTTTTTCCCTTTATGACTTCCTCCAAATTTGTCGTTAGAATCATCAAAAAGATAGTTTATATTGATTCCATCATAATCTAATGTTTGAAAAATCGGATCTCCTTCATCTGTATAATTCACAATACGCACTCTATCAGCTTTGCCGCTTTTCACATGAGTCAGAAACTGCTGAAACCGATCTAAATTAGATCCCTCACCTATTTTTGCGACGATATCATTCTTTTCATCAACTTTCGCTTCACCATGTTTCTGATTATCTTCTACTGTTTTTACAGTAGATAAACAACCCGCCAAACCGCCTATGTAGAATAGAAAGCACAATGAGACAATTCCTTTTCTCATCTTAATCCTCTCCAACCCATTTTGACTTGATACTATCATTCAAAATGAAATAACTTGTCGTAGCAATAAAAATACCTATACAAATATCGACAAGAAATCTATCGTTTTTTGTATAGGTAGAATTTTCTAAAAAATTAGTATTTACAATGCCCATTTTTCATATTACAATACGTTTAAAGATTCGACATTTTACGACAACGCGATCTTAATGTTCAGAATATTATAACAACAATGAGGGTGAGGGATCTATATGGATCTATTTCGAAAAAAATCGATTTCCGCAATGTTAGCACAATCACAGCAGAAAGGAGCTTCTTTAAAAAAGGATTTAGGGGCATTTGATTTAACAATGTTAGGAGTCGGCGCTATTATCGGAACGGGCATTTTCGTTCTTACTGGCGTTGCTGCAGCAGAACATGCAGGACCAGCACTTATTTTATCGTTTATTTTATCCGGTTTAGCCTGTGTATTCGCAGCATTATGTTATTCCGAATTTGCTTCAACTGTACCGGTATCAGGTAGTGCATACACTTACAGTTACGCAACATTTGGAGAAATAATCGCTTGGATTTTAGGATGGGATTTAATTCTAGAATACGGTTTGGCATCTTCAGCCGTTGCATCTGGTTGGTCTGGATATTTCCAAGGATTATTAGCTGGCTTTGGTATTAAACTGCCGCATGCTTTAACAAGCGCTTACAACCCTGCGGCTGGAACATATGTAGACGTGCCGGCAATTTGCATTATTTTCATCATGACATTGTTATTAACAAGAGGTGCAAAAAAATCAGCTCGTTTTAACGCTATTATGGTAGCTATCAAATTATTTGTTGTTCTTCTATTCATCGGTGTTGGTGCTTTCTATGTAAAACCTGAAAACTGGACACCATTTATGCCATTTGGCTTCTCTGGCGTAACAACTGGAGCTGCAACTGTATTCTTTGCTTATATTGGATTTGATGCTGTATCAACAGCTGCTGAAGAAGTAAAAAATCCACAGCGTAACATGCCAATTGGTATTATCGCTTCCTTAGCAATCTGTACAATCTTATATATCGTTGTTTCATTAATATTAACAGGAATCGTTCCCTACAGTCAGTTAGATGTAAAAAACCCTGTAGCATTTGCACTGCAATATATTCATCAAGATTGGGTTGCCGGCCTTGTCTCTTTAGGAGCAATTGCTGGGATTACAACCGTGTTACTCGTTATGTTATATGGACAAACACGTTTATTTTATGCAATGAGCCGCGATGGCTTACTGCCAAAAGCACTTTCTCGTGTAAGCCCAAAAACGCAAACACCTGTTATGAATAGCTGGATTACAGCAGCTATGGTTGCTTTCTTTGCTGGCTTTGTTCCATTAAGCAAGCTAGCAGAACTAACAAACATTGGTACATTATTTGCATTCATCGTTGTATCAATTGGTGTTATCATCTTACGCAAAAAACAGCCAGACTTGCCGCGTGCCTTTAAAGTACCTTTCGTACCATGGGTTCCAATATTAGCAATTCTATTCTGCGGATACCTAACATTACAGCTTCCAGTAACAACATGGATTGGCTTTGGTGTTTGGTTAGTTATCGGTTTAATTGTATATTTCAGCTACGGATATAAAAATAGTACTTTGAGAAACGAACAAAAAGACGACGCCGCATAAAGTGAAACTTCCATTCGGAGATGTTCTTTCTCCGAATGGTTAGTTGAACCAATCGGGACCTTACAGACGGTTTGTCTCTCTTCCTTGCCTTACTTCTTACCGGCTGTTTGGGCGGGATAAAGTGAAACTTCCTTCTGAGAGCGTTTTTTCCCAGAAGGTTAGTTGAACCAATCGGGCTTTTACAGGCAGTTATCTCCCACCTTTTTTCTTCGGATTCCTCACAATCTTGAGGTGGAGATCTTACTGCCCGCAAATAGCGGGATAAAGTGAAACTTACATCAGTGAGGGTTTTACTATCCGATAATACGAGGTAACAAAAAAGCTGTTGTCCATTAAGGGCAGCAGCTTTTTTATATATTGACATACATCAAATTCACGTAGCTCAAACAAGATGTTTTCAACTTGAATGAACAGCTAGCTCGTCACGCATTGTCCACACGTGTTTTCTACTTTTGGAATACAATGTATCAAAAATAAAGAAAAGAGGTTTAGCACCAATATGCCTGATCATCATAACAAATCTGATGAGGAATGCCTTAAAGATAAATCAAATACTCATAACTGTTTTTTTGAAAATCATACAATTGGATCAACAAATTCCCCAGTACTAGTTCTCGTACCAGGAGGCACTAGCCATCAACCTGTTTTTCAAGATTTTACTGGTAATCAGAATAAAACATTACTTCAGCTGACTTCTGCCTCATTAAAGTGTGGAAAGCCTTTACCTTTGGCGATAACCATTATAACAAAAAGCCCCCGTAACCCTATTACTGCTATAATTACAGAAAGTGCAAGAATATTTCAAGTAGAAAACTTTGAGAGCTTGAGTGTCTCAAATCTTGACTCTGCTCAAGGTGGATTGCATGTATTCATCAAAAAAATTGATCTGTATCTGCTGTGAGAAATGAAGAAAAGAAAACAGAGATGTTACCCTAGCGCGGCAACGTCTCTTTCTCTTTCTTTTTCTTTTTTGGGAAAATAACATAAGAGAGAGTAATAAGCGTATCTACACAAAAAACAATTCTCCACACTTTACTCACACGATTCGCGGTTTCGCTTAAAAATACATCTGCATCAAAACTAGCTATATTTTCAAGCGCCTCCACTTCCTCTTGTTTATTCGCTATCATATTTTCCATGTTAGACCCTGATCCATTTAACGAAAAATACCACAATTATATAGAAGGGATTTTTTCGAAGAAAAATAAAAAACACTTTTGGTAAATTATTAATTATTTACCAAAAGTGTTTTATGTTTATTTTACAATAAGTATTGGACAATGCGCGGACTGTGCCACTTTATTGCTTACACTTCCTAACAACGCTTCCTTGATTAGTCCCTTTCCTGTGTTTCCCATTATAATGATATCGTAATCGTGCTCTGAAGCATATACAGTAATGATGTGGGCTGGGTCACCATCAAGTGTACGGGCCTCATAATTCACATTGGATTCTGAGAGAAACTGGATTGCAGAGGTTAATATCTCTTGATTCTCCTCGTCTAATAGTTGATCCAGATCGATGTTCAGAATAGGCTCCTGCATCGGAAGGTCTTTATTCACATGCAGAATCGTCAACTTTTCAGATCCGATTGTTTTCCCCAGCTCCGCTGCATGGTGAAGGGCGCGGACAGAAGGTGCCGAGCCGTCGAACGCCACTAACATTTTTTTATACATACGTATCGTCCTCTCATATATAGTTGCCTGTGTACACTGAACCGCGGCTGCATGGTTTGGGAGTACGTGCTTTTTTAGTGGCCGCTAACTTGATCTACATGTGCAATGTGTTTCCGTCCAAAAGCAACGACCAGCATGGCCAAGAATACAAATACAGCGCCAATTACGAAAGGAACATGTGGAGTATACGTTTCAGCAAGCTTATTTGCCAGCCAAGGTCCGATCGCTCCGCCGATGAAACGGACGAAGCTGTATGCTGCGGAGGCCGTAGCGCGCTCTACTGGCGCAACCTGCATAACCGCTGTAGTGATCAATGTATTATTCGTTCCCAAGAATAGGCCTGCGATGATAACGGAAACAATAATAACTGTTCTTGATTCTGTCCAAATTCCCATTGCCAAAAGAGTTAATGCAAACAAGGTTAACATCGCGCACATTGATTTAATCGTTCCAAATCTGGCTTGAAGCTTCGGAGCAACAAAGACAGATGTGATAGCGAGACAAATTCCCCATCCAAGGAACACATATCCCAATCCATGCTCATCCAAACCCATGACGAATGGAGCGTATGCCATTAACGTGAAAAATCCGATGTTATAAAGGAATGCTGTAATCCCAAGTCTTAATAATCCAGGGAATTTCAATGCTTTGATCGGATCAAGGATAGAGCTTTTTACTTTCGGCTTTGCAACCTGAGGCATTTTTAATAAAAGAGCAAAAAAAGCGATGATCATTAGCACGCTTACCCCGTAGAACGGGCCGCGCCAAGAAATAGAGCCTAATTCTCCGCCAAGCAGCGGGCCTACGGAAATACCAAGCCCGATGGCTGCTTCATACAAAATGATTGCTTTGGTGGTTCCGCCTACAGATAAACCTACTATCGCAGACAACGCTGTGGCAATAAATAATGAGTTGCCAAGTCCCCATCCGCCTCGGAAAGCGACAATTTGCCATATTCCGTTTGAAGAACCCGCCAGTGCCGAAAAGACGATGATAAATAGAACGCCAGTCAATAAAGTCCATTTAATGCCAATCCTGCTGGAGACAACGCCGGTGATCAGCATCGCAATCCCAGTAATCAAGTTATAACTTGAAAATAGTAAGGAAACCTGGCTTGGGGTGGCATGAAGTTGTTCTGCAATCGCAGGTAAAATAGGATCGACAAGTCCTAAGCCCATGAAAGAAATGACTGAGGCAAAAAAGATAACCCAAACGACAAGCGGCTGTTTGGCCGATTGATTTTGGGCACTAAGTGAATATGATTGATTTAAATTCATCCATTACAAACTCCTTTATATACGGTTTTGGGGCGAGTTCAACCTATTACAGTTCCCTGATTGATATCCCTTATCCATCCCCTTTACATTGAAAAAAGCTATGATTGCAATTTCGTTACAAATATTAGTATAAAACTTTTTAACCTTAACGTCAACGTTAATTTAAATGGACAAAATAATAATTTCATTAATAACTCCCTCTTCATCGTTAGCGTAAACCGCTTGTTTTTTCTGAAAAGCTCTGGTTGTAGTATAATATTCTTGAGCTAAAAAGCTCCATCCTGTTAGTGTAATAGTAAAAATAAAGAAATATAGGAGCGAAATGATGGACGGAATAAAAATAGATGACGTAGCGAAACAAAGCGGTTTAACGAAACGAACCATTAGATATTACGAACAAATCGGACTGTTGCCTGCTCCCCCGCGAAGTGAAGGAGGCATAAGATTATATTCCCAGGAACATATTGACTTCCTGAAAAAAATCACAAATGCCAAAGAAGTAATGGGCTTTTCCCTTCAAGAGCTTCAGCAATTCATCGCGCTCAGCGACACGTTAGAGCTTCGCAAAGCGGATTACAGGCAAGTAAAAGGCACAAGTGAACAAACAGAAAAGTTAAGAAAAGTAGTAAATACTATCGAAGAGCAGCTGAACTTCATCGAACAAAAAAAGAAAAACCTCTTAAATGTCGAAGAAGATTTAGTCTCACTCAGGGACCGTGCGAAAGCAGCGCTGGTTCGATTTGAGGAAGAAGAATCTGGGCAAAAGGAGTGAGGGAAGCGGACTTATTTTTGGTAGTTTCATCTTGAAAATTACAGAGCTTCTATTAGTTATTGCATTTTGTTTCTGATGAAAAAATCGCATATAAGTGCATGAAATATACGGATAAAAACACCTTCTTTATTCGCAACATTTCTTATGATTAAGTTGAATTTTACTTCTTGTTCCTGCACAAAGGTGTTTTTTAGGGTAGGAAACACATCTCCATCAAGGTAAAGTAATTAAATACCCCCTGCCCATCAAGCTAATATTTTGAAGTACCTTCAAAACAAAAAATTTATCCCTCCACAGTTATCTATAAGAATTCAGCTCATTTTTTTCCTTTTGGGGAACAATGAATTTCTTAACTTGATGGCGATGGAAAAAAGCCCTATCAAGCCTATTTATTTCATTACTTTTCTTTATAATTAGCATAACGATTGCTAGATACATATTCTAAGAATATGTATTCATAAAAAAACTGCTGAACCATAACGTTCAGCAGTTTTTATTATCTATTCCAAACTCCATTTAATCGTATCATAATCCACGGTCTTCTACGCAAAATGCAATACATATACAAGTATATACCCAAGAACAGAAAGCAATACCGATCCAATCAATCCTGCAACAAATGCTTTTGTTCCTAGTTTACGAAATGTCTTAAATTCTACATTTAAACCAAGCCCAGCCATTGCCATAGCCATAAGCATGTAAGAAACAACGACAATATCGCTTGCAATTTTTTCAGGTACAATTCCTAATGAATGAAACGCACTAACTGCTAAGAAGCCAAAAATAAACCACGGAATCGGAACATCACGCCAAGATTTCTTTTCCCCCGCTTCTTCTCCGCGCTGAAACCATATGCCAATTAAAATTGCTACAGGTACAAGAAAGGCAACGCGCGTTAACTTCATAATTACCGCAATATCAACCGACTCACTTCCACCAGGTGCTGCTGCTGCAATTACATGAGCAATTTCATGCAATGTTGCACCCGAAAAAACACCATATTCATACGGAGACAAATGAAGTACAGGATACAGTAGTGTATATGCTAATGTGAAAATGGTTCCTAAAATCGCAACGATCGCTGCACTAACTGCTACTTCTTCGTCCTTTGCTTTTACTTGCGGTCCAATCGCAATAACAGCTGCTGCTCCGCAAATCGCTGTTCCGCATGCTGTTAACATGCCAAGCTTCTTCTCCACTTTACAAACACGTGTTAATGCATATACAACAATAAGTGTAAACGTAATGACAATTGCCGCCATTACCAATACCTTCGGGCCCGCCTTCACAATATCAACTAAATTTAACCGCATACCGAGTAATATAATCCCTAGACGCAGTAGTTTTTTACTCGCAAAATTCGTTCCTGCAATTGCTTGACTCGGTACACCAATTGCCGCTCTCCATACCATTCCAATTAGAATAGCAATCACTAATTGGCCCATAATACTTAAAAATGGAAGCTGCGCCAAATATTTTGCAACAATAGCAATAAGTAACGTAATCCCAATACCTTGCGCAAATCCAAAACGCTTCTCCTTTTGTAAGGTTAACATTTGTTCCATTTTATACCACTCCAATAATCATCTTATAACATGCATGTTCGTTCTACTTTCATTATAAGAGTATTTTAATCATAAGTTTAATACTAATATGCTATCTCAATCATCAAGAAAACTTATGATAAAATGAAGAGAAAAGCGGAGCCGACTCCTTTAGTCACTGAAAGGAATGATTATAATAAATACCGACATTTTAAAAATCTTTGTAACAGTCGTAGAGCAAAAGCATTTTTCCAGAGCTGCTGAAATGTTGAATCTTTCACAGCCCGGGGTAAGCATGCACATTCGCAATTTAGAAAATGAATTTGGTGCAACGCTCATTCAGCGCTCACCAAAACATGTGCAAGTCACAGAAGCTGGGAACATTTTATACATACATGCAAAACAAATGCTTACTCTATACGAAGAAGCAAAACAAGAAATTCATGCGCTGCATAATATTGTTACGGGTACACTGCGCATTGGCGCTAGTTTTACAATCGGAGAATATCTTCTTCCTAAAATATTAGCAAACTATGCGAAAGAACATCCACTCGTTGAAGTTCATACCTTTATCTCAAACACAGAAGAAGTGTTGCAAAGAGTTCGTTCGAATCAACTTGATATTGCCTTAGTAGAAGGGCAAGTCGTATACACGGATGTAAAAACAGAGCCATTTATGGAAGATGAAATGAAACTTGTCGTTTCGCCAAATCATCCGCTTACGGTGACAAGTCCGATTCATACAAACATGCTGCAAGATCAAGTATGGGTGCTCCGTGAAACGGGTTCAGGAACGCGAGCTTACAGCGACCGCTTCATCCATGACCACCATTTAAAAATGAAGCGTTACTTCACATTTAGCAGCATTCAAAGTGTAAAGGAAGCCGTTGCTGCCGGGCTCGGAATTGCGATTTTATCAGATTGGACGGTACGTAAAGAACTGCAAGCTGGTGAAGTATGTCATATACCTGTCCCAAACGAAAAGCTCATGCGCCCTTTCTCGATCGTACGAGGAAAATATTTCATTCCTTCCAAAGCGATTCAAGTATTTTTAGAGCATGTGCAAAACTTTGCGGACAAACATAGTTGACCTTTACACTAATGTGAAGGTTTAGAATAAAGTGAAACTTCCATTCGGAGATTCTTTTCCTCCGAATGGTTAGTTGAACCAATCGGGCTTTTACGGGCAGTTATCCCCCACCTATCCTCTTCGCCTCTCTCAATCTTGAGGTAGGGGGCTTACTGCCCGTTAATGCGGGATAAAGAAAGAAGGAGTGATGGTTTTGCGCATCGGAGAATTATCGAAACGTACAGGCGTAAGTGAACGGTCACTACGGCATTACGAAGAAAAAGGCTTACTTATTTCAAAACGGCTTGCAAATGGCTATCGTGATTTTGATGAAACCATGATTGAAAAAGTAGAGCTCATTCAAATGTATTTACAGCTCGGTTTAAACCTAGAAGAAACTGCCCGAATGCTGCGCTGTTTAGAAATAGAACCACACTTATACGATAATCCATGCAGCAGCATCATCACGCTTTACGAAGAAAAGCTTGATGAAGTCACAAAGCAAATTTCGTTGCTTTCTCATATCCAAACAAACTTACAAAAACACGTTACACTGTTAAAACAAAGGAAAGAAAGGAATTGATATATGATGTTCGTTTTACATGGAAGTTCACGTTCAAATGGGAATACAGAACAATTAACGCATATGATGCTAGAAGGCGTACATGCTGAAGAAGTATATTTACGCAGCCATACAATCCAACCCATTACAGATCAGCGTCATGATGCAGAAGGCTTTCAACCTATTCATGATGATTACGAAGGTATAACGAAACGTATGCTTGAGCATGATACAATTGTGTTTGCAACACCACTTTATTGGTATGGTATGAGCGGATATATGAAAAACTTTGTGGATCGCTGGTCGCAAAGCTTGCGGGATGCATCGTTGCATTTTAAAGAACGTATGCAAGGTAAGAAAATGTATGTTGTCATTGTCGGCGGCGACAATCCAAAATTAAAGGCTCTCCCGCTTATTGCACAGTTTCAATATATTTTTGACTTTGTAGGAGCTTCTTTTGAAGGTTATATTATTGGGGCTGCCAACGCACCAAGCGAAATCGTGAATGATAAAGAAGCAATGGAAAAAGTAAAAGTATATAATCATACTCTCAAACAAAAATAATTAACAGAATGGTTTGACAAATACACCTCCATACGCATACAATAAATGTAAATTTATGAAAGGAAGGTACATCGGCCAATGAAGTTCTAATTCTCTTTTTTATTCATCCATCACAAATAGTGAAACGAAATGATGAAAACTAGAAGAGGATTAGTATGCCCTTTTGTCGATAACTTTCTTTTGACAGGAACATGTAAAAAATACGTGTACAATTTTTTTGTGCATACCTTTTTACATACTATGGGTGACGTATATCCTCTCTGGTGAAACTAGGGAGGGTTTTTTATGACCATTTTAACAGCACGAAACATTGAAAAAAGCTTTGGTGACCGTACTTTATTTACGTTACAAGCACTTGATATTCATGCGTATGACCGTATTGGAATCGTCGGTGTAAACGGTGCAGGGAAATCAACGCTATTACAAATATTAAGTAAAGAAATAGAACCTGATTACGGGACAATCGACCACTACGGTTCTATCGCCATCATTCCGCAGTTCCATGAAGAGACATTAGAAACAGCTTCTTCTCTTTCAAAAGGACAATGGGGAATTTCTCATATCACAACAAATATGAGCGGCGGTGAACGCGGACGTTTAAAAATTGCTCATGCTCTTGAACAAGAAGCATCTATCTTATTCGCTGATGAACCAACGAGTCATCTCGATATGTATGGCACAGAACAATTAGAGAAAGCATTACAATCTTATAAAGGAGCAATCCTTTTAATTTCCCATGACCGTTCCTTGTTAGACGCCATTTGCACAAAGATTATCGAAATTGAAGATGGCTCTGTTCGTGAATATAAAGGAAATTACACAAACTATCGGGAGCAAAAAGAACAGCAAAGGCAGCACCAGCAATCAGAATTTGAGCAGTATACGAAAGAAAAACAGCGATTAGAAAAAGCAATCACCAGTAGGCAACAGCGGGCTGCCGGTATGACAAAAATCCCAACACGATTTAGTTCCTCTGAATCTAAGCTATACAAATCAGATGCAGCTTACAGTCAAGGGAATGTCCAAAAAGCCGCAAAAGCATTAGAAACAAGATTAGAGCAATTAGAAAAGAAAGAAAAGCCAAGGGAAATTGTGCAGGCAAAGTTTGATGCGCAGTACCACGCACCGATTCATAGTAAAACGATTGTGCAATTTAATAAGGTTACAAAAAAAATCGGCAGCCGCACCCTCTTTCACAATATAAATGGAAGTATGGCTCCGGGCGCAAAGCTTGCTATTCTTGGAAAAAATGGAAGCGGAAAGACAACACTATTTCATATGATTCAAACAAATGAACGAGGAATTCAGCTTTCGAAAAGCTGTAAAATTGGTTACTTTGAACAAACATTAGCAATTCTGCAAAATGACAAAACCATTTTACAAAACGTTATGGAAGAAACACGTTATGACGAATCATTTGTACGAACAATTCTTGCACGTCTTCTCTTTCGAAGAGAAGATGTTCATAAACAAGTGAACGTATTAAGCGGCGGCGAACGCGTAAAAGTAGCGCTGGCCAAAATCTTCTTAGGAGACTACAATATACTCCTTCTTGATGAACCGACAAACTATCTAGATCTTGCCACTCAAGAAGAACTAGAGCAAATGCTGCAACATTATCCTGGTACTGTTTTATTCATTAGTCACGACCGTACCTTTGTTCATAAAATTGCTGATCACATTTTACACCTAGATGAAGAAGCACCGCGGCTCTTTCAAGGGAATTATGAACAGTATACAAAGCGGACAGAACAAGCTTCTATTAATCCAACAGAGCAGGAACTGCTGCGCCTGCAAACAAAATTAACAGAAGTAATTGGGCGCATTTCGATGCCAGGGCGTCATGATAATGTTATTCTTCTGGAAAATGAATACGAGCAATTGCTGCACAAAATTCAAGAATGTAAAAAATCTGTCCTCTAATATATCGGCTGTTCTTTGCAATATATCGGCGATTTTCATAATATATCGATCGTTCTTTAAAATATATCGGCGATTCGACACAATATAAAGTGAAACTTCCATCAGTGATGCTTTTCTCACTGATGGTTAGTTGAACCAATCGGGCTTTTACGGGCAGTTTTCTTCCCTGCTCTTCTCCATCCTTTACTGCCCGTTAATGCGGGATAAAGACCCTTCGACAAAATTAGACACACTGAACACACTAAAGAGGGCTGACCGAAGTCTATTTTCAGGTCAGCCCCGTTTTTTTCTTCCCATTAAAATTTATTCCACGTTAACACATCATCAAGCGGAAGACGAACTTTTTCAAAACCAGCCTTAACTGCTTTACCTACACAAATTAACATGACAGGTTCAAGGTTTTCTGGAACATGAAAAGCTTCTACAAACTTCTGTGGATGGAAACCGCCAATTGGTACAGTATCAAAACCTTTTGCTTTTGCAGCTAACATAAGCTGCATCGCTACTAAACCACCATCAATCATCGCCACGCGAGTAGCTTGTTCGTTAGAGAACTTTCCATAGTTTTCAATAATCGAATTTACATAAAAGTTTTTCGTTTCTTCTGTCATTCTTCCCTTTTTCACTACTTCTCCGTAAATTTTCTCAGCATTTTTATATGCTTGTTTATCTCCTAAAACGGCAATTACAACGGAAGCATCTGCAATTTGCTGTTGATTGTTTGCGATCGGTAATAATTCTTCCTTCGCCGCTTCGTCTTGCACAACAAGAAATCTCCATGACTGCAAGTTTGAGGATGACGGAGCTAAAGTTGCTAGCTCTAAAATTTCACGAATATCTTTTTCATCCATTTTAAATTGAGGATCGTAATGACGTACAGACTGGCGTTCCTTAGCAATTGTAAAAAAATCTGTGTCGGTAATTTCTTTCGGACCTTCCGTATGAATATTAAGTTCATGTATTTTATTCAAATACTCTTCTGCTGCAGATTTTTTTCCTGACATTGTTTTTCTCCCTTAACTGTTCTATTTTTAAGAACAGTATATTCTTCTAACTGTTCCTTTGTCAAGAACAGTTAAATAAAAAAATAAAACGAAAACTACAGCCCCGTTTTATTAGTTACTCTTCATTATTTAGGAAGTAAGTCAGCTAGTTTTTTCTTTGCTAGCCCCTCTACAAGCCATCTTTCCATTTCATCTCTTAGTTCATATAAAGCTGAACATGTTGAAGGAGAAAAACACTCCTTACCATCTACATCAAGGAATCCTTTTGAATATGGATCAGCTCTTATCGCATCATAAACCTCTACTAATGTAATTTCATTTGCTGCTCTAGCTAAATAATAACCGCCATCTCGGCCTTCTTTCGCTACAATCAGTTCTGCCTTAACTAAATGAGTAAGGATTTTTCTCAAAAAGAGTGGCTTTGTTCCTAACTTTTCAGCCATGATTGCACTAGGACAAATACCGTCATAATCTGCCAGTACCAATAAGGACTGCACAGCAAGTCCGAACCATTTCGTACTTGAAACCTTCTCTTTCATTCGTTTTCACCTCTCTACTAGTCTAATCGATTTTATTAAAAAGACAACCTACAGTCCATCAAGCAGGAATTGACGGATCAATATTCTATCTTCATTCACACAAAAAGAACCCTTTCTCCTGATAGAAAAAAGGGTTCACATATTATCATAGGGTACGCACAGCTGCTTCCCTTATCGAACTCTAACCGCTGTTCCGCTCACAGCTACCATTAACATACCTTCACGAACTACTTCATAATCAACATCGATACCAACAATTGCATTTGCGCCTTTTTGCTTTGCAAGATTTTTCATTTCGTCCATCGCAATATCACGTGCTTCTTTTAACTTACTTTCATACGCACCGGAACGGCCACCAACAACATCACGAACAGAAGCGAATAAATCACGAACAATATTAGCTCCCATAATTGCTTCTCCGTTTACGATATCAATATACTCTTCAATTTCTTTTCCTTGAATAGCAGAAGTTGTTGTAACGATCATAATATATGTCCTCCTATGTATATAAACTTGTATTCCTATCTATATGGTACCCTAATTTCATACAATCACATAACACAAACACTTTTTTCAGTGTATACAAAGATATACAATTCGGTATTAACCTTACATTTTGCTAAAACTTACACCAGAACCTAATTAACTTCAATTTGCACAATGCTTTCCGTTAATATAATATGCTGATTCTGAGAAAACCGTAAACACAACCTCTACTTCAGGAAGACCAAAATCCATTATATATGTGGTAAGTGCCCCGGCAAATCGATCACGAATTTCCTGTCCACGTTCGAACCATTTAACCTCAATAAGAGGAAAAGCCTCTGTTTCTTCTCCATTATATACAAATGTAGAATTTGGTAGTTCTAATGTAAAATTATCCGTACCACATTCGCAAATCTCTGCGAGCTCTTCTACTAATGGTTTACTTATACTCTTTAATTGTTCAGTAGTAATTCCACGAAATACAATATGCGGCAAGTGAATCCCTCCGTTAGATGGCTTTATTCTATATTTATCCACATCATAGCACAATTTATTTCGCTGCACCAGAATCTATCGGCACCCCCAATTGGCCCTCTTTTCCGTCTTAATTCTTACAATTGCAGGTTTTTGTTTGTTCCTCATTGCGCTGTATTTGTTGCTTTAAAATAAAGTTTGATAATTTGTAAAAAAGTTCAATCATTTATAAAGAAGATTGATAATTTAAAACAAAGTTTGATAAAACCCTGTATTAATATAGGGTTTTTCCTTTACCCCTTAAACCCCAGTTTATTCGATTTAAAACAATATCTTTTATGAGTTGACATATAATGGTAAATATATTATTCTTTTGTTGACTGATTTAATCAATCATAAAAAAGGAGAGTTAGCTTATGGAATACAATCTTCGAATGGGAAAAGCAATCGTTATCGGAGGCAGTATGGCAGGTTTGATGACTGCTCGCGTATTGGCGGATGTTTATGGAGAAGTGCTTGTTATTGATAAAGATAAATATCCGGAACATCCGGCTGACCGGGCTGGCGTACCTCACGGTTTCCATCCGCATCGATTCACAAATCGCGGCAAAATGATTACGGAAAATCTGTTTCCCGGCTACGAAGAGGAATTGGCCGCGCTTGGCTCGCCTTCCTCGCTCAATAAGACAGCGCATATTATGAATCCGTATGGGATCGTCAGCGGACCTTATATGCGCAATGATTATAAATTCAGCCGCGCCGTGCTTGAATGGGTCATCCGCGAACGCGTGAGCGCGAGTCCGAATGTGAGGTTTCTTCAAGGGCATGACGTACTTGAACTCATTGCAGCTCCAGACTGTTCAGCCATTACCGGAGTACGGGTTCGGGAGCGGAAAGTTGCCGGAGAAGAAAGTGTCCGGATGGCCGACCTGATCGTCGATGCCAGCGGACGATCCTCCCGGCTGCCAGAGTGGCTGGAGAGCCTGGGGTACGAAGTGCCGAAGCCCGATCTGATGAAGACGGCCATCGGGTACAGCACTCGCCGCTATACATTGCCGCCTGCAATGCGACATCTGGCCGAAGATTGGGATGTCGTCAACATTATGGGCCAGCCGGAGAACAACACCTTTACAGGCGTCTTCTCCTTCATTGAGAATCAAGTCGCCGAACTGCTGCTGTACCGTCCCGGAGGACAATTTCCTCCTACAGATGCGGAGGCATTCGAACAAACGGTGGCCGGGCTGCCGTCTTCCCTGATCGCGGAAATCGTCAAGGATTTGGAACCTGTTGGCAACCCGCGGGGCTTTCGTGTAGCGGAATTATACCGCCGCCATTATGAACAGGTTCACCATTGGCCTGCTGGCCTGCTCGTCCTTGGTGATGCTTACTGCATCTATGATCCGATTTTCGGTCAAGGGATGACGGTTGCGGCAATCGAAGCGGAAATACTGCAATCCTCTTTGCGGGAGCAGCTTAGCAATCCGAAGCCGCAGTTTGAAAAGCGGGTACTTAAACGAATGCAGCGTGAAGCCATTACGCCTGCCTGGTGGCTGAACTGTGCGGCGGATTTACAGTGGGAGGGCGTTGAATATGAAGCCGGGTCAGAACCGCTTGAAGGGGTAGATTTTTGCCGGAAGGTGATGGATATGCTGCTTAAAGAGGGTACGGTGAATCGCAACTTCCAGCTTTACGGCATGTATTGGGGAGTAAACACATTGTCTGTTCCGCTTGGTGAGCTGTTCAATCCGCAAATGATCAGAGCGGTGCTGGAAGCATCGGACGAAGGAAAGGAAATCCTCGCCGAGCTGCTGGAGCAGCATCATCGGCCGCTTGAAGAAATACTGGAAAAGATCATTCCACGATAAGAGAAGCCGTACATTCCGTAAAAATAAAGCACCTGCCGTGAATTGCACCCCAATTGTTAGACACAGTCTAACAATTGGAGGTGCAGTTTTTTTATGACGAAATACTCTTTAGAAACCAAGTTATCTGCCGTTACCGA
>NZ_CAKJTI010000031.1 GCF_917563915.1 Bacillus rhizoplanae | reverse complement strand
CTATTATATTAGTAATTATATGTATAGTATTGTAAAAAAATATGTTTACATGCATGAAAGGGATTTATGGCGTGCATGTGAGATTTTTTGGGTTTTTATTTATTAATGGGATAGTAAAATCATATATTATTTTTTAGAATCTACAAAAGGTTGGAATGGAGGGGGATTATGAAGTTATTAAATATAAAGGGTAATAAATTTCCTTTTTTTCGACGATTTGTAAAAAGCCAAAACTTAAATAAATGTGCAATTGTTATGGGGGGTATCCTTCAAAAGCAAAAATGTAGAGAAGAAAACGAGCAAAGTGATGAAAATATCGAAAAATACTTTCGTCCATCATGTTTTGCTGTTCTTAATAATCGGTTTCACTATCAATTTTTTGATTCTTTCTTTAACAAAAAATACAATCAAATCGTCCTTTCTCCGTTGCTTATGAATTCGCCTGAAAATACAATTATTAATTATTTCAGTGTTTTACGAGAAGCTGAAAATCTTACAAAAGATAAAAGTGGAGGATGCGGAACTGTTGGAATGTCAAAAATACCGTATCCAATCGCTTATAATTTTTTTACTAATACATATCAAGAAAAAATTTCTTATAACAGATATTTTCGTTCATTCAAAGGAATCGGACATATTAATTTGATAAAACTAGCAAGCTTACATAAAGATAAAAACTATCCGAATGCAAAACGTTATTTTATTGAAATTGAAACAATTGAAGGTTCAGCTAAAGGGGTAACATATTTTGCTTATTATTATGGTTATATTTATATGGAAAAGGAAAAAAATTCTTACAAAATCGCTAATATGGAACTGTATGGTGAAGACTTTTTATGTGCAGCATATCATCTTTGGCAACACAATGCTGAAGCGGTTGTTGACGCTGAATACGGGAATTGGTGTAAACTTGTGAAAGAAAGGCTTCCAACAAAGCAAGAAGGCTATACGAAACAAATTGATGTCATTGGAACTGATGGGTATAAATATCGATTTGTTTTTTTTCAGCTAACAAATCATACAGATATTTTGACAGCACAATATAAAAAGAATACAAAAGGGAAATGGGAGTTTATTGAAATCGATCCTGAAAAGTGTTTGTAAATAAGACTTTAGTAATGTTGAAAAGCGGAAATGAACTAATGTATCGGAAGGGAAGTGGCTCAATTGTTCAAAATTCAATTAGAATAAAATAAAGATTTAGTTGCAATCAGTGGGGAACTTTTCATCCTTTACTAATTGTTGGTTGACCAAGTGGAATTTTACTGTCTATAAGTAGTGAGATACAGCAATTTAATAATCAAGAGGAGTAACATTTTTTCCTATTTTTATTGAAAATTTCACATACCGTATTTTCAATAAAAAATAGGAAAAAAACAATAAACGTCGAATATATCGTTAGTGTGGGATATAAGCAAGAGAGAACAAAAAGTAAAAACGAAATAAGAGGGATATATATGAAAATGGGACCAATGGAGGCAGCTAAACAAGTTCTTGCATCTCAATTTCCAACTTGTGATGCAGCTCTTTTAGGAGGAAGCATCGCAAGGGGAGAAGGAACGAAAACTTCTGATCTGGACATTATTATATTTGATGGCACGCTTTCGTCTGCATATCGTGAATCTTTCATAGCTTATGGGTGGCCTGTTGAGGTGTTTGTGCACAACTTTACGTCTTATAAAGACTTTTTTGCGAGTGATTGTAAACGTGGTCGTCCTTCTTTACCACAGCTTGTTGTAGAAGGAATTGTTTTAAAAGATATAAAAGGGAATACACCAGCGATAAAGAAAGAGGCACAGCAACTATTAGAAAAAGGACCAGAACCTTGGACAGAAGAAACGATGCAACAGAAACGATATTTTATTACGGATGTGTTAGACGATTTTATAGGTACAACAAAAAGAGAAGAAGAATTGTTTATCGCAAATCATCTTGCAAATCTCGTTCATGTGTTCATATTGCGAATGAATAATTGTTGGACAGGACAATCGAAGTGGTTTATGAAGACACTGAAGAAATATGATGAACAATTTGCAGTAGAGTTTGTAGCAGTGTTTGAACAATTTTATAAAACAGGAGAGAAAGAGCAAGTTATTGTATTTGTGAATGGTATTTTAGACATGTACGGAGGGAGGCTTTTTGATGGTTTTTGTATAGGGAAGACGGAAAAGTGAGGAGCAATTGCGCAATGAGTTTACCGAATATTCGATTAAGAGAATTGTCATTAGATGATATAGAAGACCGATATCAATGGTCATTAGATAAAGAAGTAACAGGGCATTTAGTAGTTCCCGATCAATATCCGCCATTCACACGTGAAGATACAAGAAGATGGATTGAAATGTGTATCAATCGAACAAATGGATATGAACAAAGAGCAATTTGTTCTGAAGAAGGTGTTCATATCGGATGGGTAGATTTGAAAAATTTCGATAGAACAAATAGAAATGCAGAGCTAGGAATTGCGATTGGTGATAAGCGATATTGGGGAAAAGGATACGGAATGGCTGCTTTATACCAAATGCTTCAAATTGGTTTTGAACAATTCGATTTAGAAAAAATTTGGCTGCGAGTAGATGCAGATAATACGAAAGCAATGAAAAGTTATGAAAGAGCTGGATTTGTACGTGAAGGATTAATGAGAAAAGATCGACTGAGACAAGGAGAGTTTGTTAATCGTTACCGCTTTAGTATGTTAAAAGAAGAGTTTTTTGAAATGTTACGGAGTGAATAATAGTGTATACCGTAAAAAATAATATAATGCCTATGCTACAAAAGTAGTAAATATATTATCCCTCTATAAGTGGATTCTTTTACTATATATATCTTATACATTAGTAGTGAAAGTATTAATTTTGTGAGGGGTGCTATATGATTACACATTTTTCAAATATAGAATTACAAACATTATCTATTGAGGGCGTTAAACAAATATATACCGATATCCTGCAATTTCCTATTGCGAAACAAACAGAGACGTATATTCAATTTCAAATTACTCATTTTACAACAATTAGCTTCAAAGAAGTGTTAGAACCAATTGTCCCAACACATTTTGCTTTTCAAGTGCCATACTCACTATTTGATGAAATCGCATTGTGGCTTATACAGTCAGGTGTACAAATTTTAAAAGATAAACAAGGAGAAAAGATTACGAATCATTCTCCGGTAAGTAAAGCAGTATATTTTAAAGATGGTGATGGAAATATTCTTGAAATTATTTCACATGAATATGTACAAGAAGATGTTTTACAAAAAAACGGTCCTCTGCACATTATGTATGTTCGAGAAGTTGGATTTCCAGTTCCGTTTGTTTCTTTGTTTCGAGAATGGTTGAAAAATACATTGCACATGAAAACAATGCATGACCAAGATATATTCAATTTTGTAATGGGAGGAACTGTACATGCGGTTGTTGTAAAAGAAGGAAGACCATGGATTCCAATTGATATGAGAGCATTAATGCCAACAATGAGCATTACCTTTGGAACTCCAGATATAGAGTTTATACAAAAAGTACACAAAAAAGAAAATACATTACATTTTAAACAGCATTCTTATTCTATTACTTTGAAACATACACCGGAATTTCTAAGCTCTATTCCGAAACAACTTCATTTACCTTTATCTTTGTGAACTGAGGAGGAGATTTGAAATGAAGGACAGTGCTCTAAATGAAGAGAAAAATAACGGTTATTATATTTCGACCGATAAAGACTTGTTACAAATTGACATCATTCATGATTTTCTTTGCAATGATTCCTATTGGGCAAAAGGAATACATAAAGAATTAGTTGTAGAAGCAATTAGAAATTCACCGCTTTGTTATGGCGTATATGATAGCGAAATGAATCAACAAGTAGGTTTTGCAAGGGTCATTACAGATTTTGTTCGCTTTTCTTGGTTAGCAGATGTCTTTATTTTGCCTGCATATAGAGGAAAAGGGTTAAGCAAGTGGTTAATGGAGATGATTGTAAAACATCCAAAGCTGAAAGGTACGCGGTTTATGTTAGTTACACAAGATGCTCATACGTTATACGAGCAGTATGGATTTGAGAAAATTACAGAACTAGAGAAATTCATGATGAGAAAGTTAAACATGGAAGTTGTTATAAAAAATTATGGCCTAGAGTTATAAAAGTATAAGATAAAAATTTTCATATAATATTATTATGTAAATTGAACGTTTTTAATAATATAAAGGAAGATGGTTAATTTTGCAGAACATGTCTACTAGGAAGTTTTTCATTTTGTACACTAGAAAGGATGTAGCGCGATGATTACACTTTTAACTGAAACTGATGCAGAAATTTATTGGAATTTACGTTTAGAAGCATTGCAGAAAAATCCAGAGGCATATGTTACTACATATGAAGAAGCAATTCAAAAGGAAGAACCAATTCAGGAAGTAATAAAAAATTTACAAGGAGGAAATAGCCATACGTTTGGTGCCTTTGATGAGAATAATAAGTTAGTAGGAGTTGTAACACTACTAACGGAATCAAGAGCAGCGCTCCGCCATAAAGGACACATTGTAGGAATGTATGTAAGTGCTCAAAGCAGAGGAAGAGGGTATGCACGTAATCTAATACACGAAATCTTAAAAAAAGCAAAGACTCTAAATATAGAACAAATTGGTTTATCGGTAGTTTCGGACAATATTATGGCAAAAAAATTATATCATTCAATTGGATTTGCAACGTATGGTGTAGAAAAAAAGGCATTGAAAATTGGTGAGATGTATCGGGATGAAGAATATATGGTGTTATTTTTATAAGGAATATACATAAAATGGATATGACTTAGAAACATCTTTATATTGTTTAGGGAGGGGCTTGTTCTCTCCTCATTTTTAAAATGAAAGTAGGATTATTATATAATTATTATCAGTCCTCATTTCCATCAACTATGTCTTGGATTGGAATGAGTCTTGTTATAGTTGGGCTGATTTTACATAGTTATGTGACGTTTATGGAGAAAAAAGAGGAAAAAATAACAACATGAGAAGATGATCTTATATGGTCATCTTTTTTATATTGCATAAAAGATAGAGTATGAATGATTGTTATCATATATAGTCTATCTGTATTTTGAGTTGTTCTTCTGGTTTTTATTAAATATTGAGAAAAATATGATAATATGGAAATGAAATATAAAAGAAATTATCTGTTCTATATAGTATGGAGGATTTTTATGAACATAAACGATATAATCGCAAAAACAAAAATGCCAAATACAATTCATACCATTGCAAATGATTTGCGGAAGTTAGGTGTTACAGAAGGAATGACAGTTATTGTACACTCATCTCTTAGCTCAATTGGCTGGGTAAGCGGAGGGGCTTTAGCTGTAGTAGAAGCTTTAATGGAAGTTGTTACAGAAGAAGGAACAATTATTATGCCAACGCAAACGAGTGATTTATCTGATCCGAAAAATTGGCAAAGACCACCTGTTCCAGAAAGTTGGTGGGAATTTATTCGTGACAATGTACCCCCGTATCATCCAGAAACAACACCAACGCGAAGTATGGGGAAAGTAGTGGAATGTTTTCGTACTTATCCAAATACAAAGAGAAGTAATCATCCTTTACATAGTTTTGCAGCATGGGGAAAGAATGCCGAACAAATTACCGAAAATCACAAGCTTTCTCCTAGTTTTGGAGAACAGTCACCTTTGCAAAAAATGTATGATTTAGATGGATATATATTACTAATTGGGGTGGATCATGATTCAAATACGTCACTTCATTTATCTGAAGTTCGTGCGCAATATCGAGATAAAGTACAAATCGGGGCACCGATTATTGAAAATGGAGTTCGTATATGGAAAGAGTATGAGGAATTCGAATATGATTCTGATGACTTTGAGCCGCTAGGAAAGGCATTTGATGAAACAGGAGCGGTAACATATGGAACGATTGGAAATGCATCATGTAAATTAATGAAACAACGAAAAGCTGTGGATTTTGGAACAGAGTGGTTTTTGACACAAAAACAAACGAAAAAAATATGTAAGTAAAGGATGGAAAACATGAAGGAGAAAAAGGTACTAATTACAAGCGGCGGTTGTTTAGAAAAGTGGGATCAAGTAAGAGGGCATACAAATTTGTCAACTGGAAGAATGGGAAAACTTCTCGCGGAAGAAGCTTTAAACACTGGGGCTTCTGTTATCTATTTACACGGTTATTTTGCAGAAAAACCTGAAGCGAATGATAATCTTTCATCCTATTCTTTTGAAGGGATTGTCGATTTACAAGATAAAATGAAACAAATAATTACAAGTGAAAAAATAGATATTGTTATTATGGCAGCGGCTGGATCAGACTGGATTGTTGATAAAATTGTCGATCGAAACGGAAATGTAATGAATGAAATAGGCAAGTTATCAAGCGATATGCCGCCAGTTATTCATTTTAAGAAAGCTCCAAAGGTACTAGCACAAATTAAACAATGGGATCCAAATGTTGTATTAGCTGGATTTAAATTAGAAAGCGGTGTAAATCAAAAAGAATTAGTAAATAGAGCCCAAGCTCGAATGAAAGGTTCACAGGCAGATTTTATGGTTGCGAATGCTTCGGATGCGCTATATACCTATGAAACGAATCACTATATTATTTCTAAAGATGGTGACGTGCAAGTGTGTAACGACAAAGCAAGTACAGCAAAAATTTTGATTGATAAAATTGCAACGATTCATTCTGAAGGAGAACAATTGCTTGTTCACTACTCATAATTAGCGGGAATATATGTATATGTCATGAAAAAATAATGTCGGGAATCATACATAGATATATTGAGTGAAATGAGGAGGGGGAGAATGGAAAATCTACTAAAAAAAGCAATCCAGTTGCGCAATGAGAAAAAATTTGTTCAATCAAGAGAGATATTGTTAGGTTTAATAAACTTCACGCAAGATCCGGAAATCTTGTATCAATGTGCATGGACGCATGATGTAATGGGAATGGAAACCGAAGCCGCTCTATATTATGAGAGAGCAATTGAACTGGGATTAGAAGGAGAAAGTTTGCGAAGTGCTTATATCGGTTTAGGGAGTACTATCGCTGTATTGGGGAATATGATAAGGCGATTGCTACATTAGAAGCGGGAATAGAACGTTATCCAGATGATGATGTCATGAAAGTGTTTTTATCCATGGCAAAGTATAATATACAATCTCATGAAGAAGCGATGAAACTCCTGCTAGATGTGGCAATGAAAACGGAAAGTGTAAAAACATATGCAAAAGCAATTACATTTTATAAAGAGCGTTTAAATGAAACCTTTAAATAAAGTGAAACTTCCATCAGTGGGGGATAACTGCTAGTTGATGCGGGATAAAATGGTAGAGTTACAAGTAAATAACTACCGGCCGAAAGGTGCAACATTCAGTCGGTAGTTAAGAATACTGAATAAACAGCGTTCTGTAAGAGTGCTTGTTATTTCGGAATGATTACAAATGCATTTGGAAGATATCTCATTCCCACTGACGTTTCAGTTGCGGGTTTAAGTTGTAATTTTCCTTTATAAATCATCGTTGAAGAACCTCCACCGTCTAAGGCAAATGCATCTATACATCCATATTTTTGGAAAAGGGATACCATATCTCTCATAGAAGCACCACGGTGATTCTTGTTCCAATAAAATCTTCCGTCTGTTACAATCATTACTACATTCCCTTGAGAATCTTGTCCGATTCCTGTTCGAGGCGCCCAGCCATATGCTTCTTCAATTTGATCCGTCACCATATCTTTTCCGTCCACAACCAGTTGCGGTCCGAATGTGACAGCTTGTGTTACGTTCATATGTTTTAACTCATTAATGGAGTATGTTCCTGTAATGAATTGTCCTTTGTTTGTGAATCCACAAACAACATTACGTGCATCTCGACTAAATCCAGGCTCCGAACGAATAACGCCATCAGAAATTGCAATCCCTATGACTTCTCCGCCACGCCCAACACCTCCTGGATCTTTAAATCCACCTGCGTTGATACCTCCAATAGCCCCATTTTGTTCAATGAGTTCAGATAATGGTTGTCCCTGATTATGATATTTGGAACTTACTAAATGAATGGCAGTCGGATCGTTAACCTTCATTATTTTTGCTGTGAAATGTGGATCTTCGAGCGTTTCAACAGTTACAGATAAGGGGTGTTTTTTACGTGACAACAAAAAATTGGGAAGTTTTGATTTTTGGGTGGGCGGTGCATAAATAGCAGTGTTCAATTGCTGAATTTCATTTTTTGACAAAAGCAATCTTGCAAATTGCGGGTGTTGTGATGACAGAATAGATCCTCCGATCATTTCGCGAAGTTTATGGCCAGCGCTTGTACCGTACAACCAAATCATCCCTCCTGCTAGGATAATGAGGAGTACGAGACTTATTCGTTTTATTCCCTTTTTTATCCGTCTTTGCATATGAATACCTTCTTTTTTTCATAGTATGTCACATTTGTTATTTTTCAACACAATTAAAAACCGATAAGCATAAAGCTTACCGGTTTTCGTCGTAAAAATTAGAAAAATATGATAAAATGAAAGGGTAACTCATGGTCAGGGTGGTTGTTCTATTATCACTTCTCTAGTGAAGGGAGGTGATAATTTGAGTGAACTTACGTTACTTTTGCAAGGTGGTCTTTTTCTCATTGCTTTGCTGACGTTTGTTGTGTTATTAATTGACAAGCTCAAAAAATAACAACCCACTCTACGCCAATAGAAGGTGGGTTGTTTAATTCGTAAGAAACAAATAGGATAATGAATAATCCACTCTGCTGAGTTATATGGGACTAGTGTATTGCCGCACACTAGTCTTTTTTTATTCATATGCTAATTTGATTTATTTATGTGATTGTATCGCTCTTTTCATTGTTATTATAGCATAATCCTGTTTATGTAAGAAAGGAGACCGTACGTTCTTATTTTTGTAATCACATCGTGCGTGTATTAAGATCGAATTCCGTTTGTTGTTTTAAATAATCCGTTCATATATTCTTTTAAACTTTTTTTGTAAAACTCTTGATTGATTGTATCATTCACACCAACAATTGGCGACGGAAGGTCATATGTTTTTTCAGAAAGGTGAACTACGACATCGAACACATCAAAGAAGCGAATAAAACAGAATAATCCATCTTTGTCGCTTAATAAAATAAAATAATGATTTTCGCAATCGGTATTTAATGTGTTCCACAATGAACTTTTGCTTAAATCTCGTACAATATTTCTATCATTTAATTCAATAAAATCTATGTTGAATAAAATATTAGAAATTGCAACTGCATCTGGATCATGAAAATAACCATCTATTGCATGTACAGCAAATAAATAAGCCATTTTCAATAAACTCATCTTATATTTGCGATTATTAAGCAGTAATTCACGTTGAATGGAACCAGAAACTTTTTTTCCTCGTTCTTCTTTCCATATTTCATCATGAAGTGAGATATCATGTCTTTTGCATAGTTTCATAATAAGGGAATTTGAAAATTGAAATTCGTCGCTATCAGTTTCGTCATTTATATATTCTTCATCATATATATCTAGAAAAAGAGGGGAATCAATTTGATGTTTAAGTTGATCAATTTTATACTGTATTAATTTATGGCTAATTAATGGACGATCTACATTTGTTACTATTCTTTCATGACATGTTTCACACACTGTATTGATATAGTAATATCCGCATAACACTTCTGGAATAACATATTGTTCTATATATTGTTTCTCTTTTTCTCTACATATACTGCACATCGTCATACCTATCACCTTTTAGTTGCAAATTTTTATATGTCTTTATTGTAGTGTATTTATTTATGTTTTGGAATAAAGAACGAAGAAATAGCATGTAAAATTTCGTTTTGATTTGTTACAATGAGAGGAGAAATTTTAAAGGAGGCTTTTTTTTGAAATCGAAAGCACATTTTTGGACATTAGAAGTGCTGATGGTTGTAACGATTATTTTTATCTGTACAAAAATTTCGTTTTTATTTCAGCCAATCGGCATTTTTATCTCCACATTGTTTTTCCCTATTTTAATTGCTTTATTTCTTTATTTTATGTTTAATCCAGTTCTTGTTTTTTTAGAGAACAAAAAGGTGCCGCGTAATTTAGCAATTTTGCTACTGTATGTGTTCATTATTGCATTAATAGCTGTGGGGATTGGTGTTGTGGTTCCAACTCTTTCTCAGCAGCTTATGGATTTAGTAACAAATATGCCGATTTATATTAAGGAGGCGACAGAATACATAACAGATTTATCACATCATAAGTTATTTCAATGGATTACAACACAAGATTATGTTTCACTAGATGTGATAGAAAAGAATGCTCTTCATTATTTGAAAGAGATACCAAATACGCTTACATCGAGTGCGACTGTATTATTTGGTATTATTACAAACGTTGCATTAATTATTTTCACAGTTCCATTTATTTTGTTTTATATGTTTAAAGATGGACATAAATTTCCTGGAGCAGCAGTTCGCTTTTTACCAGAGGCGTATCATGAAGAAGGGCGTCGTGTTTTAAAAGAAATGAATGAAACCCTTGCTGCATACATTCAAGGTCAATCGATGGTTTGTTTATTTGTTGGGGCTTTCACATTTGTCGGTTATTTAATTATCGGGATGCCTTATGCTTTTGTTTTAGGAGTTGTGGCGGCAGTTACGAATATCATTCCAAACTTAGGTCCGTTTATTGGGGCGGCACCTGCGGTTATTGTTGGACTATTTGTATCACCGATGCAAGCGTTATGGGTTATTGTTATCGTAACGATTGTTCAGCAATTTGAAAGTAATATTCTATCACCGCGAATCATGAGCGAAAAATTAAACATTCATCCGTTAACGGTTATCGTGTTGATTCTTGGTGTCGGAAACTTTGCAGGAATTATCGGGATGATTTTAGCTGTACCAGCATATGCGGTGACGAAAACAGTCGTTTTAAATGTAGTAAGGCTTTTTCAATTGAAAAAAAATAAGAAGTAGAAAAAAAGACCAGTTACGTATTGTAGCTGGTCTTTTCATGTTTTAGTACCAATAGTATGATTTTATTCCAGTAGTAGATTTTGCAAACTATTTTGCTGTATGTTACAAACTTGACAAAGATAATTTTTAATAGTGCCGTATTTTTCTATAATTTCATTGTAAATCTCATCTAAATATTCACACCGTACCTCTAACATTGGTTTTAAACGTTCGGGTGAGATTTGAAAAGACTCATCCATCTAATCAATTTTTTGACTTTTTTCATAGCTTTCATGACTATATCTCCAGTTACCCATAATGAAATTCTTTTAAATACTTATCTTCGTTTATTTAACATTCTCACACAAGATTATGATTTGTTATGCAGAGTCTATCTCCACAATCCAAACCATAATTCGCTGCTTTGACAAAATCATTACAAACATCTCCTTTCATCGTTATTTGTTATTAAAAAATTAAAGGTGGTTATAAAACGAAATTTGACGATCTTTTACTTCGTCCATGATCTTTTGAACACATTGTTCATGTTCAAGTTCTTCTTTAGATAGACGGGTTTTTTGAATCGTAATCGTTAAAAAGAATACATGAAATGTCATATACTGTTTACTCCTCTCAAGTGTATAAATTTGTAAGAAGGCGAAAATCGCACAAAAAAGCCACAGGAAGACAAAGTGCTCCTGCGGCAAGGCGTGAAAAAGCCACAGGAAGGCATTCGACCTCCTGTGGCAGAATTATTTAAATCATAATAAAGGCGATTTTCAATTCTCCATATGGGTGGTCGAATATATATTTGATTGTGAGACAGATGCTACATAAACACTTATTTTCATCATTTCATTCGACCTCCTTTGGAAATTTTTTCTTACTTAAGTAAGTATATACAATTAGGTAACTTTTGTAAACCTTAAAATGTAAAAATAGGGTAAAAGTTTTGAATTTTAATGAAATTGCACAATTTCTAAGGGGGATGTTGTGGTGTATAACGAACTATTAGTGTGAGAAGGGATGGAACAACTACCTTTAACATTTTAATAATAGTAACCTTTTCTTGCCTAAGACAAAAGTGAATAATTGGAAAAATATAAATTGTAAGTAAAAAATATATATAAAAGAATACACTTGTAGAAGGAGGGATGGGGGATGAAAGATTGGAAAGATGACGTTTTTAAAATACTTGGAGTATGGTCGCTACTTGGTGCTTATATCATTTTAACGATGACTATGCGCTACTCATGGGCTACCATGTATCAAAGCTTAGCTGTAATTGGGGTACCTGTCATTGGAATAGTGTGGTATTTTGCGATAAAAAATTTAATGTTTGCAAACACGTTGTTTATAAGAGGAATGCGTGTAACCTTATATCTCGCTTATGCGTGGTCATGTTGGATGCTTCGAAATATTTACGGTGTAGGAAATGAAGAAGTTTGGCTCTCTGTTAGTTGGTTACTTCCAGCATTATATCTTTATGTAACAGACAAAAAAGCAGAATGGTATGTGCTTGGAGGCGGAGCATTACTTTTCTTTTTATCAACGATAGACGAAATGACGTGGTTTGCTGTTTCGGATAAATGGCAATCTATTATAATAACTATCGCTTCCCTAATATGGTACCGAATTGAATTGAAAATGCCGGGGCGTTATTTATTTTACACAACTAGTTTATTAGGATTATGGATGGTGTACCTTGTAAGTTTATACGAAGGAGGAGAGCCTAACTATTGGATCAAAGTAGTGTGTGCAATCCTCATGACGGTCATGTACTTTATTATATTTAAAAAGATAAAAGAAGGAAATTTATATAAAATAACAACTGGTGCAATCTTAACGGCGTGGTCATTGTATGCATTGATAGACATAACCAATCTATTTACAAATTTAACTATGAATATCTCTTATATATTAATGGGACTTGTCGGTTTGTTTGTCGTAATTTCACAACAATTTTTTACTTGGCAAGAAAAAAAGAATCAAACACAAACAAATCCTCGAAAAATCGGAGAATATGTGCTGTATGTTTTAGTAAGCTCAATAGGAAGTGTTCTTTTCCTTGCAAGTCTTTATTTTATTTTATGGGAAACATTAAGAGAAAGCAGCGTAATCATGATTGTAAGCGCTACGCTCAGTGTGCTTGGAATATGGGGATATAAAAAAATAACAGCAAAATTTTTACGTATTTTTTTATTTGTTTTCGCTATCATGGCGGGAATTACAACACTTGTAACAGATCACCATTACATATGGGGAGTGTTGTATGCTAGTTGTATTTTTGCGTATTGGATGTTCGCAAAACATAAGGCAGAACAACATAGTTTATGGTGGTTATTGGAAGGAATTATACTTAGTGAATGTATGAGAGGTGCGGACTTTTCAACAAGCATGGGCTATCTCGTACTCATTCATATCGGATTTTTCATTTTTGCGATTGCACTAAAAAATGAATTTTTATTACGAAATAGTGTTGGGTTTGGAATGATGTATGTATTTTTCTATTTGTTAGAGAAATACGAAGGGGCAGATTCTTGGTTTATTGTAATCGTACATGGTGGATATACATTACTTCTTGTGTTAGGCATGCTATATGTAAAGGATTCTGCAATTAAACGGATTGGTATCGTTATTTATTTATTTACGAATCTTATTATGTATGAAACAAATTATATTGGAAACTATGGATTGAGCTGGATGTTATTTCTTGCAGGGGTTGTATTGTTACAAACGAAAAAACAAGAGAATATTGTAAAATATAACATAACATACAAGAAAAAACATGTGTGGTTAGTAGGTATACTTTCTACTTTTATTTTATTAGGTACTGTTACACAGCAAGAATGGAACTATTATGACGGTAATACCGTGTTACTAGAATTAGAAAATCCAGTTAAGGAATTAGGAAATGTGAAAAAAGCCTGGTTTTCTTTCAAAATAGAAGCGGAAGCAAACGAAATGATGCTGAATCGTGAAATACAAAAAGAAACAAAAACACCTGTGTTTATAAAATTGAAAAAAGGACAGGGAAAGAGTTATCAAATAGATAAAATAAAGCTCAATGATTACCCGAAAGAAAAAGGTATCTGGATAAAAGGATATATGAACTATGGGTATGTTACGATAGGAAGTACACGTGAAGTTCCTATTACCCTTGTAAAAGGGAAGTGGCTGTATGCAAAAGTGCAAATTGCAAAGAACGGAAATAGCAGAGTAATTGAAATTCAGTGAAAGTAAAATGTGCATGAGTGGGAAATCTTATTATCCATTAGTATATGCTTTGGCATCGGTTACAAAGAGAATTGAAATTATCATTGCACTTGTCAGTCCAATACGTAAACTATAAGTAAGTATTTCATTAGGCAATTTGGGGATATTCAAGGTAGTTTACTAAAGTGGCGTCTGATAATAAAGTCGTTTAATTCATATTATCAAGACCTAAATTGCAAAAATCCTTAAAAATAAAGGAGAACACATATTATACATGAATAATATGTGTTCTTCTTTTATTCCATTAAAGCGCCCGTTTGTGGAAGAGTGTTTTTGGCTATTTTGGATTACCCACATGTCTTTCAAAATGCATGGCATGCCTACTCTGACTTGATCTGTAAGGTTACCAATTAAATGATTTCCAAATTATCTTAATTTCTTTGACTCTTCGTGAAGTATAGATCGGCTGAGGACTACAAAGTCAATAAGAAATTTAATCTCCTGATCATTATATTTTTTGAAAAGTTCTCTCATGGATTGGCTAAAAGAAGTGAAGAGAGGAAGAATCTCTTTTTCCACTTTTTCAAGATTTACATGAATGATGACACGTCTGCGGTCGTTCAAATCTTTATCTCTGTACACATAATTAGTTTTTTCAAGCCTGTCAATCACACCAGTAACGGTCCCCGTCGTAAATCCAGTCATTTCGGCCAGCTTGCCGGCAGTCATAGGATAGTTACGTAAAATAATATCCAGGCATTTGTGATCCGTTGAATTCAATCCCAGTTTTTCAGCCATGTTTTGATGGAACATGATCGTTTCTGTGCTGAAGTTTCGTAATTCCTCATTAAACAATTCAAATAATTGTTCCCTCGACAGATTTTCTAGTGACATTTTGATAAACCTCCGCATATAATATTTTATCTCACGAGATAAGATATTTATAAAACGAGATAAGAAACTTATTTAATATATTATATAAAAACAATATCAATTCAATGCAAGCAAATAATTTGTAGTCGTTAGGCGCGGAAATGTCTTATATGAGTGGGAAAATAAACTGAAAGGTGTTTTTTATGAATTCACTGAAAGAAGTTCTTACGCAAGAAAAAGAGATTACGATTTATACGCTTGCAAATTACATGAACCAATATACCCGTAATAATTGGAAATCTGTATTGCAGGAAAATCAATCAGAGTTTCAGGATGCATTTGAAAAGTCAGGAGAATTTGCTTATGGTGTCTTCGGACGTAAGTTGTTCGGACCTTTGATCAAAGAAATTGAGCGTGAAGGGTTTGTCTTGGAGTCGGACCACTTGGCTTCTTCCGTAGAGTATTGGGGGCCGCCGGAAGAGCGGGAACGGTGCATGTGGCATGTTTGCAAAAAAGCCGACGGTACTCTGATGGGAAGTTTGGTCACCCGTGTCTTTCACGATCATACTCAGTTTCGTATACCCCGTTCACCGGATATTATAGCACTTGAGAAGACGGAAAGAAGCGAGATTGTCGAGGCACTTTCGCGCGCTTCCACCCGCATCACCAAATATAACGAATTTACTGGTACATTTTTAACAGAAAAAATTGACAACGGCGAACAAAAGGACCATGGTTGGGAATACAGTGTTGAGGTCGGATTGGGGGATTATCTTGAAATTGATAACCCCGAAATGAGCGAGGGAATGTTTGATCATGCTCTTTCTCTTTGGGGACGCAATAACTGGGAACTAACGTCAGTTGTTCCTTATCAGGGACGTCTAATCGCGTTCTTTAAACGTCCTGTTTGAATGCACCAAATAAAAAGTCGATTCCTTTACAGGAAATCGACTTTTTATTTGGTGCAATTTATTTAATGTGTAAAATGTCTGGAATTTTATTTAGTTCTCTCATAGAGAGTGCAATTGTTTAATAACTTTATCTATTTTCGTTGAATTAAGAAAGACGTATATGTTAAAATGAAAAAATGACCATTAGAAAATATTTGTTTAATTTCAATAATTACCCAATATAATTTTATCAAAAATAACTGTGTTTGTCAAACTTTTGGTCAAATTATTTTTGTCGATAAGGAGTGACAATATGGAACAGTATGAACAAGAATGGACGATAGAACAGCAACGAGTAGAGGAAGTAATAAAGAAAATTAAAGAGGAGATAGATGTTCTTCAGCAATATGTGAGTAGCGGAAAAAAAGAGGTAGTTAGTATTCGAAAAAACTTTTGGAGTGATGTAACAGTTAACTTTGATAATGCTGAAGAGGCCGTGGAAACTGCAGCAAGTATAAAGCAACAAGCAGAGTTGTTATCTGAAAGAGAGCGCAGTCACCATCATGCAGATAAGCAGCTCACGATGCTAAAACGGCTAGAGCAATCTCCGTATTTTGGGAGAATTGATTTTTTAGAAGAAGGTGAAAGAAGTACTGATCAGATTTATCTTGGGATTCATTCTTTTTTTGATGAAAGCACAGAACAATTTCTTGTTTATGATTGGAGAGCACCTATATCCAGTCTATATTATGATTACTCGTTGGGAGCGGCCGTGTTTAAGGTGCAAAATGAAATTATTACAGGAGAAATCGCTTTAAAGAGACAATTCATCATTCGTAACAGTCAAATGGAGAGTATGTTTGATACAGGAGTAACAATTGGTGATGCATTATTACAAGAAGTGTTAGGGAAGAATGCGAATACACAAATGAAAAGTATCGTTGCTACGATTCAGAAAGAACAAAATCTAATTATTCGTAACGAAACGAGTCGTTTACTTATTGTGCAAGGAGCAGCAGGAAGCGGAAAAACATCTGCTGCATTGCAGCGCGTGGCTTATTTACTATATCGATATCGAAATACATTACATGCGGATCAAATTATTCTTTTTTCTCCTAATTCAATGTTTAATAGTTATATTTCGACTGTTCTTCCTGAATTAGGAGAAGAAAATATGAAACAGACAACATTTCAAGAATATTTAGAGGAGCATATAGATAAGATTTTTGATGTAGAAGATCCATTCACACAAATAGAATATGTACTTTCAGGGATAGAAGAACGAGAATACTCAGTACGTATGCAAGGAATTCGATATAAAGCAAGTGCACTTTTCGTGAAAGTTGTAGATAACTATGTGACGTATTTGAGACAAGATGGAATGATTTTTAAAGATGTGAAATTTCGCGGAGACTTATTAATATCGAAGGAAGAAATAAAAGAGAAATTTTATTCTTTTCCTGTTTCTACGAGAATTCCTAATCGAATAAAATTAATTTCTGAGTGGTTATTAAAAGAACTAAAGAAAAGAGAGCGGCTAGAACGAAAAGAACTTTGGGTTGAAGAAGAAATACAGCTATTAGATAAAGAAACGTATGCTAAAGTTCATAAGAAACTTCAACAAGAAAAACAGTATGGTGATAATACATTTGATGATTTTGAACGTGAACAACAAATGTTAGCTGCAATGATTGTGAATGCCCGCTTTAAACCACTTCGTAAACGTGTGAAGAGACTTCAATTCATTAATACGCCTGCGATTTATTTACAGTTGTTTACAGATTCGATGTTTGCAAAGCAATTTACAGATAATAATAGCTTACCACCAAATTGGCAAGAAATATGCGAAGAAACAGTAGAACGCATACAGCGCTTTTATTTGACATATGAGGATGCGACACCTTATTTATATATAAAAGATCAGCTGGAGGATTTACAAAGAAATACATCTGTAGAGCATATATTTATTGATGAAGCTCAAGATTATTCTGATTTTCAATTTACCTTTTTGAAGCGATTATTTCCACATAGTAAAATGACGATACTTGGTGATTTTAATCAAACGATACATGCACATGCGACTGAAAATGGATTTTCGCAATTATATGCTTTATATGGAGAAGAAAAAAGTGAACGCATTGAACTTACACGTAGTTATCGTTCGACGAAACAAATTATTGAATTCACACGGCAACTTATTTCAGGAGGAAACTGTATTGAACCCTTCCAACGTGAGGGGAGCAAACCAGTTATAACAGCAGTAGACACAGAAGAGGAACTGCATCAAAGAATTGTAAATCGAATTAAATATTTGAAAGAAAATAATCATAAAACGATAGCAATTATTTGTAAAACTGCTCAAGAAAGTAAAGCGGCATATGACATATTACAGCGATATGTACAAATTCACCTTATCGAAAAAGAAACAGCTTCGTTTGGTTCGGGGATACTTATTGTACCTTCTTATTTAGCGAAAGGTGTAGAGTTTGACGCTGTTATTATTTATAATGCTTCAAACAAACAATATAGAAAAGAAAGTGAACGTAAACTTTTCTATACAGCCTGTACACGTGCTATGCACGAGTTATATATTTATTATATAAATGAAATAAGCCCATTTTTATCAACAGTCGAGGTAAATACTTATACGCAGGATAAATAAACTACATAAACAGAGATCATGATTCATAGGGTGATCTCTGTTTAGCTTACATTTTTATATGGAAGCGGAACAGTTACATTGTGTTTCATTTATAACAAATGGCGTGTTTTTTAGGGATGAAAATTCCGCACATAAGACATAATAATATGTAAGAAATTCCGATTAGAGTAAAAAACCGCGGTGTCAACTGCTGATATAGGATGATTAAAATGTGGAAAATGATTGTTTCCTATCTTCCAGAGTGGAAAGTTTTCGGGCAAGCCTTTATCGTATTTTTCATTCCGTATGTAATTTCAAAAATTTTTAGTTTGATTCATTCGTTAGAGGATGAGTAATGAAATGAATTATTATATTGAAGAGCAAATATCGGAAGCAGTGAATACTTTTGCAATGAAAGGTTTGTCCCTAATTTTGAAAAGAAATTTGTACGGAGTGATAAGGCAAATGGAACCATGTCCTCGCAATTGTATATAAGGCTTAATTCTCCACATCAAGAGACATGAAAAAACACCTATTGAATGGATGTACGTACATTGATTGCTGGAAATTTAGGCAACAGTAATACATGTGGAAATCCACGAGGATACATTCCCTCCATAACAAATACAACCACTCCTAACCAAGCATATCCATTAAATGTGTCAATTTGTAAGGAAGAAGGATTATGTGGCCGCAAAGTTTCAGCTGGAATAGGCCAATGAGCAAACAATAGATTCTTCCAGGTTTGTCACATAATCAATTTTTTTGAAGGTAATGGCCAAAGGCGGTGAGTGAGATCATTCATTAAATTCATAAAATGATCTTCTTTATTTTTATATGTATCTAGTTTAAGTAGGCCACTTGCTTATCCCGTATTAACGAGCGGTAAGGTCCCAATCCAAGATTCTGAGAAACTAAGAAGAGAGAAGGGGGATAACTGCTGGCGTGCACTCGATTAGTGGAACTTTATCTGTGTCGCTAGTTTTGGGTTTTGATAAATATGATTTTGTATGTGATCAACGCGAGTGTTACCATCCTCATTTCTTCCACCATCAAATAGAAATAAGAGCAACTTTTATACTAATTTCAATATCTTCTCCTAATCTATTCTTCTAATCTATTCTTCTAATCTATTCTCCTGCGAAGATTTTAATCCAAACGGATACTCCAAATATTAGATATTTTTAAACACTTAACTCAATTAATTAAATGAACGCGGTTATCAATCTTCGTAAAAACATAGACATTTCTTCTAGCTTGAACTTGACTTCGCTATTGCAATAGCTTTTATCCAATGAAGAATTGATTATATGTAATAACATAAATTTCTTTTTTTAGGAAATGATTATAGTTGTGAACTGTTTAATTTACACGATTGAATACTATAGAAAGCATGGTACTAGGTTGCTGGATGTACATTAAGTTTTCAAAGAGAAAGAGTGATGGGAATGAGTGAGCAGAAATCAAAGATCAAACAAATAAAGAAAACAACCAATACATATGAAGATAAGCAGGAAGTTAAGTCTTTTCAGGACTCAACAGAACATTTTACAGGCGATTTCACCTTGGATTTAGAACTTGTAAAGAAAGAAATTAGTTATAACTCAGATGTACACTTTCGGGAGTTTAACATCGGGCGTACAGGTATTCAGGCGGCAATCTTTTTTGTGGAAGGGCTGTCGGATAAAGAGCTCATCGACACACATATTTTGAAATCATTGATGCTTGATTTTTATGAAGAATACAAACAGGATTCATCTTATATGAAAGGTACGGTTTCAAAAGAATTTATTAAAGATCAAATTCTTTCCATAAGTGAAGTAAAAGAAGTCTATGATATAAAAGATTTAATGTCAAAAGTGTTGACAGGTTCAACGGCACTTTTAATTGATGGATCATCAGATGTGTTAATTCTTGATACAACGAAAGGGAGAGCGCGGAATGTTGAAGAGCCGGTATCAGAGGTATCGGTCAGAGGTCCACGGGTAGGTTTCACAGAACTTTTAAGTGATAATACCGCTCTTTTACGACGCCATGGTGAAAATGAAGGCTTATCATTAATAAAGTTCCAAGTAGGAAAGAGGGCAAAAAAAGATCTAGCCGTTGTTTATATGAAAGAAATTGCTGACTCGGCATTAGTAGAAGAAGTGAAGAAGAAAATTCAGAAAATTGATATTGATAATGTACTGGAATCAGGCTATGTAGAGCAGCTCATCGAAGATAATTATTTCAGTCCTTTTGCGCAAGCGCAGAGTACGGAGCGTCCTGATCGCGTCATCGCCGCATTAATGGAAGGTCGGGTTGCGATTTTATTGGACGGGACACCTTTTGCTTTGATCGTTCCAGTTACATTTAGTATGATGATGCAATCGCCCGAAGATTATTATGAACGTTGGATTCCCGGCACGTTCATCCGCCTATTACGTTTTGGAGCAGCTATCATTTCTCTTTTTACACCTGCCTTGTATATTTCCTTTATCTCGTTTCATCCTGGATTGATTCCGACCAAGCTAGCTGTTTCCATCATAGGAGGGCGGGAAGGTGTTCCATTTCCTGCAATTATAGAAGCACTGCTTATGGAAGTAGCTATCGAAATTTTACGGGAAGCCGGACTGCGTTTACCAAAACCAATTGGCTCGGCGATGGGGATTGTTGGCGGATTAATCATTGGACAGGCTGCGGTAGAAGCAGGGATTGTTAGTCCCATGATGGTAATCGTAGTAGCTGCAACTGCCATTTCCTCATTTGCTCTCACACCTTATAGTACTGCGATTCCACTGCGTATTCTTCGCTTTGTAGGCATGTTTTGCGCTGCCATTTTTGGATTGTACGGGGTCATTCTGTTTTTCCTTTTCTTATGCAGTCATTTGGTGAAGCTGAAGAGTTTTGGCGTACCATATGTCAGTCCGGCTGTTCCCTATCGAGTAAGTGATTGGAAAGACTTTTTGGTTCGCATGCCACTTCAAATGATGAAACGTCGTCCGAAGATGCTAAATCCGAAAGATTCCATACGAAAAGGATAGCTTACTTTGAAAAGGAAGTGACCAGTGATGATTACTAAACCTAAAGATCAAATTAAGACGTCACAAGCAGCTGTTATTCTTATCAATTATGTACTTGCAGCAGGTATTCTCACCTTGCCTAGAACAGCTGCGGAGAAAGTGAAGACACCGGATGTTTGGATAACTGTTATTTTAGGCGGGATGATTGCGATGGTTGCAGGATTGATTATGGTCAAATTAAGTCAGCAGTTTCCCGAAAAAACATTTTATCAATACAACCAAGACATTGTAGGAAAATGGGTAGGCGGGTTATTGAGTCTATTAATAATAGGTTACTTTATTAACCTTTCCTCATTTGAAGTTAGAGTGCTAGAAGAAGTAACGAGTTTTTTTTTACTGGAAGGCACCCCTGGCTGGGTTATTATCATGACATTTATGTGGGTGAGTCTTTATTTGATGTTAGGCGGCATAAACCCAATGGCTCGTCTGTTTGAAATTATATTTCCAATTACGGTCTTCCTTTTTTTGCTGACTGCCTTCATGAGTATTGGAATATTTGAGATAGATAATCTTCGTCCAGTACTAGGATTAGGAATTATGCCAGTGCTAAAAGGGATAAAAACAACAACTCTCGCATATTCAGGATTTGAAATTATGTTGCTCCTTTTGGCGTTCATGAAAGAGCCAAACAAGGCCGTAAAGGTTGTTCTAGTCGGAACTCTCGTGCCCTTAATTTTTTATGTCATTACAGTTGTGATGGTTATCGGGGCGTTTTCTGTCGATGGAGTAATAACGAGAACATGGCCAACGATTGATCTCATGCGAAGTTTTGAAATCCCCGGCTTAATTTTTGAACGTTTTGAATCTTTATTACTTGTAATATGGATTATGCAAATCTTTTCAACCTATACAATCTGCTATTATGCTGCTGCTTTGGGGTTGGCTCAACTCTTTAAAAAGAACATTCATTCGTTTATGTATGGGTTACTTCCGTTTGTTTACATCATTTCTATAATTCCGAAAAATACCAATGATCTATTTAAATTTGGGGATATGATTGGTAATACTGCTTTGTTTTTATTCGGTGTATTGCCATTGCTTCTTCTCATAATCTTCAGATGGAGGAAGAGAAAGAATGAGACAAAGTCTTAATCACGTACGGTTCCTCCTGATTTTACCCTTGGTTCTTTTACTTCTGTCTCTTACAGGATGCTGGAGCAGCCATGAAATTGAAGAGTTGGGTTTCGAGGTAGGTTTGGCATTTGATAAAGGAAAGGAGTCGACTGTTGAGAAAAAATTTCAAAAACAAGGCGGAGGGTATCCAAAGAAGAATATTATAACATCGACCTATCAATTTGTTGAACCGCAATCATCAAGTGGAGGAGGAAAGGGCGGATCATCGCAACAAAAAGCTTACAAGAATGTCTCTGAAACCGGAGATTCTCTCCACCAAATGATTCGTGAAGTTTCATTAAGAAGAGATCGTCCTATAATTTTTCACCACACAAAAGTGATAGTTATTAGTGCTGATCTCGCACGCACGTATAGTTTGAAAAAGTTACTTGATGTTTATATTCGTGATAATGAGATTCGTCCAAGCTGCCTCATGTTAATTAGCACGGGACGAGCTAGCAAGACGCTAGAAACGGACGAACCAGGAGAAATTCCGGCGTTTCGTTTATTTGGAATTGCAGATAATCAATATAGAACATCAAGGATTTTACCTGCTGTTCCGCTTGCTAAATTACCAGGCAAGATGCAATCAGAATCCAGTTTTCTTTTGCAAAATGTGCTTTCGTCAGATGGGGAAGTAAAATTCTCGGGAGCTGCGATAATCAAAGGAAAGACAAAAAAACTGCGTGGCTTTTTGAGTGAAAAGGAATTGGAAGGCTTAACATGGATATCTGGGAAGGGGAAAGGTGGTTTGGTGAAAAGCGTTGATAAAAAGACAGGACAGGTGATCATGTATGAGGTCGCGTCTATGAAAAGTAAGATTACCCCTCACGTTAAAGGAAACAAAATCTCTTTTGATGTAAAAATGGAATCAGAGGGACGAATATCTGAAAACTGGGTCGCTTCGGGGACACCTTTTAAAAATGAGTTTCTAAAAAGGGCAGAAAAAGCCGCTACGCAAGAAGTAGATCGACTAGTGAAACATACATTAGAAAAAATTCAAAAAGAATATCAGGTCGACGTTGCTGGATTCGGAAATAGATTAAGAATTGAGTATCCTAAAACATGGGAAAAGGTTAAAAAAGATTGGGATAAAACATTTAGTGAGGTTCCAGTCAAATACAGCGTAAAATTAAATATTAAGGATTATGGCGCGGAAGGGTCTTAAAAGTGAGATTTCTTATTCAATAGTTTTTTATCTATTCATGTTAAGAGAGGTAAGGCTTTGTATAAATCTCATTAAATTTTCCTTCTTAATAAGGGGTTCCGCCACATTGAGATCAAGTTAAGACATTTATTGTTTCCCAAAACAATAAATAAACTGGATTCCCATAGACAACTATGAAGAGATAAAATTTTCGTTTTGGAGATACTTCAAAATATTAGCTTGATGGGTATGGGCGGTACCCCTATAAACAAAGGATGTGGCCATGTTGCAAGAGATTTTAAATCTTAGTACACCACAAATTACACTTAAATACATCGGCATTAACAAAAAAGAAGATAATATTCTGGATACTTTTTGTATTTGATTTAGTAATCAAAACATTACTTATCAGTAGTCCATATATCTAGGAATCCACAAAAATACCCTCCAGATCAATTCTGGAGGGTATTCATATTCACATAATCAAGTGTTATCGGAAGTGAGTGATATTAACTATTGAGTCCATAAGAAAAATTGGCTTCTTTAGCTAACTAAAATAAAATTCTTACAAACAACGATGAAAACTATATCCCAAAAGTGCATGATCCAGAAGTTGCTGAAAGAGCTGCTAAGAAATTCGGGATTTCTGCTAAAGAAGCAGGAGATATCTATGTAAAAGTACAGATAGATACGTTTAACTAAGTGATACTAATATAATCTGGAAAAAAAAGTGCTCATTCGATTGCTTTTTTATTCCAAAAATGTCTTAGTGTGGATTTTTTGTCATTTGGTTGTCGATACCTCAATAATAAGTTTGTAGAAACAGAAAAGAACAGTGGGCTTAAAAACCACTGTGCTATCTTTTGTAAATCGGGATTTTGGCTCTATTGTTACACAGACTCCATATACACTAACAATTTATCTACGTTGACAATTTTCTTTCCATTTACAGCGGCATGACCTTTTCCGAGAATAAATCCACGTTTATTTCGAATAACTTCATAATATAGGTCTAATCGATCACCAGGCTGAGCGGATCCTAAAAATTCTACTCCTTCTAGTGATGAGAGAAATCCTAACCCAACAGTATTTTCCAGGCTGACAAATGCTCCGAGTTGTGCAATTGCTTCAATAATTAACATGTGTGGCATTGTCGTTTCTGATTCTGTTATAAACCATTCATTGCAACTTACATTTTTATAACCTTTTACCCACTTGCCAGATTCCATTTCAACGATATGATCAACCATTAAAAAAGGATATCGGTGCGGCAGTACACTTTGAATGTTAACTTTGTTCATGCGTTACCTCCTGATTATATATTATAATTGCAGTTTTTAAGTAAACATAAGAGGGGGAACTGTATCAGTTATGGCATGTGTTCTTTTATTTTATAAAAAATAAACCCCTGCTTCAAAAAAGAGCAGGGGAAGGTAATTAATTTCTTACTAAATCAGCTGCACCCTCACTAGAAAAAATACCACTATTTTTAATGTTGTTAACTACTTGTTTTAACTTTTTTTCATTTTGAACAAGGGCAATGCGAACAAAGCCTTCTCCATGCGGGCCAAATGCATGACCGGGTGTGACAACGACATTGGCACGATCAATTAATGCGTATGCAAATTCTAAAGAAGTCCATCCTTTTGGAATTTCTGCCCATATGAACATACTTCCAGCTGGTTTTTCAACATGCCAGCCTGCTTCAGCTAGTCCATCAATAAATGTATCTCTTCGTTTTTGATAGATCGTCCGGTTTGCTGCGCAATATGAAGCACCTTCTCGTAAAGCAACAGTTGCAGCTTTTTGAATTGGGAGAAAGACACCGTAATCGATGTTTGATTTAAATTGCTTAAGTGTTTCTACAATCTCTTTATTTCCAATCATATAGCCAATACGACTACCAGCTAAGCTATAACTTTTAGATAAAGAGTTGATTTCGACACCAACATCTTTTGAACCCGGAACGGATAGGAAGCTAATAGGCTTTTGTCCATCATAATAAAATTCAGAGTAAGCAAAGTCATGTACGACGATAATATTGTATTCTTTTGCAAAAGCAATAACATCAGTAAAAAATGATTCTGTTGCCATTGCCGGTACAGGATTACCAGGAAAGTTTAATATCATCATTTTTGCTTTTTCGGCAACTTCTTTTGGGATCGTATGTAAATCAGGAAGAAAAGCATTTTCTTTTTTTAATGGCATAAAATACGGAGTTGCACCTGCCATTGCAAGTCCTGTTGCATATGCCGTATAACCTGGATCTGGAACAAGGATAATATCATCTGGATTAGCAAAAGCCATCGGTAAATGAACAAGTCCGTCTTGTGATCCCATTAATAATAATACTTCGTTATCAGTATTTAAAGCGACATGGTGATTAATCTCATAATATTCTGTCACAGCATTGTGAAATTCTTGTGTACCTGTCAATGTATATCCATAATTCTTTTTTTCATTTGTTGCACTTACTAGTGCTTCTCGTACAATATCAGCCGGAGGCATATCTGGATTTCCGATACTTAAATCAATAATTTCATGACCTTCTGCAATTTTCTCTTTTTTATAGGCTGCTAATTCACTAAAAATTGAGGATTGGAATGCATTCATTCTTGTTGCTAGCGTGTACTTCATGGATAACCCCTCCTAAAAATTACTACTTTCGTCATTAAATTTTGTTTTTAGTATTCATATTCTTTTACTTTTCTGAAAACACACATATTTACATTTTAACATTTTTTTACGAAAATACAAAACTACCAATGAAAACGAAATTTCATTTACTATATTATTTTTTATAAATACGAATAAAAAATAGTATAACCCCTCTAAAATTTACTCTAGAATCTGGATTCCTTATTTATATAAATACTTCAAAAAGAAAGGTCACTTCAAAAAATTTATTAAATACATCTATTGCAATTTTTCCATAACATTTATAACTCTCAATAACTAATTTTCACAAATCAGGTAACAATAGAAAATAGATATTGATAAAAGGAGAAATAAACATGAAGCAAATTCCTATAGGTGTATCGAATCGCCATATCCACGTGACAAAGGAAGATTTAGAAAAACTATTTGGAAACGACTATGAGTTAACAGTAGCAAAAGAACTTTCTCAACCAGGAGAATTTGCCGCAACAGAAACAGTTACCATCAAAACAGAGAAAGCAGAAATTGCGAAAGTACGAATTCTTGGACCAGTTCGCAAATTTACACAAGTTGAGATTTCAAAGACAGATGCACGGTCACTTGGGATTGATGCACCCATTCGTTCGTCGGGAAACATTGATGGAACACCTGGTATTACCGTAATCGGTCCGAATGGTAAAATTGAAATTGATAAAGGAGTAATTGTTGCTGAGCGACATATTCATATGACATCAAAAGATGCAGAACATTTTCAAGTGAGAGACGGTCAATATGTAAGTGTTAATGTGGCTGGAGAACGAGCGCTAATTTTTCATCAGGTATTAGTTCGTGTAAGAGATACATATGCATTAGATATGCATATTGATACGGATGAAGCAAACAGTGGAAATATCAAGACAGGTGATTTTGGTGAACTGATTTTATCCCGCATTAACGGGCAGTAAGCCCCCCACCTCAAGATTCAAAGAGAAACGAAGAAGATAGGTGGGGGATAACTGCCCGTAGAAGCCCGATTGGTTCAACTAACCGTCAGTGGGCGATGAAGAAAACCCCCACTGACGGAAGTTTCACTTTATAATAACAAAAGCCATCTCTAAAATGAGATGGCTCCTACATATTTGTTGTTTGAGAAGTATTTTTACTCGGTTGTTTTTGCTGTGATAATGAAACTAAAATAATAAGTAGCGAAATGACACCAAAAATAAGTACCATATATTGCAATCCGATTGTATCTAAGAAGAAACCTGTTCCGAGTAAGACAATTTGGAACATTACACGCTCAAACATATTACGGAATGAGAATATACGCCCATGGTAGCTTTTATCAATTTTTGTTTGGAAAATCGTTGACATAACAGGAAAGAAGCAGCCAACACTAAATCCAAACATACCGAAAGATACAAGTGTCATCCATTTTATATCACTAAAAAAAAGAGATAAGTGAGAGAAAGCTATACAAAATGAAAAGATATACAGTAACTTATACGATGAAACGTATTCTGATAAACGTTTAATTACAAATGCACCGAGCATAAACGATAAACCTTCAATTGTATAAATAAAACCTTTAATTGTTGTATCAAGCTGCATTTCACTAATATTAATAACCATTAAGTTAAAGCCACCGATAAATAAAAGTGGGATAATACTTAAAATTAAAGCACGAAATGCAATAGGGACTTCTTTTAAAATGTGAAACACTTCCATAAAACTTGTATTTTGTGATTTCTTTTCATTCGTTATATCTGTTTTCGTATCTTCAAAGTTTAATAATAAAGTAGAAAAGAATAATAGTGCGTATGCAGCCATTGAAAAAGCATACATATATTTTAAACTCATTACAACAAGAAGGACTCCGCCCAGCGAGGTACCAACAATACGAGCGATTGTTGCAATGTTCATATGAATTCCATTCATTTGTAATAATTCATGCTCTTGAACAATAAGCGGGATAACAGATTGTAGTGCAGGGAAATAAAAAGCTGCAGAAATTTGAATAGCGATCATAAATAAAATCATATATAAAATACTCTCATAATGAATAGCAAAAAACATAAAAATAACACTTATTACACGGCCAAACCCTGCATATAGAAGTACTTTTTTCTTAGAATATTGGTCAATAAACCTTCCTGCCATGGGACCAACAAGGACTCCTGCTAATAATCCAATAAACATAATAACGGATTTCATAAAATCAGATGGAACATGCTTTTGCATGAATTCTAGGTTACCTAGAATTCCAAGCCATAAACCTACCCCAGCAATAAATTCACCAGTTAGAACAATCCATACGTTTTTATTGCGCCACATAGAATAACCTCTCAGTCTTTAATTGTAGTGAAACTCGTATATAAAACCTCCTTTTTCCATTTCATCTTATATTTTGAATCAGAGTATATATTAAGGGTTTAAAAGAGGAATTTCAATTTATTTGATTTGGAGGTTATTCTTGTTGTAAATGGACAAATTAAAATAGATTCATTTAACTATTAATATATAAAATCAACAGGGAAATAAGGATACAAAGACGTATATAAATATAATGAATGTATACATGGGAGGACTAGAATTGGTCAACAAATTACGTGTAATGACAACAGCTTATTTATTTCATGAAGACGAAATATTACTTTTACAGCGATCCATAAATAAAAATATTGCCCCAGGTATGTGGTCTGGTATTGGCGGACATGTTGAAACGAACGAACATGAAGATATAAAAACATCCTGTTTAAGGGAAATACAAGAAGAAACAGGATTAACAGCAGAACATATTTCATCATTAACGTTAAGGTATATTATTTTACGGCAGAAAGACAATGAATTGAGTCAGCAGTATATTTATTTTGGACAAACACCTACAAAACATGTAGGTGAAACGATAGAAGAAAAGTTACATTGGATTCCCAGTCAAAACATATTTGAGTGTGAAATGACAGAAAGCAATCGTTTTGCATTACAACATTATTTAGAAAATCATTCAACTCAACATGTTTGGGTGGGGGTTATGGGGGAACTTGATTCAAAAGCGACGATCAGCTGGTCACAGATTTGTGATTGGGAAGAGTCGGCTTGTGTTTAATTCACCTTGTACATATACACAAATATAATCAACTCTTAATTATATTAAATTAGCTATTTTATATGTTCCGTTATAAAAACGAGTGTAAGCGGAATTTTAGTAACTATTCATATCACTTTTTGAATGAAAAGGTGATTAGAGGTGGCTGATGTAAATGAATAATGAAGAATTAGTTGTGAACCAATTTGGTCCAAATGCTGCGAAATATGTAACGAGTCAAATTCATGCAAAGGGAAAGGATTTACAATTTCTCATTGAAAACGTTCGAAACAATAAGAATGATCGCCTTCTTGATATTGCGACCGGTGGAGGACACGTTGCAAATGCATTAGCTTCTTTATTTCAAGATGTCGTTGCATTTGATTTGACGGAGAACATGTTAGAGAAAGCGGAACAATTTATTCGTTCAAATGGACATACAAATGTTTCATTTGTACAAGGGAATGCAGAGAAATTACCATTTTCAAATGAATCATTTGATACAATTACATGCCGCGTCGCTGCGCATCATTTTTCGAATGTTGATCAGTTTGTTACAGAAGTACATCGAACGCTAGAAAAAGATGGTCTATTTCTTCTTATTGATAATGTCGCTCCGGAAATTGAAGAGTACGATGCTTTTTATAATTTTTTAGAGAAAAAGCGTGATCCAAGTCACCACCGTGCTTATAAAAAAACAGAATGGATATCGTTATTAGAAAGAAATGGTTTACAGGTGCAATCATATACCACTTTTGATAAAAAATTCATGTTTGAATGGTGGTGTGATATGATGAATGTTCCTAAAAATGAAAGGGCTGAATTAACACAATATATGATAAATGCTCCTAAAGACATTCAAGAATGGTTTCATATCACAATAGAAAAGAATAAAATACAATCTTTTTATACAGAAATGACTTTGTTCATTGCTAAAAAATCATCTACTCTAAAACGATAATTCATACTTGCGATATTTATAATAGTCGATATACTTGGTAGAGTGGAATATATAAGCAAGGAGCAATAACAATGATTCGTGTACGTATTGAAGGAACAGAAGCTGAAGTTATGCAATTTTTAAAAGATATGCCTGAGGTACCAGGATATGAAAAAACACATTCTCGTGAACCAAGGAAAGGAAATAACCCAAAATATACAAATAGTAAGAGTGTTTTAGCGTATTTAACATATAAGCAAAAAGAACAAATAAAATAGTAGATTACAAAATAACCAAGCCTATTTAGCATTGGTTATTTTATTTTGCATAAGAAAGAAAAAACGGTACTGATAACTTATTAACTTGATGAATAGCCGATGAGAGTCTGAATGCAACATGTTCATGTGTAAACATAACGAACACAGAATGCATAATAGACATATATTATTTTGAAAAGAAAACAACTTCTGTTTGGAATAGGTAAAGGATGTTTATTATGCTTGAATTGAGTTATCAAGGGTTAACAGGTGAAGTAATTACAAGATATGATCGAGAATATGAAGAAGCTAGACAAGAGTGGAATCAAGCAAATCAAAAATTCCCTTTAGTTATTGTGTATTGTTATACAAAATGGGATGTGAGTAATGCGATTATTTGGGCAAGAAAAAATTGCATAGAAATCCGGATTCGATCAGGTGGACATCATTATGAAGGGTATTCTATTGGGAATCGTGTTCTTGTTATTGATATAAGTAGAATGAATTGCATGCAATTGAATGAGAATAAGCATACGTTAAAAGTGCAAGGCGGAGTAAAGAATAAGCAAGTCTATGATTTTATTTCTGCGAAAGGGTATCCATTTCCTGGGGGGACTTGTCCGACTGTAGGGGTAAGTGGATACACATTAGGAGGCGGATGGGGATATTCGAGCAGACACCTTGGACTTGGATGTGATAGTTTACTAGAACTGGAATTAATAGATTATACAGGGAGATTGATTATTGCAAACGAAAAGTCTCATAAAGATTTATTTTGGGCATGCTGCGGAGCTGGTAGTGGGAACTTTGGTGTTGTTGTATCCATGACATTTAAACTCCCAGCAAAAGTAGATAAGGTGACTTTAGTTGAAATATATTGGCCAGATGCTTTATTAGAAACACACAGAGAATTTCTGAATAAATGGCAAGAGTGGATAATGAATCTAGATAACAGAATGACGCTTGGTGCCAGTATATATAATTCAGAAACTGAGGAAATGGCGATTTATGGAGGAGGAATATTTTATGGTAAGCCAGAAGAAGCAGAAGAAATTTTACAAATGTTAATCAACATAGATGGCGTAAGAATGAGTTTAGAATATATAACATTTTTTGAAGCTATTACAAAGGCACAATCATCTTATCCAGAATCAGAGATGTTTAAATCTACAGGAAGATTTGTGTATCAGGAGTATGATGAACAAGAAATCAATGCTATTGTTGACCTCATTCAAGAGAGAGCAGCAGGAAGTATTTTTGCAGCAGTAAGTCTATATGCACTTGGTGGAAAAGTAAAAGAGGTGCCTAAAGAAGCAACAGCATTTTATTATCGAGATACCAAGTATATAATGGGAATTCAAACTATATGGGAGGATGCAAAATTTGCAAAAGATAATATCAAATGGATGGAAAAGAGTTTTAAATATATAGAATCAATAACAGAAGGATCATTTGTAAACTTCCCTTATAGTGGTTTGAAAAATTATGAAGAAGCTTACTATGGCAAAAATGCAAAGAAATTACGGAAAGTGAAAGAGAAATATGATCCGCTAAATGTATTCTCGTTTCCACAGGGAGTAACGGAATGTCATTAATAATGATTTAAAACAGAGTTTTCGTTCCAAAAAGTATGTTCAAAAGTCAATATCCTAACTATGTAATTTCGTAAAGAAATAGCGACTTCAGTGCATAGTTCTATAAGAATGTAGCATAACTAATGATAAGTAATTCCGCATTTGTATCATGTATAACTATATTTACTGTTATAAGGAGGAAATAACTTCATGTCATTCATATGGTCATTAATTGTTGGCGGCATTTTAGGATGGTTTGGTGGCTTACTTATTGGAAAAGATATCCCTGGTGGTATTATTGGTAATATAATTGCCGGCATCATCGGCTCTTGGATTGGTACAGCTTTATTTGGAAAATTTGGGCCCGTTTTTGGTGGCTTTTACATTGTACCAGCTTTAATTGGTGCTCTTATACTTATCTTTATCGCTAGCTTTTTGCTTCGCTTGATGAAAAAATAAAGTGAAACTTCCACCAGTGGGGGCTTCATCCCCCACTGGTGGTTAGTTGAACCAATCGGACTTTTACGGGCAGTTATCTCCCACCTATCTTATTTGCTTTTCTCTGAATCTTGAGGTGGGGGTCTTACTGCCCGTTAATGCGGGGTAAAACAAAAGGATTGTTTACTTTCGTAGACAGTCCTTTTTCGTTAATTTTGTGTTATGTTAATAAACCTGTTATGCTAGGAACATACCATTTGGAGGTGTCAACATGAAAAATTTTACAGTTAATTTTCATCAAGAAGATAATGCAAAAGCAACGACTGTTTATAAGTTAAATGAAGATGACTTTAACAAAGCAACAGAAGGAGGAACTCGTCATCTATTTGATTTAGATACAAATGTTGGCTTTTTTGTATTCTTTGATGCAGAAGATACAGAAGGTAATGAGCAATATTTAATGCTTCAATATGAAGGTGATCAAGAAGAACCAATCGCTTGCTACGGTTTCGATTTAAAGCTATTTTATCAATTTGTAGCACTGTATTTAAATGATCTTGAATTCCAAGGTGAAACAGATGAAGAAGAGGAAGAATATGGTCCAATTCATCATTTAGCGCACTTGCTGTATCATATTGTAGAAGATGGAAAAGAGATTGAAGCTTAATTACATAACAAAGGCTGTTCCTTATGCGGACAGCCTTTTTGTTTTGTCTTGTTTAAGAATATAATTTATAAAGAAATATTGACCGGTGCCACCAATAATAAGAAATACGGCACAAATATTAAATAAGAAACTCCCGCTAAAATGTTGTAATAATAACGCTCCAGCTGCGGGACCAAGCATTCGTGAAATATCCCAATGCGTACCGTAAATAGAGAAATAAATCCCTCGCATATGTTCCGGTGCTAATTCTGAAACAAAACGTAACAAATGATTTAAAGCTATACTTTCTCCAGTTGTTAAAATTAGTAGTGTGAAAAATAGTAACCATAGTGTATGGGAGTAGCCGTAACCAATCGCAGAAATCGTATAGCAAATATAAGAAATAACAATAATTTTTTGCATAGAAAATTTCTCCGCCCATTTTACGACTCCTACTTGCAAAACGATCTCCATAATACCTTTACATGTAGCCATAAAGGTAAAAACAAACATAAAATTAGTGAATAATTCCTTTTCAGCATAAAGACGATAATTCGTTTCCATTTGTGCGTAGAAAAAACTAATAGGCAGCATAAAAACCATAAGTCCAAACACGCTATAATGTTGTGAAAGAAAATGTTTCCATTTCACAGGCGTGTTTTTTGATTCATCATGTTGAAGAAGTGGAGCTGTCTCTGGGAGCTGCGTCCATACAATAAACGAATAGAGAAATAAGGCAGCAGCTTCTAAGATAAATAGAATGGTCGGATCATCTTTGTAAAAGAGATATCCAATCACCGGACCAATGATGGCTCCGACAGCTCCAACTGTTTGAATGAGAGCAAATACTTCAGCTTGCTTTTCTTTCTCTGTCACATCAGCAATTTGTGCTCGTTGTGCAGGGATATAAAGAGAACGGCCTAGACCATTTATAATGTAGAAGAGAGCAAAAGGTATAACGGATTCCGCAAAAATGAAACCAACCATAGCGCATGCTTGTAAAAGTAGTCCAATTAGAATAATTATTTTTCGTCCAAATCGATCTGTAATGCTACCGCCAAAAAGTGTAAAGACAATTTCGCTAAGCGGTTGTAATCCAAAAAGTAACATAGTAAACAAGGCGTTTCCGTTTAATGCTTTGTTTACATATATAATAAAAATAAGTGCGAGCATTGCTCCAGTTGTACTCGTTAGCAGTTCTCCAAGTAACCGAATCCATATAGGTTTGCTATAACGTTTTACGAATGTCATCATTTCATTCTCTCCTTTCTATATGGAAATTCTATGATGGAAAGGAAAGAGGAAAAAGAGTAGAATGAAGCAAAGAAATTTTTCATCTTTTAGGGGGGCATGTATGATAATTTTGGATCATTACATACGGCTTTGGCTGCAGCATGCCAAAGGAAAAGAGCTTGGTGAAAGCATAGAAATATCGCTGCAAGACATTTCAAAATCATTATATTGTACAGATCGAAATAGTAAATTCACAATAAAAAAACTAGAAGAAATGGAATGGATTGGTTGGTCTCCAGGACGAGGAAGAGGTAATCGATCTAAGATTGCTTTTCTACAAGAACCTTCAGTACTTATTTATAAAAAAGGAAAAGAGCTTGTAAAACAAGGAGAAGTTAAAAGTGGAAAAGCCTTCATTCAAACATATGCGGAGCATTTCCCATACATATTAGAACAATTTCAAACGTGGATTGACACACTTTTTGGATACCATATTGAACATTCTCCTCAAGGAAGAGTGGATGTATTACGATTAAACATGCGCATAAGTCCAATTACATGTCTAGATCCTATGTATGTCACACTTCGTTCTGAGTGTCATATTGTTAAGCATGTATTTGATACACTTGTTCGTTACAATGAATTTACAAATGAAATAGAACCTTGCCTCGCTTTTTATTGGGAATACAATGATATTCATAAAATATGGACATTTTATCTCCGTAAAGGCGTTCATTTTCATAATCAAAAATCGTTTACTGCACACGATGTCAAGTATACTTTCAATCGTTTTTTAAGTACAAAAGACAATCCTTATCGCTGGATGCTACAAGATATTAAAAGAATACTTATCGTAAATGACTATACAATCGAAATTCACTTACAAACAGAAAACAAATTATTTTTACATATTTTAGGCGGAGAACATTGTTCTATTGTTTCTGAATCATATACAAAAGAGAATAATCAACGTCTATTAAATGGAACAGGTCCATTCAAACTTGTTAAAAATGATGATGCACTACTTATTTTAGAAGTAAATCCTTTGTATTTTCGCGAGCGCCCATTTCTTGATCGTATTGAACTTTGGTATTCACAAGATATAAGTAGTCATAGCGGCTATGAAGTATTATTAGGTTCTTTACAGCACGATAGAAAGAGTGTTCAAAAAGAAACGTCTCAATTAGAAGCGAACGTAACATACATTACACTCAATACAAAAAAGCAAGGTCCAATGCAATATATAGCATTTCGGCAAGCTTTAAAACAAATCATCAACGGCATGCAAATATTAAACGATTTAAGAGGTGAACGCGGAGAAGTAGCAACAAATCTATTATTAGGAAAAACAATCGAGATAAGTAGAGAAAGTTCAATCAAAGAGTTGTTACGAAATAGTGGATATAACGGAGAGACATTATATTTATATACTTTTCAAGATGAGGATCATGTTGAAGATTCACATTGGATTCAAAGTGCATGTGCCAAGTATGGAATTAAGATAGAGCTATCTTTTTTAGATGCACATGAACTCCTTGCACCTCGTACAATACAAGAAGCGGACTTGATTCATGATAGTGCTACGATGAGCGAACACGCTGAGTTAAGTTATCTATATTTACTGTTAACGACAAATAGTTTTCTTCATCAGCATAGTTCTTTCAATTTAAATGAGAAATTGAAACGTGTATTTAAGGAACAAAATCGGGGTGTGCGTATGCAATTGTTAGAGGAAATAGAACAGGAGCTGCTAGAGTATATTCATATAATTCCTTTGTATCGAAATTATATGACGATACATACACATGAGGGCATACAAAATGTAGCAATTAACTCCCAGGGCTGGATTAATTTTTATCATATATGGTTTAAAGATGCACATTACGTAACAAAGTAGTATAACAAAGTGCTCATAACCCATCATTTCTTCGATTGTCATACGATGAAATGATGGGTTTATTTTTTAGATAGAGCAGATAAAACTGTACTAAGCATAGCAATGATTTTTAGTCTATTTTTCATAAAAATGGAAAACTCTATCTTTACAGCGTAACAATGTTATGTTACATTGAATAAAAAGAAGGGAGAGCAAAATTTTGAGTCAGGACTTAATTTCGAAAAAAGATTTGTTAGATCTTACTGGAATCTCTTATGGTCAGCTATATAGGTGGAAAAGAAAAAACTTAATACCAGAAGATTGGTTTGTGCGAAAATCAACGTTTACTGGACAAGAGACGTTTTTTCCTAAAGAAAAAATTTTAGATAGAATCGAAAAAATTCAGATGATGAAAGAGAATTTGTCCCTTGATGATTTAGCAAACATGTTTTCACCCAATGTGACTGAGATTAGTTTAACTAAGGAAGGAATTATACAACGTGGGATTGCCTCAGAATCCGTTGTACGTTTTTTTATAGAGAAAAATCAAGAAATAGCTGAATTTCGTTTTTCAAAAATTCTTTTCGTTTATATTTTAGAAAAAATTCTTCAGTCTGGAGAGGTTAGCCTTGAAGAAGGAAAAATGGTGTTACATGTGTTAAATGAACACTATGAAACGATGAAGAATAAAAATGGCGAACTTATTTTTATTCGAAAATTAGGTGTTTCGACTTGTTTCTTACTTTCGAGCGTAGAGGATATTTATTTTGATCAGGGTACTAAAATTGTTATTCGTTTACCTTTAATGAATTGTACAGAAGAATTAAAAACGAAGTTGTTATGATGGAGGGATAGTAGTGAAAACACATGATTTATTAATGAATGGTTATGGAACAGCGAACGGAGGGCAGTTTCGTAATGTACAATTAAATGGAAAAGGAACTGTAAATGGGGATTTAGAATGCATTGATTTTGAATGTAATGGATCCGGTCATGTAAATGGAGATTTAAAAGCGGAAAAAATAACAATAAGTGGTTCTGGAAAGATAAATGGAAAAATAGATGCTCTATATATGAGTATTGAAGGAAGCGGTAGTATATATGAGGATGCAACTGTAAAGAAAATGAAAATTTCGGGTAAAGGGACAGTTGCTGGAAATATATCAGGCGAAGATATGAACATTCGTGGTAAAGCTATTATTGATGGAGGTTGTACGATTACAGGGATGTTGAATGCTGGGAAAATTAATATTGTTTTAAGGTATGAACACAGCAGCGTAGAAGAAATAGGAGGAGAGAAGATTACAGTTCGCAAAAAATCATCTTTCTTTCCTTTCTCAAAACATGGAGGATTTCTTAAAACTCGTGTAATTGAGGGTGATGAAATTTATCTTGAATATACAAAAGCTGATGTTGTTCGAGGTAACAATGTTACGATTGGACCAGAATGTGAAATTAGTGTGGTAGAATATCATGAAAGCTATAAAAATGCAGGTCAATCACTTGTGAAAGAGTATAAACAAATATAATTATATAGAGTAAGGACGATAATGTGGTTGCTAAAGATGGTAACCACATTATCGTCCTTACTCGTTTGTTATTTAGTATATGAATCGCTTCGATGAATAATACAATCGTTGTAACAGCGATGGGAACAATTGTCGGTGACCTAGGTAAACTTGAAAATTTCGTCTGGATTGTCTCTGCTTACATGGCAGTAGAGATAGCGGGTACAATAATATTTGGTAAATTATCTGATATGTATGGACGGAAGCATTCCTATTTATGGGAAATGAGAAGATAGTCAAAAGAAGGAAGTAAAGAATTTAAGTGCAAATTAAATAAAAACACTCTCTTCATATTATTTATGAAGAGAGTGTTTTTATTTTAATGACTCACAAATAACAAACTGAAATTACTCTTCGATAATTTCGTATTCTTCATTTGCAAGTAATAAAATTAGTATCTTCTTACCTTTGTTATGTACTTCAATTACATCGTACGTGCCTAAATTTTTAATTTTACTTGTTGAAGCATTTACCATACCTTCAACAGAGTCGATTAAAATATCTTCTTCAATGTAGGATTCAGGTAAAGACATATCTTCAGTTTCTAATACACATGCATATAAATTTTGTAAATCAGTAGCTGTTGGGTTTAATTCCTCAACATCAATTACATTTTTTACTGCATCTACATGCTCTTCTTTCGGTTGATATACTTTAATTTTTGCCATGTTTTATTCTCCTTTATTTCTTAATCTAAGAGGCTATATATTATTATAACGTTTTTTATGAAAAACATGAAATAGTAATATGGCCATAAATGAAAAAATGGTTTTTTATTTATATTAGAAAAAATTCATTGCTGTTTTTCTTCATGAATACAATATAACAGAAATGTTTTATATAAGATTTTTCGCTTTCTTAATCCATGTATTGCATATATAATTTAAGAGGGACTAATCGAATTTATGTATATTTATAAAAGAATTGAGGTTTAACGAACAATGACAATAAAAATCATTACAGATAGTGCGGCAGATTTACCAAAAGAGTTGCTTCATACTTATGATATAGAGGTAATTCCGCTTCGTGTATATGATGAACAAGAGAATGAATTTTTAGATGGAGTAACACTAGATCCAATAGACTTGCTTCGAAATATGAAAGAAGGGACAGTATATAGAACATCATTACCTTCTTTAGAAACAATTCAAGAAGTATTCACAACATACGCAAAACAAGATGTAACATGCATTTATTTAGCTTTTACTTCTGAACTTTCTGGTACGTATCAATCTTCTGTTCTTGTAGGAGAAGAAGTAAAAGAAGCCTATCCTAATTTTTCTTTAGACATTATTGATACAAAATGTGCGTCAACTGGCCAAGGACTTGTAGTATTAGAAGCAGCAAAAATGGCACAAACTGGAGCAACAAAAGAGGAAATTTTAAACCGTATCACTTTCATGACGGAACATATGGAACACATATTTACTGTTGCAGACTTACAATATTTAGTTCGTGGTGGACGATTAAGCAAAGTAGCAGGATTTATAGGTGGCTTGTTAAATATTAAGCCTATTTTAAATGTAGAAGATGGAAAACTCATTCCACTTGAAAAAATACGTGGCCGGAAGAAAGTGTTTCAGCGTATAGTAGATATTATGGAAACAAGAGGGAAAAATCTTAAAGATCAAACAATTGGAATTTCACATGGTGATGATTTAGAAAGTGTAAACATACTAACAGAAATGATTACTGAAAAATTTGGATGTAAAGTATTTATCGTAAATTCAATTGGTGCAGCTGTTGGAGCTCATGCTGGTCCGGGAACATTAGCTATATTTTTCTTAAATGAAGTGTAAAAAAGAAAATGTCTCTTAAAATAAG
>NZ_CAKJTI010000030.1 GCF_917563915.1 Bacillus rhizoplanae | reverse complement strand
ATAGAATGGAATGGAATGGAATTATAGAAATAGAAAGAAGGACATTTATGCGTAGCAAACCATCTCTTGTGACCTTATTTAAAAGAGCTTTTATTATGTGCGTAGGAATTTCGTGCATATATGGAGTATCCGGAGGAACAAAATACATTGTAAATGCGAGTACAGAAGATTCCTCACAATCAGTTCAGCTAGTAAGTGAAATACAAACAGCGCTAGCTCCAAAGCAGGCACCAGAACAATATAATGGTCAAGTTAGAAAAGTAGCTTATCTTACTTTTGACGATGGACCAGGAAAGTACACAGCTCAATTATTGGATATACTAAAACAAAACGATGCGAAAGCCACTTTTTTTCTGGTTGGTTCTAATGTTAAAGCATATCCCGATTTAGTAAAACGTGAAATATCAGAAGGACACTATGTTGGGATGCACAGTATGTCTCATGACTATAATAAATTGTACAAACAAGGCGGTTACGTAAATGAAATGATAGAGGATCAAACATTAATAGCCAACATTATTGGGTATGCTCCAAAATTAACACGCCCACCATACGGTTCTATGCCAGGTCTTACAGAAGCTGAGAGAAATCAAGTCGCGGAAAAGGATTTGCGAGTATGGGACTGGACAATTGATTCTTTAGATTGGAAGTATAATAAAATGCCAGTAGATGCTGCTTCTGCACAAATTGTACAACATGTACTTGACGGTGCAAAATCAAATAAAGAAGTCATTCTTTTACACGATATTCATCCGCAATCCATTTCTGCTGTACCTGCTATTATTAAAGGGTTAAAGGAAAAAGGTTATGAGCTTGATAGTTATAATGAAAATGAACATTTCCCATTAAATTTTTGGCACGATAAACGAATTTAACATAGTAAAAGGCTTACATTCTATTATATAGAATGTAAGCCTTTTATATTTTCATAATAAAGTGAAACTTTCATCAGTAGAGGACTTATTGCTCTTTAATACGGATGAAATTATATTTTTCATACAGTATGTGAAATTACATCATATCCAGTTCGCAAAGCAAATGAACCATCATTAACAATTCCTAATAATATAATTCGTTTCTTAACTGGCTGAATGCGTATCAATATGCAAATGTCTTAACTTATCAGGATTTAAAATATTATAAATGGATTTAATTTTATTCCCTTCAAATTCGAAACTCATTACCGCTTGTATTCCTGTATGATTTCTTATTACAATTCCAATACAACCGTTTACTTCTGTTTGCATCATAGAGTAGTCTTCTTGATTAGTAAGAAATTTAGTTGCTAAAGAAATAAGAAGTTGTTTTACACGCATTGCACCGTAAATAGGTTTTACTGCAGCTGTTACTTTTCCGCCGCCATCTGCATAGTAAGCAACATCTTCCCGAAGAACTTCCATAACTTGATTTGTATTTCCCTGCTGAATAGCATTTATAAAACATACGATAACTTGTTCATGATTTACCTTTACATTTTCAATCTCAATCTGCTTTTCAAGTTCTGGAAGCATTTTTTTCATTCTACTTAAAATCTTACGGCAATTCACTTCTTTTTTTGTACAATTTCAGCAATTGTTTCATAGTCATATTCCAAAATTTCACGGAGTATAAAGATTGCTCTTTCAATTGGATTCAATTGTTCAAATAATACAAGCAAAGCATATGAAATATCATTTTTCATCATTATTTCCTGTAATGGATCTGTTTCTATCACAGCGATTGGTTCCGGTAGCCATGTCCCAACATACAGTTCTCTTTTTTTCTTAGAAGATTTCAATAGGTCTAAGCAGCGGTTCGTAACCACTTTACACAAAAACGCTTTTACATTTGAGGTGTGCTTCATTTCATATTCATTCAGCTTTATAAATACATCTTGAATAATATCTTCTGCATCAGCAATACTACCCGTCATTTTATAAGCAAGTGAGAAAAGAAGAGGTTTATACTCAATATATAGTTGGCCTAATTCAGCTTTTTCCATAGAAAAAAATCCCCGTTTTCTATTCCATTATGCATAATTAGACAAGTAAACTCGCCTGATCCCATGTTCGTTCTCGAATACGAGCACCAATCTTTCCTGATAAAACAAAATCAAGTCCCCATTTTTGAACCCAAACAAAGCCATTGTTAGGCCCGAGACTAATACAATATAATTTGACCGGATACGCTTTGTGTGTAATAGAATTAGATATTCCATATATCTCATTCTTTAAAATTTCACTTAATCTCGTTGCCTGAGGAATCGCTTCTTTACATGTCATTCCATCCACTTGATTCGTCTTCTTATCAACAATTCTCGCACAGTCTCCGATTGCATATATATGTGAATGCCCTTTTATACAGTACGTATCAGTAACTAATATTTGATTCTCATTTGACAAAGGAAGGTGAAATTAAGAAAAAATAAACTACCTGTCCCTCCACTGAATATAGAAACAGGTAGTTTATTGTTTTAATACGCATTCCATTTTAATAGCTCACTTTATACAAATTACTTGACCCTTTGTCATTTGTACTAATTCATCAGGTGTTAAACGAAATATTGCTTTTGGGTGCCCTGCAGCAGCCCAAATCACATCATACTGCAAAAGATCTTCATCAATGAACGTCATAATAGGTTCTGTATGTCCTAATGGCGGAACACCTCCGATTACAAACCCAGTATGTTTACGTACAAAATCAGCATCAGCTTTTCCTAACTTGTCATGTAGCTGTTTTGTAATTTGCTTTTCATTAATTCGATTTATTCCACTTGCAACAACTAACAGTGGTTTATCGATTGTTTTGAGCCTAAAAATAATTGATTTACCAATTTGCGCAACTTTACAGCCAATTGCTTCTGCTGCTTCTTGAGCAGTTCTTGCACTTTCTGGTAATTCTATTACTTGATTTGCATATCCTAGCTCTAACAACTTATTTTGTACCCGTTGTGCACTTTCTTTCAAATCTTTCATGCATTTCATTCCCTTCAACTTTCTAAAATATTTACTATCTATTCTTTTTAAAAAGCCGAGACTCCTCTTATTATGCAGCATCAATTTTACCTATTCCATAAAACATAAAAAAAGCATCCCCTTCATATAAGGGGATGCTAGTAGTTATTTTGCTTCTTTATACATCGCTGCTACTTGTTTTTGAAGCTCTTGGTTTTCTAAATACTCATCATATGACGTTTGTTTATCAACAACACCGCTTGGCGTTACTTCGATAATTCGGTTCGCAATTGTTTGAACAAACTGATGATCATGAGATGTAAATAGAATTGTACCTTTAAATGCCATTAAACCGTTGTTTAATGCTGTAATAGACTCAAGGTCTAAATGGTTCGTTGGATCATCAAATGTTAATACGTTTGCACCGCTTAACATCATTTTAGAAAGCATACAACGCACTTTCTCTCCTCCAGATAAAACAGACACATTTTTCTTTACTTCTTCACCAGAGAATAGCATACGACCTAAGAAGCCGCGTAAGAAACTTTCAGACTCGTCTTGTGGTGAGAATTGACGCAACCACTCTACTAAGTTATACTCACTATTTTTGAAGAACTCAGAGTTATCTCGTGGGAAGTATGCTTGAGATGTTGTTACACCCCATTTAAATGAACCACTATCCGGCTCCATTTCACCCATCAAGATTTTGAATAATGTTGTCATCGCAATATCATTGCGGCCGATAAATGCAACTTTATCACCTTTATTTAAAGTGAAGTACACGTTATCTAATACTTTTTCACCGTCAATAGTTTTTGAGATGCCTTCTACTGTTAATAAATCATTACCTACTTCACGTTCTGGTGTAAAGCCAACGAATGGATAACGACGAGAAGATGGTTTAATATCATCTAATGTGATTTTATCTAATAATTTCTTACGAGAAGTTGCTTGCTTCGCTTTTGATGCGTTCGAACTAAAGCGTGCAATAAAGTTTTGTAATTCTTTTACTTTCTCTTCTTTTTTCTTATTTGCATCTTGTGTTAACTTTAATGCTAATTGACTAGACTCGTACCAGAAATCATAGTTACCAACATAAAGTTGAATTTTACCAAAGTCAAGATCCGCCATGTGCGTACATACTTTGTTTAAGAAGTGACGGTCATGGGATACAACGATAACTGTGTTTTCAAAGTTCATTAAGAAGTTTTCTAACCACTGAATCGCTTTTAAGTCTAAATGGTTGGTAGGCTCATCTAGTAATAAGATATCTGGCTGACCAAATAATGCTTGTGCAAGTAATACTTTTACTTTCTCTGCCCCTGTTAACTCAGACATTTTTTTTGCATGAAGGTCTTCCCCAATGCCTAATCCTTTTAAAAGAATTGCAGCTTCTGATTCTGCTTCCCAACCGTTTAACTCAGCAAATTCGCCTTCTAACTCAGCTGCGCGCATGCCATCTTCATCACTGAAATCTTCTTTCATGTAAATCGCATTCTTCTCTTGCATTACTTCATAAAGACGTGTATGTCCCATAATAACTGTTTCTAAAACTGGGAATTCTTCATATTCAAAGTGGTTCTGTTTTAAAACAGCTAAACGCTCACCTGGTGTAATATGAACATCTCCTGTTGATTGATCAATTTCACCGGATAGAATTTTTAAGAATGTAGATTTACCAGCACCGTTTGCTCCGATTAAACCGTAACAGTTACCTGGTGTAAATTTTATATTAACATCTTCAAAAAGCTTACGATCTGCAAAACGTAAACTTACGTTACTTACTGTAATCATGTAGTTCCTCCTAGTAATACCGCTGTTTTCAGCGTTTTCTCGCCAATTGCCTTAAAAGTCGCAGCTTACGACTCACTTATTTTAGACTATTGCTATTATATAGTAGAACTTGAATGAATAGCAACGATAGATTCATTTTCTGCAAGGAAATCAAAGAGCTTCCTGCAGCAATCCCTCGTCTTTCTCTCATAAATTTTACTTCACGATCCTATACATTAAATGTCGTCTCAATACGATTCTCTTCCTACAAATGTATATTACTATTCTAAAAGAAGCTCAGGAAGCATAACTTTTTGTTCAAAACGCGTAGACAATACCATCAAAGGAGATGTTAATGTATGAGCTATCATAACAATCGAAATGATTCCAATGGTTTAAAGATACAACGTAAAACTTCCAATTTTGATGATTGGAAATATGAGTCAATTTATAAATATTCTCCTCTATTTTCATATAAAAAGCTTTTCAAAACTTTTTTTCGTATCTTTTCCACAACAACAAAAAATTAAATAGCTAAAGTTATCGGTAAAAGGACACGCTTATAAAGTAACTAAATCCTAATTTCTCAGTTTTGTAAGCGAGAAATTAGGATTTTTTATATTTGGATTTCCTTAACGTTATAAATCCGCATTTTCCTAACGTTACCACATTGTATGGTGAATATCCATTTTCTCATTTTTTGTTTTAATTAAAACAAAAGATAGTCCAGCCGATATACAAATAAGTATAGCCCCAAATATATAAACCATTCTGATACCCAGGTATTCAGCTATAAGGGCAATTATAAAAATAGAAAGACTCGAAATCGTTGATAGCAGCACGCTACGAGATGCATATACTTTTGGAAGTAATGACACATCTATATTTGTTTGAAATGCAGTTTGCTGCGCTACATCCCGTATTTGATATGCCGGCCCCATGGCAATACAGAGTATGAGGGATAAGAAAGGAATACTACTAAGCCCATATAACAAAGTAAGAACGCTAAATAAAAAAGACCCTGCTGCCATACTGAGTACAAGATTTTTTTGAATCTTTTTCGCTAAATATATCGTTATAACTCCTCCTACAATTGTACCGATATAATAACTAGCGTTAATATATCCCCACCATTGTTCTCCTTTGTGAAGTATTTCTTTTACATAAACCAATGTAATCGCACCAACCCATATTTGACCTGCAATCCCTTCAATTACATCCATTAATGTAACCAATCGCAGGGTTGAGTTACTCCAAAGATGAATCCAACCTTCCTTCATAAGAGTCCATTTAGATGCCGCTTGATTTTCTGTTATCTGATTGTAAAGGGAGCGAATTGCTATATATAAACAAACAATAGAAATCCATAATAAGACAGCCATTATTAGTAAAGTAGGAATATGTCCTATTTTTACGACAATAAATCCTGTCAGAGTATAGCCACCAATTTGCACCGCTTGATTGGAAATACTTAACAAGCTATTAGCTTTCACGAGCTCTTCTTTTAAAACAATTTGGGGAATTATAGAATTTAATAAGGGACTCCCCCATCCTTCTACGAAAGAAAGTATCAATATGTAGGTGAATAAAATATAAATATGAGAAGTTAAGAATGTAAATCCTAATAGTAATAAAGTGATCAAAATGGCTTTAGTAATTTGTAAGTTTACAAGTGCTTTTGACATAGAAATATTTTGTAGGATTAGTGGTGCTGTCAAGCCAGCTATTAATCTTGTAAGGGCTTTTAAAAAAGGAAATAAAGAAGCGAATAATACAGATTCCGTTTTCTGATAAATGTAAGTCGTAATAACCATGATGTATACGACATCAGCTAACGAGATGCTTGTTTGAGCTATCCAAAATGAATAAAATCTATAATTTTTCATCGCCACCTCCAGATAAGAAATATAATTTAATTAAAATAATTATAAAATAAACATTATTAAAATAAATAGAAATTGAACGGGCGCTATAAATATTCAGAATACAAACCGAAGATATGAGTACATAGCATTTTTTAAAATGAACTGTAAACAATTGAATGCTCTTATCGATGGAGTAAAAGTGAAATAACCACTTCCTGAAGGTAGAAATTACAAACAAGAAAAAGAACCTTTACAATCCTAACTAAAATTCACCTGCACATTTCAAACAAACGAAAGAATATACTATTTCATACATGATCCATTGGAGTGAACATATTATGAACCTCTTTCTAACAAGGGTTGTTGCCGGCATTTCTGTAGCAACCCCTTCCGTTCACATTGCCACTGTCCATACAGCAAGTCCCGTTGTAGGAATTCAAATGCCATTCATCTGGCAATATCCCCCATTTCACTTATCGCTAACACATCCGTACGTCAGCTATCATCTCTATCACATTCCTACAATATATAGAAGATATTGATGAAACGTTAGATTTTTAAAGAACATAAAAAAGCACTACTTATAAATAGCGCTTTTTATGTTCTTTATCTATTCTAAATGATTAAAAGAAATCATAAATAAATGGTTGTTGGAAAGGAATCAGGTTTTCAAATTGTTTTATGTCTTTTTCCATCCCAGAAATGACACCAATTTGATATAATTCCCATGGACTTTTATAGCCGAAAAGTGCTGTAGACAGTGCGTTAATATTTAGTTGTACACCTTTTCCTTTAAATGCTACAGCTTCTTCTTCGTTTACCATAACTATCTCTTTATCCCCGAATAAGACTGTCTGATTATTCCAAGGTGCAAATGAATCAGAAATATGTAAAATAAGTTCTTCTTCGTTGTTCTCCCATACAAATGGATATTTCTTTAAAAAACGCTCAACATCTACGATTCTAACCATAAAGTAAGGTTTTATTTCAGCCTTAACACGAGGTTCTTGCAATGAAAACAGCAATGGTTCTTTTTCATGAACAATCATCTCGAGCTCTTGAATCATCGAATCATGCTGACAAATGAAATTCCACAAACCATTTCTAGCCTCACTGTTTAATGGTAAAAATTCTTCTACCTTCATCTTAGAACTCTCTATTTTATAAAGCATATAACCTGTAGGCTCATCAACTTGATTATAATAAACAGCTGCATGCAAATCACCATAAACAAAATCCAACCAGAAACCCTGATTACGAACTAACATACCAGAATATCTTTTTGCAAATTGCTCATATATGATTTCAATCTCTTTCAAATGTGATTCCTTATTAAAACGTTTTATGCTTCCTGATACGTGTTCTTTCATGATTAAATCAGCTTTTGATAATGACCATACAAGACGATTCGCAAACAACTCCCATCCATACTTCCTATAAAAAGAAACGGAAAATGGGTGTAGCATTGAAACGCTATATCCATCTTGTCTCATTGTCTCTAATACGTGCTTTAATAGTTTTTTTACATACCCATTGCGTCTAAATTCTGGATATGTAGCAACACCGGCAATTCCACCCATTTTACAATTTTCTTCCCCTAAAAATATTTCAAATGGAATTAGGTGCAATTTTGCTGTAAGCTCTTTTTCTTCCAAAACCCCAAATATTTGATGATACTTTTTAAAAAGTTGCAAACGTTTTTCAATTTGATCTTCTGGTACTTTATATTGAAAAGCATATTCAGATAGTCGAATTGCCTCGAGGTATTGTTCTTCCAACAATTGAATAACTTCCATACTATCTTCTCCTCCATCGTATTACTAACTGCACATGTACAATACATCAAATATAACACATTAATCAGAAAAATATAAAAATACAGTATTTACAAATAAAAAACCGGTAGATTTCATATCAATCTACCGGTTTTCCAACTTCAACTTCTCAATCTCTTCAAAAAAACTTGGATACGATACTCCAACAGCTTCCGCATCTTGGATCAATGTCTCCCCTTCTGCAATGCATCCAGCTACTGCAAGCATCATTCCGATCCGATGATCACCATGACTATTTACGGTATTTCCCTTTAATGATGTTTTCCCATAAATAATCATACCATCGTTCGTTGCTTCTATACGCGCCCCTAATTTTGTTAATTCTTCTACAACTGTATCAATTCGATTTGTTTCCTTCACTTTTAATTCATGTGCATCTTTAATAATAGTAACCCCTTCTGCTTGCGTTGCTGCAAGAGCGATAATTGGAATTTCATCAATTAATCTTGGAATCATATCACTGCCAATCTCAATTCCTTTTAACTTTGATGTTTCAATTAAAAGATTAGCAACGGGTTCTGCAGCATCTGTATCATATTGTTCAATTTCTAACTTTGCTCCCATTTTTGTAAGAACTTCGATAATTCCCGTTCTTGTTGGATTGATTCCAACATTTTTTAATGTAAGTTTGCTATTCGGAGTGATAGCACCGCCTACTAGGAAAAACGCAGCCGATGAAATGTCTCCTGGTACATGAATGTTCGTGCCTTTTAGTTGTTGCCCACCTTCTATTGAAACTTTTGTTCCATCTCGTTTTACTTGTACACCAAATGCTTGAAGCATTCTTTCCGTATGATCTCGTGATATATGAGGTTCTGTAACACTTGTTACACCCTGCGCTCCAAGGCCTGCTAATAAAATAGCAGATTTCACTTGAGCGCTTGCAACAGGTGAAATATAATCAATCGCTTGAAGGCTTCCTCCTCGTATCGTTAGCGGTGTATACGTTCCGTCTTCTCTTCCATCAATTATTGCTCCCATTAGACTAAGCGGTTTTGTAACGCGTTTCATTGGTCGTTTTCCAATTGAAGCATCACCTTGCAAACAAAAATGAAGATTTGTATTCGCTAATATTCCAAGCAATAAACGAATCGTTGTACCAGAATTTCCAACATCAAGTACGCGCTCTGCTTCTTGTAATCCTTTAATTCCTGTTCCAATTACCTCTACTTCATCTCCGTTTTGCGTTATCGATACACCCATCTCACGAAAACAAGAAATAGTGCTTAAACAGTCTGCTCCTGGTAAAAAACCTTTAATCGTTGTTTTTCCGTGGGCGATTGCGCCAAACATGACAGAACGATGCGAAATTGATTTATCACCTGGAATAATAATCTTTCCTTGCAAACCTTCTATAGCTGTTTGTACAGTTTTCATATTTGTTACGGCACCTTCTTTCATTTAAATATTTTCATATGTTTGATACTGTTCATTCTGTAAAAATTGCGTTGCTCTCATGCGATCTTCTTCTGTTTGAAAGCTAATACGTAACACCCCGAGTAATCCTTCACGCGCTTCTAGTATTTGCAAGTTCGTAATACTAATCTCTTGCCTTGCAAGTATGCTTGTAATATGCGCTAACGCCCCTACTTTATCTAAAACATCAACGTATAGATCATGATAAGAAGGAATCGCACCACTTTTACGAACAGGCATGGAATCACGGTATTCTTTTGCATTCGCAAAGTAAGTGTGTAGTACTTCTGCATCTCCTTCTGCGACTGTATGCTGCAATTGCTTCATTTCCGTAATCCATTCCTCTAATAACTGTAATAAATGAGTACGGTTTTGTCTTACAATATCACTCCACATTTTCGGACTACTAGAAGCGATGCGGGTAATATCTTTAAAACCGCCAGCTGCCAGCATATGAATCAATGGATTGTCACCCGCATGTTTTTCTACTTGCTTAACTAATCCTGCAGCAATTAAATGCGGAAAATGACTCACAACACCTGTTACATAATCATGTTCTTCTGTATTTAACACAAGAAAATGCGAACGCGTTCCCTTTAACCAATCTTTTAATTGTTCGACTTCCTCCGTCTGAACAGTATTCATTGGCGTTAAAATGTAGTATGCATTTTCAAATAAATGTGCCTTCGCACTTTCTACACCCGTTTTATGAGATCCTGCCATCGGATGCCCACCAATAAACGTAACACCGTTTTCTAGTAACGTCTCAGCTTCATTCATAATTGTTCCTTTTGTACTCCCGACATCCGTAACGATAACATCTTCACGCAATTGATATGAAGCAAGTTTTCTAAGTAACTTAGTTGTTTCTTCGACAGGAGATGCAAAGATAATTAAATGTGCTTCTTCACACATTGTCTTTAAGTCCACTCCCACTTCATCGATTACATTCAATCGTTTTGCACGTTTTACTTGTTCACTTTGAATGTCATAACCAGTAATGGTCACACTATGTTCTCGCTTAATTGCTAAAGCAAGTGAACCGCCAATTAGTCCTGTTCCAATTAATACAACTTTTTTACACATGCGCCTCATCTCGAAACCTACTATTGTTAAAGTGTTGTGTTAACACTGCAATCACTCCTTCATTTTGCTCACTCGTGCCAATTGTAATGCGAACACCATTCGGAAACGGACGAATGATATACCCAGCGTGTGCACAAAGTTCATAAACTGTTTGTGCATCTTCTAACGGTAGAAAGATAAAATTTGTTTGAGACGAATAAAACGGAATTTCATTTTCTTTGCAAAATCTTTCATATTGCTCCAAGCCTTCTCGATTTGCACGAATTGTCTTTTGTAAAAACTGTTCATCGTTCCACGCAAGCACTGCCGCTTTTTGTGCAAGTGCTGACACATTAAACGGAAGGCGAACGACATTCAAATTCTCAATTATTGCTTCATTTCCAATTGCATAACCAACTCGAAATGCGGCTAATCCATACGCTTTTGAAAATGTTCTTAATATAAGAAGGTTCTTATACTCTTTTAGTAATGAAATTGTATCTGGAAAATCACTCGCTGTGACATATTCATAATATGCTTCATCAATCACAACTAATGTTTCTTTATGAACTTCCCTCATGAATTCACGTAATTTTCGGTCATTTACATATGTTCCTGTTGGATTATTCGGGTTACAAATCCAAACAATCTTTGTTTTCCCATCGATTGCTAACGCAATTTCATCTAAGTTATAAGTTCCATTTTGCAACGAAACGTCCTTTACCTCACACCCCTCGATTACTGCGTGATGACGATATTGCGGGAATGTTTCTCCAGCTACAACGATATTATCTCCTTGACAAAGCATCGTTCGGCTAATGATTTGAATGACTTCATCAAGCCCACTTCCGCATAGAACTTCTTCCTTTTTAACATGTAGTTTTTCCGCAATTGTTTGACGGAGTTCAACCGCTCCCCCGTCCGGGTATAAAGCATGTTCATTCCACTCTTCTTGTAACCCTTCCATAACACGAGGTGAACAGCCAAATGGATTTTCATTTGAAGCTAATTTTACAAATGAATGGAAACCATAATCTGCTTGCATTTGTTTTGCCGATTTACCCGGTTTATATGGTTGCAGTGTTTCTAATTGTTCTTTTACTTTCACGAAAATCCCTCCTTTTTAAAATTCTTTTGCGTACTTGTTATGCTGAGCAATATTTTGTTTAATAAGATCCATACGATCTTTCCCAAACTGTTCTACTAATGCAGTTGCCAGCTCCCACGCAACAACTGCTTCTGCTACTACACTTGCTGCTGGTACAGCACAGCTATCTGAACGTTCAATACTTGCTTGAAATGCTTCCTTTGTGTCAATATCTACACTTGCCAGTGGTTTATATAATGTAGGAATTGGTTTCATAACACCTCTCACAACAATTGGCATACCTGTTGTCATCCCGCCTTCTAACCCGCCCGCGTTATTCGTTTTTCGTGTGTAACCCGTTTCTTCATCCCATAAAATTTCATCATGAACAGCACTCCCTGGTTGCCAGGATGCATCAAAACCAATGCCAATTTCAGCACCTTTAAATGCATTAATACTCATGATGGTTGCAGCTAATTTTGCATCTAATTTCCGGTCATAATGAACGTAGCTTCCAACACCACTTGGCATTCCTTCAGCAACTACCTCAACGATTCCGCCAATGGAATCTCCATTACTTTTCGCTGCATCAATCGCTTCCATCATCGCTTGCGCTGCTTCTTGATCTAAGCAGCGAACAGGTGAGTTTTCTGAAATAACCTGCAGCTCTGCTAATGATACATATGGAACTTGTTTGGCTTTCACACCACCAATTTCAAGCACATGCCCTGCGATAGTTACTCCTAATTCTGTTAAAATCTTTTTTGCAATAGCTCCTGCCGCTACTCTCACAGTTGTCTCTCTTGCTGAAGAACGCTCCAATACATTACGTATATCACGATGACCATATTTAATTGCTCCATTTAAATCAGCATGCCCTGGACGTGGTTTTGTAATCGTTCGTTTCATTTCTTTGCTTTCTTGTTCAGAAATCGGTTCAGCACCCATTACTTTTGTCCAATGCTTGAAATCATCATTTTTCACAACTAATGTAATTGGCGAACCAAGCGTATAGCCATGACGCACGCCGCTTACAATTTCAACAGTATCCGTTTCAATTTGCATACGTCTTCCGCGGCCGTGACCTTTTTGTCGTCTTAATAACTCTGTATTTATATCTTCCGCAGTTAAAGAAAGACCAGAAGGAACACCCTCCAAAATAACTGTCAACTGCGGACCATGTGATTCTCCAGCTGTTATATATCTCATCTTTGTTTCCCCTTTACGATTTTATCCTGCTACTTTTAGACAGTGAAAGCTTAGATGTAGCCTCTCCACTGCTGGAAGTTCATCCTATAAAAAAGCCCCTACTGATTCAGCTCAGTAGGGGCGATGATATCGCGGTACCACCCTAGTTATAGACAAGTATGTCTACCTCTCTTTATTGTTAACGATCATATTGACCGTCTTTCCCTTCATAAAGACTGCTATCTTTACTACGAAAAAGATGCTCCAGGGCTGTAATTCACATTTATCTTTGTACTGATTTCCACCAACCATCAGCTCTCTGTAACAGGGAGATAAATGCTACTGTTTTCCTTTCAACGCAATGTCTATTTAATTATGATAACTTATTTTTAAATCCTTTTAACTCTTCCATGAATGCATGGAACTGTGGAATATCCATTTGCTGTGCGGAATCTGATAATGCAACCGCTGGGTCTGGATGCACTTCTGCCATAACTGCATCTGCACCGATTGCTAGTGCTGCTTTCGCAGTTGGAAGAAGTAAGTCTTTTCGTCCTGTTGAATGTGTTACATCCACAACAACCGGTAAATGTGTTTCTTTCTTTAAAATTGGTACTGCTGAAATATCAAGTGTATTACGCGTTGCTTTTTCGTATGTGCGAATACCACGCTCACATAAAATAATTTGGTCGTTTCCTTGTGCAATAATGTATTCTGCTGCATGGACGAACTCATCAATTGTCGCTGCTAAACCACGTTTTAATAATACTGGTTTATTTACTTTTCCAACGGCTCTTAATAAATCAAAGTTTTGCATATTACGAGCGCCCACTTGAATCACATCAACATAATCAAGCGCCATTTCTACATCATTTGGATTTAAGATTTCACTAATGATTGCTAAATCAAACTCGTCTGCTACTTGGCGTAAAATTTGCAATCCTTCTACTCCCAACCCTTGGAAATCATAAGGAGATGTTCTCGGTTTGAAGGCACCCCCACGCATTAATTTTATTCCTTGTTCTTTCATCGCCTGAGCAACTTGGCGAACTTGGTCTAAACTTTCAACTGCGCAAGGCCCCATAATGAATGTTTGTGCGCCGCTACCTAACAATTCACCTTTTACATCAACAATCGTATTTTCTTGTTTCTTTTTACGCGAAACTAATAATGCTTTACGATTATCATCTTCTTGTAATTCTAAGCTTGCTTTAAAAATTGTTTTGAAAATATGTTGCATTGTAGATGTTTCAAATGGCCCTTCATTCTGTTCTGCAATCATATCAAGCACTTCACGCTCACGAACAGGATCGAAGCGTTTCGTACCTTGTAATTTCTTTTGCTGTCCGATTTCTTGAACAACCTTTGCACGCTCATTTAATAAGTGCAGAAGTTGTAAGTTTATTTCATCCACCTGTTTACGTAATTGTTCTAATTCATGATTTCCCATTGAAAATTCCTCCTTTTATCTTTGAAAATATATAATAAGGGATTGAAAATTCCCTATTTTCTGAACCTAAAATTTGTAACAAAACCAGATTGGTAACGATTTCTCATATGAAATATGCAAAAAATCCCTACTGATCCAATCAGTAGGGACGATTATTATCGCGGTACCACCCTAGTTGTAGACAAAATTGTCTACCTCTCATTTTTGTTAACGATCATATTGACCGTCTTTCCCTTCATAAAGACATCTGGTCTTTACTACGAAAAAGATGCTCCAGGATTGTAATTCATGCTTGTTTATGTACTGGTTCACACCAACCACCAGCTCTCTGCTACAGGGAAACAATCACTACTCTTTTTCCTATCATCGCGTTTATTATTTTATTATCGGTCCGCATATATGCAAAAAATCCCTACTGATTCAATCAGTAGGGACGATTATTATCGCGGTACCACCCTAGTTGTAGACAAAATTGTCTACCTCTCATTTTTGTTAACGATCATATTGACCGTCTTTCCCTTCATAAAGACACCTCTGCCTTTACTACGAAAAAGATGCTCCAGGATTGTAATTCACGTTTACCTTTGTACTGATTTCCACCAACCATCAGCTCTCTATAACAGGGAGATAAACACTACTCTGTTCCCTTCAATGCTTTATTTTTATTAAGTATGATTTGTATTATAAAATGTCATTTCAAATCATGTCAACACTTTTTCATTATTTTTTAAAATTTCTACTTACACTGCATCGTACGTTTCATAATGACAAATGTGAATCGTTTGCATTTCGATTGATCATTCCAATACGCATCATCTCGTTTTGAATACACTCAAATAGTGTATTTTCAAGCTTTGTTTCATCAAATATTTTCTGAAGATCAATGATTTCATTCTCAATACACTCTGCATCATTTATCTTTGTTAATAAAACGAAAAATAAATTTGCATACACTTTAGGATTTTGATGAATTAGCTCACTTTTTTCCAGCATCTGTTTGAACAAATATTTCACTTCTTGTTTCTCTTTATGCAGTGAAGATATAGAAAAATACGATAAAACAGCTTCAATCCCTTTTTCAGCAATAGCTTCCATGTGTAACACAAACCGCAGAAAGATGATATATTCTTTCCCTGATATTATACTCATTTTGGGGCGTTCTACTAAAAAATCCGCAAGCCAGTCTTGCCAAAACTTTTGTTGTTCTTTTATACTCAATGTTTTTACATAATAAGATACATTTCCGACAAACTTTACTTTTTCTAGTTCTTCTCCCTGTATAAAAAGAGTGTATAACCAATCTATTTGCTCATCCCAATATAAAATACACTTTAAAAAGACCAGACTCAGCCACTTCATAAATACTTCTTGTGTTTGTTCATTCAACAAATGTAAATGGCGAACAGCAAAAGCAATATATTTCTTTGTTTGTATGAATAAAGGCAAATTAATTTGAGTATTTACAAACCCAGCCCATGCATACTTTGTTTCTTCTTCATTTTTCTGCAAATCTAAATAAGGAATCATATGCTTTCTACACCATTGCTTCTCGATATGATAGAGAAATGTTAAATCAGCTGTGAGTCTAGCAATCATAACATTTACGTAGTATGATTTTTTTCGCATCTGCTCTTCAAATACATACAAATAAGCATGTATATTTCGATCATATAAATGTTCATATGCAAGAAGTTTTAATAAAACTGCTGTTATTTTCCCTACCGGATGCTGAACAGCCTCATTGTAGTAATCCGTTTGCTCTTTTCTTCCTCCTTGCTCACCTTTCATAACATGAGGAAACAACGAAAAAGCAAGCTGCTTTACTGCTCGAATTGTGTCTTCTTGAAATTCCTCTAACCGATTGCTCTTTTCATACAGAAAACTACAAATGAGCCAATGATAAGTAGCATGTCGTACAAATTGATGCAACAACGGTAAAATCTCTTGTATTTGCTCATTTGTTAATTGTCGATTATTGCACCACTCCTTCATTAACACAAACCATACTTCTTTACTCACTTCTTTATATCTAACTAATTCATATGCAAGAGAAATACTCCATTGTACATTTGTTTTAGAAGCCTTTGAAAGCATTTCTAAAAAATGATGCTTCTCAAACAACCCTTCATGTGAATATTGAAGAACCTGTCTTACCATTTCGTCCTCTCTCATATGCAACAAACCATCTGCTGTTAAATTGCATGTAATCGGTTGTAACGTCCGCTCTTCTTGTAAATCCGGATACTGCCTCGATAAAAAATGAGGGAATTTCTGTTTCATAAATTCATATGTTTGTTTCGTAGATTCGTTATCTGGAGCGCACATGTAAAGCCAATCTATTAAGTTACAAGCCGCGTAACAAGTTTTTACTTCAAAGTGTTTCATTACGTTTTTTAGCACTTTTTGTTTTGAAGATTCAGATGCCTGTTCATAATGATTCTTTAACAGTTGAAACACCTCATGCTTGCAAGAGTCTTCAATAAGCAATTTATGTTGTAATAACCATTCAATTTTTTCATTTTGCGTTCGGAACACAGTATGGTTCATACTATGTACTGCAATTCTTTTTTGCAGTGTGTTTCCGAATTCAAGCATATAAGCAATATAAAAATTTGCTTTGTCTTCATAATTAACACTGACATAGTCCATACAATCTCTAACAATATTAATTAAAAAAGAAAATGCGCGCGGTTGACTATCTTGCTCATGCGGTTCGATTGCACTTCGTAATTCACTGATTGTATCATGACTTTGAAGCAACTGTTGTTTTAGAGCTAATCTCTGTAATTTTTCTAATCCAATCTGCAAAATTGGGATAGAAAAATAAGAAAGATGCGGCTTCATTTTCACTTCCCATATATGCTGCATTCTTGAAAAGGTTGCAGCTGACAGGTAGTTTGTTTCCGTTAACTCTACAACATCTTGCATTTCTTGTTCCCATTGCCGAATTCGCTTCAATTTTAGTTTTCCATCTAATATACAAGTTAGTAAAAGAACCATAATTTCTTTATGCTCCGGGTACGTACATCTATGAAGTAAAGAAGGCAAATTGCCAATAAAAAATTCTTTTGTTTTCGCCTTTTCTAACAATAATAAAAGCCATTTTGCAAAGGAAATCGTATGTATCGGTTGTTCCATATCTACTAAAAACGTGCATATCGTATTCCATAACAAAGCCGATATCTTCGTATTATTTTTATACATTAACTGAAATAATTCATTTTGATGACTTAATAAAAAATGATCAACAATCCACTGTGCAAGCAACTGATCTTTCTCAGAAGTATCAGCTTCTTCTGAAAATAAATTCCGTAACTGCCCCTCTTTTTCTAGCCATTCTACCCATTCGTAGTCTCTTGCAAACTCTACAAAATATCGAAGAGTTTCAATCTTTTTTACAGATTGTTTAATATAAGACAGCTGCTCCTGCTCTAAAGATGGTGGAACCGTTACGATATCACGAATCCGTGTTCTTTTTGTAATATAATTATCACCCATTAGCTCTGCCCATCGCTGTACTGCTTTTGCTAATGACTGATGATTTTGCATCTTATTCGGATATACAATCGGCTTAACCCCTAAATGCTCCCAGTGATATGTATTTTCTCCATTAGCAACAAAGGCATACCTTCTCGTACTAGGTGGTAATCCAGTTGCTAAATACTTCATAACAGGATCATTATGACTATAACCAATAAATAAAACGGTATAATTCGAAAATAGGTCTACTAAAAACCTCCTTGCCCATCCTTCTGTTAAGTAAGCCCTTCCAAAATCACCATCTGTCAAGATTAAATTTTCTTTTTCTTGTTCCACATTACCATGAATGTATGCCAATCCTTTAAAAGTTCTTCCAGTTGGAAGTGCCGGAGCATAATATATATTTACTTTACGCTTCGATTCCTCGAGTAAAGTTGTAAAATGTTGATCAAAATTTGTAGTTACAATACGAACATTTTCATCAGCCGCAAATAATTGTAAAATAGAATCATGCAATGGATTTGGCTTTGAATACGCTACACGAACAAGATTCTTAGCAATCTGATGAACATCTTTCGTTTTCGCAATTTTTCCAAGATAATAATCGTGCGGTTCATTTTCCTCGCGCTTTTCTACATATAGAGCGTTCGCAATATAATCAACTAAGTCATCAAAATTCGGTAAGTTTGAATTACCTTTCATAGATACTCCAGCTCCAACAAATACCACCAGTTTTCCTTGTTCGAGTTTATCAAATAGTTCATCTGGAATTTCTACCTCTGAAGTAATCCACATCTCTATCCCTCCTTACCTAAAAATGTTAATTTTCTCTTTTTAATATAACATTTTTTGTGTATTTTTAACATTCAGATAAATAAAAGGTAATAAAAATTTTCACTTTTAAAAATCAGCTCTACCTTTGAGAATAATATTTCATTTTCCTTTCAGTTCATTCAAGAATCCTCCAACTTAAAGTTAAAGTTCAAGGGCAATTCAAATCACTAAATTCATTTAGACAAAATATATTTGAACAAAAGCCCAACTAATATTGATAACGCTAGATATACAATTACCCAAAAGAGAAATGTTTCATTTGCATACATAATCATAAAGACTATTGAAAGCAGAAAAATGATTAAGGGCATAACAAACAATTTTTTTAACCTTACATAAGCGATTGCACTTAAAATTACCGTAATAACCGGAAACAGAATGAGTACTAAAAACATCGGATTGATTAATAATTGAGTCATTATCTCACTCCTATTTAGGTATATGAACTAGGTATTTATCTTTTTAACAATGATACATTGTTAATTTAACTCCACCTTACAATTTGAACTTTAAATTTCCATGCATAAACTCCCTTTTTTTCGTTCAAACTAAATAGAAAAAGAGAGGTTCAGATGATGAATCATATTACTATTTTGCTTATAAAGTTTGTATCCTGCATGGTTGCTTTTGCAATTGGCTTGGATTTTTTCTTTGATGCAACGATCGTTGACATCTTTTCCTTTAGTCTATTTATCACGATTTCCTCGTATATGCTAGGAGATTTGATCGTCTTACCACGGGCGGGAAATACCGCTGCAATCATGGTTGATTTTCTTTTCACTTACATGAGTGTATGGATTTTCGGCAGCATTCTTTTAGATAATTATATGCAAATTGCTTGGGGAAGTATTTTATCAGCAATTGTAGTTACAGTAGCAGAAGTATTTGTTCACCGTTATTTACTCAGCCGTATTTCTACTCAGCAAACAAGCAAAAGAAAAGATATTAATTTCCATCGATCGCTAGCTTACGGAACAGAGTTTGCTGAAGAACAGAATGTTACAGATGCGAAAAAACAGAAATGATACAACCTCTTTGCATCTTGTTCTCTACTTTCATACAATATATGACCGCATATACAACAACAGCATCTGCTATATTGTTATGATATATTTCGCACAGCTAGTTACGATAATACTTTATCAGAAATAACGAAAAAGTAATCTCTCGCAGAATCACTTTTTCGGTTACAATAAAGTGAAACTTCCATCAGTGGGGGTTTTCTTCATCCCCCACTGATGGTTAGTTGAACCAATTAGGCTTTTACGGGCAGTTTCCCCCACCTATCTTCTTCGCTTCTCTCAATCTTGAGGTGTGGGGGTCTTACTGCCCGTTAATGCGGGATAAATTATAATCGTCGGTAGTTACTAACCTTAATTTCAATTAGAAAAATCCTGAGAACCATTATTTCTCAGGATTTTTTGTCAATTTGAGGGAATTGTTTACCGAGCTAAGATTTTAATGTTATCAACGCCCAGCACTCCACATGAGTCGAATGAGGAAACTGATAATGAACCAATTGCAATAATGAGGTATTATCAAAGCAACATTAAAAAAACTTTTATTGTAACGTTAGGCGTTTTCTCCAATAACCTCTATCTTTATGATACAAAATAAGAGCAATCACTAAAATTCCAGATGCAATCCAAATAGATCTATTCCCTAGATGAGTGGTGGAAAATGTCCCTAACAATACACCTAATATAAAAGAAAGAATGATAACAAGAAATTCTTTAAATCGTTTTTTCTCTTCCTCATTATGTTCTATGAATGCTAAATATGCTGCCTGCGTTGCAGTTCGAAGATTCCCTGTTGTCATCGTTGAATTGTAAGCCCACTTGTCTAGTTTATTAAAAGTAGAAATTTGTAAAGATGATACAAACGAAATACATACTGTTACCACTATGTTAGGTACACTACTTGGCAAGATACCTACAATAATTAAAACAATACATTCTAGTATAAGAATAGAACGTCTATAACTATGCAATACTTGTCTTATATGAGGAATCTTTACTACTTCTGATATTAAAACACCTAATATAAAAGCTAAAATAGGCGGGATATAAAGCAAAGCACTTTCCCATTCCCCATTAGCTGCTCTTACAGCGAGTAGTACTATATTTCCTGTCTGTGCATTGGCAAACACTCCGTCTCTGCTGATGAAAGTATAAGCATCTAAAAAACCTCCAACTACAGCTAACAAAACACCTAAACGAACAGAGTTTGAAGATAATGAGGGGATCGTACTTAGTTTGTCTTTCATATTATTATCTCCTTGTATCTTATATTGAAGATACTCATTTATAGTTAATATTCTGTTTATACAAAAATAACGGTCCTTTAAAATTCTCCAAAGCAGATTAGCAATCCTTATCTCGATTTCGCTTCCCTTTTCTTTTTCCCATATTAGCTATAATAATGTATAACCATACCAAGTTTTTTTACTATAATCAACACTATTATTTAACATATTTTATTTGTTTAATTTCGTTCACATTCAACGGTGTTGCCGTCATAACAGAGTATCAATATATGACCATATACCTCACAACAGCATCTGCAATATTGCGCATGTCTAGTTTCTCCTTTATCAAAAATAACCCCCAAAAGTGCTCTTATACAGAATCACTTTTGGGGTTACCATAAGTTATAGTCATCGATAGCTACTGATTTGAATTTCAATTGAGAAAATTACATCTATACCTATCTTAATTAGTTCCTCTTGAATGTAATAACAATGTTCTGTCCCAATTGTTACTAAAATCTTTTCTTCATAGCGATTTTAGCCATAAAAATTTTCTCCTTAATACATTAAGTAAAAATCTACTTCAAGTCCCAATCGAACCATCTACCATGCCCATCTGTTTCTCCGATAGTTTGATTATATTCTATACCATTTAAAAAATAATCAAGATGAAGTTTTCTATCCCACATATTGTTGTAAAGATGAAAAACATCTCTTTTACTGCCAATCGTTTTTATTTTTTCTATTAGTTCATACTTAGAATCTTCTGGTATTTGATTTGCAACGTGAGTATGGAAAATGCAAATAGCAGTATCATTTGGAAGTTTTTCTGCAACTTCTGTAAGTAATGCCACTCCATCTCCTTCTATAAGTTTTACTGGATTCTCGATAAAGCATTTAGCTGCACTTTCAAAAAGCGCTAGCCTTTCTTCATGTTCAGGCCAAATAAGCGACTTTAACCACAAATAATCTTCTGAATTGCCTAAGTCACTAATATGTAAGTCTAATCCTACCTTTGAAGCTACTGGAGGACTAGCTAAAAGAAATGGCGGCGTATTATTTCCTTTTATTTCAGATGTTATATGGACATTTGAATCTTTATCTCCATAAATCTCATTTGTTCCATATGAATAACTATACTTGTCCCATAACAATTGCAGACCAGCACTTGTTCCAATTTCTATTAGTGATAAGGGCTTCTTTACAACGTTGTAAATATAGCAAAAAATTGGATATAGATAAGCAGAGCGTCTTACTTCATTAGTCTGTACTAATTTACTTTTTAGGAGAGAAATAATTTCGTCTCTATACATTCGGCAAAAATCCTTGAAATGAACAAAAGAACCTTCTACTTCTCTTGGATGCTTAGTAATACTTGGATAATACTCTTTTAAAACATGTTCTTTTCCTTTTAACAAAAGATAATGAACAGCCCCTAACAATAAATTAGGTACTGGTTGTCCTTCTTGGGAATTCGCACTTAACTCTATCAATTCATCATCTTCTGAAATTTTCATAGATAAATACTCATAAAGTTCACTTGAACCTCTGCATTCAATTTTGGCGAAATTTTTGAATCGTTGAGATAATTGAGTTGTATTCAAAATAATCCCCCTTCATTAGTGAGAATTTTCTAATTTTACAAACAAATTTATTATAACTGAAACTGATGTTATGGTAAATCATTCTTGTTACGATTTTGTTATAACAATATATGAAATCAAAAAAATCTTATAAAAAACAAAAAGTACACCACTTTAGATAAGGTGATGTACTCTTAAATATACATTAGACAAAGATTGTTTACCCTTTTTGATAATATTCTTCCATAATGTGAGGTGGTACCATTCCTCCACCTGTTCCCCACATGATATGCGTTGCTTGCATCATTTTTTCTTGTAGATGATTTTCTTGTATATATTGCTGTTGTTTGAACAATTGAACCGGCCCGTATACACTTGCCAATGCTGACGGCTCTAACTTGATTCCTTCTGTATCTACAAAAGCCTTTAATAGTCTATATAATTCTTGATCGCTAACTGTGTAGCATCCACTTAATAACGGTTCAATTACTTTTCCGACAAATCCCGATGCTCTTCCTACCGCAAGACCATCAGCTTCCGTCACATTATCGATACCAAAGTCTTGGACAGAAATTTCATCGTGAAGACCTGTCAACAAACCGATTAACATACAAGGCGAATGAGTCGGCTCTGCAAAGAAACAATGTACATGATCACCAAACAGTAATTTTAAGCCGAACGCTACACCGCCAGGTCCGCCGCCGACACCGCACGGTAAATAAACAAATAACGGATGATCGGCATCAACAATAATATTTTGATCCTGCAATTGTTTTAGTAGGCGAGAAGCAGCTACAGCGTATCCAAGGAAAAGATTTTTTGAATTCTCATCATCGACGAAATAACACATAGGATCCGCTTCTGCTTGTCTTCTTCCTTCTTCTACTGCTTTACTATAATCCGCTGCATATTCAATAACTGTGACATTTTTGCTTCGAAGTAAATCTTTTTTCCACTGCTTTGCATCAGCCGACATATGAACCGTCACATTAAATCCTAGTTTGGCACTCATGATGCCAATACTAAGCCCTAAATTCCCCGTTGAACCTACTGCGATTGAATATTGCGAGAAGAACGTGCGGAATTGATCACTATCTAAAATTGAATAATCATCTTGTTTATTTAATAAATGATGTTCCAAAGCTAAATCTTCTGCATGTTTAAGAACTTCATAAATTCCGCCTCTTGCTTTAATAGATCCTGATATAGGAAGCTGACTATCACATTTTAGTAATAATTCACCTGCTATATGCTGCTCATACTCTTCTTCTAAATGTTGTTTCATAGAAGGAGTTGCCACTAAAGGAGATTCAATGATCCCATTCGTATCTTTTGTCTCAGGGAAAGCTTTCGCAATATACGGAGCAAAACGTTTTAATCTTTCTTCAGCATCCTTTACATCATCTGTAGTAAGAGGAGCTTTTTTAATTCCTGTTTCAAACTCTTCTTTATTTGGATTAACCCAAAATACTTCTTCCGTTAAAACAAGCTTATTTAGTAACGGGTGCTTTTCTTTCAAAGTTTGTATAGTTGCGCTGTCAAAATTCTTCATTTGTAAATTCTCCCTTCGTGATTCCTATTAATGAATGTTAGTATTTTAAAATTTAATTTTATTTATTATAATTAAACTAAATTTAACACATAAACGAAATTAATTAAATATATATTAATAAATTTTAATTAAATTTAATCAAATTTATAATAATTCATATACAAGGAGAAGAAACATGAATGATATAAACGTCGGACAAAAAATAGCAGAATACCGAAAAGCACAAGGCTTGAGCAGTCGAGAACTGGCAACACTCGTCAATGTCACACCTTCCATGTTAAGTCAAATCGAAAAAGGATCAGCAAACCCATCCCTGCAAACCCTTAAATTAATATCTAACGCATTAAATATTCCTATGTTTAATTTCTTTTTGGAAGATACAAGTGCACAAAGTTTAGTTGTAAGAGCCGATCAACGAAAAAAGATTAGCTTTCCTGAAAGTGAACATTTGTCATATGAATTACTATCTCCCGATTTAACTGGAGCTCTTGAACTTGCACTTATGACTTTATTACCTCAGGCCTCTTCTTCCGAAAAACTAATAGAGCATAAAGGTGAAGAAATCGCATTTGTTTTAGAGGGAACTGTTACTCTATATTTAAATCAAGAAACATTAACTTTACACACAGGTGATAGTGTAAAAATCCCATCTTATATGAAGCATAAATGGGAAAATCCATACAAAAAGAAAGCAGTAGTAATCTTTGCAATCACTCCTCCTACTTTTTAACCCTGCATGACATTGACTAATTTCAGCGAGAAGAACTGTTTAAGGACTTAATGAAAAACTAAATTTACTCATAAATAAGACATCATTTCTAGGGATTTATGTAGCTTTGAAAAAAAGTTTGATCAAAAATACCTCGCAATCCCAAATTTTACGATAAATAAAAAGAATCCATTTTGAAAAAAGATTAATCAAAATGGATTCTTCTAAGCAGATTTAAGTTTGGTTTTTATAAAAAAGTTTGATCATTTCTACCTATGTTGTTCCACAATCGCGCTCGATTGTGGAAGATCGTCGCTTAAATCTTATTCAAGATAAGCACCCAGTTAGTGCAATAAGATTTTTTGTCACTGCTTCAGCAGGAATAAATGCTTCGTATTGGTTATAGTTTGTCACTATTTGGGTTATAAACCAGTCCTTTTACCTGTATCTGGATTCTCCCCTAAAGTAATGACCTTTTCTCCTTTTCCATAGTTTCGAATCAGGTCGAAATCTCTAAAGATCGCGTACGTTCCAAACTATCTCGCCGCGCTCGTCCCACGTGATGTGGTGCCGCTCAAATCCTATCTTTTCTAGTACTCGGAAGGACGCAACATTCCAAGCGCGTACAGTCGACCAAAGCCTGTTGCGCCCGGTAGCAATCGCAGCGTCCAGGACCACGGATGCTGCCTCAGTCGCATAGCCTTTACGGTGAACGCTGCGGAACAGCTCATATGCGATTTCCGGCTCTTCAAGTGTGGAACGACCGATAATCAAGCCACAGTATCCGATGAAATCGCCTTCGTCTCGGCGGCGAATAGTGAGAAGGGAAATGCCATTTTCGACTGCTCTCTTACGCATCTCGATAATCCGGCTACGGGCGGCGTCAAGAGTCGGCATGTCCACACCACGTTCGCCAACTAGTTTTCTCATCCAGGCTGAATCGGATTCCTCCCACATACTCAGGTCAAGTCGTTCGGTTTTCAGCTGGAACGCCATAGGTTTAAAGAAAGCTGTCATAGTGGAAACCTCCTTGTTATGTCACTGCACTCATAATAGCTTCGCATCTCATCACCACATCAGGTTGGAAACCCGGTTGATTCGCGGATCTATTTTCCAACTCTCGCGAGAGTTTATAGCAACAGCATACAAAAAATTAGTGTTATTTTATGCTTAAGCAATTGGTGTATGAATTTGAAACATATTGAAAATCCTAATTCACGTCCCTAAAAAAGTATAACTGCTGCAAAAATTTCTGTTAGTTTTTTCTTTTTCATCAAATTTTCCTCCTCTCTTGCAACATTACTGTATTCGACTTTTAATAAAACAACCCTTCCTTATGAAAAAATGGGTTGTTAAGAAATTTATCTTCCACTTTGTTGAGATAAAAGGTTAACACAGCTAAGTATCGAATCTTTTATAAAAAGTATTTTTTAGGAAGGTGTTTATAATGGGAATTGAAAAAGAGTATTTACGCTGTGTATTAAAAACATTTCAGTCTATGAAAAAGTTAGGCGAAAATGCTATGGATCAATTAAGTTACGAAGAACTCCATAAGTGTCCAAATGAAGAATCTAATAGTATCGCCATTATCGTAAAACATATGTGGGGAAACATGCTATCTAGATGGACCAATTTTTTAACAACAGATGGGGAAAAGACAAACAGGAACCGTGATGATGAATTTACTGGGGCATTTCCCTCCAAAGCAGCTTTATATCAGGCATGGAATCAGGGGTGGGAAGTTTTATTTACAACATTGAATAGTTTGAAAGAAAACAATTTAGAAGAGACAATTTATATACGCGGGGAAGCTCATTCTGTTATCGAGGCCATTGAAAGGCAAATATCACATTATTCCTATCATATTGGCCAAATTGTATATGTAGGTAAGTTCATTAAAAACGAACAATGGAATTGTCTTTCTGTTCCTAGAGGAAAATCGATTGAATATACGGAGAAACTCATGAGCAAACATAAAAATCTAGAGAATAAATGAAAATCATACTTTTGGGACAATCAAAGGTAAAAATGGTGATAAAATATTGTCCGTTTTTATGATAGGCTCTGTTAAAGTATAGTGTTGATATTTAATACATTCCCGAATCCTTAGTATAATTGTTATAAGAACAAACATTCGCGGAGGAAGCAAGAATGAGCAAAGCATTTAGTAATCTACTAAAGCACATTGATAAATTACCACATACCCAAAAAGAACAAGTATATCAGTGGAGGATTTAACTACAATGGTTGACAATAATACAATAATGGAATCTGGTAAATGTATTGAATGTGGAGCAAATGAAATAGATGGACTTTCCTGTTACGAGATGTTTCAATTCCCACTGGTTTGGGAACATAACGACTCTAAATTATATGATTTACATTTTTGGCTTGTTTCTTGTTATATGATTCAACACCCATCTAACTATACTAAAGATGGATATAATCATTTGATAAACTTATTCACTGGAGCTTATGATAATAATTGGGATACTGGTTATATTCTTAGAAAAAATAGGGAACTCGTTTCAAAAGTAGGTAAAATAACCAATCCACTGTCAAACCACAAAAGAAAACGTATATATAGAAGATGGTCAATGACAATTGAAGATTTATATAGCGGTGGAGAGAAAAATGCAATAAACAACATCAATAAATGGAAAGAAACAATTAGAAAGGATTTAAAAAAATAATGTAATGCGTATATTCAACTAACGGAGTACGTTAGTTGAATAGTGACTGTAAAATTTAGACAGTCATTGTTCATATTCAATTATCAATATTTTAGTTTAACAGAGCCTTATGATAAGAAATAATAGGGGCTACATCTGCTCCTTTTGTTTCTATATCTAGCCCCCCTTTTTTTTCAGTCTACAACTATTTTTTCCCTTTGGACAGCAATCATTTGCTGCAACCATTCTTGTAATTCTACTTCATTCAAACCGTAGCGCTTTTTAAAAGCTTTCACTCTATATTCGCTCGAATTTCATAAAAAAGAGCAACCATATTAGGCTGCTCTTCATATGAAAATATTCATCATTATAATTAATTTTTCTTTATAAAACACGCTATTAAAAATTATATTTTTCAATGTTATCCTTTGTAAAAACAACCCGTTCTGGCAATACAATAATTCCATTTCCTTCTGCTTCATAATCGTATCCTTGAATCGAATTTGGTTCCACTTTAACTTTTCCAATACCAGGAACTTCAAAGCTATCACCAACTTTTAACTTTTCCCCCTTTACAACCATTTCATTTGCAACATAGGTTGCAAGTGCACCTTGTTGTTTTACATCCCACAAGCCAAACTGTTGAACTGTACCACGCTTCACATAATCACGCATGACATTAGGTGTTGAAAAGCCAGTAATAGCAACTTTCTTATCCATTTTCAAATTTTCTGCAGCTTGTGCCATTGCTGGTAATGCAGTTGCATCAGGACAAATGACTGCATTAATATCTGGGTATGTTTTCAAAATACTTTCACCTACTGCTAATGATTTTTGAGCATTGTTTTCACCATACTGGGTCGTCACAATTTCCCAATTAGGATATTTTTCTTTTATAATTGCTTTCGCTTTTGTAACCCATTGATTCTGGTCTGTTACTGTTGGACTAGAATAAAAGAATGCTACTTTTCCTTTATCACCAATTTGCGAAGCAGTCATTTGAATAAGCAAATTGGCCAATTGTTCTGGTGTTCCTTGACTAATATAGAAAGAGCGATCTTTCGGATTAACGTCAGAATCCCATGTTAATACTGTAATCCCCTTTTTCTTTGCACGTTGCAAAGCTTGTGATAAACCGTCGACAGAAGTAGATGAAACCATAATTGCATCATAGTTTTGATTAATAAAGTTATTAATATATTTTACCTGCCCTGATACACTTGCCTCAGAAGGACCATCATATTTTAAATTTACACCGAGCTTATCCGCCATTTCTTTTGCGCCTTCTCCACCCGATGTAAAGAACCCGACTCCAGTTAATTTGGGAATAAAGGCAAATTTTACATCTTTTGATTTTTTTCCATCTGATTTTGTATTTGTACATGCCATCACAGAAACAACAAACACTAATAAAACGATGAATACACTTATCTTCTTTTTCATGTTGTTCCCCCCCTATGTGAAACATTTTTTTTGATAAAGAAATATCTTATCTTGGAATGGCGTACCATAACAGAAAAAATTAAAATAACACCAATTACAACATTAGATTGTTCATTTGTTAATCCTGTCATCTGTAGCCCATATTGCATAATTCCAATAACGATACTGGCAAGAACAGTTCCTACTATACTTCCTTTTCCACCAGTAATAAGAGCACCGCCTAACACAACTGCTGTAATGACTGGTAAAATTGCTTCGTTTCCTAAATCCGCTCGAGCTGAACCAAAGTAAGCAGTTAGAAATATTCCACCTAATCCACCGCCTAAACCAGAAAGCATATATGCTAAAATAACAATTCGCTTCGTTTGAATTCCAGAATATTTAGCTGCTTTTTCATTCATGCCTGTTAAAATTACATACCGACCATATTTCGTATAGCGCAGCAGAATAGAGAATAAAACAGTCATAATAAGGAGTAACCAAAATAAATTAGGAATCCCTAAAAATATTCCATTTGCAAACTGGACATATGAATCTGGCAATCCGTTAATTCCTTCATATCCAGTTGCTTTAGATCCACCCGAAATCACAAGAGCAATACCAGAATATAAAAACATTGTTCCTAAAGTTACAACCAGTGGTTCGACAGATGTCATTTGAATAATAAGTCCATTAAAAAAACCCGCTAGTATACTTATAACAAGAGCAATCATTACAGCAATAACAATAGATGCTCCATTTATCCACAATACACCGATAAGAATAGATGTAAGCCCCATAACTGCACCAACTGAAACGTCGATTCCTCCCGTAATAATGACAAATGTCATCGGTATCGCAGCAATTGTAATAAAAATAAAATCATTAATACTAAACAATAAATTCCCTATATTAAAAAAGTCAGCATTTAATAAGCTAAAAACGGTAAACTCCATACATAACAAAAGAAGGAGTGCTCCCTCCCAGCGAAAGAGCCAGTGAATAGACTTCATATTTCCACCTCTCTCTGCCTCTGTTTCCTCCATTTCTGTACTACACTATCTAGAATAATAATAAGTAATAATAAAAACCCTGACATTGCGTTGTTCCAAAAGGCTGGGATTTTTAAGTATACTAATGAACTACTAATCACCTCTAAAAACAATGCTCCTAAGGCTGCACCAAAAACTGATCCCGTACCACCTTTTAAACTAATACCACCCAGCACCGCAGCAGCGATTACTTGCAGTTCAATTCCTGTTCCTGTTTGATTCGGTACAAACCCAATATTCATAACAAATAGACATCCAGCAATTGCAGCAGTAATGCCTGAAATCATAAAGGCTAAAATTTGCACAAACGATACCGGAATCCCAATCAGTCTTGCACCTTCTTTATTATCTCCTACCGCATAAAAATATCTTCCGAACGACATCTTTGTTAAGAAAAGATAAGCAGCTATTAATAATAGTCCGATGAACCAAACTGTTATTGGAATCTCTAACCATGTTACGGAAGACAATTTTTTATAGTCATTTGGAATATCTTCGATCCATTTCCCTTCTGTATATATAATCATCAAACCTCGAATAATACCAAGCATCCCTAGTGTCATAATAATTGCTGGAACATGAAACTTTGTCACACCTACGCCATTTACAATTCCGATAAACGCACCGATCAAAAATGTAATTATAATTGCACTAGAAGGATTATTTCCACTGGTCAAAAACATTCCACACAAAGCAGCACATAAACCCATTATCGATCCTACCGAGACATCAATATTTTTAGTGAATAACACGAATGATTGACCCATTGCGAGAACAATTAAAATAAGACTTGATTTTAAAATAATCGAAAAAGAATCAAATTGAAGAAAATCTTTGTTCATTACACTAACAAAGATAATATAAAGAAATAACAGCCCTACAATAGAGGTTTCACGCATTTTCAATATATATGTAACATATTTCATCCATTTGAAACCTCCTCTCCCCAATAAGCAGAACGTGTAATACGATCCAATGAAATGTCTTCCTGTTCTAAATGTGACACGATATTGCCATTTCGCATTACATACACACGATTTGCTAAATTCATGATTTCTTCTAAATCTGAGGAAATTAACAATACCGCTAAACCATTTTCTCTTAGTTCTTTAATTGTTTCATATATTTCGAGTCTCGCTTTTGCATCTATACCACGTGTTGGTTCATCTAAAATAATAAGCTTAGGCTCACAAGCCAGATATTTTCCTAACACTACTTTTTGTTGATTTCCTCCCGATAAAGACTCTATGCTTTGACTTATATCTTGAACCATAATTTGAAAATTTTTAATATACTCTATCGTTAAAGCGCTTTCTTTTTCTTGGTTTAAAAAAAATGTACTTAAACGATATAAGAGAACAGAGGTCATATTTTGTTGTATAGAAGCAATTGAAAAAATCCCATGCCCCGCTCGGTCTTCAGGTACATATATAATTCCTGCTTCAATTCTCTTTTTTGTTGACCACGTTGTAATTTCGTTCCCGTCTAATAGAACATTTCCTTCGGTTGCAGATGTAATACCATATAATACTTCAGCTAATTCCGTTCTTCCCGCTCCCACAACACCAGCAATTCCAACAATCTCTCCTGCTTTTACTTCTAATGAAACATCTCGAAATCTATGACTAAATAAATGATTTACTTGTAATACTTGCTTTAACGATGCTGTCTCGTTATATAAACTCTCTCGCTTTTGAATTTGCTGATAATCTTCTGGTAGTAGCCCCTGTAATAGAATATCGTAAGTAAATTCATTTACAGTACCTTGGTTAGAAATTACACCGTCTCGTAAAATAGCTACTTGATCTGCAATTGCAAAAATCTCTGGAAACCTATGCGTAATATAAATCATGCCAATTCCTTGTTCTTTCAAATTTTTCATCACAACAAATAGACTCTTAATTTCATTTGCTGTTAACGTCGATGTAGGTTCATCTAAAATAAGAATCTCTGCCTCTCTTATTAATCCTCTAACTATTTCTACTAATTGCTGCTGTGCAATAGACAACAATGAAGCACGTTCACCCAGCTTTAGATTCCAGCCAAGTTGCCTCATGAGTACATCTAATTTCGTCCGAAGCTCTCTTTTTTTTTGCCTCATACCTAATAAAATATTTTCTTCAATAGTCATATTAGGAAAAATAAGCGGTTCTTGCGGAACTAAATAAATCCCGTTTCGATGAGCTTCAGATGGGTTGGAAAATGTAACAGATCTCCCTTTTATTTTCATTTCTCCTTCATCATAAGTGTACAATCCTGTCAATATCTTCATTAACGTTGACTTTCCAGCCCCGTTACCACCAACTAATGCAAAAATATCCCCTTTCTTTACTGTTAAATCGATTCCTTTTAGCACAGGTTGCTGTAAGAATGCTTTTTTTACATTTTTAACTTCCAATAAAGGAACTTGTTCCAAGCTTCTTTCACCTACCTTTAACAGGAAACAATTTTTCAGGCGTTAATTTTTTGCTCTACTTGTTTTGTAGCATTGTATATCCTTTTCCTCATATCTAGAACTTATTTTTTCTCAAGTAAATCTCCTATTACAGACGGTATAAATAAAAATATACTTACATATGTTTAAACATCGGTCATTTGTTGAAAGGATGAAAAGCATGACACAACTGAACTTTGAAGAAAATTTGTTAACAAAAGCTGCTTGGTATTATTACAAAGATCACCTTACCCAACAAGAAATCGCCTCATTACTACATATATCTCGGAACAAAGTTGTTCGTTTATTAGAAAGAGCACGGACTGAGGGAATCGTTACATTTCATATTAAAGGCACTGGGTTACATTGTTTAAGTATGGAAAGAGAACTTGTAAAAACATTTCAACTAATAGATGCTTTCATTATTCCAACGCCGAAAGATAATCTTTCTGATTCATTAGGTAAAGCAGCTGCGCAATATTTAGAAACACATTTACAACACGGCGATTTACTCGGTATTGGCTGGGGTGAAACCATCTCAAAAACGCTAGAAAATATTAATTTTGATGTAACTATGAATATTTCTATGGTCACGTTAACCGGCGGCGTAAGTTACTATCTTCCAATAAAACAAAATTACCTTAATCAAGTACATGGAAATCTCCATATTATCCCTTCGCCATTTTTAGCTTCTACACAAAAAATGGCAGACAACATACTATCTGAACCATCTGTGAAAGACATGTTGCATGTTGCATCGCTCGCAAATACTGCTGTTGTTGGAATTGGCGGCTTATCTTCTGATGCGACTATTTTAAAAGAAGAAAAAATGACCCTTCGGGAAATGACATATATTCGAAATCAACATGGTGTTGGTGATATTCTTGGACAATTTTATACCATCGATGGAGACATCCTAAATTTGTCTCATCATAAACGACTCATCGGTACGCCTCTTTCTACACTTCGAAATATGAAGCATGTTGTTGGAGTAGCTGGCGGTAGACAAAAAGTTGATGCGATTTACGGGGCATTGAAAGGAAGGTACATTCATACATTGATTATCGATGAAGAAACAGCCCTTTCTTTATTGAAAAAGGAGAGTGGAATATAATGGCTGCTCTATTAGCTTATGATGCCGGAACTGGTAGTATCCGAGCTGTCTTATTTGACTTACAAGGTAATCAACTTGCTGTTAGTCATCGAGAATGGGTTCACATAGAAAACTCACGATACCCAGGTTCAATGGATTTTGACGTAAAGGAAAACTGGAAACTTATTCAGGACTGTACAAAAGATGTACTACAAACAAGTGGTATTCCTCCTTCTTCTATTCAAGGAATTAGTGCAACAAGTATGCGTGAAGGATTTGTTTTATATGACAAAGATGGTACTGAAATTTGGGCGTGTGCAAATGTTGATAACCGTGCTGCAGCTGAGGTTACACAACTTAAACAAATACACCCTCACATTGAACATGATATATATACAGTATCAGGGCAAACGTTCGCTCTAGGTGCATTACCAAGGCTACAATGGATTGCGAAACACCAACCAGAGATTTATAAGAAAGTACATTCTATTACCATGTTAAATGACTGGATTTTATATAAACTGTGCGGTGTATTACAAATTGACCCTTCCAATGGATGTACAACGGGAATTTTCAATTTACAAAATAGAAATTGGGCTCCAGAATTAGCGGCTCAATGCAGACTCTCCTCTGTTCTCTCACCACAAATAAATGAAGCCGGAACTCTTATTGGAAACGTAACAAAACAAGGTGCAGCAGAAACTGGATTATTCGAGGGAACGCCTGTTGTTACTGGAGGTGGAGATGCTCAAATGGCTTCTCTCGGTTCTGGAGTTGTAAAAAGCGGGCAAACATTCATTTGCGGAGGAAGTTTTTGGCAACAAGAAGTAAATGTAAACAATCCTGTACCAGATCCAAACGCTCGCATTCGTGTAAATTGTCACGTTCTTCCTACTCTTTGGCAATACGAAACAATTGCTTTTTTTCCCGGCCTTGTTATGCGCTGGTTTCGGGACGCTTTCTGTCAAGAAGAAAAACAACGAGCAAAAGAAATAGGTATCGATGCTTACGAATTATTAGAGGAGCAAGCAAAGCATGTCCCAGTTGGATCACACGGTATCATTCCGATTTTTTCTAATGTCATGAACTATATTTCTTGGCGCCATGCATCTCCCTCTTTTATAAATTTAAGCTTAGATTCTGAACAATGCGGGAAGAAAGAACTGTTTCGAGCAATTGAAGAAAATGCTGCTTTTATAACATATGGAAATTTAAAATTAATTGAAGAATTAACAGGACAGTTCCCAAGAGAAGTAGTTTTTGCTGGGGGGGCTTCAAAAGGAAAGCTATGGTGTCAAATTGTAGCTGATGTATTAGGTGTTCCTGTAAAAGTACCAGTAGTGAAAGAAGCTGCTGCTTTAGGAACAGCAATAGTTGCAGGAGTTGGTGCTGGTATTTATGATTCAATGGAAGCCGTTTCTGAACGATTTGTAAAATGGGAGACAACGTATATACCAAATATCGAAAACCATCAACAGTATCAAGAATTATATCAAAACTGGAAAATTGTATATCAGCAGCAACTACAATTAGCTGATCACGGATTTACTTCTCATATGTGGATTGCACCTGGCGCTCTGTAAATTGTTACATAAAGGAGTGAAAAGCATGATAAAAGTAAATGAAGAAGATTTTTCTTATCGCTTCGGTGATAATGGACCAAAATATTTACTGAAGGGACCTAATATTGATATAGGTGTTGTCGTCATTAAACCAGGGCAAGATTTTCAAAACCATTACCATACAACTAGTGAAGAAATTTTCTATGCATTAGAAGGTGAAATAGATTTCTATGTTAATCATGTAAAAGTCCCTATTAAACAAGGCGATGTCTTACAAGTTCGTCCTCATGAATCTCACTATCTCATCAATCGTTCTTCTCAAAATTTTAAAGCGCTCTTTATTAAATCGCCTCATTTGCAAGAAAAAGATACTGTGCAAACAGATAATCCAAAATGTAATTAAGGAGTGATATCCTATGACTTGGGGATTTCAAAATCGCTTAAATACTATTTTACCTGACGGAAAAGCAGTTATGTTGGCAGTTGATCACGGATACTTTTTAGGACCAATTCACGGATTAGAACAGCCTCATGAAACAGTAAAAAGCTTACTCCCATACACAGATTCCCTATTTTTAACTCGAGGTATTCTTAATTCTTGTATACCGGAAGATTGTAAAACTCCTATGGTCCTTCGTGTATCTGGTGGGGCGACTGTAGTTGGGAAAGATCTAGCTAATGAAACAATTGTTACTCCAATAAAAGAGGCACTGCGTCATAACGTGGCTGGGGTTGGCGTATCTGTCTTTGTTGGATCTGATTATGAAACACAAACTGTAACAAACCTTGCCAATGTTGTATCTGAAGCGCATGATTACGGTTTGCCCGTATTAGGAATTACTGCAGTAGCAAAAGAACTTCAAAAACGAGAAGCACGCTTTTTAGCACTAGCATCACGTGTATGTGTTGAAATGGGCGCTGATATTATTAAAACGTATTACTGTGAAGGCTTTGAGAAAATCACAAGTACATGTCCTGCCCCAGTCGTTATTGCTGGAGGACCAAAATTAGACACAATCGAAGCGGTGCTAACAATTACATACAACGCACTGCAAGAAGGAGCCATCGGTGTAGATATGGGACGGAATATTTGGCAATCCGAACATCCGGTTGCTATGATTCAATCTATTCATGGCATCGTAAAAAATGGATTGAATGTAAAAGAAGCTCTAGAATTATATAATACTATTATAAATTAAATACTCAGATAGCATTTATGTTCGATATATTTGTTATTATTAAGAACAAGAAACATGGTTTATCCATATTTCTTGTTCTTTTCTAAATTTAAGATATTCTTACACTTGTATTATTGAAAGTATTATTTTTTCTCCTCTAACATTCCAATAATTTTATCTAATTTCTTCTCAATTTCAACTAAAGAAGCTCTTTGACTAGATTGATTGATAAGTCGCGATCGTATAAACGCTCCAAGCGAAACAAAAAATAACAGTATTAATCCAAAGAAAAGAATTATTGAAATAATGTTTAAGGCTGAAAAAATATCCATTTTTTCATCTGTCCTTCCCATTTCTTCTCTATCATTGGGTTTAATTATTATTAGTAATATTCTATTTAAAAAATGTTAAATTAAGAGGTTATTCCCTTACAAAACTTTAATGTTGAATCTAATTTTTCTTTCTCGTTCAACAAACCCATTAGCTGACAAACAGATACTGCAAACTCTGCGAACGCAGTACCTTTTGCGGTTATTACTGTGTTTTCCACTTCAATATCTGTTCCTGTATATATTGATCTTTCAAAAAGTGATTTATTATTCTCATATGTATTTTGAAGGCAAGTGAAGTTTCTACCATTAAGTATTCCAGCTTTCGCTAACAAGATTGCGGAAGCACATATAGAGGCAATCGGAATATGTAGGTTAAAGGCACTCATTAACATATTACTAACAATATCTTTATCTAATATTTCACAAACACCGTCTCCTCCAGAAATAAGGATTAAATCAAATTCATTTACTTTAATTTTTGATAAAGAGGCTTCGACTTGAGTCCATAATCCACCAATACTCTCTACTGGTTTACCATCTACGGAGACAGTAGTAATTTTTGCTTTACCCATTTTTCTAAGCAAAAATAATGCGTGAGCTATTTCAAAATCAGCATATTGTGGATAGACAAGAAACAATACTTTTTTCATGCAATAATCCTTCTCCCATATATTTTTTATTTTGTTACTTCTAAAATCTTAATTCAGACCCTTATTGGATAATATTGTTATCATCAGACTATCATATGTGGTGTAAGTGTAGAATAAGCAAATTTCTACAATCATTTTGGTCACAGTTTCATTGTAGCCGCACTATTTCACTACATCTAAGAAATGTAACAAACCACAAATAACGGATTAGAGTTGAATAATTATTAGAATAATCAATAAAAAAACCTGTATAATGAAAGCAGTATTATCAATCTATATTGGACGGTGTTATATATGAACGACAGCATTACCTTAAAAGAATACTCTTCTGATTATCAATCTCAAATTTTAGATTTAATTCTCTCCATCCAACAAGATGAATATAATATCCCTATTTCAAAAGAGGACCAGCCTGATTTAGTTAGTATAGAAAGTGTTTACCAATCCGAAAACGGTAACTTCTGGATTGCACTTTATCAAGGAGAAGTTGTAGGCACTATCGCTCTTTTAGATATCGGCAATCGTCAAGTAGCTTTGAGAAAAATGTTTGTGAAAAAGGACTATAGAGGCAAGACATTTCAAACAGCTAGTCTTTTATTACATAATGCAATTGCATGGGCAAAGACAAAAGAAGTGAAAGAAATATATTTAGGAACGACATTGCAATTTGTAGCAGCCCATAGGTTTTATGAAAAACATCGTTTCGAAAATATAGAACTTAACAAGTTACCTATCAATTTCCCTATCATGCAAGTAGACAAAAAATTATATAAATACATTGTTTCCTAAATAAAAGACAATCTAAGACCTGAAACTAAAGGTTTAGATTGTCTTTATTCATATTTATCCCGCATTAACGCACTTTTTGAAGTAATGTTGCCCATTCTTCCTGCAGCAACGAATACATAATTGCATCGTGTGCTACCTCATTTTGAATCATATATTTTCGAAGTAATCCTTCTTCTGTAAATCCTGCTTTTTGTAATAATTTACGAGACAATTCATTTTCCGGGTACACAACTGCTGAGATTCGCTCAAAATAAAGTGTTTCAAACCCAAATGAAAGAATAGCTTGCAGTGCTTCTGTCGCATATCCTTTTCCCCAATAGGTTTCATCAAGTTCATACCCAATTTCAGCACGTTTATGTTTGTGATTAATTAAATGAAATCCGCACGTTCCAATTAATTGATCTGTTCCTTTTAATACGATTCCCCAGCGAAATGCAGATCCCTCTTCATATCTTTCTCTAAAATTACGAATGACGTTTTTTACTTCTTCTATATTTTGAAACGAATCCATTCCAAAATAACGAATAACAGGTTCTTTCGTAAAATAATGAAACATCGCATCCGCATCTACTAACGTTAATTCCCTTAATTGCAAACGATCTGTTTCTAAAATAGGAAACTTTCTCATTCTCTCCCGCTCCTTTAGTCTAATGAACTGCAAATTTCAATATAATTTCCATCTGGATCAGAAACGTAGGAAACTGTTTGTCCCCATGGTTTTGTAACAGGTTCTACTAACACCGTTACTCCGTGTTTTTTAAAATTATGTATGGTTTCTGTAACATCATCGACAACAAATCCAATCTCAAATGTAGATGATTCCGATAACGCCTTCGGAATTGATAATCCCGTTAACTCTTGAACCTCATCTCTACTATTGATTGCCAAAATTGTAGAGCCTGTATCAAATTCAACATATGTACCATGCTCACCCTTTATCGGTAACTGTAATATGTCACGATAAAATCGGATACATTCCTCATATTGTTGTACATATAAAATGATGTATTTCATTTGAAGTTTCACACTCTTCTCCTCCTTTACATTCTTACTATTTTGACAAAAATTGCAAAAACCCTTTTTAAGGATGAGATATGGAATTTTTTCTTATGAATAAACTCCACTATAATAACAAATACTAAAAATGGAGGTGTGTTGAAATGGAACCAATGCTTTGTCCAAACTGTAAAACAAACCGAACAAGATTTAATATCATTGAACAAACAGCAAAGCCAGTAAAATTAAATCCACAAACTGGTCAAATCGAGGAAGAGTATATAAACGAAAATGTGAGTGCATTTCATATGGCCTACCAAGGTCCTACATATCGCGTACAATGTGCTGCGTGCGGATTAATCGAAAACCCGGAACAATTTATTAAACCGGCGCAAAACCAATCATTTTAGTCTTTTAAATAAAAAAGTTGCTTGTAAAATAAGCAACTTTTTTCACTTTCGAAGAAATTCGATTTATCCCACATTAACGAGCAGTAAAACCCCCTATTACTTTGGGATATGGACCTGATTTAAATGAGTGAATTCGAAGATACTTGAAACAAACAAATGATTCTTGGAAAGAATATAAGATATAGTATTCTTTGTCCGAAATCATATTTTCCAATACCATTAAAATACCAGAAAGACTAGAACACTTATGCTCCCACTAGGTCTAAAACTCCTGAATCAACAATAAATTTTAACACTGCATTTAATTATATTTCTATTAAAATCCTTCGTTTCTCCTAATCCGTAAGGAGGTTTCAATAATCATATCCAATAGCTTACTATAGGTGATTCCCACTGCATGAGCGCTTTTTGGCAGTAAGCTATTTTTTGTCATCCCTGGCAATGTATTCACTTCCATCACATATGGGATTCCATCTTTTATAATCATATCAACCCTAGCATAAACACTGCATTTTAATGCTATATAGCACGCCATTGCAGCCTCAGCGACACGCTTTTGTGTTGTGACCGGAAGTTCTACAATCTCTTCAATCGTAGCCGCATCATCATATTTTGCATGATAGTCAAAGAACTCGGCCGTATGTTGAATTGAAATAATCGGTAAAAGTTTTCCGTCCAAAATGGAGCATGTAATTTCTTCGCCCTTTATATATTTTTCAATTACGATTTCAGAATCCCATTTCAATACATCCTCAAGCGAGGATAGTAAAGAATCCTTATCGTATACGATCTTTACCCCTACGCTGGAACCACCCGAATTAGGTTTTACAACTAATGGATACCCCATTTTTTCGATTTCATCAAGCTGAAGTTCTTCCATATTCGAAAGATGAATCCAATCCGGGGTTTGAATTCCTTCATAACGAATCAATTTTTTCGACATATTTTTATCCATACAAATACCGCTTGATAGCATGACACTTCCGGTATAAGGAACGCCGAGAGTTTCTAATGTACCTTGAATCGTACCGTCCTCCCCATATTCTCCGTGAAGTGCTAACAAGGCAATATCGATATTCCTTACCTTTTCAATAAGCTCTTTTTTGTCATTTAGTTGAATAGGCACAATTTCGTACTTACTTTTATCCAAATGTGCAATCATTTCTTCCCCAGTCATGAGGGATACTTGTTTTTCGGAGGACACGCCTCCCATAATTACGCCAACTCTCACTTTTTTCAACTCCCATTTTCATTTTTCAATGTATCTCCAATTATCTTAATTCCCTTAAGAATATCCGCTTCTTTTAACCGAGAGAATCCTAATCGAAACGTATTATTTCCCCTTCCATCCGTGTAAAAGACGTCTCCAGGAGAAAAAACAACTCCCTTTTCATAGCATTTTTTCAAAAGTGTACGCGAATTCATTCCTTTTTCTAACTCTATAAAAAGATGAAGTCCCCCATCCCCAGTCATTCTTTGAAAAGGAATGTATTGGTGACAAGCATGAACGGCTAGCTCATATTTTTTCTTATAAACTGACTTGGCCTTTTTTAAATATTTTTCGAAATAACCATCATGCAAATATTGATAAAGCACTGCCTGATCCAGCGTGGATGTATGAATCGTCCGTGCCCTTTTCACACTTTCCAAACAGTGGATTAATTCCTTATCTGCTAAAATCCAACCAACACGTAATCCTGGAAAAAGAATTTTTGAAAAGCTGCTGATATAGATAACATTGTTTCCAGATCCGGCGAAAGTCAATAACGGTGCCAAATGGGAACCTGAATAACGCAATTCCTCATTAAATCCATCCTCCACGATAGGGATCCCATATTCCGAAAAAAGTTTCATGATTTCGGTCCTTTTTTCCGAGGATGTGACAATCCCAGTCGGATTATGATAAGACGGGATTAGATATGCAAAATCAAAATCCGTTTCGGATAAACTTTTCTCAATTTGACCAATATCAATACCATCATCCTTCATTTCAATCCCATGCACATCAAGTCCATGTAATCGAAACAATTTTAAGGCAGCATGATGAGTAGGGTTTTCACAAATAATACGCCCGGATTTTTTAGCTAAGGAAGACAATAAAATATCCAGACCCTCGGTGAAGCCATTCGTGATAAGAATATCCTTATTAGAAATATCTACCCCTTTCATTTCCATATAGTGAAGAAGATAATCAATGAGAGGTTTATAGCCTTTTGCATATCCATAGTTCAAAACGATATCTCCTTCAATGGACATTCGGGTCAGAAAAGCCCTTTTAAAATTTTCAACATCAAAAAGCTTTTCGTCTGGAGCAATGCTATTAAATGAAATCATGCCTTTTTCCCAGCGAACACCGTGCTTCATTAAATCTAATTCATCAGCTAACAAGGTAACTTCATTGACCTTTTCTTTCCAGTTTAGTTCGATGGATGGAGTTTTGGATGTTTTAACTTTTCCTATAAAATTTCCTTTTCCCTTTATTGCATAGATTAAACCTTCTTGTTCTAAATCTGCGTAGGCAGTGAGAACAGTATTTCTGCTGACCGATAATAATTTACTAAGTTCTCGGGTAGATGGAAGCTTCTGGTGTTCCAGCAGATGTCCTTTCATAATCATTTTTTTCAAATAATCCTTTAATTGAATATAAAACGGACGATCATCCACAAGTTTAAAATCATTAAACACTCCCTTGACCCCCTTGCTATCATTTTTGCATAACTATATCTATCCTAAAAGGTCCACAGCATATGTATTTTCTTTAACCAGCGGTATGGTATTAGACACCATTCATACAATTTTGAGATGAAGAATGTTGCAAATTTAAATTCACTTCACCCTCTTATCCAATAATAATTAAGCTTTTTTAATGTAGTGTAGTGCTATCCTAAGGGGAAGTAAAAAATTTCTCTTAGTAATAGTACTATTTTTATAC
>NZ_CAKJTI010000029.1 GCF_917563915.1 Bacillus rhizoplanae | reverse complement strand
ACTTCCGATAACATTGATTATGTGAATGGAAAGTTCCTTCAGTTCTTCTGAAGGAACTTTTAAAGGTTTTGTGATACATTGATTTTATGTTAACAAAAGGCGCTTTCATGTACAGAAAGCACCTTTTCAGTCTACAACTATTTTTTAACAGAATACTAGAACCATCTTCTCTACTTTACATTTACTTGAACGGAATCGAGAGAATATCCCGAATAGCCTCCATCGCTTCATCCACATTCTGCACTTTTATAGTGAGCCTACGTTCCTCTGGATAGTGTTTCGCCGTATGTTCATAAAGAGGATCATAGTAATGTTCAAGCAACAATTGCACCGCTGAATCAAAATTACCTGATTGTAAATCATTGTTAATCTTTGTTGCGACCGGTGTGTGAATACGTCTTTTGATTTTTTGGAAAGCCTCAATGCATTCCTCTTGATGCTCCCAAGGGCAATAATCTTCCAAAATATGTTGGACTCGTTCTTCTACAGGCATATCAATAAATAATTGTATTCCCTGTTCTTTCCTCTCAAAAATACAATCGGGGATCATTACTTTCCCGATTCGCTTGCTCTCCGCTTCAACTAACATATATGGAGATTGCTGTAAATGAAGGGCCTCTTGAACAAGAAGAGATTCGAACGTTTTCTGATTGTGCGGTTCAAGTCCAACCTGCCCGAAGATGGAACCTCTATGGTTAGCCATCCCCTCCAAATCAAGAATAGGGTATCCTTCCTTTCTCAGACGTCGTAGAATAGTAGTCTTCCCTGACCCCGTATAACCGTTCAAAACATAAGTTTCCTGCTTGAGCTCTAGATGATCAAGAGTTTCAACAACCCACTTGCGATAAGCCCGGAGGCCTCCCTGTAGACGATAAACTTGAATTCCCATTAAATCTAAAACAGTGGCCGTCGTCCTGCTGCGCATGCCCCCACGCCAGCAAAATACAGCCTTTTGTCCATCAATTTGGCCAAACTCCTTAACGAAAGCCGGCAACTTCGCCGAAACAATTTCAAGACCGCGTTCTTTAGCCGCTTGAAAGCTAACTTGTTTGTAAATCGTTCCAATTTCAGCTCTTTCCTCATCATTAAACAGTGGAATATTTAAGCTGCCGGGGATTGTAGCATCCTTATATTCCGAAGGTGACCGAACATCGACCAGCACAAGCTCCTTTTTATCATGCAAAGCCAATAACTCATCAATAGTGATATCTTGGAACACTGATCCTTCCACCTTTCTGCAATATAGATTGCTTATATAACAACAATTTGACCTGGATGATCTTCTGTCACTTCACCGATTATGCAAGCTTCCACGCCAGCTTTCCGCAGATCCGCCAGAAGCAATTCCGCCTCTTCCCCAGTCACGGACATCAAAAGTCCGCCAGATGTAACCGCATCACACAAAATCCATTGGTCTATTTGATCCATCGTCTCCGGAAAATTTACCGCTCCTTGCAAATGAACAAAATTATTTTTCGTTCCTCCAGGAATTACGCCCGCTTCCGCAAGCTCCCTCACTCGCGGCAGGACAGGTACCTGATCTTTAACAATGTGCAGTCCCATGTCACTACCCTTAGCCATTTCCGATGCATGTCCGAGCAATCCGAACCCAGTAACATCAGTACAAGCATGTACATTGTAAGACTCCATCGTTTCCGCCGCCGTTTTATTCAATGTTGTCATTACCTGTGTAACGCGGGCAATTTCTTCATCATTCAGCAAATTACGCTTAATAGAAGACGTCAAAATACCGACACCGATTGGTTTTGTCAAGATAAGTTTGTCCCCGTGCTTCGCCCCCGCATTAGTCCGTACTTTATTCGGATGAACGATTCCAGTTACAGCAAGCCCGAATTTCGGCTCCTTATCATCAATTGAATGGCCACCGACAAGCGTCGCTCCCGCTTCTTTAAGCTTATCACCAGCACCGCGTAAAATATCCGCCAAAATCTGCTTATCCAATGTCGTAATAGGAAAAGCAACAATATTAAGTGCAGTCAGCGGCTTACCGCCCATCGCATATATATCACTAATGGCATTAGCTGCCGCCACCTGTCCGAACGAATACGGATCATCCACGATTGGCGTAAAGAAATCAACAGTTTGTACAATCGCCAAGTCATCGTTAAGGCGGTATACCCCCGCATCGTCACTCGTATCAAGCCCCACAAGCAAATCAGGATTTGGCATTGCTGGAGGAAGTGTACGAATCACCTGCGCTAAATCTGCTGGACCAATTTTACAGCCACACCCTCCCTTGGATGATAGTGAAGTAAGTTTAACTACATTAGATTTTGTCATGAGATACCAACCCTTCTCCTTAAGGTTTTATATATATTCATTATAGAACACGGTGCTGTAAATACATAATTATTGATATACAAGCATAAACACTTCACTTTATGTTATGGTCTGCTGCTTCGCTGGCACTCGTACTAGAAATTACTTTCTTAGGGCTTCTCCATAGTTACCTATTAGCTGCTAGTTGGCTTGGCTCTTACCTATCACCAGTAAGCAGTGCCTAGCTTAGCAGGGCATGCAACAAAAAGAAGCAAATTATCAACTATATAGTAGATAATTTGCTTCTTTTTCTATTTAAATGGACTTTTTTAGTGCCCTCAAATTTATAGGATTCTTTTATTATTTTCGTTTTATTAACGTGGTAACTATAGTTTCATAGATACACTAATCATGTTCATTTTTCTCCTTTTAATACGATACAATTAAATATAATCTATTCTAAAAGGTTCCTTAAATAACTTCTTATATCCTTTTGTTCAATTCTAGTAAATTTTTCATCCGTATTTTGGAATTTTAAAATAGGCTTCTTAATTTCTATTAAAGCATCTACTTCATCTATTGGAACCTCTTTTTTAAAAACAAACTGTTCCATCTTTTCAAATCCATAATTCCTAGCTTCTTGTTCATCATTTGTACCTAGCGAAATTTTATTTATTTCTAGTATAAACTTACCTATTGCCCATGGAACAAATTCTTTTTCTTTATATATTACCTTGTATTTCAATTTATAAGCCATCTCTACTTCATTAATATCAACCTCTTTTATATATATTACTTTTGAAACGAATCCTTGTTCAAATTTTAATTCTTTAAACCCATATTTTATAGATTCATTTGAATTACTTATAAGCTTCAGTTTATTATCCGATACATTTAATCTATACAAATTATTTTTATAAATAGCATAGTCACTCATAATTTATTATACTTCCCTCCTAATCAACCATAAAAAATAAAAAAGACATATCCACCTTCCTATGTTATAGATAAGCCACCACACAAATCTAATCATAACTAGAAGGAGAGAACACGCCTGATTTATTATCGTATCCATTCATTTTTTTCAGAATGTTGATTGTCTTATATTTTTTAATAAGTACAAACAGCATTCTGCTCTTACTTTATACAAATACTTTATTACTACTCAACTTAACTCATATTTAATTAATGGAGTCCCACCTATAATATTATTTACCTATTTTGCTCATAGTTATCATATATAAAAATTTAAAAATACGATCTTCATCGCCCTTTTCAATAACGGAAAAATTTTGTCTTTCATCCACATCATACAAAATCCAATTTCCATCTTCAAAATAACAACCTGTTGAGATTGGTACATTTGTTTTTCTTCCAATAACAATATTCAGTTCTTCCAAATTTATATCTAACACTTTTATTTTATTTTCATATTCATTTTGCTTCATATAACCAGCCTCTTATATTTTGTACTATCCCATATCTTCGAATGCCTTCACATTAATTGGTGTATTAATTTGTCCTGTAACTAGTAATTAACTGGCCATTTGGGATTTCAGCTAATATTTTGAATGCAAAAAAGTTAAATCTAAGCTACTTCTTTAGCTAGGTTTGTATGTTCCTCTACAGTTGATTTTGATGAATGGGAGCACCATCATACTGTCCACTATCTTGATGGATTTATATAATTTTTTTGCTTAATTCTTTATTTTCACGACTACACTTTGACCCCCATTGTAAGAACTTAACTAAGCTGTGTCCTTATGACTATACTAACTCCAAATCTTATAAATCTAATACCGTTTTTTCTTCTACTATTCTATCTACTTCATTCTTTTTTATCCATTTATGAAATACAGAGCGTTCTACAAATTCCATATTTAACTCAGCTCCTACTTCATAATTAGGAGTATAAATTAATATACTATCCTCTCTTTCTGATATAACTTGAAATTCGTAACCTTTATAAAAACAGTTGGTCTGTATATAATATATTTCTCCAACAGCATCCCTTTTTACAATTTTATAATTTATCTTATCATCTAATTGTAGTTTAACGTTTTTACTTTCTTTATCATAATTAAGAACTTGATACTGTTTACCCATATATAAAGTATATGTACCAAGTAACATAAATAACTCCTCTCTATTTATTCTAGCATTCACTTTCCTATAGAGATTCTTCTAAGATTTTCTATTTCTATAAATAATAAAGAAACCTTTATTAGAAATGATTTCTCCATTTTACACATTAAAAAATTAAAAATGAGCGAATCTCTAAGTCTAGTCCCTACCAAGTAATAATTTGTGTTCAGACCATGCTTTATTATCTACTTTTTGATTTATATTTTTCATTTTTCTTTCGGTATCTTGGAGTTTCTCTTTTATGTTGCTCCCACGATATGTTAAATGACGGAAATTTAAATCTACAATACACTAATAGCTGAAATTCCGCTGCACCGATGGCTATCGTATACATTAAAAAGGTTCCTATTATATATCCAAAGAAAGTATCAAACGCGTAATCATTATGAAAATAAATCAAAATAAGAAGAATTAGTGCGTATATTGCAGCCCACTTCATCGTAGTTCCTTTTGTGTTACTAAAAAATGAAGCAGATCTTTCATCCATGCTAAACGCACCTTCGCTTGCTTGTTTAAACGTATCAATCGTTGTCACAATATGAACGATGATTGCTCCCAAAAATAAGAAGCCTACATATATTAACGTAATTCTGTCAATTGAATAATCCGACATACCAGGAAGAACTAACGCTGTGAATAATATCGTACCTAATTGAAATGCATATAATAATACGACAAGTGTTTGTAGCTTTTGAAATTTAAAACGAGCCTTTGGAAATGAATATAGAATTAAAAAAATTACTTGCAAGCTATATAGGACAATTTCAATTTTAACGATTGTTTTCTCAAAGAAAGTAGTATAATAATCCCAACCAAACGTTACTAAAGTACCAATAAGAAAAAACATCATTAATGAAACAAAAATTATTGTTCCTATCATAAATCCCGTAGCACCTTCAGGACTTAAACGATTTCTACATGTAATTTTAAATTTACCTAAATCTTCTTCTTTTATATTCCACATCACTTATCTAAACCTTTCATATAGTCTAATTACCAAAATACAATTCTAAGTTTTTGGTTATTTTTTTGTACCAGTAACTAGGCACAGAAGATACTACAACAAATTCATTCAATCTGATAGAACTGTGATGAATACTTTAAGATAAGTACTCATTCACAATGCTGTAGTAGATGTTCCAATATCTAATTTTCCGTCCTATCAGCCAACCTTTTCCTAATTAAGCACTAAAGAATTTTAGCATTTTGAATCTAGCACATTACAATTGAATGGATCTTATCCTAAACAAGACTCATTTTTTTTATGCCTTACGTTTCGATTTATTTTTTTTATTTTTCTTTCGGTATCTTAGAGTTTCTCTTTTATGTTGCTCCCACGATATGTTAAAAGAAGGAAATTTAAATCTACAATACACTAATAGCTGAAATTCCGCTGCACCGATGGCTATCGTATACATTAAAACAGCTCCTACCACATACATAACTAAAACATCAAACTCATAATCATTATGAAAAAAAATCAAAATAAGAAGAATTAGTGCGTATATTGTAGCCCACTTCATCATAGTTCCTTTTGTGTTACTAAAAAAGGAAGTGGATCTTTCATCCATACTAAACGCACCTTCACTCGCTTGTTTAAACGTATCAATCGTTGTCACAATATGAACAATGACTGCTCCTAAAAATAATAAACCTACATATATTAGCGTAATTCGATCAATTGAATAATCAGCCATTCCAGGAAGAACCAAGGGTATGAATGATATAGTACCTAATTGAAATGCATATAATAATACGACAAGCGTTTGCAACTTTTGAAATTTAAATTGGGCTTTTGGGAAAAATAGATATAGGATTAAAAAGATTATTTGTAAGCTATATAACACAATTTCAGTTTTAACAATTGTTTTAGCAAAAAAAGTGGTATAGTAATCCAAACCTCCTATCAAAATAATAAACATAATTAATGAAATATAAACTATCGTTCCTAGCATAAATCCTGTAGCACCTTCAGGACTTAAACGACTTCTACATGTTATTCTAAATTTATCTAAATCTTTCTCTTGTATTTTCCACATCTAATTGTCCCACCTTTGGCTACATTCTCTTCAATCATTTAGATTAAAAATAAAAACCTCCTCATTTTAACGAAAAGAGAAGGCTTTCTTGCTGTTATACGTTCTTATCATATTCAAAACTATCCCTTTTGAAGCAACTCATTATGTTTTGACATTTGATCACATAGCGTTTTAAATTCCAGCATCCACTCTGATATTTTTTCTATCTCTTGGCCAGTGGACTTTTTCTTATATATAAAACCAATTACTTTAATATCAGAAAACGGTAGGCCCCTTTCTACATCTGTCGGGACAATGTGAATAAGCACTTTCGTTGTTTTTGATGCTTTAATAAAAAATGTAACTTTTGCGAAATCAGTGGTAATCATTGTGAATAAATCTGGCACAGGTAATAGTTTAAGAATCTCTTTCCCAAGTTCAGGATATGATGGCAAATTAGCAATCATTTCAGCAGTTATTACACAATCAGAGTTTGAGACTTTTCTCAATATTTTTTGCTTGATAAGCTCACCATTTTCATCTGCACACTTGTGATTGAAAAACACCTTTCTTTCTCTCGAAAATAACCCCATGAAATCCCTCCGAATCAAGATAATAGTAGAATCATTATTATGAAAATTAAAACAAAAACCTTCATAGATTATCCTTGCATATCTACTGCAATTTTCACGTCAACATACTGCAGACCTTCATCATCACTACATATATGATAGATCGTGAAAATCATATCAAGTTGATTGTCTTCTATGTAATGCATCATTCCAGCATACATATACTCGGTTAATCTTTCAATTTTTATATTCAATATTCATTTAGTCCTGTTTACTTTTCTTAAAAAATACCCAATATGCTGATACTGACGAGATTAAAAGGAATACACCAGCCCCTATACCCTCATATATTTTAAAGAAAATAGCAGCAATTATTACTAAGATTGACATTATTATTATTAAAATGAGTATATATTTCATTATAAATTCTAACGCTTTATAGATAGGAACTATTATACTTTCAAAAAAACCTTTTTCTGTTTTTACAGTTTTTTGGTCTTTATTCAAAGGAACACCTTCCTCCCTGTACAGATTAACTTATGAATAATTTTTCATTCTATCTTCAAAACTGTATTAAGTACTTGAAATAAACTATATATAACTGATTAACTTTTTCGGCGTATACAAAATAGGAACAAGGTCAATTACAAGACCTAACTACTGCCGATACAGCCTGATTCAACTGAAAAATCGTATGTCGAAATTATAAGTCAGACATATAGACTAAGAACGAAAAACCTCCTCATTCTAACGAAAAGAGAAGGTTTTATTCATGCCATATATCCTTATATTATTCAAACCTATCTCTTTTAAGATACTTCATTATATTCTCCTATTTTATCGCACAATGCTTTAAACTCTAACATCCACTCTGATATTTCTTCTATTTCTTGATCAGTGGACTTTTTCTTATATATAAAACCAATCACTTTAATATCGGAACACGCTGCATCTCTTATCTCTTCATCCACTGGTTCAAATTGAATAATCACTTTCGTCGTGTTTGATACTTTTACAGGAATTTCAAACGTGCCAACAAAAATAACAATCATTTCGAAAAACTCTCGGTTACTGAGAGATAAAATCTCTGAAAGTTCTTTCGCAAATTCAGGGTATAAAGGCGAACCATCAACCATTTTATCAATTATTTCAGCAGGTATTATACAATCAGATTCTGAAACTTTGTTCAATACTTTTTGCTTAATAATTTCATCATTTTTCTCTTTACACTCTTGTTGAAAGTATACCTTTTTTTCTCTTGAAAATAACCCCATAAATTCGTTCCCCCTTTTCAACACAAAAATAACACTTGAAACTCTCTGAGTAAAATCATCTACAAATTGTTCTTCTATGACACTATCTTTTTGCTTCTAGTTCTCATAGTTTTACAATCACAAGCTTCGTATATTATTCTTGAATATCTACTGCAATTTTCACTTCAACATACTGTAGGCTTTCATCACCACTAAATATATGATAAATAGGTGAAATCATATCAAGTTGATTATCTTCCATATACTGAAGCATCTCAGCATACACATACTCTGTTAATTTTTCATAATCTCCCGTATATCGTTTCATAAGCATCTCATCAACATAGTAATAGCTTCTAAATTGAATTGTTTCCGAAGCTGGAATTTTATCTTCATTTACTGGCATAAATAATTCAATATACATATTTTCATCTGTTGGTACATTTTTCAAAGCATAAAACATTGGACCTTTTACCGTTAAATTCGCTTTTGCAATTTCTGACATAAAATCTTCAATTGCTTCTTCCATATCTGTGTAATGAAAATAGTATTCTTTCGAAACAACATTTGTATACGCAATACTTTGCCCTTCAATTATCATTTTACCGTTTCACCTACTTCTATAATAGGAGCATAAATATCTAGCCATGTATCACCGTATACATCTAAACATACGTGATAAAAACTGTTATCTAATTTAATATGATGCTGCTCTGCAAACTCGTGTATGAAATTATAGGCCTCCTCAATATCACCATCTTCGTCCGTAAACCGAATACTTAATGCACCTTCAATAATTAGAGCATCACTGTATTCATATGCAGAATCTTCCCCCAATTTAACACGTTCATTTACTGGAACACAGTATGTATATTCACCGTATTCTGGTTCATTTTCAAGTGGTGTATATTTAAAAAGAACAGGCCCTACCGCATATATTCCATTATGAACAACCTGATTTCTCAGCGCGATAGCAGGTAATAACCAATCTTCTTTTTTCACAATTTGAGTAATACTAATTAAATTTAAAAGTGATAATGCTTTATATTGTACTTTCATATAAACTACTCCTTTTAAAATGATCTCTTACATATTGCAAGATGAAAAACAATCAAATCTTTTAGCCTAGCGCCCACAAGTTAATAATCTGTGTTCAGATCCAGCTTTATTATCTACGTTTCGATTTATTTTTTTTATTTTTCTTTCGGTATCTTTGAACTTGTCTTTGATGTTCCTCCCACGATATGTTAAAAGAAGGGAATTTAAACCTACAATACACTAATAACTGAAATTCCGCTGCACCAATAGCTACTGCATACATTAAAACAGTTCCCACCACATACATACCAAAAATATCCAACGCATAATCGGTATGAAAATAAGTCAAAATAAGAAGAATTAGTGCGTATATTGCAACCCACTTCATCATAGTTCCTTTTGTATTACTAAAAAATGAAGTGGATCTTTCATCCATACTAAACGCACCTTCACTCGCTTGTTTAAACGTATCAAGCGTTGTCACAATATGAACAATCACTGCTCCTAACAATAATAAACCTGCATACATTAATGTAATCCAATCAATTGAAGAATCAACCATTTTAGAAACAATAACAACTGTACATCCTATCGTACCTAATTGAAATGCATATAATAATATGACAAGTGTTTGTAACTTTTGAAATTTAAAACGAGCTTTTGGAAATAAATATAGAATGAAAAAGATTACTTGCACGACATATAACAACACTTCTAGCTTAACAATCCCTATTTCAGAGAGAGCCGCACAGTAATCCCGACCACCAGATAAAATAATAGAAAAAATAATGATTGAACTATATAGTATTCCTCCAAACATAAATCCCGTAGCACCTTCAGGATCTAAGCGATCTCTACATGTCATTTTAAATTTACCTAAATCTTCCTCTTTTATATTCCACATTACCTATTTGCACCTTTCGTGTATTCTAATTATCAAAATACAGATTTAAGTTTTTCTGTTACCTTTTTAGTTACGTTTTTAACTCCCTTTTTAGCATAATCAATGGCACTGTCTTCCCCATTCCATTTTATATTCATTACAAATGAAGCAACTACCGCAGTACTAGCTCCGACCACAGTTCCAAGAGGCGGAAGGATAAGCGTGCCCACTGCAGCACCGGCTGCCATCGCTCCAGCATTTGCTCCAATATCTACAGCTGAATCTGTTGCTATATCAACTACATCGTTTAAATGCCAACCACCTTCTTTAGCATCTACAACATTACCTCCAACTGACACAACCGCTCCAAAAATACTTGCTCCTTTCAATGCTGTGGCCGGCTTACCCATACCCTTAAACATTTCTTTCCATTTCCCAGGATGTAAATCCTTTAAACCGTCTGCATAAGCAGTCTTAAATGAACTCAATGCTCTTTTCCCAATCGCAGTAGGCAATCCTTTAGTCTTCCTATCAAGTTTGAATTCTTGATAATCTTGAAACTCTGGTAATTTATAAATGGTTTTTCTTGCTTTTTTTATTTGTGCGTTTGTTGTTTTTAAATTATCAAATTTAAATTTCAATTTATTCTTGACAAATTGAAATAAATCATCATCATTATTATCCATCGTAAGTATTTTTGCTACTTTAACCAAGTCCTCATTCTTACGTGTCAATAATTTATATGCTCCTTTTCCTTTTCGACCTTCAGGATCAAAAAGGACGTCAAAATCATAATTCTTTTTAATATAATGCGTACGTATGTAGGCACCTAAAATCGCCTTAATCCCCTTATTTCCAATGTCAAATTTGGTCATTCCATCCGCTGCTACCTTAATTATATTTCCAATTGCTGAGCTAGAAATAATCTTCTCTATTGAAGCACTAGATAAATTCCCATTATTCTCTTTTATTTCTTTCATTCCCTCATCTATCTTATGCATCCGTTCATGAAACTCTTGCAGATCACTTTGTTTACTATTATAAGCCTCTAATTTTTCTAATGTATCACTGATTTCTTTTTGACTTTTTACAGCTCCTTCAGTGATGCTTGCTGATGATGGATATTGAATTGCGACGATGTCATTAATCTTATCCACTGTTTTTCTTGCTGCTTCATTAGAGTGGCTAAATCCTTCACTATATCCATTAACTTTTTTCTTTATATCACCTAAATAGCTCCCATGAATTTTTGTATCTGCATCACTGTCAACCTCACTGTTAAACTCCTCTACGGCTTTTTGAAATTGACTTTTTAATCCTTCCGTTGTAGCCGTAAATCCAGAGATAACCGCTACATGAACTGATAAATACTTCTTAATATTATCAGCAGTTTTCCCTTGAAAAGAGTTAATTTGTGTAAAATCCTCTATTTTTTGCATTAACGATTCAAAATGTTGATTTAACTCTTCAGCATTTGAATTAAAGCGAGTTTGAAGTTCTTTCACTTCCTGTAGCTCAATGATTTTACCCATGTTTCTCCCCCTATTTCTTTACATAGCCTAATGAGTGAAAATGTCTCTCAAATCTTTTCCAAGTTTTTCATCTTTCTCAACCATTTCTTTCCCGGCTTGTTGAATGTTATTAATATCTTTTTGTAGTAATTGTTCATACTGCTGCACTTTTTTCGATAACTCTTCTATTGCTTCACAAAATTGAGTTAATCTAGTTAAATTGGTACGATTCAACTTCATATCATTAAACTTTACTTTCCCTAAATCACTCGCACCGCTTTTTAGTTCATTTACTTTCGAATCAAAGACAGCTTTATTTAACTTAATTTCACCCATTATCCATTCTCCTTCTTCTGTTTTTCAATTTGAATATTATCGTTCACAATTGAAAAACTTCTATTTAATGAGGAAATACTTGATTCACATGAATCAATTTGTCTTTCAATTTGTTGAATCGCATGTTCAATATCTTCTTTTACTCGATCTAACTCGCCTATAAATCTTCCTAAATTTAAGATGACTTGCTGTTCGTAAGTGGATTTGAAAGTAGTTGCCGTTTTTCCTTTCCACAAACTATCATTAACTTCTAGCGATTTAAATTGTTCATGATTTTCCCGAATGGATCCAATATTATTTACAAATTGTCCTTTCGCTTGTATTAATCGCTGCCTTTTTAATTGCAGAGCCGCTAATTGGCTCTGCTGTTGACTAATACTACTGAGTAAATTTGTTTTCTGACTATTAAGTTGAGATAACTCCATTAATATCCCCCCTGCATAACTGGTACTTTAATTTTTGTTGCATATCTATCTTTTACAAAATATCCTTCAAAAGGATTTAACTTCGTACTAGTTAAATCTTTATTGGATACATCAAACACCATTTGTCCAGATGATTTTCTTAACAAGATAACATGAGATTGTGCTTTAACTGCTTTTGAAACTGAATCGTAGCGACTATCAATTGCATCCACATCACAACCAATAACAAAATGGATTCCCATATACGCACCATTCGTAATTAATTCAGATAAGCTAAATAATTCACTATCCCCTAGGCTGCTAACAATGTCGTTTAAGTCTGCAATTACGATAACAATCGGCTTGAACTTTTTAATAAAGTCTGCTGGATTCATTGTTTCATTAGAAGCTTCTTGCTCCTCTTTAAATGCAGCTTCCCTTGATCGATAAGCATTTGCAACTTGTTTAATCGTTTTTTCTACTCCTACTTTTTCAGCTACATATAAAGCTGTTTGGCCTTTAAAGTTCGAAAACGTTTGTGCTCTTGTATCTACAAGACCAGTATCAAATTTTTGACTTTCAATTAATTGTTGCATAAATTGATAAATTACATTTTCAATTTCCTCTTTTTTAATTCCGGCTACAACAATATTTGAAGCTTCTACTAAGTCTAATTCCATTGGTGTAACATTCTCAGTCTCAACGCCAAAGGAAAGTTTACCCGTTTCAATAATCCCTCTCGTTTCTGGCCATGCAATAAATTCTTTATATTCGAATACTTCTGGTACCATCGGAATCGCTTTCGGTTTTTTACCAGCCCAATAGGCCTCCATTTCTCGTCCTTCAGCTTGTATATGCTGAATTAAGTTCAGCACATCTTCACCTTCCGCTGGCATACAAGTTTGGAATACTGTTGGCTCTTCTAGTTTCACTAAACCGCGGCCAGCGATTTCTTCAATTTTCAAGTCAGTACGCCCTACAATTGATCTCGCTTCTGTTTCGTCTATCATGTAAAGAGCAATTTGCAGCTTAATATTCGCATTTATTTGTACTCGTAATGCATTTTGGCGTGTAGCAGTTAACATGAGATGAATCCCTACTGCTGAACCTTCACGAACAACTTGGGCAATAAGACGTTCGAAATCATCTCCAAATCCTGCATCTTTCACCGCATCATAATTATCTAACGTAATTAATATTGTCGGTAATATTTCATTACTAGCTCGTTCATACATTTCAAGACTAGCAACACCATATTTACTTAATAATCGCTTTCTCTCTTTCAACGTTTCTTCTATACGACGAAGGAATTTCTCACATTTTTCTTCTTGGTCTAACGTCACCAAATCTGCTACATGAGGTAATGCTCTTAACGGCATTAATCCATTTGTACCGAAATCAAGCAAATACACATGCAAATGCTCTGGACTATGCTGACGCGCCACATCCATAATGACCGATTGTAAGAAAGTTGATTTTCCGTAGCCTGGACTTGAGAAGACTGCAACATGACCGTCTTTGCTTATGTCTAATGTGAGCGGTGTTTGGGCTTGTAGTTCAGGCTGGTCTAGTAAACCAACTGTTGCTTGTAATGGTTTCTTTTCCTGTTTCCACGCTTCTTTAAAGTTCACTGGATGCAAGTCTTGCAGGAATATTTTCTCTGGAAGCGGTGGTAACCATGGTCTTGGTAATGCTTCAATTTGTTTTTCTTCTGCGTAATCATGGATATAATCAATGACTGCATCAAGTTCTGTCGGTACAGTAGCAATTTCTTTACTGCTGTTAAGCCCACTCAAATCCTCACTCAAAATCTCATACTGCCCTAAATCATTAATCGCATAAATCGTTGCGTCTAAATGCTCTTGATCGTCTTTGTTCTCTATGTAATCAGCGCCGCTCCATGCAGATTGGAACAATTCATAGATTTCGTTATTTCCGACCTGTAAGTAAGCTCGTCCTGGCAGCGTGATTTCTGCAGCGTCTGGTGTTTTTAGGATTTCGTTACTGTCGGATGTGTTTTGTACTTTTAGTGCTAATTTAAATTTCGAGTTACTCCAAATTTGGTCATCGACAACCCCGCTTGGTTTTTGCGTTGCGAGGATTAAGTGAATTCCTAGGGAACGACCGATACGTGCTGTTGATACTAGCTCTTTCATAAAGTCAGGCTGTTCTGCTTTTAATTCCGCAAATTCATCACTAATTAGGAACAAGTGCGGCATTGGTTCTTTCGCTTTACCTTGTTTGTATAGTTTTTGATATTGATTAATATGGTTTACATCGTGTTCGCCAAATAAGCGTTGACGCTTTTGTAATTCCGCTTTAATAGATGCTAAAGCACGCATACTTTGTGCACCGTCTAAGTTCGTAATGGTTCCTAGTAAGTGCGGTAAGTCCTTGAATAAGTTCGCCATTCCGCCGCCCTTATAGTCAATGAGTAGAAATGCTACTTCATACGGATGGAAATTAACCGCAAGAGATAAAATGTACGATTGAATAATCTCTGATTTACCAGAACCTGTCGTACCTGCCACTAACCCGTGTGGCCCATGTGCTTTTTCGTGTAAGTTTAGATTTACAATATCTTCTTTACCGCGTAATCCAAGTGGTACAGCTAATGATTTGTGGGCTGCATTTTTTTCCCACCTTGCTGTAATGTTTAATTCTTGAATTTTCTCGACACCATACATTTCTAAGAAAGTTACACTTTCTGGAATACTATTTTTCAAGTTTTGCAAGTGATTCAGCGGTGCTAATGCACGGGATACATCTTCTAAGTTAAAGTCTTTTGAAAAATGATCGAGTGCGAATTGACGGTTAACAAGTTCACCTTTTTCTAAGATGATATTCCCTTTCTTCGAATCTCTTATATCGATGACTGTCTTCACATGTTCTGGTAGACTTTGCATCACATCCTGTACGAAGACAAGTGATACCCCTAATTCCGTTGGATCTTCATTAAAGAATTCCATTACAATGTGATCTAAGATCAGTTTTTCATCTGTAATGAGTACAACATAGTGCGGTGCAAAATATAATTTTTCATTAGAAGAACCTTTTTCTTCTATTTTCATTTTGCGGTCTTTTAATATTTGATACAGACTGTTTAGTACTTGGTCACGGCTGCGTTCATGGTACACAAAACCACGTACGTTAATATCGCGTACACTTGCATGCGGCAGCCAGCGCATCCAATCCCATTTATTCTTTTCTTCTTCAGGGAACAATGTAATAAACTGCAAATCATAGTAACTATGAAATAATGAAGTTTGCATAACTAAAAGTTGCAGTTGTTCTAACACTAAAGAACGTTGTCCAATATATCCGACTGGTCCATTCATTAAATCTGTCACGACTGGAACATCTTGTAGTGAGAGGTATTGTTGTCTTAGTTCACGTGCTGCATCAATTAATTCATCTTTCTTTTGACTAAATTCTTCTTCATTAAATTGAATTTCAAAACTAGTATTTTCCTGACCTGTTCCAACACGATATGTTAAGAAGTCATGATGAAGCATCGTTTTTTCATATATGCGTGAGTTTACCTGCATAGACATGTTGCGAATTTCTGCAACATCTGGATAATGATAGTGAAGTGCATGACGCTGCTTTTCAGTTTCTTCATATAAATCTTTTGTCTTTTGTTTTAAATACTCTCTATAACTTGTGTCACGCTCTACAATATCAATTTTGTATTGCTTTAAACTTTTAATATACGATGTGACCGATATAATTACTGTTGCTACAGTCATCGCTAATGAGGCAAATATATATAAGCCATTTGACATAAAGATTGCCAATAGTACAGTGACCACGATCATAACAAGGGACGGAGCGATCATTCGCACTAAATGTTCTGTTGGTTTTGATGGTTCACTTGGTGGCTTTGCAATTGTCATTTTGTCAACTGGCTCGCGATAAATAATGCGTGGTGAACGATGGTAGTCTGGATATTCATCACGAAAATAGCTATCTGCTTCAAGTAAACGAGGTAATGTTGATTGTACTTTGTCTTTAGTTGTTACAAATTGAATATCTTCATGTCCAATTTGAATTGTTACACCATCAAAAAATAATTGATCTCCACTTTCTAAAATAGCACTACCTTCTAATTTTTGATGGTTATGAAATACACGCCCTCCGTGTACGTTAACTTTGAATGGTTCATCTAATGAGTCACGAATGAATACGAGGTCTGCACCTGTTCCATCAATGGTAATATCATCACCTTCACGTTCGCTAAGCGTGATGGAATACTTCGTCGCTATATCATATACAGCAACCTCTTCAACATATGTAATCCACATATGGAGGGATTTATGATTTTTCAGTTCAATTTGATTCTCCTTGTTAACATGGATCGTTCTATCTTTTATTTTCCATACACTATTCTCAAGATCCCAATTCATCGTAAGCGATTCTTCTAAATCAAGATTCGTAATTGTATTTGACCACTCATTCCCAATTGTTACAACGGGACGTTCAGATGGATTTAGGCGACATTTATACAATTTATCGCCATAGCTCACTGCTAGAAGTTGTTGCTTCACCCTTCTCCACTACTCCTTTGTTAGCTTCTATAGTAAAAAAATATGTGTACTGTTTCTCTTAAAGATAGTAAAACTCCCACCTAGATTCTTTTCTTTACGTTTTGAGGTGAGAGTTTTACTATCCATTAGAGCAGGATACATGAAGTAAAAGAAGTTTCCTTCTTTTAACGTTCTTAGTTTGTTTATTTGTTCGTATTAGATAAATCTTTTTCATCAGATGTATCACTATATTTCTTTTTATACTCATCTAACTGTTGCTGATATGTTTTTAACTTCTCATCTCGATCTTTTCCCGACAATTTTGGATTATTTTTCACAGCCTCTATTTGTTTGATTAAGCCATACATGATTAATTGTGGATCATCAATCTGCTTTGCTATATCTAGTGATTTGTTAAAATCTCCTTTACCGTTATAAATCCAATACAGCAAATAATTTTCATCACTCTTTAAACTGATGTTCTTCATAATAGATGCTTTTTGCTGTTCCCCTAATTTCTCACCCTTAACGTAGGAATATGCCAGCTCATATTTAGAAGCTAAGGGGAGTCCTTCAGCATCTTCATCTTGTAAATTACTAATGACTTGATCATAATCAGTAGCTAAAAAGTTTTTATTTGCTTCTAACAATGTATTTTGATAAGGTACTTTCATAAACGCGTAATACGATAATGGTGCTACTAAAATAACCGTAGCTGCCACAAAAGAGTATGTCATATATTTGAACCTTTTAAAGTTTTTCTTAGGAACAATTTGCATATTCTTTTCTGTTTTTATTTGTTCTTTTTCAAAGCTATCTTCAATAAATTGGATTAATTCGTCTAAACTGTTCATACTAACAACATTTTGCTCAAATGTTGTGTCTTTTGCATTTTTCAAGACGCCATTATACAATTCATCATAGCTATATTTTTTAGAAAACAATGCAATAATTAAACATTTATATTGTAATAAGAATTTTTCTTCTGTAATGGGGGTTGGCGGGACAATCTCTCGAATTCCACGATGAACAATAAAAGGTAAATAATTAGCATCGAAAACTAGATTTTCCGGGTGTAAAAAGAACGTTATTCTTCTATGTAAATACTCTTTAAAACGAGCGACATTTCGAAGCAATCGTAATTTTTCATTTCTCTCTAAATCTTTTATATCGTCCCACTTCTTTAATTTCTTACTAACTTCGTATGAAAAGACAAAGGCATCCTCTGTTTCTTCTACTGCTACCGGAACAAAGATTGCTGACTTCTCCATTAATAAATCAAATTGACGAAAATCTTTTACTTGAGTTTGTGACTGGGCAAGTTCTAATTTCCAAGTCCCTTCGCCTATTTCAAATCGATAATTCATCGAATCAATCTGAATCGTTTTCTCCACCATGTTCTTCTCCTTTTGATCGTATACATAAATTTCTACATACTTAAACTATTTATCCAAGTAGTTATAGTACTTGTAAAATATCTCCATCAGTTACTTCATAATCTATTAACCGATCATTGTCTGTTAGTAATAGCGATTTATTAACAACTTTTATGACATAATGTGACCCATCATGAGTTTGAATTTTTAAAGTTTCTATTAAATTCTTCAACAAATATTTAATAGATTGATGATTAGGAATGCGTAAATCATATGTTTCCCCATTCCATTTACTAAAATCTACGCTGACATTAATATGTGTTTGAACAGCCATTCATATTTCTCCTTATATCCCAGTTTTTCGAATAATGATATAAATACCACTACAAATGAATAGAATCCCACCGATGAATAGTACCGTCATCGTTGTACTAATTGGTGTTTCCTTTGTGGTTTGATTATTATTTGTTTCACTTGAACTCATTTGCGCCACATAGTTTTTCTGGAATAAACTTTCTTTTGTATCTTTGATATCATCATTTGTTTTTGTATTGAGAAATAAGGATTCCCTTAATTCTTGCATCTGTTTCTTTTCTTTCTTTTGTTTTTCTTCAATTTCTTTTTCTACTTTTGGATTAAATAATTCTATTCCTGCCTTATCTAATTCCGTTTCTTGTTCCCCTTTATTCACTTTCTCTTGATCTGTTTGTTCTATTCGGTCTACTTTAAACTCCATTTTCCCATTATCATTGAGGTAGCTCTCTGCCGCGCACCTCATCGGTAACGCGGCAAATGAGCCAAGGAAAAGAAACAATGATAAATTAACTAATACTTTCCGTGATTTGATCATCTAACTCTTGTCCCTCTCCTCTTCTTCTATGCCATACAAAGAGATTGATAATAAATCCAAAAATAGCTAAGCCAATAATAAATCCAAAAATAGCAGGCTCACTATTTTTACCACTTATAAAGTTATTTAAAAATGTTTCAAGATACTGAAGTGGTGAGAATTTACGTATTTTTCCAAAGTACGACATCTTATCTATATTCATTCCCACTGCATTTGTTAAGAACAAATACATACTAAAGAACGTTAATAATACAAACATCCCAATCATTTTTACCTGACGTAATAAGTATGTGGAAATAAGAACTAAAGCAGCCATAATCATTGTAATAGAACCAATCCACATTAAATTACGTGTCTGATCAAATTCTAGTAAATGTCCTGAAATAATACCAATAGTTATCCCTTCTGCAATTGCAATTCCTAAAGTAATTGCAGTAATTGGTACATTTGAAAGCATCGTAGACAATTCTTCTGCAAAATCATCTTTTTGACTACGTCTTTTCTCTTGATGTGCGATTGCATAAGAAGTAAATAAAGCAACAATAAAGCATACCAATACCATTAAGTACGGTGTAAACGCATCTCCAGCTGTAATCGTACCATCATTTTGCTTCTGAACTGGACTTGCTAAAAATTGATATAAGTCTTCATTTTGGCGCTCTCCAACACGGCTATTTGACAGTACTTTCGCAAAGTTTTTGGAGAAATCCTTGTCATCTGCTACTTTTTCACTATAATCATCTAGTAATGTATTCGCTTTCGATACAACCGTTACACCACTATCTTGAATTTCTTTTGCCTGATTATTAATTTCATCAAACGTTTTATACACGTTATCTGCCGCTAATAGATTTCCTTTAGACATATCACCTAAAGCTTGGCTTTGCGTTAACAATGATTTAAACTCGGAATCTAATCCTAACACGGCTGTTTGTTCACCATCACGATTAGTTGCCACTACTTTTTGTTCATTTGCTAATTTCAAGCTATTTTCACGCCATGCTGCTACATTTTTTAAGTATTCTCCTAAAGTTGCATTCATAACTTGAGCTTGTTCTGTTGTTTGTTTTAATACTTCTGCCAAGTGTTCTGAATTTTGATCTGCATTATCTACTAACTGCATATACGTATCGACTTTTTGCTTTAAATCATTTGTTTCTGCCGTTATTTCAGCAGTAATCTCATTTGCAATAAAGGTTGCCATTACATCTACGATATCTTGCTTATTTAAAATGTAATAAAGAGAATCTGGCGCCGCTTGATCACTTAATGTTCCTTCTTCTAACTTTGTTGCTAAATCTTCTGCCTTCATATCAAAGCCATAATACAATTCATACAAACTTAACAATTGCTCATAAGCTTGTACTGTTTTAACAGAATCACTAATTAATACATTTGTTGAATCTGGATATAAATACTCTGCCTTTTGATGTGAGATTCGATCATTCGTGCGTTCAATTGTTTCTAGCTTAGTTTTATCTTTGTTAGGATCACCTGGGGTTGTTCCATCACCCTTATTAGGATCACTTGGGGTTGTTCCATCACCCTTATTAGGGTCAGCTGGCTTCGTTCCATCGCCCTTATTAGGATCAGCTGGCTTCGTTCCATCGCCTTTATTAGGATCAGCTGGCTTCGTTCCATCGCCTTTATTAGGATCAGCTGGCTTCGTTCCATCACCTTTGTTAGGGTTATTTGAATCTTTAGGTAGATTGTTTGAATTTGTATCCGTTGTTTGTTCTGTTTTCGTTACTTTTTGTGAGGCTGCACTTATCGATGTATTACCAGTTTTTCCGGCCTCTTCTTTTCCATTAGGATTGGAAGGCTTTCCTGATTCAGTAGTTGTTTTCTTCTCATACTTATGATCTAAATTCCACTGCCAATTTACTGGAGTAAACACATCTATATTTGCATTCGGATCTAGTAATTTAACATGTACACGAACATCTAAATTTCCTTCTTCTCGCGCTGGTAAAGTAACTGTACCTTTACTTAAAAATTCTTCTGTATAATCTTTGCCATTAATTAATAATGACTGACTATTTGAATATAGACCAAACTCACTCGGAAGATTTAAAGTGAACGTTTGAGCAGCATCCATCTTCGGTACTTTTTTGACATCGTTAAAGATGACTCCATTTGTTGCAAGGCCCTCTTTAATGGTTTTTATTGTATTTCCTAAAGGGGTTTGTCCTGTACCTTCAGGATTAAATTGATTCTCTGTATTGTACTTTCCAGTAACTTGAATAACGTTTTTTAACTCTCGTTTTGTTTCATCCGGTAAAGAAAGCTGATCTATCTCTTCCATACTCACACTCGGTAAGTGATTGATTAGCTGTTCAATTTTTTTCTTAATTTCATCGTTCGGTTGCTGCATAAGTGTATTTAGGTATACAGCTTTTTGATCCTCATCAGAAATGTCTTTCTTTAATTTCTCACGAGTCGCCGCTTGAATATCCGAATTTAATTTTTCTGCTAAATCTGCATCGTAGCTGCGAATTTTACCATTAACATCTGTTAAGTAATCTTTAATAGCAGCTGAATCTGATAAAATATTAGCATTTTTATCTGCAAGAGTGAATTGATCAGCTATCGCTTTGTTAGTTAACTCCAAAGTTTCTAACCTTTTTAATACATCCTCTGTACTTAAATCGCTATTGAATTGATTCAGTTGGTTAGAGAAATTATTTGCAGCTAAACTATTTTCCCCTTGTGTCTTTTGGAAATTACCAAAACTATTTTGGAAAGCTAAATTAGATTGTGAGGTCCCATCAATATTTTGTTCAAACCCATTCAAGACACCTTGAAATCCTTTAAACGTATCTATTGAAACTCCTGTATAATCTTGCACTGTTTTAAACTGTTGTGTATAGTTTGCTAAAGGGCTATGTACATCTGTCTTATATACATTCAATTGAGCTTGTTCTTTGTTGGTGATTGCCTGTATATTATCTTGTGCACCTTGTAAATTCCCAATAATACTAGCAAAATAAACATCTACTATATGCTTATTAAACTCTTCTAAAATAGAAGCCGCAGTATTTTCTGCCTCTGCCTTCAAATCTTTATTACCAGTAGCATTAATTTTGTAACTTATCGTTACTTTTTCTGGCGAATCCGAATTAATAGCAACAGCTTTCTGCGAAAAATCATTCGGAATAACAATCATCATGTTATAATTATTATTTTTCAAACCACTTTCCGCTATTCCGCGACTTACTACATACCATTGTTGTTTATCATTTTTACTAATGTTTTTTATAAACTGATCTCCAAAATTTATTTTCTGCCCTTCAAACGTCGTTCCTTGATCTTCGTTTACTACGGCAACTGCCATTTTTTTAGCACTAGTTTCATCCTCTTTTTTAACCTTATGATTTAATGCTAAATAGGAAGTTCCCGTTGCTAGTACAAGAGCTAAAACAATAAACAACAAAATCCTCCATTGAATTTTCTTCAATACTTACCACTCCTGTGAATATGAAATAATTTATCCATTGTTAGAATGCAGCTTATTTTTGTCTTTCAAATGTATAGCCTTACACTGCATCAACATAATTGCAATGGAGAGAATGATTATCATTAAAATTTCAAAATTAAACCACTTATATATAAATCAGCCATACAACAAAAGTCGCATGGCTCATTTATCAATCTTCTACTATTCAAGCTTTCTTATTTCAAGCCAAAATTACGTGATAACTGTTCATCATGTTCTGCAACAGCTTGTGCAGTTCTGTCTAATTGAACGTTAATCTCATGTAATAATTGAGAGAAACTTTGTACTTTCGGTTTTAATTCATTAAATTGTTGATCAAACCCTTGGAAAGCACGGCCTTCCCATTCACCTCTTAATTCATTTTGTAACCCTTCCAACTTGCGTAAAATACTATCAATTTCTTGAGAGCTTCTACCATATAGAGCTGCTTTAGCTTTAAGTTCCTCAGGACTCATACGAATTTGTCCAGACATTTAATATTCCCCCTATCAATATGCGAAAATTGTAAAATTAACCATTTTAATTTTACTATTTCTATTATAACAATAATGATAAAATTATGAGAAGGAAAATTTACCTTTTTGTAAATAATTATCCAATATTAGAAAGTTTTATTAATTTATATATAAATATAATAAAATAATAAATTATTTTTCAATAATGACTGTAAGCTATTACAGATTTTTGAAAATCATGTTAGAAAGCTAGCTAAGCATAAAAAAAGAGACTTGAGGAAATTTCCTCAAGTCTCTTTTGTTCCTCTTCCCGATCAAGGGAATCGAGGGAATTGTCCAAAGTCCGGACGGCGTTTTTCTTTAAACGCATCGCGGCCTTCTTTTGCTTCGTCTGTTGTGTAGTATAGTAGCGTTGCATCGCCAGCTAGTTGCTGAATACCTGCAAGGCCATCTGTATCTGCATTAAATGCAGCTTTTAAGAAACGAAGTGCCATCGGGCTGTTTGCTAGAATTTCTTCTGCCCATTTCACAGTTTCTTCTTCTAGCTGTTCTAATGGTACAACTGTATTGATTAAGCCCATATCAAGTGCTTCTTGCGCGTTGTATTGACGGCATAAGTACCAAATTTCACGTGCTTTCTTATGGCCAACCATACGAGCTAAATAACCAGCACCGTATCCGCCATCAAAGCTACCTACTTTTGGACCAGTTTGGCCAAATACTGCGTTATCTGCTGCGATTGTTAAATCACATACGATGTGAAGAACATGTCCACCGCCGATTGCATAACCTGCTACCATTGCGATAACTGGTTTTGGAATCGCGCGAATTAAACGTTGTAAGTCTAATACGTTTAGGCGTGGGATTTGATCTTCACCAACATATCCGCCATGACCGCGAACCTTTTGGTCACCGCCAGAACAGAATGCACGGCCACCTTCACCTGTTAAAATGATAACGCCAACATTTTCATCATCTCGTGCATGTGCAAAAGCGTCGATTAACTCCATTACCGTTTTCGGACGGAATGCATTATGTACTTCAGGACGGTTAATCGAAATCTTTGCGATTCCATTGTATGTGGAGTAAATAATATCTTCGTAATTGCCTTCTTTTACCCATTCAATCGTCATTTTGTCTCTACCTCCTTTTATGTTTTGCAAAAAGCCCCTTACTATTGTATCAAACTTTTGCGTTTGTTCCACATGAATTGCATGGCCCGCTCCAATAATTTGTACAAATTCAGCATGAGGGAGATGTTTTTTCATCTTTGTTAAGATGTGAAAGAACTTTTCATCATATTCTCCGCTCATGAGTAAGACCGGCATTTGCAAGTGTTGCAATTCATGCCACCAAGACGGCTGCGCTCCTGTCCCCATGCCCCGCAAGCTATTCGCAAGACCCTCAGGATGATTAGCTAACCTTTCTTCACGTACACGAGCTTGTACATGAAGCGGTAGCTTTTTTTGCGTGGCAAAGAGCGGAATGTTCTCCCACTTTTCAACAAAAGCAGCAACACCGTCTCGTTCAATCTTTTCAGCAAGCTGTTCGTCCTTTTGTCTACGCTCTTCACGTTCTTCTTCTGTTATCAGTCCCGCTGTACAGTTTTCTAACAAAAGAGACAAGACACGCTCTGGATATAAACAAGCAAGCGTAAGCGCAAGGCGCCCGCCCATAGAATAACCTAACATATGCGCTTTCTCAATTTGTAAATGATCGAGCAAGGCAATGAGATGCCCAGCTACCGTTTCTATGTTATAGTGCCGGGTTTCCTTTGGACTTTCCGTTTTACCGTGTCCGATTATATCGACTAAAATCACTTGAAACTGATCGCTCCATGTAGGAACAAACGAACGCCATGTTTCCATGCTGCCTGTAAAACCATGAAGTACAAGAAGCGGCTCGCCGCTTCCGATTACTTCATATTCGTAAGAAACACCATGTACGTTTACTTTCATTTCCCTTCACCTTGCAATACTTCTGAAACAATGGCTGCTGCCTCTGCCATAATGTCACGATGAAGCTGTAAGTTCTCTTCACGATCTGTTTGGATTTCAATGACATGCAGTCCATTTTCTCTCGTACCTTTGTCCACTTCATTTCGAAACGCTTCCCATGTTTTTACGCGCTGGAATGAACCGTTATACATCTTGACGACATGTTCATAATCAAGTCCGAGCGGTGTGCCAAATAACGCTTCAAAATGTTCTTTCTGCTCATACTGTGGTAAAAATGAGAAAATACCACCGCCATCATTGTTCACAACAACAATAGTCGCATTTAAATCATGTAGCTTTGCCGCTAACAATCCATTTAAATCATGGTAGAACGATAAATCCCCCACAACTAATACGAGCGGCTCACGTGCTACACTTACCCCAAGCGCCGTCGAAACAATGCCGTCAATGCCGTTGACACCGCGATTTGCTAATACTTCAATATTTTTATCATTTGTGAAGAAAAACGTGTCTGTATCACGAATTGGCATACTGTTACTTACAAATAAAGTTGCATCATTTGGCAGAACATCTACAAGCTCTGTAATCACTTTTCCTTCAAATGCATGCTCATACGATTCAACTTGGACAAGTTTCTCTTTTGTTAAGGCATTCATTTGTTGCCACGTATGAAGCCAGTCATAGTTGCTTTGCTGCTTGACGTCATTTACAAGCTGCTCACAAAATTTAGCGTCATCGGCATACACAACTTCTGTGGACATAAGCGCTGGATCACGCCAATTTCCAGATTCATCAACAACAATGTGCAATGCTTCCGTTTGTTTTTTCAAATATTGCGTAAGTGCTTTAGAAACTGGCATGCCGCCGAAGCGAATAATTACATCTGACTTACAATTATCGCGAAGTTGTTCATTTCGTAAAAATGTATCATAGCAATCTATAATCGTCTCTTTATCGTGAAGACCGCTGCGAAGCCCAGAAAGCGGATCTGCAAGAATCGGATAACCATATGCTTTTGAAAAAGCCACGACAGCTTCTGCAATATTTGGATGGCTATCATCACCACATACAATAAGCCCCTTTTTCATATGCGAAAGGCGCTCTCGTAAAGATGCTGCATATTCATCCATCACCGCTATTTTCCCTTGATGAACGATTGTTTCGTATTCTCCGCGGCCTTTTTCCCATAAATTTTCTAAAGAGAAATTCGGAATTAACGGCTCGCGAAGCGGAAAGTTTACATGAACGGGTCCTTTCGGCGTTTGTAATGCCGCTGCTACCCCTCGTCCCGCTGTCATCCGTGCATATCGATACATTGATTCTGCTGCTTCTGGAAGTGCCATTTCAATAAATTGTTTTACAAACGAACCGAACAAATGAAATTGATTCATTGCTTGCGGTGCACCAACATCTCGCAATTCATGCGGACGATCCGCTGTCAGTACGAGAAGCGGAACGCGCGAATGAAATGCTTCACATATAGCTGGATAATAGTTTGCTGCCGCTGTACCTGATGTACATAATAAGGCAACAGGGCGTTTTTTTGCCTTCGCAATGCCAAGAGCAAAAAAGGCCGCTGATCTTTCATCCACGTGTAAATATGTGCGGATTTGTTCATGCTGCGCCATTAATAAGGCAAGCGGCGTTGATCGCGACCCCGGGCTAATGACAACATCCTGCACATGCAGGCGCGCCAATTCATCAACAAACGCGCCTAAGTAATATGATAATGCTTCTATATGATTGCTCATCTAGATAGTCCCTCCAAAGCAGAAAGCATCGGCTTAAATTTCAGCCTTGTTTCCTCATACTCTAAATGCGGCTTCGAATCAATGACAATGCCGCATCCAGCAAATAACGAAGCTTGTTTACCAGACAATAATCCGCAGCGAAGTGCTACGGCAAATTCTCCGTTTCCTTGTTCATCAACCCAGCCCATTGGCGCTCCGTATAACCCTCGATCTAATAGCTCTACTTCACGAATCAATTTCAGCGCTTCTTCTCGCGGTGTTCCTCCAAGAGCTGGTGTTGGATGAAGTTCTTCAATCATCGATAATAAATCACCATTTCCATTTGCTTGTACTGGTGTATATAGATGAAGTAAATTTTTCGTCTTCAATAATTGCGGTTCATATGGAATATCGACCGTTTCACAATGCCTTGTTAACACACTGCGAATCATGTTTACAACATAATCATGCTCTGCTAAATTTTTCTCATCATGCAAAAGTTCATATCCATTCTCTTTCGTTTCCTCTTCTGAAGCACCTCGTCCAATCGAACCGGCAAGACACATGGATGTATATGTTTCTCCCTCTTTACGAAGAAGCCTTTCTGGCGTTGCTCCTAAGAAGCATGTTCCTTTATAATCAAACGCAAATACATAACAATCCGGTTGTCCTATGCGAAGTGTTGCCAAAACAGAAGCCGAATCAACATCTTTATCCATAACAAGTTGCATCTCACGAGCTAACACAACTTTTTGAACAGCTCCTCGCTTCATTTCTTTCTGTACTTGTTCAATTGCTCGCAGCCACTTCTCGGGCTCTACCTCTACTTTCGAAAGAATGGTCACATGCTCTTCCACGAAGGAATCCTTGCTTTGCTGCAACAATTGCTCCTCAGCGTTTTGCAATTCCTCATAAATCTTTTCTGCACAATCATTTCCGGAAACAAAACGATTTACTGTTAACCATGCCTTTTCATTCTTTACCGTTAACAAAAAGACTGGCAATTGCAGTGTTGTATCGTGAAATGACTTCCATAAATCTGTTCTTTCTTTTCGTGGATCAAAAGCAAAACCACCAAATAAAAGCGGTCCTGTTCCAAATTCGTAAGTATCACGATGAATTACTGCTTCGTCTTTCAATCGCGTCCACTCTTGACGAGCATTTTGAAAGCGCTTATTAGAAGAATTTGCTATAGTAAAGGCAGAACCTACTCCAGCAAAGATAACGTGCTGCGATGGATCTGCAAAATAACATCTGTCTCTATATCCAAATTGTGTTCCTGCTGCATAAAAAAGGAGTGGATCAATCCATTCCACTTGCTTCACAAAACTAACGAGTACTTGCCCGTCAGCCGCGCGCTGAATCGCAGTAAGAATCACATCTTTTACATCATGTTGTTTCGTTTGAATCACACAGTCTCCCCCCCTATGGGCGAAAAATAGTCATAAATACGCTTGATTTTAAGATACACCTCAAATGAAAGGTGTGTCAATGTTTAGCATTTCTGAGAAAATCCGAGCACATTCCTAGAAAATAAACGTTGACACTATATGACGCTTTTCCTACACTTAATTGTGTACTTCGCCCGCTCTTATGGGCATTAAGGACTCATTTTATTTTACACTATAGACAGATAGGAGGATTCCATATGGAAGTAAAAGCTGAAACGAATTCCTCTTCCATGCAGCCAAAGCCAAGTAAACAAACAGGCTGGCGTATTTGGTGGAGTTTATTACGTCCTCATACATTAACTGCAGCTTTTGTTCCCGTCTTTATTGGAACAACTTATGCCATGCATGTTGAAGGTATTAACAAAATAAATCTTCCCCTTTTCCTTAGCATGCTTCTTGCTTGCCTTCTCATACAGGCAGCAACAAACATGTTTAATGAATATTTCGATTATAAAAGAGGGCTCGATCATGAAGGATCCGTTGGGATTGGCGGTGCAATTGTTCGCGATGGTATTCAGCCGAAAACAGTATTAAACTTAGCGTTTGGATTCTTTGGCATCGCAATTTTATTAGGAGTTTACATTTGTATGAGCTCCAGTTGGTGGCTTGCGGCAATCGGTCTTGTTTGTATGGCTGTTGCCTACTTATATACAGGCGGTCCAATTCCAATTGCCTATACACCTTTTGGAGAATTAACAGCTGGATTATTTATGGGTGTTATTATTATTGGAATTTCATTCTTTATTCAAACTGGAACTGTAACATCAGAAGTTATATTACTATCCATTCCAAACGCTATTTTAATTGGAGCCATTCTACTTGCCAATAATATTCGCGATTTAGATGGCGACAAAGAAAACGGACGAAAAACATTAGCCATTTTAGTCGGACGAAACAATGCAATTAGCGTGTTAGCATCCATGTTTATCATTTCTTATATATGGACGATTGCCCTTATTATTGTCGGTATTGCCTCACCGTGGATGCTTGTAGTCTTTCTAAGCGTTCCAAAAGCATTTAAAGCAACGAAAGGTTTTATCGGAAAGAGCATCCCAATGGAAATGGCACCTGCGATGGTTGCCACAGCAAAAACGAATACAATTTTCGGATTTTTAATGGGAATTGGGTTATTACTTGGATATTTCCTATAAGAAAAGCGCAAGTGTGGAAGCACTTGCGCTTTTTTGTGGTGGATTCATGTCACATGTTGTCAAAGGGTCTTTATACTGTGTCGAAACGCCGATATATTGACGTAATAATTCCTGTAATTGAGCTCATACTACTTAAAGAAACCGAATTGTAGGAAGGTGGATTTTATGCTAACTCCACAACAAATGGATCATTTTCAATCTGTACTACAAAAACAAAAACAGGAGCTTGAACAAACGCTGCAAAATCATGAAAATCGAGGGCAAGCTTCTGAACGTGATTCAGTTGGCGAACTCTCTGCGTATGATAATCACCCTGGAGACATGGGAACAGAATTGTATGAACGTGAAAAAGACTTAGGATTAGTCGAATTTTGGCATAAACAACTTACGGATGTAAAGCATGCCCTGCAAAAAATAGAAGCTGGAACATACGGGATTTGCGAAGTATCAGGTGAACCAATTCCACTTGAACGTTTAGAAGCAATGCCGACTGCAACAACTTGTATCGAACATACACATAATAAACTAATCCTTGGTGCACGTCCTATTGAGGAAGAACTTATTGAGCCTCCTTTTGGTAAATATGATATGGATAGTGCTATTGGTTATGATGCTGAAGATGCTTGGCAAGATGTTGCTTTATATGGAACGTCAGAAACTCCTGCTGATTTAGAGCGCCGCGACTCTAAAAATTTTAATGAGATGTATGTAGATGCAGAAGAACCGCGCGGATATGTTGAGGATTTTGAAAACTTTATTGGAACAGATATGTACGGAAAAAACGTACAAGTATATGCCACAGAAGCACATGAAGAATATGAACAAATGCTAGATGACCACGAAAGAAGAACCTTTAACGGTGAACTTTCTTCAGATGAGTCAAGTTCAAGACCATAAAGTGAAACTTCCATCAGTGACGCTTTTCTCACTGATGGTTAGTTGAACCAATCGGGTTCTGACGGGCCGTTTTCTTCCCCGCTCTTTCCCAGCCTTTACTGCCCGTTAGAGCGGGATAAAGTGAAACTTCCATCGGAGTGTCCTTTCTCCGATGGTTAGTTGAACCAATCGGGCTCTTAGGAACAGTTTCTTCCCTGTATCTCTTACACCTTTACTGTTCCTTTGAGCGGGATAAAAAAAAAGAAACATTCCTTATTCAGGAATGTTTCTTTTGCCTTCATTACTTTTTAGTAACGTTAGCAGCTTGAGGTCCGCGGTTACCTTCAACGATTTCGAAAGAAACTTCTTGACCTTCTTCTAAAGTTTTGAAGCCTTCGCCTTGAATTGCAGAGAAATGTACGAATACATCTTCGCCACCTTCAACTTCGATGAAACCGAAACCTTTTTCGCCGTTAAACCATTTTACTTTTCCTGTTTGCATTGCATGTACCTCCTAAATAAAAAAGAAATCTATCTATTGGAAACTACATACAAAGGTCGAGATAAACATCACGATTTCCTCACAAGCTAATGCTTTGAAACAAACACGCTTTATTTCCGTACCACATTATGCAGCTCAATAGTTCTTTTACTATATCATGCCCGAAATAAAACGTCAAATAAAACAGAAATATCTTTTTTGAAAATTAACAAAACTTGTATTTTCTATTTGAAAATGTTTCGGTACAATATAAATATGGATATACATATTTATAATTGAGGTGAAACCATGAAATCACATGAAATCGAATACAAATTATACGGCGATGATATGCAATTTGTTGAAATTGAGTTAGATCCGCAAGAGAGCGTAGTTGCTGAAGCTGGTGCTATGATGATGATGGAAGACAATATTGAAATGGAAACAGTATTTGGTGACGGTGCTGCACAAACAGGTGGATTTTTCGGCAAGCTTGTCGGTGCTGGGAAACGTCTCGTGACAGGTGAGAGCTTATTCATGACTGTATTTACAAATACAGGACATGAAAAACGTCATGTTTCATTTGCAGCTCCGTATCCTGGGAAAATTATCCCTGTTGATTTAACTGAGTATCGCGGGAAAGTAATCTGCCAAAAGGATTCTTTTCTATGTGCTGCAAAAGGTGTTTCTGTCGGCATTGAATTTACAAAAAAGCTTGGTAGCGGCTTCTTCGGTGGCGAAGGATTTATTATGCAAAAACTTGAAGGTGACGGCCTTGCTTTTATGCATGCCGGCGGAACGGTTTATAAGCGTGAGTTAAAACCAGGAGAAAAATTACGAATTGATACAGGTTGCCTTGTTGCCATGACACAAGATGTTGATTATGATATTCAATTTGTCGGTAATGTAAAAAGTGCAATCTTCGGTGGTGAAGGCCTATTCTTCGCAACATTACAAGGGCCGGGAACAGTTTGGGTTCAATCTTTAACATTAAGCCGCTTAGCACAGCGCATTGCTGGCCCAGGAGCAAAAAATTCTGGAGAAGGCAGTATTCTCGGTGGACTTGGACGCATTCTTGATGGCGACGAGTAAAGTTTAACTAACCAATCGGGCTCTTACGGGCAGTTTTCTTCCCCGTTCTTCCCTAGCCTTTACTGCCCGTTAGAGCGGGTTAAGTAAAAGAATGAAATCCATATCCTCCTCATATATTGAATTATATTTCATCATGAGGAGGACTTTTCTATGCCAACTTCTGTATCCTTTCATAAGGATACCGCTGTGTTGTTAGCTACATGCTGCGAACTAACATATGAGCAATATAAGCAAAATGGCATTTTCACCATTCCCGAAGGTTTTCGATATATACAAGGCTTTCAGGCAAAAGCCATTCAAACAACAACATGGTTTGGATTTATTTTAGAATCAGAAGATCAAATTATTGTAGCCTTTCGCGGGACACAATCCGACCGTGATTGGATGGCCGATTCGATGGTCCAACAAAAGCCATATCCATTTACTGTAAATAGCGGCAATGTTCATAGTGGCTTTCTTTCTATTTACGAATCATGTCGAGATACAATAATGGACACCCTCGTTTCCTTACCTTCTCATAAAACACTTTTCGTTACTGGACATAGTTTAGGAGGAGCCCTTGCTACCCTGCACATACTAGACGCCCGTGTAAACACTTCATTCTCTCATTACACTCTCTACAATTTCGGCTCCCCGAAAGTCGGAGATATTGCCTTCCGAAATTATTATAAAATGCAAGTGGCCAACAGCTTTCGCTTCGTAAATTTATTTGATGTCGTCCCGCTTCTTCCTCCTCGTAAAGTACAATTCGAAGAAAATAAATGGGAATATTCCCATATTCATCGCAGTATGACCTTTACGAAAAATATGAATTCCATTACAAAAAACCATCACATTACAACTTATAAAACGTCAATTGCCGCTCTTTCTTAAAAGGTCTATATTGGGGACCGAACATAGTAAAAGCTATCGTTACATTCTTTCTAGTTATGCTTGTTGTTTTTACAGGTTTCTTTACATTTCCGTACTTTGCTACAGCAGAATACGATGGACACGGTATATTATATGCACCGTTCTATCCTACTTCTGCCACAAAGTAAAACGACTTGAAATATTTACAAGTCGTTTTTTTCGTTTTCCTTTAGTAAACAATTGTTCCGCTTCTCGAAACTATTTAGATGAAACTCTACTTTCTTTTACCGCGCTCTCATGCCCTCTGCGATTCTCCAAATATCACGACTGTACTGTAAGATTGTTCGGTCACTTGCGAAATGACCGGATTTTGCAATATTAACAGTACTCATTTCAAGCCATTTTTTTCGATTCTCATATGTTCTTCCAATTTTTCCTTGCACATCTGCATACGGTGCAAAATCCCGGAGAACAAAATATTCATCATTTTGAATAAGAAGGGAATCGAAAATAGCTTCAAACTCATCACCCGCATCCTCAAAAAAGCCATTTGTCAGCTGATTGACGACTTTCTGAATGCGCATATCATGATGATAATAATCGCTAGCACGGTATCCGCCATTTTGATAATAATGTAGTACTTCTTCTGCAGTTAAACCGAAAATAAAGATAGCATCATTTCCAACAGTTTCTTTTATTTCAACATTAGCACCATCTAGCGTACCAACCGTTATCGCACCGTTCATCATAAATTTCATATTTCCGGTTCCTGATGCTTCTTTACTTGCAGTTGAAATTTGTTCACTCACATCTGCCGCTGGAAAAATATCTTCAGCAAGAGAAACGCGATAGTTTTCTAGAAAAATAACTTTCATATATTGATTTACATACGGATCATCATTCACTTTTCTTGCTAATTCATTTATAAGTTTAATAATCTTTTTCGCATAATAATAACCAGGCGATGCCTTTGCACCAAAAATAAATGTACGCGGATAAAAGGAAAAACTAGAATCTTCTTTTAAACGATTGTACAAATATAAAATATGCAGCACATTTAATAATTGTCGCTTATATGCATGCAGCCGCTTTACTTGCACATCAAAAATAGAATATGGATCAACAACAATACCTGTTTGTTTTTCAATCCGCTTCATTAACAATTCTTTTCGTACTTGTTTTACATTGTGAAGTGCATCTTGAAATGCTGCATCATACTTATAATTTCCTAAAGCTTGCAGCTGATCTGGCTCCTTCATCCAATCTGTGCCAATTGTTTCACAAATTAATTTCGACAGCTGCGGATTTGCTTTTAATAACCAGCGCCGATGGGTAATTCCATTTGTCTTATTATTGAATTTCTCTGGATAAAACTCATAAAACAATTGCATTTCTCGCTGTTTTAATATTTCCGTATGAATGTTAGCAACACCGTTTACACTATGACTGCCAACGATTGCTAAATGTGCCATCTTCACAAGCCCATGAGCGATAATTGCCATATTTTCAATGCGATCCCACTCATACGAATACCGCTCCCATAAATCACGACAAAAACGCTCATTAATTTCTTGGACAATCATATAAATACGTGGTAATAACGGCTCAAAAATATGAATCGGCCACTTTTCTAACGCTTCAGATAAGGTTGTATGGTTTGTATAAGAAATCGTATGTGTTGTAATGTACCACGCATCCTCCCAGCTCATCTTTTCTTCATCAAGCAAAATGCGCATTAATTCCGGAATTGCTAAGACAGGGTGCGTATCATTAATATGAATAGCAATTTTCTCATGCAGATTGCGCAGCGTGCCATTTCGTTCACGATGCAACCGAACAATAATTTGTAAGCTAGCAGACACAAGAAAATATTGCTGTTTCAAACGAAGTATTTTTCCTTCATCATGCGTATCATCTGGATATAAGAACTCCGATACTGCTTCCGTTTCCCGTTTATATTTCAATACATCCTTGCAGTTTGGAGGAAATGGAACCGGCTCTGCACTCCAAAGACGCAGTGTATTTACAGTATTTGTCTGATAACCAACAACAGGTACATCATACGGTACAGCCATAATTGTTTCCGCATTTATATGCCGAAATTCAAGACGATCCTTTGACTGAAATGTATCAACTTGTCCCCAAAAATTAACTTCCACAGCTTGATCATGCCTTCGTACTTCCCAAACATTCCCGTGACGCAGCCATTGCTCCGGCAGCTCGATTTGATAACCATCCACAATTTTCTGATCAAACAAACCGTGCTTATAGCGAATACCGCACCCGTGTCCTGGCAAATTTAATGAAGCAAGAGAATCAAGAAAACAGGCCGCCAAACGACCAAGACCGCCATTTCCAAGTCCAGCATCTGCTTCAATTTCTTCAAGGTCTTGTAAGTAAATCCCAAGTTCTTCTAATCCTCTCTCGCATACATCACGTATTCCCAAGTTTAATACATTACTTCCTAATAAACGCCCTAATAAAAACTCAATCGATAAGTAATACATTTGTTTTTGATTGTCTGTCCGATATCGTTCATTCGTCTCAATCCAGCGCTGACTAATATATTCACGTACCATATGTCCGAGCGTATTATATTGATCTTGCACAGTCGAATCTTTAAAACTTTTACCATACATCGTTTCTAACTTTTCTAAAAAAGCAGCTTTAAAACTCTCTGTACTCGAAAACATCTCTCTCACCTCTCCCAAAATGAAACTACCAGCAGTGGATTTCCCGCTGCTGGTTAGCCCTCCAAATCCGGTTCTAACGAATGAATCCTTCACACATATAACCCGTTCAGTGAAACATGTATCAATTACGCTTTCCTACTGTTGATGAACAAAAAGAATCGGTTGCTTCTCATCAATCTCCTTTTGTTCCTCATGAGATTGTGGTTCCTCATTTGACTCGAACAAGCTTTCATAAAGCTCCTTATACTTACGTGCGGACTGCTTCCAGCTATAATCCTCTGTCATTGCTCGTTTCACAAGAGACTGCCATACCTTTTTGTCATGATAATAGTGCAGTGCACGCTGCACCGTATGCAGCATATCGTGCGCATTGAAGTTCGCAAAACTAAAACCATTTCCTTCATTTATAGCTTCATTGTACGATTGAACTGTATCATTTAAACCGCCTGTTTCCCGCACAATTGGAATCGCTCCGTATGCAAGGGCAATTAACTGTCCAAGGCCGCATGGCTCAAATAAAGATGGCATTAGAAACAAGTCTGTCCCGGCATACACTTGATGTGCCAGCTCTTCATGAAATCCGATATACACTTTCACTTTATCTGGATATTCATATGCCATTTGTTCAAAAAACTGTTCATATTCTTTATCGCCCGATCCAAGTACAATAAATTGCACATCTTCTTGCATCATTTCATGAAAAACATGACGCACCAAATCTAATCCTTTTTGCTGCGTTAAACGTGTAACCATCGCAATAATAGGTGCCTCTTCTTTTTCTGGTAATCCAAAATAACGCTGCAATGCACGTTTATTATCTCTTTTTTTATGAAGTGAATTTGCATCATACATTGCCGCTATCGTTTTATCATTCTTCGGATTGTACAAAACACCGTCAATTCCATTTACAATCCCAACAAGTTTATCGTTATATTTACGCAATAAACCATCTAACTTCTCTCCGAAAAATGGATATTGAATTTCTTCTTTATATGTCGGACTTACCGCTGTAATCATATCAGAGGCGACAATTCCGCCTTTCATGAAGTTGATGTTTCCGTAAAACTCAAGCTGTTCACTATGAAAATACTCATTACCAAGCTCCAATAAGTCATCCATAACGATGCGCGGAAACACGCCTTGAAACTGCAAGTTATGAATCGTAAAGACTGTCTTTATCTTTTCGTATAATGGCTGATCACAATATTTTTCACGTAATAAAAAATTCGCCATCGCTGTATGCCAATCATGACAATGCAGAACATCTACTTCAAAATCTATATGCGGAATGCATTCTAATACCGCCTTTGAGAAAAATGAAAAACGTTCGCCATCATCATAATGACCATATAGTGAATCGCGTTTAAAATAATATTCATTGTCGATAAAATAATACGTAATTCCTTCATGCTCCATTTTCAAAATACCGCAATATTGATTACGCCAACCAAGCTGAACCGTAATCACTTTATGAAGCACACATTCTTTTCGTACATGCTCTGGAATTAAACTATAGTACGGAAGCATAACGCGCACGTTCATTCCAAGTTTTTGCAATGCCTTTGGAAGTGCTCCAGCTACATCTGCTAATCCACCCGATTTAATAAATGGTACACATTCTGATACTGCAAATAAAATATTCACTGCGATTGTTTCTCTGCAGCAGTAAGCATAGGCAAGCTATGCTTACTGCTGCAGATTCCTCCTCTCAATTTTCAAATATACATCTTAGTAAATCGTTATATTACTGCTTTGTATTGTTCCTTTCTCTACAACAAATGGAGAATGGGCTCCGCCTGTTAACGTCGTCCCATCTTCAATTTTTACATCCTTATCAATAATTACACCATCTAGTATACAATTCTCTCCAATTTGGCTCTTTTGCATAATAATACTGTTACGAACAATCGAACCTTTTCCAATCTTTACAGAACGAAAGACAACGCTATTTTCTACTTCTCCCTCAATAATGCTGCCATTCGCAACCATCGCATTATGTACACTCGCGTCTTTTCCGTACCTTGTTGGCGGCTCATCCTTTACTTTCGTAAAAATCGGCGTTTCTTTCTTAAACACTTGCTTCCAAATATGCGGCTGCAGTATTTCCAAACTATGTTTATAGTAACTTTCAATTGAATCTATTACCGCCACATAGCCAGTATGCTCGTAACTTTCAATATGCAATGATGTATTTCGTTTTTCTTTTACAACATCAAGTAATCTATAATATCCCATGTCTTGATACGTCTCAAACAAATGTAATAATAGCTCCTTTTTTAATACATATGTCTGAAGTGACTCGCCTTGGTGACATACTTCGGTAATATCTGCCTCTGTATATAAATGGCGCTCTAATACAGCCTGGAAATCAAGCGCTGTTACAACATGACTGTTTGTAATCACAACATACTGCTCTTTACTACGTAAAAAGTAATCAATATGTCTTCCAAAATGAGCAAACGAACCAAACTCATCCTGATCGCATTGGCAATTTGGAGGAAATAAAAATAAGCCATCGCGTTTCCGATCTAAATCCCACTGTTTCCCAGAACCGAGATGATCCATGAGCGAACGATTTTTATGACTTGTGAAAATGGCTACACTATGAATATGAGAATTTACCATATTTGAAAGCATAAAATCAATTAAACGGTAGCGCCCACCAAACGGCAATACCGCTAATGATCGATGATTTGTTACTTGCTGTAAAGATGGAAAGTTCTCTGTTGCATTAATAATTCCTAACATTGATTCTCTCACTCATCTCATCCCCTTTTCGTCACGCCCTATCAGACAGTAAAATTATCACCGTAACCTTCTATAAAATCAAAGAAGATAGGAATAGAATCACTATCCATAAAAGCTTCGATTGTTTCCACTAACTATTTGTGAAAAGATTAAGCTCCCCTTGCTAATCGTTAGTTTTACTTCATTTAATTTTCCTCTGCAATTAATACAACGTCTTCAATATTTCGTTCCGGACGAATGATTGCTCCATCTTCAATGACCATTCCCGGCCCAACAATGGCACGCTCAATCACAACATTCTTTCCAATTCTGGCATCTGGCATAATAACTGAATCTACAACCTTGCTGCCTTCCTCCACGATTACCCCTTGAAACAATACAGAATGCTGCACATCACCTTCTACAACACAACCTTCATTAATTAACGACTCTTCCACTTTAGCTGACGGTGCAATATATTGAGGCGGCTGGTTCGGGTTAACAGAACAAATTCGCCAATCACGGTCATACAAATTGAGCGTTGAATCTTCGCGAAGCAAATCCATATTTGCTTCCCATAAGCTCTTCACTGTTCCAACGTCTTTCCAATACCCGTTAAATGGATACGCAACAAGCTTTTTACCTTCATCCAATAAAAGCGGAATCACATCTTTTCCAAAATCATTACTAGATTCTGGATTTCTTGCATCCATTTCTAAATACTCTTTTAAAATAGCCCAATTAAAAATATAAATGCCCATTGAAGCTAGATTACTTTTTGGAAACTGCGGTTTTTCTTCAAACTCAACAATTTCCATCGCTTCATTCGTATTCATAATGCCAAAGCGGCTTGCTTCATCCCACGGTACTTCAATAACAGAAATAGAGACATCTGCTTCTCGTTCCATGTGATGATCGAGCATTTTTGCATAATCCATCTTATAAATATGATCGCCAGATAAAATGAGAACATATTCCGGATCATACTGCTTTAAATAATTCAAATTTTGATAAATGGCGCTTGCCGTTCCTGTATACCATTTCACCCCAGAAGACTCCGCATAAGGAGGAAGTACAGTAACCCCTCCATTTACACGGTCTAAATCCCATGCATCTCCAATACCGATATAACTATGCAATTCTAACGGCTGATATTGTGTTAAAATCCCCACTGTTTCAATACCAGAATTCGCACAGTTACTTAATGTAAAATCAATAATGCGATATTTACCGCCAAATGGAACAGCTGGCTTCGCTAAATTTTTTGTTAAGGCGCTTAAACGGCTACCTTTTCCCCCTGCTAATAACATTGCTACGCACGTCTGCTTTTGTACCATCTTGTTTACTACTCCCCTTTCGTGTTTTCACTGGCCGTAAAATTGAAATTCCAAATGGTGGTATTGTCATTTCAACATGAGCAAGCTGATTATGATAAGGTTCCATAATCGCTTTTAATCGCTTATTATTGATTTGTCCCGAACCGCCGTATGCAGAACTATCACTATTTAAAATTTCGTTATAATAGCGAAATGCTGGTACGCCAACTTTATAGTTTTCATATACCGCATTTGTAAAGTTACAAACGATAACGAGAACATCCTCTTCTCTCTCCCCTTGGCGAATAAACGAAAAAATACTTTGCTCACGGTTATCCGCATCAATCCACTGAAAACCCTTGTCTGTGTGATCAAGCTGCCAAAGCGGCTTAGAGCGCTTATACAATGCTATGAGCTCCTTAAAGTAATCATGCGTACGATTATGCATTTCAAAATCATGTAAGTCCCAATCTAAATCTTCAAGGTCTTTCCATTCGTCATATTGTCCAAACTCGCCGCCCATAAAGAGCAGCTTCTTACCTGGATGTGTAAATAAATAGCCATACAATAAACGAAGCTGAGCAAACTTGGACCAATAATCACCCGGCATTTTATTTAATAGTGACTTTTTCCCATGCACAACTTCATCATGTGATAACGGTAAAATAAAATTCTCAGAATACGCGTAAAGCAGTGAAAATGTTACTTTGTCATGAATATACTTCCGATACTCCGGCGCACATTCCATATATTTTAAAATGTCATTCATCCAGCCCATATTCCATTTATAATTAAAACCAAGTCCACCTTCATATGTTGGTGCAGTTACGAGCGGCCATGCTGTTGAATCTTCCGCAGTCATTAAGAAAGTTGGATCTTCCGCAAATACTGCTTCATTCAGCTGTTGCAGAAATAATACAGCATGTTCATTACTTTCCTGCCCCCCATTTCGCTCCCAATATAGCATGTTAGCAACCGCATCAACGCGAAAGCCGTCGATATGATAATACTTCATCCAAAACAATGCATTCGAAATGAGAAAATTTCGTACTTCTTGTTTTCCTAAATCAAAGTTCACAGTTCCCCATACGTGGTTTTCTTGTACATCAAGATCTCTATATTCATACGTTGGTTCTCCATCAAACAAATAAAGCCCATGAGCATCTTTACAAAAATGCCCTGGTACCCAATCTAAAATGACACCGATCCCATATTTGTGACATTCATCGACAAAATACATAAAATCCTGCGGTGCTCCGTATCTACTTGTCGGTGCATAATATCCAGTCCCTTGATATCCCCAGGAACGATCATATGGGTGTTCAACAAGCGGCATAATTTCAATATGAGTAAATTGATGCTCTACTACATACGGAATAAGCTCATCTGCCATTTCTCTGTAAGAGTAAAAAGACTCATCTTCTTTCTTTTTCCATGAACCAAAGTGAAGCTCATAAATTGCTAACGGTTCATTATAAATTGGTTTTCGTTTCTTTTTTTGAAACCACTTCTGATCTTTCCATTTATATCCTTTTATATCATAAACAACGGATGCCGTATTTGGTCTCACTTCAGCATACATTGCATACGGATCAGCTTTTAAAATTGTATGCCCGTTTGAGGCTTTAATTGCATATTTGTACAATTCCAGCTGAGCTACATTTGGTATGAACAAAGACCAAATTCCATCCTCTGTCACTCGCACCATTTTATGAATTTGATTATTCCATCCATTAAAATCTCCTACAATACTCACAGCTTGTGCATGAGGAGCCCATACGGAAAAACGTGTTCCTTGCACCCCATCTTCCTTCGTTAGATGAGCACCAAATATTTCGTAGCTATCGTAAAACTTCTCTTTATGAAACAATAGCATTTTTTCCTCATTACAATTTGTTACAATCACTATGTTCACCTCACAAGATGACAGAATTTTAAATATGTTATTACTATTCTTCGATAAATGTAAATATCCTTGCGAGTTTTTAAAAAAATATACGTTTTTTCAGCGGAAATTCATGGTAATTCTATAAATTTCCGCTGAAAATATCGAATTTTGACGAATATTCATTGTAAGCGCTTTATTTTAGAATAATTTTTTTAAGTGAAAAAGAGGGGAAATTTTACTACGATTCATTACTTCCTATTAGAGCAAAATACATATTACATTTAAAGAGTAATTAACTTTCAGCAAAACATAAAAAAACCCTTTCCGGCAAAAGGGGGATATACAGGGGGCTGCCGGAAAGGGTTTTATACAATTTGGATTATAGTACTGGTGCCATAGTTTCTTTTAGCACTTTTACAGAATGATCAAATTTCAATTCTTCTTCTTCATTTAATTCAAGCTCTACAATTTCTCGAACACCTTGGCGGTTGATAACTGCTGGAACACCTACGTAAACATCTTGTTGTCCGTATTGTCCTTCAAGGTATGCAGATACTGTCAATACGCTGTTTTCGTTGTTTAAAATTGCTTTAGTTACACGTAGTAGTGACATACCGATACCGTAGTAAGTTGCACCTTTACGTTGAATAATATGATAAGCAGCATCGCGTACATTCACAAAGATTTCATCTAAATCGCTTTGATTGTACTTTTCATTGTTTGCTAAGATTGTTTCTAGTTTTTGTACACCAACAGTAGCATGGCTCCATACTGGAAGCTCTGTGTCACCATGTTCACCAATAACATATGCGTGAACGTTGCGTGGATCCACATCTAAGTATTCACCTAACATGTAACGGAAGCGAGCAGAGTCTAAAGTTGTACCAGAACCAATTACACGTTCTTTTGGTAATCCAGATTCTTTCCAAGTTACATAAGTTAAAATATCAACTGGGTTAGTTGCGATTAAGAAGATACCATCAAATCCGCTATCCATGATGCCGCGAACGATTTGTTTAAAGATTTTTGTATTCTTCTCAACTAAATCTAAGCGAGTTTCACCTGGCTTTTGTGGTAATCCAGCAGTGATAACAACAAGATCTGCATCTTTACAATCTGCATAGCTGCCTTTCCAAACTTTTGTTGGAGCTGGAGCAAATGGAACAGCATGGCTTAAATCCATTGCTTCCCCTTCTGCTTTTGCTTCGTTTACGTCAACAAGAACAAACTCTTCAGCTACACCTTGGTTAATCATAGAATATGCATAGCTGCAACCTACAGCTCCTGTTCCTACTAATACTACGCGGTTAATACCTTTTTTCATGGTAAAATCCCCTCTCTATTTTTCATTTCATTATTATCATTGTCATTTAAGTATATAATTAAAATACTGATTTTATATTGTTTAACTTCCTTACACACATATTGTAGCACGTTTGTTTGTGAATATATTCACAATTTATGACCTATTTGTGAACTTTTTCACAGATGAGAGAAAATTATAGTATCAAGTGTAGAATCCATCCCAATCTTAGCGAAACACATTCTACATTCACATACTATTTCCTTCAAAATCATAAGTCTATCCACCACTATAGTCTGTTCGTATTGGATACAAAGGATTGAGCCTAAACAACCAGAACTGTTTAAATCAACCGCTTCAAAACGAGTTGGCGTTTAAATAGTGAATAGTTGCCGCAGTTACATCTAGTTCCTTTATCCCATTATAGCATTAGGAAATAGTTCCATAATAAGTACAATGTAATTTTTATCAATAACGGATTTCTTCATCTCTCGTTGATAGGAATTCAATTTGATAACTAATAGAGCCGAAAGCTATTTTAGTTTATATACCTTATATAAGTTGTCCACACCTTTTTTCAGCTTACCAATATAATATATTGAGTCAAAAATTTATTTTGAAAGGAGTTGGTTTATATAAATAAGCATACAAAATGCGTCTGTGAACAATTAGAAGATTTACAGCCTGGTACAGAAGTAGATATTTTTCTAAACGGAAACGTAATAGAAGATGTTACTTTTGTTAATTTTAATCCTGAAAACTTTTGTGCAACTTTCGTAGATACAGAAGGAGAAGAAGCAGGAGGAGTAATTCTTATAGATTGCCGTGATATTCAAGCACTTCGAATTGAGGCACACTAGTTTATAAAAAAGAGCTTTGAAAAAAGCTCTTTTTTATAATTTCAAAATATATTTCTATCCGAGATAAACAAAAGAGGAAGAGGGGAAGAAACATGTCAATTCTCATAAATCATACTGCTATCCCTAGCATATTCAATCCAAATTTAGTAAAGGACACACATAAACAACCTTCAAATACAAAAAATAAACAAAAACATTTTGAAGGTATTTGCTGCCTTTTAAACACCTTTAATTTAGGAAAAAAAGTAAACGAAATTTTAGTTAATGGCACACCATTAGCCGTTTCAAATTTCACAGGATTTCACTTTAACACGGGTCTTGCTATATTTATAGATGGACGTGGGCGCATTATCCTCGTTAATTGCGAGCGCATTGATGCAATTGTGCTTTAGCATTATTATTGATATTAAACCGAAGAATTGTATTTTAAATAAAAAACTATCTTCTTTAATTAATGCTCATGTGATTAAGGTTGAGGATTAATTATCCATTAACACAAGACAAATAAAAAAGAGATAGCATATAATGCTATCTCTTTTCGTATGACCCGTACGGGATTCGAACCCGTGTTACCGCCGTGAAAGGGCGGTGTCTTAACCACTTGACCAACGGGCCAATTTCTGGCAGAGAAGAAGGGATTCGAACCCTCGCACCGCGTAAGCGATCTACTCCCTTAGCAGGGGAGCCCCTTGAGCCACTTGGGTACTTCTCTATATTATATGGCTCCGCAGGTAGGACTCGAACCTACGACCGATCGGTTAACAGCCGATAGCTCTACCACTGAGCTACTGCGGAATA
>NZ_CAKJTI010000028.1 GCF_917563915.1 Bacillus rhizoplanae | reverse complement strand
TTAGTATGCAAATCTTTAAAGAACTTACACTGGACCTTTAGAAAAAAGAAAAAATCTTATGTGAAATTAAACTTATATAAGCTTAGCTTGATGGGCATGGGGTAGCGTCAGGAAAATGCGGATTTACAACGTTAAGGAAATTACAATATTAAAAGGCCCAATTTCTCAGTATTAAAATTGAGAAATTGGGCTTTTCTCGTTACTCCAGAAAAGCGCCCGATTGCGAAAAATCAAGATAATTATTATGATTGCTACTTTAGCTTATTAGACTAATGCACCCGTTAGTTCAAGAGGGTTTTTGAATTCTAAAAGGTAATTTCCCAAAACTCACGGTCCTAATTTGATACTAATAGAACAGTTCTAATCATATTCTTTTAAAAGAAAACAATAAGAAGGAGTGTAAAGTTAGTTGATAAAAGTTAAGGTTAGTTTACGGCCCATTGTTAGTAAGATAAATTTACCCACTGTTTTGAAAACAACTATACTTCCGGGTGACTCAATTGAAAGATTATTTATTGCAACCCAGATAGGAGAGATCTTTTACATAGGAGACGGAGTTATAAGGACTTTTTTAGATATTCGCCCGCGAATCATAAAATTAGGTAAATCTGAACAAGGTGTTTCTGGTAGTGGATATGATGAACGGGGATTGCTAGGGCTAGCGTTTCATCCAGAATTTTATTATAACGGTTTGTTTTATCTTCATTATTCAGTAGCTGGAACACAAGGTCCAGGGGCTCTTTCTGAACATTTTAAGCCTAACCCGTGTGATCCCAGTACTTTAAACCTAAGGTGGACAAATAGAGAAACTCAATATGATCATATTGATACAGTTGAAGAATGGATTTTACAATCGAATGGTCAACCTCAAAAACGACGGACATTACTTAACATAAGAAGACCATTTTTTAATCATAATGGTGTCAATAGCTTAAACTTTTCACCTGAAACTGGAAAACTTGTTTTAACAACTGGTGATGGTGGAGCAGGATATGATCCATTTAATTTAAGCCAGGATGATATGGAAATATCTGGTAAAATAATTGAAATTGATGTAGTTAAGAATACATTTATCAATAATCCACCCGTAGTCACACGTTTTAATGAACTTCCCTTACCTATTCAGGAAACGCTTACGGTAATTGCCAAAGGGGTTCGTAATATAACAGGCATTTCATTTCAAAGGTTTTATAATCAGTATATCAAATATGTAGGGATTGTCGGACAGGATTTGGTAGAGTCGATTTTTTCATTCGTACATTATAAACCAATACCGGTTACTCAGCTTATTCAAGCTTCTTTAATGGGGTCTAATCCTGACCCAGACGGACTTATTAATTTTGGTTGGCGGGGGTGGGAAGGTGCTTTTCCTACTGCGTTTATAAGTGGCTGTTCTACGAATCCGACTTTGGATGAGAAAACAATTGCTTATTACAATGAAACAGTAAAAACTTCAGTGAGACGTCTACAACCTTTAACTAGTTATTTTCATAAAGATCCTAGACCCGACAAGTTTGGAGGAACTGCACTTACAGGAGTCCAGCCATATATGGGGAATGGAATCCCAAATTTAACGGGAAGCGTTGTGTTTACAGATCTTGCCCAGAAAGAAGAATCTCGACCTCCGGTTAGAGGGGTTTTAGCTTATACTAGCTTAAGTACAGATTGTAAACTAAATGATTTTAGTGTTATTGAAACCGATTATAATTTTGGGTCTCAATCATCTTATTATGTTAGTTTGGGAACGAATCTGGATCAAACCAGACTATATTTAGGGGTTTACGGCTCTATGAAAGTGACTGATTTTAACCAAGGTACTGTTTTTGAAATTGTTCCATGATTTATAACTTGGATACCGCCACATGTCCATCAAGTTAAGATCTCATAATACCCCAGAACAAAAATTTTGTGCATTTTGCTAGTCTTTGACGATGTGGTTTATCAATATTAATAGCATTATTTCAAAGCTATATTTAAGTATGACATTTGTGATGTTTTATTCCTTTCACGCTATTTCCAATTGGAATTTATTTATACATATCCCTGTATTTCACTTTTAGTTGCCGTACCCGATTGACATAAAATCAAAGTATTGCAAAACGGGGTAGTACCAGCGAAGCTGTCACCACCCGCAATAAGGATTAAAAATCAAAGATGCAAAGGGTTCTCTATCTCTGATGCCCATTCCTCAATTGGAATTCGTTCCATCATATTCAATTTAAAGATATCATAAGGCTTTACATGGCTATAGATAAGCGGACTTAACGCTTTTAAGTCTTCAGGTGTCATCATATCCAACCACTTCTTTTCTGATAAAACGGATTGAATCATGAGTGTGTTGATATACACGAGACAGTTTTGCAATAAATGCAGGGAAAGAACGGCAACCTCTTGATCTTCTAGTCGATTCCTAGGCTATGTCTCTTTTTTACACGTATCTCCCCTGAACCCCTATTGGCAAAGTAGAAGTTACCATGGAAAATGTCCGCATCCATTGGGTTTTCTAGCGAGTGAAAGCTATTTTTTACCTAGAGAGAAAATAGCTTTCACTAATTTCAATGAAGAAAAAAATGACCAAATACAAAAAATGGCTGGATTCCTCCACTTGCGCTTTTGCTTACTTTAATATTCTCCTTTAATTACAAAAAACGAGCCCCGAATTGTTCCAGCTAGTTTAGACTTCTGCCTAGCAAACTTAAACTTCCCTTCTAACTCCTTTGGTACCTCCATCCCCTCAGAAAGCTTAAAACCAACGGCCCGCTTCTTAGGATCATCAACCGTATACATGACGTTGACCTCAAGACCATCCTCATAAAAGACGTAGGCAAATTTGATATTTTCCACTTGAAAACGCGACGTTTCTAAAGGTTTGGCCGCAAACTCAATATCACGTTCTTCTTTCAAAATTTGGTTCACATAATCAAGGGTCTCCTGGCTTTCGCTAGCTGGTACAACCGTAAATTCATGCTTGTATTTGTTCATAAAGTAACGGGCTTCATTAGCACGTAAACCAGCAAGCGCTTCTACTACAGGTGAAGACTCTAAACCAACTGTAGACACATTTTTAAAATCAACAATATAGGACACTTCCATTCCTCCTTTTATCTCTTTATTTCCTAACAACAGGAATCCACATTTCACCAAATACTAAGCCGTTTCGCTGCCCCATCTCAACCGTTGCATTTGGCCCGCCAACATAGGCAATATTCTTTGCTTCTGGCAAGATTTGACCAAAGGCAATGCCAGTAAGCTTATTACTCAACTCATCAGCCGTTTCCCCTTCTCCTTTAACAACTAGGTATGCCCCTTTAGGAAATTGGATAACTCTGGATTCTTCTGGTACCAATGCCTCTGTCATGACGCCAGCATAATGCATCATTTTGTTATTCACCGCTTCGTTCACGGCAAAAATGTAGTCATTTGTGGCTAGAGCTTTTAAAGTGTCAAGCCTTCCATCTTGTTTGACGGCCCGCCAAAAGTCTGACTTTTCCTTGTTTATGCCAGCAAAGTCTGTGTAATCGCTCTTAAGCTCAGTTCCAAAACCTAAAACGGTAAAGCTGTCTTTTTCTTCTAGTGTATAATCTGCCATATTCAAAACCTTCCTTTTTAAAAAAATTAATCAAATGATTTGTCTTTTCACTTGATAGGTTTATAATAGCCTTAAATCATGTCAAAAAATGATACTGTTTAGGAGGTCCCGATGAAAAAAGTTGAGCGGATTAATATCATCATGCGGTATATCAACAACCGCGCCCACTTTACAATTTCTGAAATCATGCGAGAATTTAACATCTCTCGTTCGACAGCTATTAGAGATATCAGAGAAATTGAAGCCATGGGGATGCCACTCGTCGCTGAAGTTGGAAGGGATGGGGGTTATTTTGTCATGAATAACTCTGTCCTGCCCACTGTTCGCTTTACCGATAATGAGATCAAAGCTCTTTTTATTGCCTTTATGGCTACAAGAAATCAACAACTCCCCTATCTAAAGAGTCGTCATTCTTTAGCTGAAAAATTACTAGGCCTCATCTCAGAAAACCAGCAAGATGACCTTGTTCTTTTAAATCAAATCTTGCTTTTTGAAGGGACCAATCCCAATAATCCCGACCTACTTGATTTGTCAGACCTCCCCGATCCCATGTTAGAAAGACTCATCCAAATCCTTCTTTTGGATAGCTATTTATTGATTACCATCAAAGAAGAGAATGTAATAAAGTCTTATCCAATTTATCTCTTGCACCTTTATCATGAAAAAAGCCTTTGGCTGATTGAAGGCTTTGACTTAAAGGAAGAAAAGAAGCAGATTTTTCCTGTCGGCCATCTCACCAATGTCAAACCCTATCCGACGAAAAAAAGATTAAGTAAGAAAAAGATTTTAGAAAAACTAAGTAAGCAGGAAGAAGTAATCAACCTTGTCCTTGAACTTGGTCCAAAAGCGATTGCCCAGTTCAAAAAATATCATCCTTTAAAAGTTTCAATTTCCTATACGAATCCTTACCAAACCACAGCCATTCTAAAGACTTTTATCAATGTTAATAAGCCTGAGGAATTGACCGAAATAACAAATTGGCTACTTTTCCTAGGTGAGGATATCAATGTCAGGGAAGTGCCAGAAGAAGTCTTAGAAGGTTTAAAAGAGAGAGTATGCTTATACTGCCCATAAGCATACTCTTAAAAAAAACGACTAACTTTAGTCAAGGACTAAAGTTAGTCGGAAACCTTCCTTTACGGCATATAACCACCAAAAGACAAATAAAGGGCCACATCTGTAAAGTCTTCCAGTCAACAGTTGCTGAATAGGTTAAGTTTCCTTAAAACTAAATCTTTAAGGAACTAGAATTGTTTTCTAAAGAGTTGCAACGATATATGTCACCTTCCTGTAAATCCGCATTTTCCTGACGGTACCCCATACCTATCAAGCTAAGATTTTGAAGTACCCCCTAAATGAAAATTTTGTAAAATGACAATAAAGTTATTTAATTTTAAAACCTTAAACAATTTTATTTTTGATGAAAAACACTTCACCGAACTTAAAAAATAACAATAAAGTCGTTTAAAAATCTAAGTTTCACTCCATAACAGCGCCCGATAATTGAAGAACAGAATAGTTATTTATTTAATTTAGGTAATATTGTTTTTAAGTCAATTAAGTCATCTGGCACCATGGTCGGGTCAGCCGGTGCGGCGGGAGCGGGCCAGAGTTAACCCAGCGAGGACCATGCCGGTCAGCCCCATCATTATGGCAATAATGGCCCCAGCTCGCCCGTCGCCAGTTCCGAAATCACCAGTGTATATGGTCAGATGCAACCCAGCGTAGACTATGACGATCAGCCCTATCACCGCGGCCACGATGGCCCCACGTCGCCCGCTGCCGCTGCCGAAACGACCGGCGGAGCGAGCCAAAGACAGCCCAGCGAGGATCGCGCTGATCAACCCCACCACCGCGTCTATGGTGGCCCAGAGTCGCCCCGGGGTGATTACTCCATATCCGACATTACCGTTGGCTGCTGCAGCAGAGGCAATAGCTGGCAGAAGTAGAAGTGTACAAAGTATTACGAATGAAACTAGCTTCATTTTCATTTGTTAATTCCTCCTTTTTGTTGTTTTTGCAAACTGAATATATATCCGTTTATACATACCATGTATATAGCATTCTATATTTTCAGTTAACAGATTTTAGGATGGTTGTAGTTCTCACATTATTATAGGAAAAACAAAAACGAGCAATCACTTCTTGTTCTTCTAATTGATAGTTAGATGCAAATGAGATAATGTTCTTTCCATCATTTCCTTGGAGGCTCGAAGAGCTCGATAGGATTACCTGCGGGGTCATCTAGTAAGATTTGCTTACCACCAAAACCTTTGACAATATCATTGCGGAAGCGTAGGCCTGCTTTACGCAGGGTCTCGACAAACCTCTGAGAATTTTTTACCTTTCCGCATTACCTTTTGGCTTTTTAACCAATGCCACAATACCCGCAACAATAAAGAACATGGCAGGAATAGAACCAAATAATGAAATGATGAAAATCACCACTGATACAATAATCAATCCCCATCCTGCAAGTTTTGGACTTCGATTTCCTTTCAATAACATTGCAGCACTTGCTCCAAGTGCAATGCCGATAATTCCGGGCAAAATAAACATGGTTCCAGCTTGACTCAACTGATCCAGCGTGTAGGCGTTTTGGCTTTCACTCCAACCAGTATCCAAATATCGTAGAAAAGCCTCATTATTCTTGAGGTATAAAAAAACAACTCCAGTTCCAGCCATGACAAGACTCACGATCACTCCAAGAACACTTAATACGATTTCTACTGTACGTTTCATATGAATGAACCTCCATTGAAATAAACTTAACGCAAACTCAAGACATTGATTCTACAGATTAATGATTATTTGTAACAGTCCTTTTAGCGCATCTTGTTTACTCCCTTTAGAACGATTGACTTTCTATGCATCCCTCTTTTTAGTCGCTCATACTCATCTTTATTTAAGAGGTGAATAAATATATTTTTATTCATTCACCAAATGGCAATAAAGAATGCTGCTTATCTCTCTATTTACGGCCATTGGTTAAACCTTTCATGATAGTGCAAAGAATACCAGAGGTGACTTCTTGGATACCTGCATAATGATACTCATTTTTTTGAATGAATTATATATTTGTTCATTCACCTAAATGTAAAAACATACACCACTTTTATAAGTAGCGTTTTATGATCTTGCAGACAGACCATCAACGATCAATTCTGCCAGTAATTTCATTGCTTGCGGGTAATGCTGACTGCCTACTTCATCCTTATGGATATCAACAACAATCAACACATTAAAAAGACTAATCATTGTATCCAAGTCGATATCCCGGCGGAATTGACCGGACTCCTGCCAGCGTTTAATATTGTCGATTAAAAAACTGTATACAAAGCTGTTCTGCCAATCGTCACGATTTTGATTACGTTCCATAATGAGTTGGCTGATCTCGGTATTCTGGTACCATTCAGCTAAAATTGCATTATGTTTACCTATTTGAATGATCTTTTCAAAAAATTGTCTAACAACCTCCTTAGGTGATTGATCAGTGTCGATTTGCGAAATGATTTTGCGCTTGGTCTGTTCATTTTCAGCCAGATAAACTTCACAGAAAATCTGTTCTTTCGAAGAGTAGTATTTATAAAATGTACCGACTGCCACGTTAGCACGTTTTGTAATTGCTGCTATGTTGGTTTTCTTAAATCCTTGTTCCAAAAAAAGAGCACGCGCTGCGTCGAAAAGTGTTTGACGTTTATCTAATTGAATCAAGTTTAACCACCTCCCATATAATTTGAATGAACAAATTTTACATTCATTCACCATGATATGCGGTATAAAATGAATTGTGAATACAAAGGAACACAGGGACAGGTACCGCGTCCCTGTTTCCGAAAAAATAACTGACTGAAAAGGAAAGTGTCCTTAAGCACTAAATTTCCTTTTGCCTGAATACTTGATTCGTACAGAGGGTGAAAGATATGAAGTAAATGTTGCTTTAAAATAAAGCTTGATCAAATTGATACTAATAACTCAAAACACACTCTTAATATTTTCAATTGAATCATCCTTTTATAAAAAAGTTTGATAATTTTTGTGATCCTTGCTCAATTAAAGCGCCCTTTAATGGAATAACTAAAATATGGGCTTATTCCTAAAATCGCTTATAGCTTGTTGAACTAACGCACCCGTTAGTGTAAGTACATTCCTTCACAATCTTTTACAACAGAAAAAACCGTTAATAATATAATCCTAACGGCTTCATCAATATTTCAATAGCTGGTTGAATTCAGTTAAAGTTCTTCAGTTAAATATTTATATGTTACAAATAATAATCTTCATATAAAAACCTTTCAAATCACTTTTTTGCCATATATAATCTTACTTCTTGTGGAACAACTATTTTACCTTCGTTACTGTCAATATAGTCTCCAATATTATTAAGTATAGCTTGTTTCTTATTATCGCTTACCCCTTGAAAATCTGAGTATGAATTAATTAATTTTAGATACCTTTGCGTAGTATATTCATCATTCCATCTGTAAATCTTGGTTATTGGCTTATCAAATAAATTATTGGTTCTTATCTCCGAAATCCTAAGATTATGTAGGTCCTCGGCTTCATTCACAGTTATAAAAGTATCAAGCTCAGGAGCGTATTTTCGAAAAATATTTCTTATTTGGTTTAGCATTTCAGTTTTCGGCTCAATAATTGATGACATATGCCCAAAAACAGCCATTACTCCGTTTCTTTTCAATAAATCGTATGCTTTAGGGTATCCAATCTCCGGTTTAACCCAATGAAATGCTGTAGCTGAAAAAATTAAATCATATGTTTCCTGTTCACAATTGTAATTCTCAAAGGACGTACATAAAGCATTGAAATTTTGATATTCAGAATATTTTTCTAATAAATACTCTACTTGTTTGTCTCCAAGCTCTAATCCTGTAATTGAATATCGATTTTTCACAAAATATTCTGTAGCTTGACCTGGTCCTGAACCTATTTCAAGTATCTTTGCATCATTCTTTATCATTGAATACTTAATAATATCCCTAAACAACTCAGATGGATAACCTGGTCGAGCTATTGCATAATCAGAGATTATATCATTAAAGACTTTTTTATTTTCCAAATTAACACACGCCTCCTCTGCTAATTTCATTATATATTTCTTTATGTTCGAATGTTATCTTTCCTATTTATACTTATTCACAAAGTTTTTATTGTTTACTTTCTTGTGGATTATTTTGTTCAGCTAACCTGCCCCGTTAGTTTAAGTGAGAAACTTCACAATCTTACTCTATATTTCAACAGAAATATCCAATTTTATTGAAAACGTTCCTCAACAATCTGGCCCGATTGTTGAATAGCATGACTAGAGTTTTTTAAACAACTTTATTATTTTTTAAGCGACTTTATTGTAAATCAAACAACTTTTTTGTCACTTAACACGTTTTCTTTCTCTATAGTTAGTTATTTTGAGAAGTCAGCGCATTTTTTCGTTTTAGGAGTGTTTTCTTTTCTTAAGTTGATGGGTGTGCGGCGGGCCCCCTAGATGGTACAATTGTATTATTTTACTGTAAATAATTGGAATACATATACGTATAGCCCCATAAAATAATTTTGGTTGTCATACCCATATAACCTTGAAACGAATTCTATTAAATAAAATAGTTATAATGGGTTTGTAACTAGAGAGAAAGAACAATAGATACAGTTATTAGGAGGTGCTGTTGGGATACCAAATTATTCTGAATCTTTATCTAGGAGGGATTTTCTTGAAGAAAATAGTTATTACATTACTGACTTTTGTTTTGATGGTCATTCCTATCACTGCTTTTGCCGCTACGACACCAACCTCAACTTCAAAACAGAGTATAGTCCAATTAAAAGATTTGCCTGTTATGATTGATGGTGTTAAATATGCACAAAACGATCCACATGTAAAGAAGGTAACTCAGTTTGTTTTCGATGACGCAGCAAAAGCAGAGGGAGTAGTCTATGGGTTTACAAATCAAAACCATTTAAATGCTCATTTACAGAGTGCTGTTGTTGAACGTGAAAAGGATACTAAGAGCAATACGGTTACACTCCAAGCTGTTTACTACAATTCGTATTTTTATGAACATTCTAATTTTGGAGGGAATTCTTTTGGAGCTTCCAGTAATATTAGCCGGGTGAGCTCATATTGGAACGACAGAATCTCTTCGTTGAAGGCAGGTTACAATCATAACTGGACAGTTCTGTGTTGGGATATTAACTACGGAGGGGCAAGATTCTGGGTGCAATCCGGTATCAATGTCAGCTATGTCGGGTCAACTTGGAATGATAAGGCGTCTTCCATCTTCTTTACTAATTAGACTGAAAGAATAATTACCATACTAGGGGTCACCTTACATCACCATCAAGCTAAGATAAATTTATATCCATAATTCATAGAAAACGTTATTCTTTTTGTAGAAACATACAGAAAGGATGGCGTTTTTTATGAATCTTTCGATTAAAGATGAATTTTATTTGTTTGCTGAAGAACTACAGCGACATCTATCTCCCCATATCCTTCAACAACTTGCCCAAGAAACGGGTTTTGTAAAACGTAAAAGTAAATATGGTGCACGAGAATTGACTGCTTTATGTATTTGGATTAGTCAACGTGTAGCAAGTGATTCCCTCACTCGATTATGTAGTCAACTTTATGCAAATACGGCTACACTTATGAGTCCAGAAGGACTTAATCAACGTTTTAACCGATGCGCTGTTTTATTTCTACAGCGTATATTTTCTCTTTTAGTCAAAAGTCTACTAAACGATTCGTCTCAAATCCAAAATCAATATACTTCTTATTTTCAACGCATACGTATTTTAGATGCTACTATTCTTCAAGTCCCTAATCATTTGGCCCCTATTTATCCTGGTTCAGGAGGATGTGCACAAACAGCCGGTATTAAAGTTCAGCTAGAGTATGATTTACATAGTGGAAAATTCCTCAATTTTCAAATGGAGTCAGGTAAAAATAATGATAAAACCTTTGGTACAGATTGTTTAGATACCTTACGCCCAGGAGATTTATGTATTCGAGATTTAGGATACTTTTCTCTAAAAGATTTAGACCAGATGGATCAACGAGGTGTATTCTATGTTTCACGGTTGAAATTAAATAATAGAGTATATGTAAAAAATGATTCTCCAGAATTCTTTCGAGATGGGACAGTAAAAAAGCAATCTCTATATGTTTTACTTAACCTTGAAGATATTATGCATCAGATAAAACCAGGAGATACTTATGAAATCCAGAATGCCTATATTGGACAACAAAAATTACCCTCACGAGTTGTAATATACAGACTGACATCAACTCAAATTCATAAACGTAGGAAACAGCAAACCTATGTTGAAAAGAAAAAAGGAGTTACATACTCTGAAAAAAGTAAACGATTAACAGAAATCAACGTTTATATTACCAACATACCATGGGAAATTGTTCCGATGGAACAGGTTCATGATATCTACTGACTACGTTGGTAAATTGAAATTGTATTTAAAACATGGAAATCTCTTTTTGGTATCAATCATTGTCATAATATTAAGCGAGAGCGTCTAGAATGTCATCTTTATGGACAGTTAATTGCTATTTTTCTTTGTTCTTCTACTATGTTCAAAATGCGACAGCTATTACTACAGAAAAAACAAAAAGAGTTAAGTGAATATAAAGCAATTTATATGATTCAAGATTATCTGTACTTAGTATATGAAGCTATACAAAAAGACACCCAAGAAGTATCGGAAATTTTCCTGCGTCTGTTTGGCCTCTTACAGAAAAACGGACGGAAATCCCATCGATATGAGAAAAAGACGGTCTTTGATATTTTAGGTGTCGTTTATCAGTGTACTGTATCCAATCTAAAACAGAAAACTGCATAATCTTTAAAAACACACCTTATCAAGGTTTATTTGGTATGCGTATTTTTAAAAACAAATAAACAAAATATCAAGCATGTAGGTAGCAAGAACGGAAGTTCATGGAAGACCCAACCTTAGCTTGATGGACATGTGACGGTACCCCTACATGGATATTATTTTATTTACACTGCTATGCTAATACTCAAAAAGAGTCTTAATAATTAAGACTCTTTTTGAGAAACAATTTGTATTTCTTTTTATTGAAATATATTTGCTAAATTGATTAGAAGGCAATGACCTTTTTAGATCCTTTTATCCACTTAATTGAGCAAATACATTTGTTAATCACTTAGACGTAGACTCAAAGTGAGCAGCAATCGTTAATGCATCTTCGATAGCACCGCTAGTTTCTATCCCATATAAAGTATTTCCATTTTGCCAATATACACGGTTTTGTTTCTGTCTCGTACCCACTTCTATAACTGCGTAAGAGTCTGGAGTTGGTAGTGGCTCATTCTCTAGTTGTTTCACTATGGATTTTGCTACAGGTATATTGTCATCTTTATTTGCCGATGGACTTTTTACGAAAATTGCCCAATGATCCTTAACAGCATTCAAATACATCGTTCCTGCTGCCCCATCAGTAAAACCTTTGACTCCATATCCTAAATCTATTCCGCTAGGATCATCATTGCTTGGTACATCTTTATCGTAATCAGGATTTAATGCAAATGTTGAACATAAACTTTTACCGGCCTCTTCCTTTGTCTCATACTGTTGGACAAAAAGTTTTGCAATTTGCTTAGCCTGATTAGAATCCGAAAGTGCAGTGGAATCGACAGGTAATGGGCTGTTGCTTTCAAAAAATGTAACAGTGTAATTTTTATCTTGACCTTCTGTGTAGGCAGATAAAAACTTGTTTTCATTAGACAGAGGGATTTCCGTTGGTAAGAGTATATTCATTTTTGTCTTTGCTGTTAAAGCTGTTCGAGTGGCTGCAAACACATCTTTTTGTTTCGATGCATGAGACTCTTGTTGTTTTTCTGTTTGTTTCTTAGATGTATTCGTTTCTTTTTGTTCACATGCCCCTAGTAAGAGTAGAGAAATACACATGAGTGCTGAAAGTTTTTTCATTTCTTCTACCTCGATTTTATTAATTGTGAGAAAAACTAATTTTATGTACCTAATCATAAAGTATCTTCAAAATAAACATTTAGGGATCTAAATACACAATTTTACTAGACCATTCCCAATATCTATCTCCTTGTGCTCTAATAATTCGATCTAGCCATGTTTTAATTAACACTATAAAAGTAACACTTACTAACGGAATCCAACATTTCTTTACTAAAATTTCTTCAATTCTTTTAAAGTTTCCAATACAGCAATCGTAAACTCAGAATTTGCTTCTTTCTCTAAAACTCGGAAATACAAGCTTCTTAAGAATGATTTAATGTTTTGTACTAAGATATCATTTCGAGGAGCTGGGGCTTCTTCAATCACCGTAAAGCTGTGAAGCCAGTTTTTCCATTCTTCTTGGGCTAATATACCTTGGTTTCGTAAAGACATTACTGCTGTCACTAATCTTTCATCCTCAAAGTTTATGTACAAGTAATCGTGCAGACAAATCTTATGACGAACAGCAGCAAGGATTGCGTGCGAAAATTCGCGATTTCGTATCGTACGGGCTAAAGCATCTAGGGCATCTGCAGCATGCGCTGTGGAATGCGCCCATCCTTTCCCTTCTACATATCCTCTTACATCTTGTTCAAGGTACACATATTCAAGAACTTGTTCTGCGACGCTATACAGCTGTTCTTCAGATAAGAACGGTTCTTTTTCATGAACAGATAAAATAAGTGGTGGAATTAGAATAGAAAATGCACGCTTAAAAACAGAATCTGTTTCCTTTTCACCGATTTTGTAAAATAAATAATCAGGACTTAGTGCCTGCAGCAGTAGTCCGCGTAGTTCTTTTTGTCTAAATACTTCGCCTGTAATCCATCGTTCTAATGTACTGTAAATCAGTTCATCGCGCAGCTCGGCATCAGGTGATCCGATATAGTCAAGCATCCATTGTGCATATGGATATGCGTCCACATCTTCTGGAACGGAGTAATTGTTATTTTTGATATGTTGTAGCTCTTGTTTCAATTCGTATTGGTCCATCATAATATTTTCTGTCCTCTCTTAAAGTTTTCATGTCTTATTTTTTATACTACCTTATATTTCTCTTTAAATGCCATCCTCTATTTATAATTTCATAGAATTATATAAGAACTGTGACAATTGTTCGCGTGTAACTGCATCTCCAAAACCAATTTTAATCTATTTGTTTACTAAATCCATAATCGCTGGATACGCCTAATGAATACTTCATAAAAATGAATTAAAGACACTCTAAACAACAAGAAAATACACCTATTGGAGATAATATAGATGCCATTATCAATGAATTAGCTGATGCAAATTTTGAAAAATATGTCCTTTGCGTACTTCAACGCGGATCAGGTCCTAGCTTAGATTTTTATGTAGAAAAAAGGGAAAGTATTAAGATCTAGAGAGTATGTAAATTCACATTAATCTAATTTAAAAATCGTATGTATTTAAAAGTATGAATGAAGAAGAGGGATTTGCTTTTCTAATGAAAAGTAAATCCCTCTTTTTTTGTCTTTAAACCTTAAATGAGTCTCTTTTTTAGAATGTAATAAAAATGAAGCATGCTCACGATGCTTCGTGATAAGTCTTTTGCTTTTCCTTTTGCTGATTAGGTGGCCGAATCAAAATAGAGATGATAAATGACACAATACACAATGCGCCAATTACAAGAAAAGTTGGTTTAAATCCACCTAGAATTACACCAATAAAGGAACCTGCGAGTGCTCCGAAACCAAAACCTTGATACACGATACCGTAGTTTTTACTATGATTTTTTAGACCAAAGAAATCACCAACAATGGCTGGAAAAATAGTGATATTTCCACCGAAGCAAAAAGCAACGCTTGCTACACAGGCGAAATAGATACCATAATTTAAGTTCACAAAACTGAGAACAAAAACAGACATACCTATAATGACAAAAGTTGCTGAAACAATTTTCAAACGGCCGATTTTATCTGATAACGGCCCCAGAATGATTCGACCAATCGTATTAAAGATAGCGACCATAGCGACAGCATTAGCTGCTGTTGCCACGCTAAGCCCTACGAGTTGAACACCAATATCCTTTACCATGCCAATTAAATATAAGCCACTCATACACGATGTAAATAGCATGATAAATAGCAGATAAACTTCTTTTGTACGTAGCATTTCTCTTGTTGTGTAATCATGACTCACTGTTTCATGAACTGTATCCTGTTCAGGGGCTTTATGTATAAGACATGCACCTATAACCACCAAAATTGCAACAATTAAGCCCCAATAGAAAAACGCTTGTGATACGCCAACTGAATCAATTAGCTTTCCATTAATGTATTTAAAAATTAAGCTGCCCGTACCGTATGAAGAGACAGAAATACCAGCAATTAAACCTTTACGCTCTGGAAACCACTTTATTAAATTGGATAGTGAAGTGATATAGGCTGTACCATCTGCGTAACCTACAACAACACCTGCTAGCACATAAAGCATTGGTAATGAGGAAACCTGTGAGCTAAGCATCAAGCCAATTCCTAGAGCTAATCCGGCTATAATCATGAGTTTGCGAATTCCCCATTTCTCTTGTAATTTACTCGCAAACAAAGTTGAAAACGATAAAGAAAAGCTAGTGATTGAGAAGGTTATAGCAACGGCATTAAGATTCCAACCAAATTTATTCACTAAAGGCTGATTGAATAAGCTCCATGTATAAATCGTTCCAAGGCCTATTTGTACAATGATTGTACCAAAGACAACAAGCCATGGATTAACAGATGAATGTTTCATACCATCCTTTCCTCTCTTTTCTTACTTTAATTCTTTTCAATAATTGTCTAACGATGTTTATTATAACCACAATGCTGCGCGAGATACGGTTATTGAAATTAAAATAAAAATTAATACGGAGTAATACCTTTCATATAAAAATGGCTGTATTGTTCTTTAGCAGCAAAAAGACACTTAATTGGTAAGTGTCTTTTTGCTGATTAGATATATACGATTTTATTGCAGTAAAGCCGTGTTAAGGATACTTTTTACTTATCGTAACAATTTGTATGAACAAAGGGTTTAGTGAGCAAATATATCGGCCACTAAATTGCTAAAGTCTCTTAAATATTGAAGATAGTTGCTTCCTCCATAGTTATATCTTTTGTTATACATTTTGGCGACAACGACATTATATTCAGGAATAACTAAAATTGTTGGTCCTGTCACACCTAATATTTGATAAGATCCTTTTGGAACTCTTTCACCTATTTCACTTTGTAATGCTGGTGTATGTTGAACATACCAAAATAATCCGTTCTGCGGTAAATCTTTATTTTTATAATCAGGACTTTGAAGTTGTATTGATAATTCAATGACTTCTTTCGGTACGATTTGTTTTCCATTCATATATCCTTTATTTAAGTGAAGGTTTCCCCAATAAGCAAATTCTCTAGCGGAGACAAATAGATTCGTTTCTGTTCCGTCATCCGATACTCCTATTTTTCATACAGCTTCTTCATTTGGATTTATGACTACTTTTACTAAATTTTCATGATCTGTTGTTTGCCAGGCTGTTTCCTTAAAATCTGCAGGTATAAAGACTCGTTCTCTCAGCAATTTTGGAAAACTTTTATTGTATAATTTGCAGATTAGATGTGTCAGCATTTCGATGTTAACGCCTCTATAAGCCCATTTTTCTCCTGGTTCAAACTCTCGATAAATAATTCCGTTGTCACTCATATGTAAACCGTGAGAATGTGTTACTAAATGTCTTAAAGTTGTCTTACCGAGTAAAGTTTTATCATATTCTTCGAAGTAATCTATAGCATAATCATCTAGACTCCTAATTTTTCTCTCATAAATTGCATAGGCAATCGCAAGTCCTAAATAACTCTTTCTTGCAGAAGCAACATTAAACTGTGAAGTCGGTGTAATAGGAGGGCTATTTTTTATATTAGAATGAGTTCCGCTATAATGCTCCATTACAACTTTATTGTCTTTCATAATAAAAAGTGCTGCTGCGGAGCTATGGTTTCGTTCTTTTATATGTTCTACCCATGAAATTAACCGCTCGTATTTTTTCATTTTTTATCCCTTTCTTTATTGGATCTATACCGAATTTCAAATTCGACAAAAAATGAAAAACACCTTTCTTTCGTACTTCAAGTTCTGACCAAAAAAAGAATGCTTTTTTCACAACTAAAAGCAAACAAGCAGGAGATTGTTTTCCTGCTTTTTAACTGATACTTTGGATGTTTTATTCATTTGAACTCTCTTCAATTGAACCATGATTCATATTTTTCCCATAAAATATTTCATCCATTTCCACTTTTAATTTCTTTGTAATTTCCTCTTGTTCGTTTATAGATAATGTTTCCTGTGTATATCCAAACAAATAGTTGTTTAGGTCAAATTCTTTTAGTTTGCATTTCGTATGAAAAATATGCTCTTGATATACGTTAACATCAATCATGTCATACAAATTTTTTACATTCTCTGGAATGTAATTTTGGATTGAGCTTATTTCGTGGTCAATAAATAATTTATTACCTGTTATATCTCTTGTGAATCCCCGCACTCGGTAATCAATTGTCATAATATCCGTATCAAATGAGTGAATAAGATAATTTAATGCTTTAAGTGGTGAAATTTCTCCGCATGTAGACACATCGATATCGGCTCTAAACGTACTAATCCCCTCATTGGGATGATATTCAGGATATGTATGAACCGTGATGTGGCTCTTATCTAACTGCATGACGACCGATCCAGGAAGAGGTCCGGGTGATTCGTTAAATGATTCAGTTGGAACTTCTACAATTGGGCCTTCTGAAACCAGAATTGTTACACTTGCTCCTTGTGGAACGTAGTCTTGTTTGGCTACATTTAATACGTGTGCACCTATAATGTCAGATACGTTTTTTAAAATCTTTGTTAATCTTTCTGCGTTATATTGTTCATCTATGTATTCTATATAGGCTTCTCGTTCTTCTCTCGTTTTTGTATAGCAAATATCATACATATTAAAACTTAATGATTTAGTAAGATTATTAAATCCATGCAATTGAACACGCTGCTCTGGTGTTAGTTTCATGGTGAAACTCCCCTCTTTCTTTTATATTCAATAATGATTTACACATCCTTCATGAAATATGGTTTGTGTATTCTTTTTCTTTATGTATTTAATTGTTTTTATTTTTTACCAAAATACGGTAAATGAAATTCATTCTATTTTATAAGAAGTATGACTGAATTTTTGTTATATGAAAAAGCTTGGATCTGATTGAATCCAAGCTTTTTATATATCTAATAGTTCAAACCATTACTTATTTAAATCTTTTTTCGTTACTTCGCTTCTAATATTTACATCTTTGGAGAATTCAGTATCATTTTTTAAATTGTTAGGATATTTGTTTTTACGTTCTCGATTATCATTTCGGTTCGTCATAAATTATCCTCCTTTTTTTAAGTTTGTACCTATTTTGTACGAAAGGAACAATTTGATACAGATTAAATTGTTCCTTTCTAGGTAAATACACTATGATTTGATGAGATGTACAACCCTTGTTTCCACTTTTTGTGAACTTTCTTTTAGGCAAAATACATACTTGTTAGTACATACTATTCTTATTGGAGGTGACAATTATGGGACACAATCAAGATCCGTTCACAACAAAGAAGCGTAATGCCAATGGACAATACGATAAAGAAGCGCACAGCATCGACAGCCATGGGAATTATGTACCTAACACACCAACGAATGATGCTATTCTTCGTGCTGAAAGACCAAAGAAATGACTAACATGAAGGATAAGATATTAGAATCAGTACCAGGAACGGTAAAGAAGTTGCTTCAAAAAGAAATTCAACCTGAAAAAAGACGTGTCATTGATTTGGTTGTCGATGATGCAACTACTTATGAATTTGAGCTAGAACAAGTAATCCCTTGCATTATGGCGGCTTATTATGTTTACGAATCCACAGCCTATCCTGATGAAATGGATGAGGAGTGGAAACTGAGCTTAGTTTTCCATGCTGCTAGTCGTTCAGCGATGAAGCTTTTGTCTTATGGTAAGTATAAAGCGGAACGATCTGAGAGTGGATGGATGAGATATACAAATTTATAAGGTTTTATTTAAAATTTGCTAATTAAACCATATTAATAAGGTTGTTTTCATGTAAAAAAGTCCGATTTTAACCGTATTAAGGTTATATCGGACTTGTATCAATATCCTAAAATCCCCAAATTCCTTTATTATTTTTTTTATTTAATAACGCGTTATAAATATTTGCTTCACCAGCTCCAAATAAAGTATCTTGTCCTGGTTTACCATAATCCTTTGCTGTTTGCTCGATTAAGTTTGCTACTTGCGCAGGAGAATATGTTGGATGAGCTGCTTTAATAACCCCTGCAATTCCTGCTACTTTTGGCGAAGCCATTGATGTTCCGTGAAGTAGAGCATAGTTATGCAGATTTGAAGTAAAATATGGCTCTAAATATGTTGGCCATGTACTTAATGCACGATAATGGAAATCCCGCTGTGATAAATCTCCTGTTTCAGCATATGTAGGGCCGTTATCACCGCCTGGTGCCGCTACATCAATAAAGCTGTTTCCATAGTTAGAGTAGAATGCAATTTTATCAGTTGACCATTGATTAGAAGAAGATACAGTGATTACACCCGGAAGTTGACCAGGAGTTTCAACAGATGGACCTTTAAAAATAAGGTCAGCTGATCCGTATTCTTCATTTAAGTAATTTGTTACCATCTTCTTATCATTCATATTCAATGACTCGTTTCCACCTGCAGCTACGACTGTTACATTTTTTTGTACAGCATATTCAATTGCCCGCTTCCAAAGAAGAACATCGGCAATATCGTTATATCTTTGTCCATTATAATAGTATTTCAAGCTATCAAATCCACCGATAGACATATTAATAACGTCTACTCTATCATTTGCAGCAGCAACAATAGCGTCTACAATCCAAGCTGTTGGTGCACTTCCAGATTCAGGGAAAACACGATATGAACGAATTTTAAGATCTGGTCCAACCCCTTTTAGTTTACCGTTCGCTGCAATTGAGCCTGCTACATGAGTTCCGTGTCCCCCGCGATCCTTTACATCAGCAGAATTACCTGTTTCAGTTTCGTCCACGCCAGCAGGTACAAAGTTCTGACCGCCGGTATAGTTTTTTATTAAATCAGGATGGTTAGCGTCGATCCCGCTGTCGATTACACCGACTGTTGCTCCTTTTCCAGTCCCTCCATTAATCTTATAGGATTCACCATTATTTGTTACATTTTGTATATCCCATTGATATTTCCAATAGCTTCCTATATTTTCTGGCTGCGGAATATCGGTTACTGGCTTTCCATCTGCAGCTGCTGGACTTATTTCTTCTTTATCTAAAGTATGGACAATTTCTTGATTCGCAGCTTGGATAGAAGAAACCCCTTTCAAATTATCCAAAAAGGAAGCATTGCTCGATTTTACTTCTAAAGCACCGATGGCAGGAATGGCGCGGATAACTTGTCCACCTGCATCCGAAATAATAGATTGATAATTGCTTGGTAAATCTTTCTTAAAGGCAATCAAGTAATTTTTTTCCGTTTGAGTAGCGCTAGCTTTTGTTTTTGCTGACACAGTGTTTCCTGCGAGAGCGCTGAATGTTAAAGCTGTGGCTAGTGTTACAGAGGCTAATTTAAAATTCATTACAATTCCCCCTAAAAAATTAGTAATGTATGGATAAGATTTTATTCCACATAAGAGATAATAAAACCTCCAATAAATTACCTATGTCAAGATGATTTTTTTACTGTCCTCATCTTTATAAACTAAGTAGCTTTCGGACAGTAAACGATTCAGAGGGGAGTGTTGTTATTCTTCATTTTAAGGGGGATAGCCTATATAGTGCTTTTTTACTCTAGATTATTTCCCCAATCATTTCCTTACTACGTACATTATTTTTTATAAATAGATAACCTGTCCAATCAAGAGGATATACCTTTAAATAGAATGGTATGAGAACTACCTTCAAAGATGCAATTAAAAAGATAGCCAACATATCTTGCGTTTTTCTATTCGTTCTTGTTCTTATAAACGCTACTTTATGTGTCTATCTACATAGAAATTATGGGTTATTTGGAAAGGAGAGGTCTACAATAGCTTATTCATTCGAACAATGCATGAATATATGCTTAGAAATTTTAATTGCTCCGGAGACAGATATAGAGCTTTCTATAAGTGACTACGACACATGTTCACCAGGGGTTTCAATTGATGGTAACGTAACCATCATTACGTTACCATTAGTTGCATGTGTTGAAATTACAATTAACGATGATTTTAGCATTTCAGTTGAACTCATTGGTTCATTAGTCTTTCTTTCTCTTCCTCCTTCTAATTAGGAGTAGTAGCAGAAAAGCTGTCATCCAAAAAGAAACCGAAACAATATCGTTTCGGTTTCTTTTTCTAATTAATTAATATTCTATTTCATCATAATCTTTCGGCTGTGGTACTGGCTGCATATTACTTGCATCTTTCGGATCACTGTAAATAGCATTTTGTTCTATATCCAACTTTTTAATGTTTTGTTTTTTATCATGATTAGGCTGTTTTTCCATTTGGATCATCTCCTTAACATCTTTTCAAATGTAATTATGTCCTATACTACTCTTTTCTACTCTATTTGAATGATAAGAAGTTGATTATATGTTTACTCGTTTATTTTGTTTTTAAATAATTGTAAAAATACGGTAAATGAAATTAGACATTGATTTTTATTATCTAATTGTTCTATCCCGCACTAACGGATTCTGAAAAACAAAAAAGGTTTTGAGTAAATCTTTAACGACTTTAATGTTCGTTTTGTTTTGCCTTATAACGTCTTTCTTCATATAACTGATAAGCTCAGATTGAAGCGGCAAGCCAAGTTCCGCTAGCTAGGTAACCTCCCAGTACATCACTTGGATAATGAACTCCTAAATATATACGACTTACGCCAATAGCAAGAATCATTGTTGCGCTAATTAAAATTAAAATAACACGACCAAATGAACTTTTGACATGCCGCCATAGCAAAAAAGTGACGATTCCGTACAAACTAAATGCCGCCATCGAATGACCACTAGGGAAACTGAATCCATTCGCATCAACAATGCGGTGAATAGTCGGTCTGGCACGATGAAATATCATCTTTAATATCCAATTTAGAAGTGCCGATCCAATAACAACCCACACGAATAGAATCAATTCTCTTCGATGGTGCAAAACCTTATATAAGAAAAGGATTATAGCTAACGTAAGAAAAACAACGGGTAATCCCGACCCGATAAAAGTAAAGAATTTCATGATACTTGTAAGTATTGGAGATTCCAGTCCTTGAATAAAAGAAATGATGGTATTGTCAAATCCAACAATTTTTTGGTCACTTATAAGTAGTGCAATGAGCCCAAATGCACTAGCGCACAAAAGACTAATAAAAAACGCGCGAGTTAATAGTAATTTTAAATTCATTTCGTTAAAACAATCCTCCTTAAATACGCGTGCCTATCATCAATAATACAGCGATTACAGCATGTTGAAGGCAAGAAACGGTAGATCCAAATATTCGCTATAATGGATTTACCGGCAATGTCATCAAATCCGTTATAGCATTAAAGGTACCTATCCCTATACTTCTCTGTTCTTCGGATATAATAAGCTTTTTGTACTCCGTCTGTAAAGGTGTAGTAGAGTCCGTATGAACCAAACAGTATCCTAATCCAAAGTACATGACCGCAAAAATCAAAAATCAGGTCATCAATCAATACGGTCAGAAAACATCTCAATCGGTATTGAAAAGCTAGAAAAGCATCAGAGAAATGGCTAAATGGAAAAAGTGTGGAAATCAAGTGAAACAAATAAAAGAATAATTTAGATTTCTAATACCTTCACTTTTATTTTTTAATCTCACTACTTTATTCATTCATATAGGAAACGGGTAAAAGCAAGTCCACTTCTGTTCCTTTTCCTTCCTCGCTTCGTATCTTGATTTCTCCCTTATGCTGTTTCATAATATTTTTTGCGATAGCTAGTCCTAATCCCGTTCCTCCTGTCTCTCGACTCCTTGCTTTATCCACTCGGTAAAATCGTTCAAAAATATGCTCTATTTCTTCCTTCGGTATACCGATACCATAATCGCTTACTCGTATCACAGCATGATTTTCATTCTTGTCCAAGAAAATTTCAATTTTGTTAGAACTATACTTGATAGCGTTATCGAGCAATATGATGATGACTTGTTTTATCTTCAGCTCATCCATTTTAACCATGATAGGTGCTTGATCGTAATGGAGTGTAATTTCTCTTCTATAAACATCTTTGAATTGCTGTAGAATGCTGTGACATAGTGATACTAAATCAGATGATTTTATTTCTAAAACAGTTTCTTTTTCTGATGCTGCTAGATCCAGTAATGCTTCCGTCATTCTTTGCATTCGAGTTGCTTCTGAATGGATTGCCTCAATCGCTTCTATTGTCATTTCTTCGTTTTGGATGCCTCGTCTTCTTACTAAATTGGCATAACTTCTAATGACTGTAAGAGGAGTCTTTAGTTCATGAGAGGCATCCGAAATAAATTGTTTCTGTTTTTCAGAGTTTTCTTGTAGCCTCTTAATCATAAGATTAAACGCTGTAGCCAGTTTTTCAAGTTCATCCTTTGTTTGTTTATGAATAGCTATTGTTTTTGGAACACCACTTTGTTCAATATCTTCCATCGTTTTAATCATATTGGAAATAGGTCGCATAATAATATTTGACAACCATCTTCCACTGAGAAGAGACAATATAATGGCGATAGCGGAACAAGCGATAAGAATAGATAATAAAATGTCTTTTCTCGTTTCAAGTCCGGTTAATCGCTCGCCAATCTCCAATGTGCCCACAACATGATTATCCGAAGTAATGGGAACGCGAGTGATTAAGATTTGTTCCTCTCGAATTTTGTATAACTGTGACTCAGATTTTTTAGAGAATTTAGCTTCTATATTAGATAAATGTTTATCATCCGTGACTTGGCTAATCACTTGAGAATCAGGATCTATAATCCGAATGAAGGAATGCTCGACTAAATATGATTTTAATTTGTCTTCTGTTAGCGTCGTTGTATTTTGTTTATGAAGTTCTTGTATAATATCGTGCGCTTTTTCAAACAGCACTTCTTCTTCCATATTTACAGTCGTTTTCATAAAAGCAAAAAATACAACAACGTTTATAATTAGTAATATACAAAATAGCCAAGCTGTCGTTAACAAATTAATTTTTGTTGTAATCTTCATCTTATTTCTCCCTTATGGAATACCCTATTCCCCGGATCGTATGAATTAACGGAGAAGAAAACTCCTCGTCTATCTTCTTTCTAAGATGACGAATATACACGTCGATTACGTTCGTTTCTCCTTCGTATTCATATCCCCAAACATGAGTAAGAATACCTTCACGTGTTACAATCTTGTTTTTATTTGTAAGTAAATATACTAATAAATCATACTCTTTTGGAGTTAGTGAAATGGATTTCCCGTTCCTTGTCACTTCTCTCGTATCCATATTTATCGATAAATCGGCAATGGATAAAAGAGGTGTTTGTTCATTTAACGGAACACCAGCTGTAATCATGGTGTTCGAACGAATACTTGAACGTACCCGCGCAAGAAGCTCTTCCATTTCAAACGGTTTTGTAACATAATCATTTGCCCCTTGATCTAAGCCCATGACTTTATCTAATGTTGTATTTCGAGCCGTTAAAAGGATTACTGGTACATAGTTATCAGCCTTTCTTAATCGTCGTAACACTTCTATACCGCTCAATTCTGGCAACATTACATCCAGCAAAATTAGATCTAAGTTTGTCTGTAAGGCTACTTCTAATCCTGATTTTCCATCATGTTTTACTAATACTTCGTACCCTTCATACTCCAGTTCTAACTGTAGTACTCTTGCTATTTGCACTTCATCTTCTACAACTAAAATACGTTTGTTCATAATACCCTCTTCTTTCTACATTCATTGTCTGTCATATTCCTGTATGCACTGGATATTAAATTTGCTTATTTACGATAAGGCGAAACATCTCAAATAGCAAGAAATTCAAGAACATCCACACCGCGCCATACACATATCCACCCACGATATCGCTTGGAAGTATATGAGAAAGCCCAATGTTTGCAATTGCTATACATAGTAAAAGCAAGATACCCAGAAGAGGGAGAACAAATTGTATATACTTATTCTTCAGGTGGCGTACCATTAGAAATAAGCAGGTGCCATACACAATAATGGTAATTGTTGCTTTTTCATCTGGAAAAGTAGAAGAACGAGTTGCCGCTTCTTTTCCAATAAAATGAAAATAAGACAGTGTGTGTAAGACCGCAATATGGTACATATGCGCTCCAACTATGGAAATGGTAAGTAAAAGACCTTCAAGCCATCTATTCCTTCCTTTTCTCCAAATGGCTAAAATCGTAATAATAATTAGAACACCAAATGCGATAGGTAACTGCAACGATAGGAATCTGCTCATACTATTTGTCCAACCTGTTTGAAGTATAGAATGAACAATATATATAGTAACCTCATTAAACTGAGTAAACTCATTATATAAATAATCCTGTGCAAGTCCCAACATTAAGGTTGTCATTCCTAATAAGACTAGTGTAAGACTGATAAGGAACACTTCCGTTGCTCGAATGGTTCGAAAGTAAGAAATGAGCCGATTAAGCAGTCGTACGAAAAAGTTTTTGATTTGCTTTTTGTAAAATTTGTAAACTAGTAACCCTCCGATAACGATAGCGAGTACAAGGACAATGTAGATGAGATATTGTCCGGCCAATTTATGAAAATCCTGCCAGCGCGGTCCTAATATTTTCCCTAGTGTAATAAAGCTAATTGCCCATAAGCTTGCCCCTATATATGCTGGAACAAGAAAGGTTCGATACGGCATTCTTGAAATACCAGATACGTATCCTGTGAAGTGGCGAACCCCAGTAATGAAATAAGCAACTACCAACAATTTACTGCCTGATCGTTCCATCCAAGCGGCTACTTTTTTGTAGTTCTTAGGTCCAAGGTGAATATATCGTCCATACTTCTCGATCAGTTTATAGCCTCCTAACCTTCCAATCCAGTATGTGACTGTAATTCCGACTCCTCCAGCGGCAATAGCTGTCAGAATGGCCAAGGTGTAATCCATTTTTCCTTGAAACACAAAATATCCGGCAAAACTCATAAAGAATTCAGCCGAAATCGGAATCGCAAGCAGTTCAATCAAAATAACAGTGAATAAAATAATATAGCTGTGCTGTTCAAATAATGATATAAAATGTTCCATGTCGTTCCTCCGGGCCTCATTCTTTTTTGTTTTTATTTTCATTTATAAACTACTATAGCACTAAACTCACGGTCCTTTTTCATTTTTAATTCATTTTTAATGTAATTTTCATAGGATGTTCAGCTTCTCACGATACACTCAGAATACACATTTTTGGTGAGCTTGCGTTTTTCTCTTTCTACATATGACACCAAAAAAACTATAAATAAGGAGCTGATCAATATGAACTATGAAATATTTCAATGGATTAACAATTTGGCCGGCCGCTCCTCTTATCTAGATAGAGGTATGATATTCATCACAAATAGCGTCCCTTATGTCGTAATCGCATTTATGTTATTTCTATGGTTTACTGCAAACAAAGAAAAAAGAGCAGAGAAACAATATACAGCTATATACATTGTCTTTTCTTGCTTACTTGGATTGTCCATAAACGCAATCCTTCACCTTGTCTACTACCATCCACGTCCATTCGTGGCACATCATGTTCACCAATTAATACCGCATCCTGCTGACTCTTCATTTGTAAGTGATCATTCGGTATTAGTATTTTCTATAGCATGTACGCTGTTGCTACGAAACGATTCGTGGAAATATCCCGTATTAGTATGGGCTATCATTGTTGGCATTTCCCGTGTATTCGTCGGAGTCCATTATCCTGCAGATGTGATTGGCGGTGCCCTTGTCTCATATGGGACAAGCATATTGGTTATGCAGTTCTCCAAAAAATTGGAGCCTTTAGTACAATTAGTGTTCTACATGTACAAGAGATTAACGGAACATATCCCCTTTTTAGCTAAGTATAGCTATAAAGTAAGCTAAGAAAAAATGAGAAAAATAGGCTGTAATAGATCCTCTGATTACTAGAGCAATGTTATATTTTCTATTTTTGTCACTTGTGATTGATTCTATTTACATGAATGAAACGAGGAGGTAAGAAAATGAAAAAGATTGTTGAGGGAGCGATGCAACGAGGCATATTAATGATTGTTTGTGCTCTCATTATATTGGCTTGGGGAGGCATTTCTGCTTTCCAAATGCAACGTGACTATCTACCAGGAATTAACAACAACACTCTTACAGTAAGTATGCGTGTTCCTGCGGAGCAAGCAGATCAAATCAAGAAAGAGATTACAGACCCACTTGTGAGTGCTGCACAAACTGTAGACGGATTAGCGAACGTAGAGACAACCTCATATGATGGTGGTTTGTTTATGAGTTTGTATTTTCCTATGAATTTTGACATGAAGAAAGCAGAAGACGACGTAAACAAAGCGTTGGCAAATGCACAGTTACCACCTACTGTTACAACGAAACCAACTGTGACGAGAGTAACTACAAGTTCATTTCCTGTATTAACGTATAGCTTAACAAGCTCTAAGTTTAATGAACAAGAACTGCGCTCTAACGTACAACAAGACATTGTAAAACAAATCAAATCCGTACCAGGTGTTTCAGATGTGAGCGCCTTTGGCGGAGCAAAGGATGGATTTGTATTAACCGTACGCACGAAAGATTTAGCAAAAAACGGACTAACACTGGATGATGTAAATAAATCATTATCTACATCTTTTCCAAGTTTGCCAAAAGGAACAATGCTAAATAATCAATTATCCATTCCAGTAAGTTTTGATGGATTAACACTAGATGAACAACAAATTAAAAATGTACCTGTTAAAAATGCGGAAGGGAAAACAGTTCCTTTATCAACGGTTGCAGATATCTCCCGTTCCTTAAATGATGTGAAGACTGTGTCTAGAACAAATGGTCAAGCTAGCGTGGTGCTAAACGTCATTAAAACTCCTTCTGCTAATATTACAGACGTAGCAGAACAGGTAAAAGACCGAGTACAACATCTTGATTCCGTTAAAAATGGTGACGTTTCAATGCAGGTCTTATTGGATCGCGAACAGGAGTTAAACAGTTCCTTATTCGGATTAGTTCGTGAAGGATTACTCGGCTGTTTATTCTCCATGATCTGTGTATTTTTCTTTTTCCGTAATGTTCGATCTACTTTGCTCATTGCAATCTCATTGCCGATTTCCCTATTGGCAACAACAGCGATATTAAAATCTATGGGTATCACGTTAAATATTTTAACGGTTTCCGGTTTGATTGTAGCGATGGGACGAATTGTGGATGATTCGATTGTCATTTTGGATAACATGTACCGTAAAAAAGAAGAATCAAAAGAGAAATCTTTACTCTCATTACTGGGCTCTGCGGTAACGGAAATGTTACCTGCAATTCTCGCATCCACTTTAACAACTATTGCAGTATTTATACCAATCACCATGGTAGGAGGTATGATTAGTGCATCTTACAGTGGATTTGCTTGGTCAGTAGTCATTGCGCTTATTACTTCATTCTTTGTTGCGATGTTCGTCATCCCAGCTTTAGCATTCATGGGTTGGAAAGGTGCTCCATCCAATAAAAAATCAGTAAGCATAGAGCCGATGATGAAGCCGGTTTTACAATCTGCTCTAAAACATAAAAAAGCAATGGTGTTTGGGTCTGTTATTATCTTTGTGTTCGCAGCCATTTATGCTGCCTTCCTTCCTATTAACTTTTTGCCAAGCGCCAAATCTGGTCAAATTGCTGTTAAGGTAGAATTACCAAAAGGAAGTACATTACCAGAGGTAGATGCAGAAGTTCAAAAAGTGGAACAAACTTTAAAAGAAAATCCGAAGGTGAAATCGTATTCGTCTAGCTTTGGTTCCACTATGACCCCTCAAAGTGATGATGTGTTCGACCAAGGAGGAGGATTTATTCAAAGCCCAAATGTCGCAAACCTTTCTGTTACATTGAAAAATGACAAGGATGCAGATTCTGTTATTCAAAATTTACAATCTCAATTGCCGCATCTTTCCGATAAAGTAGCCTATACCGTAACTAGTCAAAATATCTCCGGTGATGATTCACAAATGAAACTATTGCTGACTGGTGCAGACCAAGTTACACTCGATCAAACGGCTCAAAAGGTAAGAACGGAGTTAGCAAACATACCTGGATTAAGCGTAGATGGAAAAGTAGATTTAACGAATGGATTACCGAAATATAAAGTAACTTTAAATCGTTCAGCTATTGAACAACAAGGTGTGAATGTTGCCGATATCCTAAAAGTAGTAAACAGATATATGGTACAGGCGAAGGATGCAACGATTACCATTGATCACAAGAACCTTCCAGTAGACGTATATCTAGATCAAATTGCTTCTGGACAGGATTCAAAGGTTCAGATCGATGCTTCGCCAAGTGATGTAATGGCTTCATTAGGAGCTGAAACGTTCCAAACGAAAGACGGAAATAGTGTAAGATTTGACCAGCTAGCAACGATTACAAAAGATACATCTCCGTCTACAATCAGTGAACGAGATGGCCAACCATTTTCTGCCGTTACAGCTCAGATTACTTCAAGTGACATTAGCAAAGTTTCAAACCAAGTGGATCAAACACTGCAAAACATGAAGCTTCCGAATGGTGTGAGTTATTCTATAGGAGGTATATCAGAACAAGTCAAACAAATGATTTTTGATATGTCCGTTGCTGTAGCATTCTCCATTTTGTTAGTGTTACTGGTTATTTCATCAGTATTTAAAGGTTGGAGAGCTCCATTAGCTGTACTCCTTAGCATTCCGCTTGCCTTAAGTGGTGTAGTAGTTGCACTAGCGCTATTCGGCGGGGAGTGGAATTTAGCAGCCTTAATTGGCGTACTTATGTTGACGGGAATCGTGGTAACGAACGGAATTGTATTAATCGACAAAATCGAACGAAATCGAAAAGAAGGAATGCCTATTAAAGAGGCTGTTTTGAATGGTAGTCTTTCAAGGATTAGACCAATCTTAATGACAGCAGCGGCAACAATCCTTACTTTATTACCACTTGCATTTTCTCATAATGCGGATACAGTTATTTCTCAAACATTAGGTATCGTGGTTATAGGAGGAATGGTTACATCAACAATTAACAGTTTTATTATCATCCCTATTATTTATGAGTGGCTTCATAAGAAGTATGCTCACAGTAAAATTGAAGTAACAAAGAATGCTAAACACCTATCCTAGTAGTTGTTTGAAATACTATCAATAAAAGTAAATGTTGCAACCAAAAGTCTCAAAAACTACAGTTTTTATTAGTACGGTATTAAATAAGTCTGAACTAAAACAGCCGGCTGCATATATGCAGCCGGCTGTTTTCTTAAATTTCTTGGATATTCTTTTAAACAGCTTTAATCTTTAAAATACTAAAGACTGAAAAGCAACTTACGTATAGTATCTGAAACTAACTATTTTAGATGTTTTTATCGTGTTTCATATATTTTTGAATTGCAGCTTTTATTTCTTGCTCTGTCGCATGTTCTTTTACAATATCTTTAATATAACCATATACTTGCTGCATACTAGATTCATCGGCTGGATTGAACTTATGGATTCCATGTATGACTACAAAACGAAGCCACGTATCCTTCATTCGGTTCATTTTATCTTGCTGCTCCAACACTACCTTTATACCCTGTACAATCGGCACTTCTGCTTGTATCAACTTTTCCTTCACAAGCTTTCTTTCTGTTTCATCCGGAATTACCTTCATGAGTGCATCTACCTTTTCATAGTTGGTAATTCCTTGATCTATTGATTCAGCACTTGTATATGCGGCTGATTGAATTTCGTATATACGCTGGTTTAAATTAACGATTGCCTTAAGCATGCTTATTCTTTTTATTAAGTCACTTTTTTCCCTGCTATTTGGCAATGCTTTTACTATTTCTTCTGCAGAAGAAATAGCTTTATAGGCATCCATAATTTTTTCTTGTGTAGTTAAATCTCCATTCGCCAACTGCGCTGCATATATCACTGCAGCTTTTGCAGGAGAATCTGGTACAATAAGCTTTATTTGTGCTTCTCGCCAGCCACTTTTTACCGTAATTACCGCTTCTCCAGGAGATAAAGCTGTAACGGTTCCTGTGTCATCTACAGAGGCAACCTTTTCATTGCTCGATTTCCATTCTGTCTCGAATGGCGGTGCAATTGGAAGCGTAATTGGGGTGTTCGTGCTCGTCATAAACTTGCCATTTGCCTCCAGTTTCACTTTCGCATTTGTTTCTACCGTTACGGAAGCTGCACTGAAGCTGATGGAGTCTAATAAAGGAATAACATCCCAGCTTATTGTATTACCTTCTATCTTTAAGTTGAGGTAATGATAAAAGCCACCTTTTTCCGGAGGGATATGCGTATACTTTCCGCCTCCGCCTGAAATAATATAGTCTACACCTTGTACATTTTTATGCTGATATGCGTGAAGATCGCCGCTCAATACTACAATATTTTTATTACGGTTCTGCTGTTTGTAGGCACCCATCATATCATAAAACTTCTGTGCTTCTTCTCGATTGGAAAATCCGTGTCCTGTATTATAGTCTTCTCCATCGGCGCTAATTTCATCTGGAGGTACATGCATAAACACAAGTACATTTTTTTTATTATTGTTTGCCAGCACTTCTTGCAGCCAAGGCCATTGTGATGCATCAGAATTTGTAAGACCCCCGTTTGCACTATCCAGTCCGATGATGCGCGTATTTCCATAATCATACATATATGTCGGCTCGCCAAACGTTTTTTGATAGTTTAAGCGCGAATTTGTACCGGAAATCTCATGATTTCCTATACTTACAATATACGGCATTTTAAAGAGATTCATATTTGCAAGACCTGTCGCAAAATTTTCGGCTGTATCATTTTCCACGATATCTCCCGTATATCCTATAAGCTCTGAAGGCTCTTGGTTAATCCGATTAATTTGTTCTCGAAGCAAAATATCCGCTGCCGTTTGTCCCTGTCCTGCTGTATAATAACCGCCATCACCGATAACGCTCATTTGAAAATGATTTTGTTTTTTAGGCTGTCCAAGCGGCGAACCAATGGTAAATGACCATGTTTGTACCGTTTCATTATTGCTTTTATCCACTGCGGTTACTTTTACTTTATGATTTGTTCCGTTTTCCCATGCAATTTTAGGCATATAATACACGGTTCCGCTCGCTTCATCATATTGGAACGAAACATCTTTATCATCAATCGTCATTTGTATCTTATTTACATCGATTCCCTTATACTCGTCAAACAACTTTGCAGCAATGCGCGGCTGGTTTGTACGTGTTGTGATGCCATCAGCAGGAGAAATAATAGTAACCTCCGGCTTAGCCAGATCATCTCCTGTATAAACAACAAACTTCCAGTCTGCTTTTGGCAGCGCAGGATTTCCTGCAATATCCATGCCATCAATAACAACATGGTGCTCTCCATCCGCTAATGGCTCAGCAGGCTTGTAAGAAATCTTGCCTGTTGTTGCATCGTATTGATGCTGTACAACGTTGTCGTCAATCATCATCTTAAGGGAACCAGTGTCTACACCCTTTCCTTCATCCTTTACGATTGCTGAAATATCAGGTGTATTCGTATAGACGCGCTTTCCCTTTGCGGGAGACACATCAGAAAAGACGGGCCCTATTAGGTCCTCTCCGGTATCAGAGTAAATTGCACGCAAATGGTCAAAATAAACGGCGCCTTTATTTTTGTTACTATTACTCGTTTCCACAACATAAATTTGACGCAGCTTAATTGGAGTTACTGTATCAGATGGGATATCTACTGATACGTACTTCCATCCCTCCCAGTTCAACTCTCCTGCACCCGTTAAACTAAGCGGAATGTTTTTACCGTTGCCGTCTTGAATAACTGCACGGAGCCAATGGTTCTTTTCATCTCCATATACCCATAATCCAAGCTTAGAAGGTCTTCCTTCTAATTCACGTCCTATATTTCCATCTGCACCTTTAAAGTTTACATAAGCTGCAGACGTTCCAATTGTTCCAGTAAAATCATAGGAAAGCCTTGCGGAATGGGTGCCGACTCTTACAGGCTTTGAACGACTCATTAAATCCAGACTTACGCTATTTGCTCTTGCCGAGGAAAAATATAAGTCGTTTAGGTCTTCAAAATCCTCAATCACAACAGGAGGCTTGCCGACGCTTACCGCGACTTCCGCTTTTGTACTTCCATAGGAAACAATAATAGATCCTGTTGCCGTTTCATTTACAGCCGTCAGTTCCCCATTAGGAGATATGGTGCCAATATTCCCTGTCACTTCCCACTTAAGGAGATTTGGAGAAACGATGATTTCATTTCCGCTCTGGTCATATCCTTTTACATTAAAAGTTTGTTTTTGCCCTGGATTGACAATAACCGGATTTGGCGAAATCTTAATTGAGGAAAGTTCATTTACAACCTCTACAGGTACAGATTGAGAAATAGCACCTAAGTTTATGTTTACATTTCCCTGTCCTGCTGTATTACTTGCAATAAACTTACCAGCTGAGGAAATATTTCCAATTGCACCATCTACTGCAAAGGTTAACTTTTGTGTATCAACAGGCACACCATTAAAATATTGGTCCTGTCCTTTTGCAGAAAAATCAATTACTCCATTTGCAAGAACCTTTAATGGTCCTTTTGGTACCGGAATAAGATATGCAAGGTCTGAAACCGGCGCTGTTGATACAATCATTAAAGAATTAGAGTTAGAACGCTCATAGCCGTCAGATGGACTGTTTAAAACAGAAAGTGTTTGATCTCCCGGCATTCTAGCTGCATATGTCGTAGAGCCGCCGCCGTCAACATTAATGGCCGTTTCCATACCAAGCTCAGCAAGATATTTGGCACCCTCCGCCAAAGTTACACCGTCACTATATGTCGGCTGTCTTCCGTCAAATGTAATTACATGCAGCTTTCCCTGCTTAGAAGCAACAAACGTTCTCGGATGGCGATCTTTATCATCATTTAAAGCTTGTTCAGTAGGTTTTCCGTTTTCTACAAGCACAACACCGCCAGAAACCGCTTGTACCGCATTGTTAAAATCCTCATTGAACTGTATATTGATTTGCACTTCTTTTCCTTCAAAAAAGTTTTCCTTCAACCAAGCTGCTTGATCGCCTGTCGCAGAAAGAACCCACCTCCCATCAGGAATAGCTGTATTATTTGTTTCATAGACAGCCTCTACTTTTCCGGTTAGCACTTTATTTGCCTCAAGCTTCGTGTTTGAAGGATTTATCACAACCTCTACTCCTGCGCCAGCAGACTTTGTAGTAGAGTTGAACTTAGAAGTATATAAGTACAGGTTGTTAGAAGCAGAATCTGTACGTGGTCTGTTCACTCCATCAAGCGTTCTCTCCTGACCGTTTGCAGGATTCAAAATAGTACCTGTCATTTTAAGATTCTTAGCAATCTTAAAGCCTCCATCTGCCATTACAGCCAGCGCTGATTGCGTACTTACAGGAGCAGTTATCACTTCTCCTTGTGTAATTTGCAATCCGTTTGGTACACCTGCATAGTTCGGATCTGTATTATAAAAATCCATGTTGAAGCCAGCAATTACCCGATATCCTTCGCGGTCAATTTGCTTCGCTTGATTCCGCACCGTATCCAGTGCCACTACTTTTCCTTTCGGAGAAGTGACTTCAAGCTTAATATGAGGATTGCGCGGATCTACCTCTATCATATTTACCGCTTCAATATGAGTTTCATTCTTAAGAGTGAGACTCTTATGCACCACACCAGGCCCAACTGTAAAGTCGTCTTCTTTAACGGGTTGAAATAAAGACTCAGCCGCATATACAGGCATAGAAACAGTTGATACTAGCATACTTACAACATAAAAAACAACCAGCCATACAATACTGATCTGCCGTATTTTTATCGGCAAATATTCCTTCGTCATCATCTACACTCCTTCGTCATATTTTAACAAAATATTCATTCTATTAAAAATTATCAAATTATTATGTTGTCGAAATAAACTTAGTGTTAAGGATTTGTAAAGAAAGATTCTAAAAGTGCACAGCGTGTAAAAGAGGAATTTTTACGGTTTTGATGCAAACATTTTTTGAAGATGTAAAGTGAAACTTCCATCAGTGGGGGCTTTTTCATCCCCACTGATGGTTAGTTGAATCAATCGGGCTTTTACGGGCAGTTATCCCCCACCTATCTTCCTCGCTTGGGGATCTTACTGCCCCGTTAATGCGGGATAAAGAAGATATTCCTAATGGAATCCGCTTTTATGCTGGATTACTGAATAGTTGATGAATGAGATTCATTTGATTTTGGACAGACTTCTCCACTTGGGAATTTTCGAAACATAAGAAAAAGCCAAGGCTTTTTTAAGAAGCGCTTGGCCTAATTTGGCATCTCTCGTTTTACTAAGAAAAAAATCAATGGCATCCCCATTTGAATAGACTGCATGATAGAAGTACCATCCATTGACCTATTACCATAAAAGTCACAATTTTTCTTTTTGGGGAACATCATGAAATCTTAGCTTGAAGGCTATATGGTGTGACCCTATAAAAGTCTTTACTGCATTAAAAAGCTTGAATTCAATTGAATTCAAGCTATCTAATACTCCTTATAAACTAGGCTATTTTTAATTTATAACTATTTAACTATGCAAACTGCCTTTCAACCAAGGACGATGACGATGGAAACCAATCGGGATTTGGATTAGGCTTGTTTTTTCTTCTGAATCTAGCTTGTAAATTTCATCACACACGTTAGCTTTGAACCCAAGAAGCGGGTGTCCTCCTAGCCCCAGGGCAGAAGCTGCTAACAATAATTTTTGTACAAGGATGCCTGCTTCCATCTGTTGAATGCGATATCCTCTATAGCCAAGTGCTGTTTTGAGATGATTTTTATCCCCTACTACATGTATACAAAGCGGTACTTGGAAGAGATTCACATTGTGGAATGTCATCCCGCTTTGCAGTAAGAGTCGATGATCTCCAAGATATACTTGTCGTAATGCATGAGCATCACTGTCATAATGATAAGCGCCGTTTGGGATACCTTCAATGCCAAACAAACATACATACAGTGAGACTCGGGTCATGCGTGCTTCGTACGTTTCATCCAAATCGTTTCGATAGGTAAAAGAAGCAGTTGCATCATATAGTAACGTAGTCAATTGTTCTTGACTCATTTTCCTAAAAGAAAAATCCATTTCCGGTGAAAATCGATTTCGACACGCAGCTGCTAAGTCATACGACATTCGCTTTATACGAGGAAGAACTAACGATTGACCATCATGCATTTTATTCGCTTCACTCTTAATTTTTTGGAATGATCGTGTAGATTCAAGTATAGATGCTTCATTCATTTGAATCACCATCGGATACTCCGCAATCTTTCGTGATCGGACGTAGTGATTATGATGAATAATTGGTAATTCTTCGCATAATTGAGTAGCAGAGACTTCTTTATTCGCAGTATCATCTTCATTATTAAACTGTGGGGTTACAGAATTTACCGATAGAGGGATTACTGCATACGCACTCTCCTCTTTTTCGGATAACCCAAGTAAATGATTGATGGCCCGGTCTAGAAATTGAAAATGCACGCTTGATGTGAACTGAAATCGTTTTGCTACTTCTAGCAATTGTCCGATTAACACGCCTGCATCCAATCCTTGCAGACGATAAGAAAAGTTATGGTATTTAAAGAAATTTTTCCAAAACATTGTCGATACAAAAACAACACCAAAACAAGTGGATATGTCACAACTATTCCCAAGAGCCCGCGCTACATATGAATCAAAATGACCTTCTCTTAATAACACTAAGCGATGGTGCGCTACATCATAGTGATAAATTCCAACAGGCACATTTTCTGTCTTTAAATATATATACAATTCATTTGGATATAAGCCTCCGCCCGAGGGAACAAATCTCCGATACGACTGCATAAAATTTATTTCTGGTGCTGGTAAGGTTGACTGACAGAATTGAGTAATCCCAAATACGTACCAGAGAAAATGACCGATTTCACGAAGATTAGGTTCTGTTGATACTTCGAGATTTTCAAATGTCAGTGTTACTTCTGAAGATAACGGAATTCCCGGTAAGTCCCGATAAAGCTTATATGAAAGTGGACCGTCTTCCCAATCCACCTCCCAAGTCGAAGATGTTGATTCGTCGGTATTAAAATGTAAATTGTTCAAAAATGTCTCTAAACCCATCCTTCTCCCTCCTAATCATCGCTTACGCAAACGGATGCGGATGTGGATTGAGTTGTTCAAACGTTAGCGCTTGCTTCGTATACCCAAGTTCCATTGGTACCCGTAATACTCTCTCTAAACCTGTTAAGCGCGTAAGGTGGTGCCCAAATGTCATTGGCAACATTCCTGGAATGAGTACTTTCACACAATGTAATCCATTTCGCATTATTTCTGGTGTTGTCTGATCTACTACAATCACATCGAAGTTTAACTGGTGCAACATCTGAATCATTTCTCTTAAATCATCTGTCAAATCCGCATGTCTTGTTTTCTGTTTGAATGCCTCAGCAAATATTTGTAACGAGCAATTCTTATCTAGCAAAAACTGAAACCGTTCTTCCGCTTCTGGCAAACCACATACCATAGGATGGTCAGGCATTTGCTTCACGAGGGAAGGATTATGGAACATCTGTACATATTTCTTACGATTCGCCTCAAATTCATTATCAAGCGTTAACATCATGCCAGCTAATTCATATATTGCACTTTTCGTTGCCCGTACCGGATCTAAATGAGCTCCAGCTGCACAGATAATATTTATTCCCTTCTCCTTTCTGTTTTTTGCCAGTGCCCAGACGCTTGGAATTCCGTGCTCCATTGTCGAGTTAAACAAATGTATATCATATCCCCCTACTGCATGCACTCGTTCGACCATCAACTGCAACTCCTGATCATTGACAGAAGAAAGATCAAGACGCGGGAGAGGAAGCTGAGCATACCAAGTTAGCAAAAATGAATCGCGCTCAATCACTTCCAAAATGCCATAAAAAATCGCTTCCTCTAAACTGCCACCCAATGCGCAACCATTGGAAGTCTCATAAACAAAACCATCTCTACCGCCTAAACTATAATAAGCAAGTAGTTCTGGAACTAAAATTGGACGTTCTTGCAAAAATGAATAACCCCATACCCAATTCATTGGACGATCTGGATGAAACGGTTTAAATGGAAAATTAGGTTGCATATATTGTTCCTTTGCATGTACACCCACTTCAAGGGGATTAAGTGCTTGATGAGCTAAATTGCGGAATGTGTCCTGAATAACTGTACGTTTCCCCCGAGGTTCTAGACCGCAATATCGTTCTAATCCTTCTAAAATAGCGGTTAATTCGCTAGTTGCATATGAATGGGTACGGCCAGCTGTTACTTCATTTCCAAAGAGAAACGGAAGATTTACAGTTACCTCGGCAAATGGAGGTGTAAGGTTATACATTTTAGCATTTAAAAAACCAGTTTCATAATCTAGATAATCCTTGACTAATACTTTACTCAGTTCAGAGATTGAACGACAACGATAATCATTTATGTTAATCTTCGGGCTTGATTGCAATGAAATCTCGGCTAAATTTGATGAATCATTAGGCAATTGACTACAATTTGAGCATAAAGGATGAGGTTGAAAAAAATGATATGAGCTTTTTAATGTTTGTAAATTAACGAAAAACATGTGTCCTTCTAATCGTGCATGATCATCTTGTAAAATGCACCGCACTTCTTCTAACAAAATATGCGTCATCTGTAATAATCCATTCCTTGATGCCCATGTGTCTCGGGGCATTTCCTTTTTTGTTGTTAGGCTCTGCAATATTTTCCACATCTCTTTAGAATCATTTCCTGCGAAAGTACGGCGTATATCTGCACATTGGGAACATCCTGATGTGCCAGGACGAACTAGTGGACCGATTATTCCTTCTCCGAATGAAACGAAGGCTCGCAGCCAAGGAATATTCGTTGATTGAAGTATACTTTCTGCTTCTATATGAAAAGAAGGATTCCAAGTATCGTGTAATAGGAGAACTAAATCAGTTGTTGCGGGTATTTTTAGATCAAAGTCAGTGTGTTGATTGATTTCATATTGGACAGATAATTCTTCATATACGTGATTTGCCAATAGTCCCTCTCCAATAATTAAAATGGAGGTGCTCATTGGGATTCCTCCTCTCCCAATAATACTCCAAATATTCCTGCCAACTCCTCCTTCCAGACTGCTTCTAGCGTTATTTCAAATACACAGAGCCGTTTTCCGTTCTGTTTTAGTATCTGTTCAGCAGATTGTAATATTTCTAATTGTGTCTTGTCTTCGTAAGAAGAAATAACGAAATGTAATGGCGTTTTATCTGGTAATAAAACTGATGAAGACTCTAATGCTTGTGATGTAAGACAATCATCACAATTTTGTGCTTCTATAAGTGCCTGCTGTAATGCATTTCGCAGTGCTATAGTTATATCGAATCCTACACTTCCGTACCAACGATTATTCGTGCCGACCCATATAACAGGGAAATCAAAAATGGCTTCTCCAAAAGCAATTGTAGGTGTTCCTTGCAGGGTGGTAAGTGCTTGCAAATAAAAGCGACAACGCTCATCGTCTATGACATCTAACTCTATTCGAGAAACGGCAATATTTTGACGCTGCTGTCTCTTATAAAATTCTTTATTTAAACATTTTTGTAATCCTCGTAAAACACATTCTGCGATTGTTTTCCCTGTTCCAATTCCTACAAATTCCTGAGAATCTATCATGCTGTTCTTTATTTGTTGATGTTCGGGAAGTTTTGAAACAAGTAAGCTAGCCATTTGTGACATATAAGTCTCAACTCCGGCTAATCCAGCTTCGTATCTTGCTTCCATATGTGTTAAACCTGTACAGATCATAGCTGGTAATAATTCAGCAGGCCCTTCTGACAGCGGATCAACTGTTTGAATACGACATTGAGCCAATGGCAGCTGTTTCAAGTCCCCAGCTTCCCAAATATGAAAAATCCCTGCTTCTTTTGATACAAGGTAATTCAAGTTCAGAGTAGATTCATTCAATTCATTTTTATTTCCGTTCTGTTTGATTCTTGTATGGAAATCTTGGAACCATCCGATTTCCATTTTTTCAGTTACTAAGGGATGAGGTAGAAATGAATGCCAGTTTCCTTCTAATGTTTCCGAATTTAGCAGAAAAAATTGATTCGTTTGCGTGGATTTTGTTACATCTGTAACATTTTTAAACAGTTCAAATACAACTACATTTGCTAACATTGCTTCTGTTGTAGAAGAAAAAGTGTGTTCTTGAGAAGTTTTAGAAAATGCAGACTTGTGTATACGTCGCCAAGCTGATTCCCAGCAATCATCACTTTCTGGGTGTACGAGTGGTCCGGCTAATCCGACTCCTTGCATAGATATGGCAGGGATGAAAATCTTTTTTTCTTCTTTACAAATGGCATGGAGAATTCTTAATTTCGCTATGTCTTCTCCTTGTGATACATACAAAATTGTATGAAATGGCTGCAAAACCTTTTTTAAAATATTTTCTTTTTGTGGAAAAATTTCTTCGACTTTTACCTCGGGGTCTGTTTTTTGGGCATGTTCTATTAATTCTTTTATTCGTCTTTGATTGGTTGATACTGGATCAGTAATCATCATATGGAATTTCGGTAACCCGGATTCAAGTAATGCGGAAATAAGAGAAACAAAAAAAGAACCAGAGCCGACAACTAATACTTCAGTTTGGCGATAAGATTGAAAACGATATGCACCCGAAACGCCGAAGTTATCTAAAAATTCGATCTGAGATGCGTATTTTTTAAGAATATTTTCTGGCAATTGGTGTGGATGATCTTGACTTATGTCTGTTGCAAATTCATTTTGGTACAGTATTTCTGCTATTTCAAATACTCGCTTTTGATACGGCTCAGGTAAGCCATCTGTCAAATTTCCTAATGTGTATTCTCCGTTAAACATTGGTATCAGTTTTTCAATCCATTGATTGATAGACTGCCCTTCCATTCGGAATGAACTGGCATTATTTCTAAAATACACTTCTCCTTTTGGATCAGAGAGAAAAAAAGTATCTCTTCTCATTTTCAAACGTGTAGAAGCGTTTAATTTTGTCATTGTACTCCTCCTTCTCTGTTCATTGTTCTTGAATGAGCGTGATAACTTCCGTCATATCAATTTTATGTATACTATCTTTTCTTATGTCAAATGGAAAAGTGAAGAACGGTTCAAGAAAAGTGTTTCTACAACAAAAATCATGTAGCAACACTTTTCTTGAAGTAAAATTTCCGTTAACAAATCAGTATTAAATAAACCAGAACAACGAGCATCCGAAGCAACCACCGCATCCACCGCATCCAAAGCATCCAAAGCATCCAAATCCTCCGCAACGACCGAATCCTCCGCAACGGCCACATCCTCCGCAACGACCACATCCTCCGCAACGACGAGTATAGTCCTCATCAATATAGTATGGAGAAGGAATTTGGCTATCCCAGTATACGACATTTCCAGTTTGATAATCATTCAGATTTAACGCTTGTAATTCATGTTGAAAATTATTCATTTCATAACCCCCATGTAAATAATTAGCAAGCCATAATAAAAATACGTCCTGTAATAGATAGAACAATAGTTTTTTTGAATGCACTCTTCAACAAAGTATGACCTATAATTAGGTATTGTAACTTGTTCAAATGCCTAATTTGGGGTTATATAAAATAATCATAGTTCTAAGCTTGTGAATACAAAAGTCTCCAAAATCAAAACTTAAAATATAAATATAAGGAAACAAGTATAAAGTAAATTGTTCATAGTTTTAGGAGAAGTATGAATGAATGAAAAATATAACTGTAAAAGAAGATGTATATATTTCTATATTTTTCATTCCCTGAACGTTTTTTGACAAAAGAAAAACACACATCCTATGTGTGTTTTCAAACTTATAATTTCATTAATAATGTTTTTATATCGTATTGCTCTAGGCACCAATTATATTTATCTATTATCTGTTTAGGGATTGCAGCTAAATCTACCACTTCTTGAAATCCATGTTTACTATAAAAAGGTTTTAAATGTGCAAATGGAATGCAATATACATTTTGAATTTGAAGTTTCCGGGCTTCTTTAATAAGAAATGCAACGATACTATCAGCAATTTTCTTTCCTCTATAGTCTTCTAACGTATATATTCCACCCATTTCAAAGTTGTTTTCATCAAATTTTACTAACCTTCCTAAGCCCGCTTTTTGACCATTAAAATATGCAATTCCAATCTCTTCATTTTCTAAATGTGATGGCACAAAATTAGCCTTTTCATATTGAAAATTAACCCATTGCATATCATCTAGGTTAGCTTTTTGTATATATAGCATTGTGTTAACCTCCGTGATATAAAATCATTTCAAGCTACTTCCAGCAATAAATTTTAATATTGTTTACACCTTTTTTATACACCCCCAAAGCGTATTGCACGCTCTGGGGGTGTTTTTTTACTCTACATTTCGATTCATTGAATGATGTGCTGCAACGCCTGCTTTAACACTTTTAATCGGTAAAAAGGTTCCGATACATGCAATACATGCACAGCCAGCAAATACAAATGGTAATTCATTAACGGCTAAGAATGATAGTGTTCCGAAAATAACAAGATCTAATATTGAATCTAGAATAGACAATAACGAAATCGTTGTTGCTCGTACATGAGACGGTATAATGTCATTACTAAGCTGTAAATAGATTGGATATCGAATGGAACGTACGAATCGTAAAATAAAGAACGCCCCTAATACGACCCATAGCGTATTTCCATAAAATGTTGATAAAAGCAACCCACCAACAGCTAAACCACCTGTTACATTCATTAATACTGTACGCGAAAATTTGCTAGTAAGCCATCCGATTGATATCGAAGAAAAATATCCAAGGATGGCAGCTAAAGCATACATAATACCAATTGCAAATACAGGAAGGCCTGCGTTTGTAAACAATGGTTGGTTAAACGCATCATATACTGCACTTGCCGGAATGAATACAAGGGAGACGTTTAAAAATATAACGAGTAATTGTGGTGCTTTACGAATAACCTTTATTCCTTCGATTACTTGTGAAAAAGTTTCTTCCCGGTAAGATGATAGTTTTTTTGGACTTTTAATAAAAAATAGTAAAACAAGTTCTATCAGATGAAATAATATTCCGAGTACAATTAAAAGTGTAAATTGTTCTTCGCGTAAATCTTTAGCGAAATACGAACCGAAGATTACAGCGATTAACATGGAAATAAAGCTTGCTGATTGGATTTTCCCCATTGCTTTATCCATTAAATGATGTTCATTTGTTTCCTTTAATGACTCATAAATTAATGCTTCGTCTGCGCCAGAGAAAAATGTAACCGAAAAACCGTTCAATAAACTATATAGACAAAATAGCCATAGATTATCTGCAAATAATAAGATAGAAATACTAAAAGTTTTTATGATCGACCCTGTTAAAAATGACAACTTTGCACCGAACCGATCAGCAAAAATACCTGTTGGTAATTCCCAAACAAGTACGGCCCCACTCCAACACATGAGTACAACAAATATATTTGCTGCCGTTAATCCTCTTTCCATATAAAAAAGTGTCATTACCGGCTGCAAAAAACTTATCGTTCCAACAAACTGTACCCAAAATAAAATTCCAATGTTATGTGACGCGATAGTTTGTTTCTTCAATTGTTCTCCTACTTTCTACCATTCGTTTTTTATGATGATTTTGGAAGTAGGAGTGTTATCTTGCGTTAGTTGATATTCACTCCTCTTCCTTCATTTGAAAATGTTTTTAGTGTTTTTTGCATGTTAATTCCTCCTTCTGTATAGATAACTTTATTATAGCAATCTTCTCAATATTAAATAAATTTCTTTTTAATATTGAGAAGATTGTACGAATATGTAAAGTGGTATATAATAGAAATCAATAAATGATTATTTTAGGTATTCCTAAAATAAAGGAGCGATACATATGAAAATTACTATTTATTTTGGAAGCCATGAAGATCAAGATGTACGTACAATGGATTGTCATTTAGACGTCGAAGATGCAGAAGAAATTGCATCCATTTCTTAATATAAATATACATAATTCATAAGGGGTGATTACTCGCCCCTTTTCTTAATTTAGATGCCTTTTTGAGGCATCTTTTTATTTATTTTTGAAGATAAAACATTTACTTTTTAACCAGTAAATAGTACAATATTAATATAAGAACAAACGTTCGCTTTATATTCCCTCTCCCCTATCGGATGGGTATTAGGAAGGATGGATTACATTGGCTCAAAATAAACGCAGAGGAAGAAAAAAGCATACTCCTACCATTTCAAATACAGGCTTTATTGGCTCTGTGTTTATCGATACACTGGAATTACAAAAAAAATCATATTATTTTTCCCGTAAACGACTACATATTGCACATCATGTATTAGATGGTCTTGTACAAGCAACAAGCTCTCTTTTTGCTGAACATAATGTTGCTGCCTATTTATCATGCGTGTATTTACATAAACAAAAGAAAATCGGTTTCGTTCTTTCTACGAAACCTTTTAAAGAGTCTGAAGGCGTTGCTTATTTTAAAAATTACTTAATTGAAAAGAATTTTTACAATGGAAAGATAGAAGAGATAGATTACCAAGAAATTTTTAATACTGGTTTTATTGGGGTTGTTTTTGCAGATTTATCTAGCATTGATCGCTTTAATTTTGAATTTGAAATGAGTCTTTTATCAAAGTTAATGAAAGACATGATTATTCCAGTTAAAGAGTTATTTTTACGTAATAAAATCCCCGCCTATATTTCTACGGTTGAATTGGAAGAACAAAATAAAATGGGATTTGTTTTATCTGTGAAGCCATACGATGAGCGTGCTGAAGCTGATTTGTATTTTGAGGTGTATTTGAAAGAACGTGGTCTATATGTTGGTGATGAAGAAGAGGACATTGACAAGATTGTGATTCGAAAAAAAGTTGAGATATTATAGTAAAAAGGATGGCTAATATGTTGTTAGCCATCCTTTTTGTTATAAACTATTTAAAGTTTTCATTTTCTAATACCACAACATCTTCATTTGTTAGTCTTCCGGCTTGTTTCGTATATTCTACAAGCCGGATAATATTATTACAGGCTTGTTTTGCGCCGAAAACTAATAATGGTACACCAATAAAATCGATTTTTAATCTTCTTGAAAATAAACCACCAAATGTCATAGCGATTGGAACAGTTGGTGATGTATTAGAGAACACAATTTTTTCATGGTTTTGATATTTATCTTGTAATAGTACACTTAAATTTTTTAAAGCTGGAACGACAACTTTAGATGCACCGTGGCCAACCGTATAAACAGGATTGCCATTTTCATCTCGTCCATGAAAAATAATTTTCCCCATATCAGAGGTTTTTAATTTATTGAAATAATCAACGTTTAATATTTCATCTTTGGTTAATTTTCGATTAGTAGGCAGCTTTTTCAGATGGTACGCTGCTGCTAGTGAAGTTGTATGTGTTCCGCCATAGTCAGTATAGATATAGATCATAATATCATCCTTTAAATTGATGTACAGTATTACTATTATCACCATTTATCTGTATTCTAATCTATAAATAGGACATTATTATATTGATAGGCGGTGAACACTTCAAGTTGTGTGATTATACTTAGATAGCAATGGAATTCGTTTTGTTACTTTAGCATAAATCTGGAATATTAGATGTGCCAAAGGTTCTATTTTACTTGTATATTTGATAACTAAAGCGCTTGTTACGAAAGATAAAACGGCTCCTCCTATAATATCTGCTGGGTAATGGACACCAACATATATACGTGAAATCCCGACCAATATAGCCCAAAGTAAAGCGATATTTCTCCAAGCTTCTCCACGTAAAAGCATTGTAAACGCAATAGAAAATACAAGTACAGCATGATCACTTACAAACGAAGAATCATTAGCGTGCGGTACTAATTGGTGTACATGGTATGTGATAAATGGTCGTGGATGATTATATACTAAGTGAATCACAGCATTTAAAAGTAATGCTATAACAAGAGAAAGAACCGTATACAAAGCTGTATATTGCTTACGAATAGCGGTTCCTTTTTGTTTGTTGCTAAACCATAAAGAAAGTAGGAAAATAATTGCAACATAGGGTGCGCTTTTTGTAATGAATATCATCCCTTTATCTAGAAAAGCAGATGATCCTGCCCAACTATTGATCCAGTGAAATATTGTGTAATTCATATCAGTCTCTCCTTAATTAATTAAACATGTTATCAATTATTGTTGATTTACACAGTATACACGAGCTATATGAAATACTCTTTAAATTTTTCTCATCTTTTTCTCATTTTTCTTCTGTATCTTAAAAATTTCTATGCTAGTCTCCCCCCTTAATAACAAAAGCGGAAGATATCGTATATATCTTCCGCTTTTGTTATATATTTTTTACACAATAAAACGATAAAGTAACCTTTGTTTCTTCTTGTTCTTTGCTGTCTATCATGATACGTCCATTGTATTTTTCTGTAAGGCGCTTGGCAATGGAAAGTCCTAATCCATTTCCACCTTGTTTCCGGCTTCTTGCTTTATCGACTCGATAAAAACGATTGAGTACATATGGTAGGTCAGATTCAGGTATTCCGACTCCATGATCTGCAATAGTGATTTTAATTTTATCTTCTTCTACCTCACTTTGCAAACAAATGTATTTTTCATGTTCTTTTGTATATTTTATAGCATTATCTAGTATGATGACTAATATTTGTTCGAGATAAGAAGCAGGAATAGAGACATATGCCTGATTCGCATGTAGCTGTCTGGCGAATTGAAAGTCAGCATGCAACAATTCAAAATTTTGTGTGACTTGTTGTATTACTGAATTTACATGTACAGGCTCGGCTGCAGCAGGATACATTTGTTCTGATTCTGCTCGGGATAATTCTAATAACTCTGATACAAGCTTATTGAGACGCTCTACTTCTTTTAAACTCGAATGTAGAGATTTTTGCAAGATAGCAGGATCATCTTTCCCCCAACGATTTAGCATAGAGAGATGTCCTTGTATAATCGCAAGTGGTGTGCGTAATTCATGAGATGCATCTTCAACAAATTGCTTTTGTTGTACAAAGGACGTTTCTAAATTGTCCATCAGCTCATTAAAAAGTAATCCGAGCTTGGCAAATTCATCATTATTTTCGTGAATCGGCACTCTTTCTTTTAAACCATTTGTCTTAATTTTGTTCATCGTATCTGTAATAGCTTGAACACTTAATAGAAGTTGCTTTGCAAGAATTGTACCTCCCAAAAAGCTAAGTAATAATCCACCGATACAAGCAGCTATCATAACGAGAAAAATAAGCTTCATTAAATGATCGAAAGCTTCGAAATTTTGCCCAACTTCAATTGTGCCAGTAAATGTACGCGTTGTAATAGGCATACGCTGCACAAGTACCCTATCCTCAAAATGCCTTGTCACAGAAGTTTCTGATTGATCGACATTCTTTGGAACAACCCAGTTCGGATTAAAGTCGCGGGAAACAGTGACAAGCGCTTTTCCTTTTGCATCCAAAATTCGAATCATTTGATTTTTATCATTTATATTTGCAAGAAACTCTCTGCTATTTTCAATCGTATCTGCGGAAAAGTTTGTATTCTCATTATTAAAATAAGCTTCTATTTCTTTTACTTGCCTGTCAATTTGTTTTTTTTCATAATTAAGCGTCCAATGGTCAATGATAACATACTGTAAAATGTTGTATAAAAAGAACAGGATAAATAATAACGTACTTGACCATACTGTCAATTTCCATTTTATAGGGAGATTTCGGATGCGATTCTTTAATTGCTTCATCATCGCATCACATACCCTACGCCTCTGACAGTTTGAATATAATCTTCCTTGTCTTGGCTACTCAATTTATTACGTAAATAACGAACATATACGTCTACTATATTTGTCTCCACCACTGCATTGTATCCCCAGACTTGCTCCAAAAGCATATCTCTCGTCAATACACGATTAATATTTTTCATAAACATCATAAGCAACTCGAATTCTTTATTTGTTAATTCAATGATCTCTTCTATTTTGTGCAAAGTTCGAGATTCTACATCGAGCTCTAAATCTTTAAATCTTAAAAGGAGTTTATTTTTATGTTCTTCTTTTTGATTCCGTCTCAAAATTACACGCATTCTTGCTAATAATTCTTCGATGGCAAAAGGTTTTGGTAAATAATCATCTGCACCGCTATCTAATCCGGTTACACGATCCATGATGCTATCACGAGCTGTTAGCATAATAATAGGTGTTTCTTTTGTTGCACGCAATCGGCGGCATACTTCTATCCCGTTCAGATTAGGCAGCATTAAATCAAGAAGAATGATGTCATAATTATGATTAAGAGCGGTTTCTAATCCTTTTCGTCCATCATACACAACATCTACTGCATATCCTTCATATTTTAGTTCTAACTCTAAAAATTCTGCTAAACTTTCTTCATCTTCGATAATTAAAATACGTTGCAATACTATCACTCCTATACGGCAAGGTGAATGAGTAATCCAATTCCAAATAAAATGGCAACAATTTGATGAGCTTTTCGATACGTTATATATTTTTTCTTATCTTTTAGTTTGTGTAATAGAATCCCTGCTATCGCAACAAGAACTAATCCTATCAAGGTGAAAATTCCACTATAAATCCGAATCATATGACTGCTGCCTACCATTAAAAAATATATACCATGACAAGTAGCAACTGAAAAAACTGCATATCCGATAAACGTATGATATTGCTTTAATAACATGTAAAGTTCTTTTGTGTATTTTGCAACCGTTATTTTCCTTTTATGCATATATAACCAAATATTACGAAATAACCATAAAGAACCTGCTGCAATCGCTCCATATTCTGCAAGAGAACCAAGATTTTTATTCGGTCCTTTTAATACTATTTGATCTCCTACCATGAAATCCAACACTAACATTGTAACACTAAATGCAATAATACAAGACCCTATAATTTTTATAGATAAATGAAAATTTGATTGAATAGACTTCTTGACATTTTCATTCCCTTCTCCCTGCGATTATGTAAAGTAATTGTTGGTTTATATTCTAACCATAAAAAAAGAAAAGAGCATGAAAGAAAGATTAAAATTAGATGAGAAAGTGTATAATTAATT
>NZ_CAKJTI010000027.1 GCF_917563915.1 Bacillus rhizoplanae | reverse complement strand
CCTGAGCCAGGATCAAACTCTCCAATAAAGTGTTTGTCTAGCATCATAAATAAAAATTGACGTTTCACGTTGTTTGTTTCGTTCAGTTTTCAAAGAACTCACTTGCCGCTCAAAGCGACTTTAATAATATAACATTTCGTTTCTTTTCTGTCAACAACTTTTTTCTTTCAAAGTTGTTTTCCTCGTTGCCGTTCGTGACAACGAATATAAATATATCAGTTCACAAATTAAATTGCAATAGTTTTTTAACTAAAATTTTTCACCTTATAAAATAGTATAAAAATAAAAAGAAAAGCTTTGGAGAAAACTCCAAAGCTTAGTCTTGTTTATGTCTCATTGCCGGGAATAGTAATACGTCACGAATAGACGGTGCATTCGTTAATAACATAACAAGACGATCAATACCAATCCCTAACCCACCTGTAGGAGGCATACCATACTCAAGCGCTTCAATATAATCATCATCCATCATGTGCGCTTCATCATTACCTTGTTCACGCTCTTTTAACTGCGCTTCGAAACGTTCTTTTTGATCAATTGGATCATTTAATTCTGTAAATGCATTCGCATGTTCACGAGCGACAATAAATAACTCAAAACGATCTGTAAAGCGCGGATCTTCTTCATTCTTTTTCGCAAGAGGAGAAATTTCCACTGGATGACCATAAATAAATGTAGGTTGAATTAAATGTTCTTCTACTTTTTGCTCGAAGAACTCATTAATAATATGACCAACTTCCATTGTATCCTTAATTTCTACACCATGCTCTTTCGCTAATGCACGAGCTTCTTCTACGCTCATCGGGCTCCAGAAATCTGCTCCAGAATATTGTTTGATTGCATCTACCATGTGTAGTCTTGTCCACTCTGGCTCTAAATTAATTTCATATTCACCATATTGAACTGTCGTTGTCCCTAACACTTCTTTCGCAATATGAGCAACCATGTTTTCTGTTAGCTTCATGATATCCTTATAATCCGCATATGCTTCATATAATTCAATCATTGTAAATTCTGGATTATGACGAGTTGATACACCTTCGTTACGGAATACACGCCCAATTTCGTACACTTTCTCTAATCCACCCACAATTAGACGTTTTAAATGCAGCTCAATTGCAATACGCATATAGAATTCCATATCTAACGCATTATGATGTGTAATAAACGGACGCGCAGATGCTCCGCCTGCAATAGCATGCAACATCGGTGTTTCTACTTCAAGATAACCATTGTTATCTAAATATCTTCTCATCTCACGAATAATTTTACTGCGAGTTACAAACGTTTCGCGACTTTCCATACTCGTAATTAAATCTAAATAACGTTGACGATAGCGCTGTTCAACATCTTTTAGGCCATGATATTTGTCAGGAAGCGGACGAAGAGATTTTGTTAATAATGTAAAACCAGTCGCTTTAACTGAAAGTTCCCCAACTTTTGTCTTAAATACTTTACCTTCAATCCCTACTAAGTCACCTAAATCTGCCGTATTAAATAGTTCGTACTGCTCATCACCAACCACATCTTTACGAACGTAAATTTGAACTTGTCCATGTAAATCTTGAATATGTGCAAAACCAGCTTTTCCTTTACCGCGTTTTGTCATAATACGACCAGCTATAGAAACAGGAATTTCTTTCTCTTCTAATTCTTCTTTAGAAAGTTCTCCGTACAAGCTGAATAATTCTTTTGTTGAATGTGTACGTTCAAAACGTTTACCAAATGGGTCCATTCCTTGTTCTCGTAAGTTATGTAGCTTCTCGCGACGAACGAGCAATTGATCATTTAATTCTTCGTGGTTCATGTTATCCATGGTATTGATATCACTCCAGCTCTATTAAATTTTACAATATATATAGTATAGCATTTTCTATCCAACTAGAAAAACTGCCAGCAACGCGCTGGCAGTTCTTATTTCTTAGACGTAATTATAGGTAGTAAGAACGGGAATGTCAAACACCCCTTCTATTTCCTGCTATTATCCAACTTGAATAGATTTTTGCTTCGCTTCTACCTCTTCTACAAATGTTGTCAATAAAGAAGCAAGGTCTGCACGTGTATTACAACTATTAATTTCATTACGCACTCTTGCATTACCGCGAACACTCTTTAAATACCACGCAGCATGTTTGCGCATTTCTCGAACTGCAATGTCTTCATTCTTTAGATTAATAAGACGATCTAAATGCAACATACATACATCTATCTTTTCACGCACAGATGGCTCTGGCATTAATTCACCAGTTTCTAAATATTTTACTGTACGGTAAATCATCCATGGATTACCAAGCGCTGCACGACCAATCATTACACCATCTACGCCAACTTCATCTAACATGCGCTTTGCATCTTGCGGTGTTTCTACATCACCATTTCCGATAACCGGAATATTGACAGCTTGTTTTACTTGCTTAATGATATTCCAGTCTGCTTTCCCTTCATACATTTGAACACGAGTACGCCCGTGAACTGCAACCGCCTGACCTCCCGCACGTTCAACTGCCTGAGCATTTTCAATTGCAAAAATGTGGTCTTCATCCCAACCGATACGCATTTTTACTGTAACTGGCTTCTCGACCGCATCTACTACAGCGGCTACCATTTCGTATACCTTGTTCGGATCAAGCAACCACTTTGCACCTGCATCACATTTTGTGATTTTCGGTACTGGACATCCCATATTAATATCAATAATGTCTGCTGTTGTATTTTTATCTACATATTTTGCCGCTTCTACAAGCGTTTCTTTTTCCCCGCCAAAAATTTGCAGACTTAATGGCTTTTCTCTCTCATCAATATATAACATGTCTAGCGTTTTTTGATTGTTAAATAAAATCGCCTTATCACTTACCATTTCCGCACATACTAATCCTGCACCAAATTCTTTTACCGTTAAACGGAATGCAGAGTTACATACCCCTGCCATCGGCGCTAGCACAACCGGATTTTTCATTTCAATGTTTGCAATCCTTAACACCCGATTGCCTCCCTTCGTTATTCCTACTTCGGCATTAATTCTTCTATTGAAACTTTTAATGTCTTCGCAACTTCTGTAACAAAATCGTGAGACGGAACTCGATTCCCTCTCTCCACTTCACCTAAAACAGATACAGATACCCCTAATTCTTTCGCAAACCCTTCTTGTGTATAGCCTTTTAATTTGCGAAAAGCGCGAATGCGTCTTCCCCATTTCTCTGCTTCCATACCGTTACTCCCTCTCGCCTTTTCATTTCTTCTACTTGTGAACGTGAAATGTTTCGGTTAATTTCTTGATTAATTTCCATCAACGGAACGATAACAAAAGCTCTTTCAAACATCCGCGGATGCGGAACAATAAGATTCTCTGCTTCAATATTTTCGTGATTATAGAGCAAAATGTCAAGGTCAATGGTACGAGGTCCCCATTTAATTTTCCTTTTTCTCCCTAGCTCATTCTCCACTTTTTGTGTCACCATCAATAATTCTTGAGGAAATAAATTGGTAGAAATTTTTATAACTAAGTTTAAAAATTGCTCTTGTTCTGTATATCCAACTGGATCCGTTTCATAAACAGATGATACATCCTCAACTTCAATAGCCGGATGCTTACGCAACAACTCTATCGCTTGTGATAAATACGTATAGCGATCATCCATGTTCGAACCCAAAGCAATATAAACTACATTATTCATGTGCGCCCTCTCTCAATCTCAACCGCCACCGCACGGTAATGTCCCGGAATTGGCGGATCTGGTTTAATAACTTTTACAATACAATTCATAATGCAATCGTACCGCTCTAATATATCCCTTGCAATGTTTTCTGCAATACTTTCCAAAAGCTTATATGTTTTCTCTTCTACAACACTTCTACATAACTCGTATAATTCTCCATAATTTACAGAATGCTCTAAGTTATCAGTTGTTCCCGCTCGCTTTAAATCTAACTCTACAGTTAAATCTACCTTAAATCGCTGCCCTAACTTATTTTCTTCAGGAAATACACCATGATAACCGTAGAACTCCATATCATGAACAAAAATTTTATCCAAATCTTTTACCCCCTTAACATAGCATCCATCATCTTCGCCATGCGGGACATCTCTTTCACATCATGCACGCGTACGATTCCACAACCTTTTTGAATACCAAGACAAACCGTCGCACCAGTCCCTTCTAAGCGTTCTTCTACCGGCAAATCTAATGCGTGGCCAATAAACGATTTTCGAGAAGTTGCGAGAAGGAGCGGATACCCCAAAGCTTTCAGCTGTTCTAGATTTCGCATTACTTCTAAATTTTGCTCAAACGTTTTCGCAAATCCAATACCCGGATCTAAAATAATATTCTCATCGCGCACACCTGCATGTTTCGCAATTGTAATACTTTCATGCAGATCAGCAATCATATCCGCCATGAGATTTCGGTAGTTTGTATTATCACGATTATGCATTAGAATAATTGGCACGTCGTAATGTGCTGCTACTTTTGCAATCTCCGGTTCTGCTTTCGCACCCCAAATATCATTAATAATATGCGCTCCGGCTTCAATAGCTTGTTTTGCAACCTCCGCTTTGTACGTATCAATAGATATAGGTACATCTACCGCTTCCGATACAGCTCGAATCATTGGTAAAACACGTCGCAATTCTTCTTCCTCTGACACTTTAGCAAAACCAGGACGAGTAGACTCTCCACCAATATCAATAATATGCGCTCCGTCAATTACCATCTCTTTTGCATGGCGGACAGCTGCTTCCACTTCATTGTAATTACCGCCATCAGAGAAAGAGTCAGGTGTAACATTCAAAATCCCCATAATGAATGTCTTTTCATTTAAATTCAATGCATATTCACCACATTGTATCTCATAACTCAATTGCATATTAGCCATCTCCTCTTAACAATTCATTTCGACTCCAAAGCTTTTCACGGCATGTTTCATATACACGTATAAACTGATTTGTAACAAATCCTTCTTTACCTGGAAAATACATTTCTCCGATGCAACAAAGCGGCACAATTTCCTGGATAGAATTCGTAACAAACACCTCATCAGCCGCAAACAGCTCTTCTTTTAAGAATAACCCTTCTCTCACCTCAAGCCCCAACGTTTCAGCGACTACCAATATAAAAGCACGAGTAATCCCATTTAAAATTCCAGTCTGTAATGACGGTGTATGCAATATGCCATTTTTCACGAAAAAGATGTTCGAAACAATCCCTTCCGCAACACACCCTTCTTTGGTAAGAAAAATTCCTTCTTTCGTAGTTACATTCCCAATCTCACGTTTTCCTAAAATATTATTTAAATAATGATGTGACTTTAAACGAAACTCTCCCTCTGGCGTATTACGAGTTTGCCTTAAAACCACTCCTTCTTTTTCGATTACATCTTCAGGAGCTTGTAAAGGCTTTATAAAAATGATAATAGAAGGCTCTTCGTAAATCCCCGTCTGCAAACCGATTTCACCAACACCAGCAGACACATTCAAACGAACATACGCATTTTGCAAATGATTCCTTACCATTAACTCTTTTAAAATGCTTTTCACATCATCTTTTGTCATTTCCCATGCAATATGCAACGACGAAAGAGCGGTCATAAGCCGCTCATAATGATCATCTAATAAGAACGGATGTCCGTTGTAAATACGAAATGTCTCAAATACGCCAAGACCATATAAATACCCATGATCATACGGAGATATTTTAGCTTCACTCGCCTCAACAAATGAACCGTTCACATAAATTAACATGTAGAAGCACTCCGGCTATAATGACGAATGAAATTTTGTAGCAATTCCTTACCATGGGAAGTCATAATGGATTCCGGGTGAAACTGTACACCTTCAATTGGTAATGTTTTATGACGAAGTGCCATAATTTCTCCTTCCTCTGTCCAAGACGTTACTTCCAAGCACTCTGGTAATGTTTCTTTTTTAACAATTAGAGAATGGTAACGCGTTGCTGTAAACGGATTTGGAATATCAGTAAAAATCGTTTTCTCATCGTGATGCATCAAGGACGTTTTCCCATGCATTAAACGATCGGCACGAACAACATCTCCCCCAAATACTTGAGCAATCGATTGATGCCCTAAACAAACACCAAAAATCGGGATTTCTCCTGCGAAATGTCGAATCACATCCATACTCACCCCGGCTTCATTCGGGCTGCACGGCCCCGGAGAAATCATTAAGAAATCGGGCTGCATTTGTTCAATATCTTCAATTGTAATTTCATCGTTACGCTTGACGATAAGTTCTTGTCCTAGCTCTCCAAGAAATTGTACTAAATTAAACGTAAAGGAATCATAATTATCAATCATTAATATCATTTCGCTCACCTAACCGTTTCTTCGCTACTTTCTTTCGCACGCCATAAAGCTATTGCTTTCTTTAACGACTCTTTATACTCATTTTTCGGATTAGAATCAATAACGATTCCCGCACCTGCTTGTACATACGCTTGTCCATCTTTTGCAAGTAATGTGCGAATAACAATGTTTAATTCCATATCCCCCGAATAACCAATCCACCCAATCGAACCTGTATAAATACCACGGCGAACTGGTTCTAACTCTTCAATAATTTCCATCGTACGAATTTTCGGCGCCCCGGTAATCGTCCCACCTGGAAATACAGCCTTTACACCATCAAAAGCATCTTTTCCTTGCTGTAATTCTCCGCGTACATTTGAAACGATGTGCATAACATGGGAATATTTCTCAATCACCATGAATTCATCTACTTCTACCGTTCCATACTCACAAACACGCCCTAAATCATTTCGCTCTAAATCAACAAGCATAACGTGTTCTGCACGCTCTTTTTCATTTTCAATTAACTCTTTTGCAAGTTCTTGATCTTCTTGCTCATCTTTCCCACGAGAGCGCGTACCCGCAATTGGACGCGTACTCATTTCATTACCTTGCTTTTTAATCAACAATTCTGGTGAAGCACTTACAATTTGGAAATCTCCAAGTTCTAAATAACCCATGTATGGTGATGGATTAATTTCACGAAGCTTCGTATAAACTTCTAGCGGATGCGTTTGCAATGTTTTTTCTTGTCTTGTAGACAAGTTCACTTGAAATACATCTCCCGCCCCAATATACTCTTGAATTCTTTGAACAGCTTCCATAAACTCTTTTTCTGTAAATGAAACTGCTTCTTTATTTGTTTCAGGACGAATAAAAGTCATCGTTACTTCCGGCACTTCTTGTAACCAAAGCTCTTTTAATTCATTTAAGTGCTGCTCAGCTTGTTTCTCATCATTTGTATAATGTGTAATGATCCATAACATTTGTTCTTTCTGATCATAAACAAACACATCATCAAACAATAAGAAAAATATATCTGGTACATTCACATCATCTTTTGCAAGAGAAGGAATTTTCTCAATATAGCGGATGCAATCATAACTAAAATAACCAATCGCACCACCTTGAAATGGCGGATATGCATCATTATGTTCCGTTTTCCATTGTTCCATATATCTTTGCATAAGGTGCAATGGATTCCCCTTTTCTATTGTTTCCTCTCCACTTTCCCATGTATATAATGTGTCATCTTTCCCACGAACGATTGCTACAGGATCAAATCCAGCAATACTATAACGCCCTCCACGACCACTTTCTAAAATGATATGATGAGGTTTATTTTGCGAAAGAAATTTATATTGTTTAAAAAAGTCTAACTGATACGGAACTGAAATAGCTAAAGATTTTCGTCGCTGCATATAAACACCTCGTTTTATTTTATCCCGCATTAACGGGCAGTAAGACCCCCACCTCAAGATTCAGAGAGAAGCGAAGAAGATAGGCGGGGGATAACTGTCCGTAAAAGCCCATTTAGTTTAACTAATACTTATTTTACATGAAGTTTTCTAGTCATTCACTCTTTTCCTATTTTCAAACGAAAAAAGAAAAGCATCCCTTTTTCGAGGGATGCTTTTCATACATTAAGCTTATGATTCAAATTGATAAAGTGGCGTACTTAAGTAACGCTCACCATTACTTGGAATGATAACAAGTACTTTCTTTCCTTTTCCAAGTTTTTTCGCAACTTCTGTCGCTGCATAGATAGCTGCTCCAGAAGAGATACCCACTAAAATACCTTCTTCACGAGCTACTCTTCTTGCATATTCAAATGATTGTTCTGTTTTTACCTGAATCACTTCATCATACACATCTGTATCTAACGTTCCAGGAACAAATCCAGCACCAATTCCTTGAATTTTATGAGGACCCGGTTTTCCACCTGATAGTACCGGGGAATCAGCAGGTTCTACTGCATAAACTTTGATGTCTTTATACTTCTCTTTTAACACTTCACCAGCACCCGTAATCGTTCCGCCTGTACCAACTCCTGAAATGAATGCATCTAATTGATCACCCATCTGTTCCACAATTTCCGGACCTGTAGTTAAACGATGGATCTCTGGATTTGCATCGTTTTGAAACTGTTGAGGTATAAAGTAGCCATGTTCTTTTGATAACTCTGTTGCCTTGCGAATTGCACCGCCCATTCCTTCTGATCCTGGCGTTAACACTAATTCTGCTCCATAAGCACGCAATAAATTACGGCGTTCAACACTCATCGTTTCCGGCATAACCAGAATTGCCTTATATCCTTTGGCCGCCGCTACCATCGCTAAACCAATCCCAGTGTTTCCACTTGTAGGTTCAATAATTGTATCGCCTTCTTTTAATAGTCCTTTTTTCTCAGCATCTTCAATCATCGCTAATGCAATTCGATCTTTTACACTGCTTCCAGGATTCATGAACTCTAGTTTTAAATAAATATCTGCACTGCCTTCTTCTACGATGCGGTTCAATTTAACAATTGGCGTTTTTCCGATTAAATCTGAAACTGATTGTGCCACTCGCATCTCCGTCACTCCCAACACCAAGTATTTTTATTGGATTTATATACATATTGTCAAAGAAAAGGTTATTTGTCAATCTATTTAGATGATTTTAAATAGACAAATAACCCTTTTCTCCCTTACAAACTTTCTATTAAGTTTGTTATATCTTCTTTAGAGAACTTGTATCGTTCGTTACAAAAATGACAATGTACTTCTGTCTCTTCTTCTTCATCACGCACTTGCGTTAATTCTGTTTTTCCTAAACTCATTAATACGCCTTCAATACGCTCACGAGAACATGTACAGTTAAATTGTACATCCATTGTCTCTAAAATCTTCACATTATCTTTGCCTAATAGCTCGTATAGCAACTCTTCTGGGGTTAAACCTTGTTCAACAAGCTTAGAAACAGGCGGAATTTTTTGCAGACGCTCTTCAAGAGCTGTAATTGTCTCTTCTTGCGCACCAGGCATGATTTGTAAAATAAATCCACCTGCAGCTGAAATACTATCATCGCCATTAACAAGAACTCCAACACCAACAGAGGAAGGCGTTTGTTCAGAAACAGCAAAATAATACGTGAAATCTTCTCCTAATTCACCAGAAACAAGCGGAACTTGACCAATAAATGGTTCACGCATACCAATATCTTTAATAACCGTTAAAAAACCCTCTGTTCCTACAGCTTGGTATACACGCAGTTTCCCTTGCTCCGTCGCTTCAAAATCAACATGCGGATTCGTTACATAACCACGTACATCTCCATTCGCATGTGCGTCTACTAAAATCGGACCAACAGGACCATTACCCTCTACTTTAATCGTAAGTTTCTGATCACCTTTAAGCATTGCACCCATCATTGTACCTGCCGTTAAAGAACGACCAAGTGCCGCAGAAGCGGTTCTCCATGTATCGTGACGTCTTTGCGCTTCACTCACCGTATTTGTTGTGTGCACACTATAAGCACGAACTTCTCCATTAAACGCTAGCGCCTTTACTAAATAATCTTTCATTCGCATTTATTCACCTTTCTCGTGTTGTAAATTTGCATTACGCTCATATAACATATATAGACCTTTAAGTGTTAAAAACGGATCGACAATATCAATAACATTCGATTCCTCTGCAATCAATTTTGCTAATCCACCTGTCGCGATAACAGTCGGTTCTTGTTTAGCTTCCTCTTTCATTCGCTTTACAATACCTTCTACTTGTCCAACATAACCATATAAAATACCAGCTTGCATTGCACTTACTGTATTCTTCCCAATGATACTACTTGGTCTTGTAATTTCAATACGCGGTAGTTTCGCTGCTCTATTATATAAAGCTTCAGCTGAAATCATAATACCTGGTGTAATGACACCACCCATATATTGTTTATGTTCGTCAATATAACAATATGTTGTCGCCGTTCCAAAGTCGACTATAATAAGCGGACTTCCATACATTTGAATACCAGCTACCGCATTTACAATGCGGTCAGCCCCTACTTCGCGCGGATTTTCATATTTAATATTTAAACCTGTTTTAATACCAGGCCCCACTACAAGAGGCTTAATTTTAAAATACTTCTCACACATACGCTCTAAAGCAAACATAATAGGCGGTACAACAGAAGAAATAATAATTCCTTTTATATCATGAAAAGTAATTCCTTCGTGTTCAAGTAATTGTTTCACAAGCATCCCATATTCATCTTCCGTTTTATGACGATCTGTTTCCATACGCCAATGTTGAAGAAGCTTACCATTTTCAAACACACCAAGTACTGCATTTGTATTCCCTACATCCAATACGAAAATCATATTCTCACCACTTATCTTATTTAATGTATATTTGTGCAATATGTACAGAACTTATCCTTCTACTTTCAGGCAGTAAGATCCACACCTCAAAATTTAGAAAAGCGAAGAAGATAGATGGGGGAACTGCCCGTAAGAGCCCGATTAGTTCCACTAACCATCAGCCAGAGATGAAGAACCTTCCACTGATAGAAGTTTCACTTTATAACCTCATCATACCATATTTATACACATGCTCAGCTTCCCTATCCTCACCATTTTACAAAAATCCATTTCCCTTTTTCAATGTTTAAGTCCAGTTACATCGCAAAGAAAAAAAAGGAGTGACGATTGTCACTCCTTCGGTTCTTCTTTATCTTCTGGCACTTCATCTTCCTTTTTCATTGAGATGTTCACTTTTACATCACTTTCAGAAGATGTTTTACGCTCCGGTAATGTACCGTGTTCACATAAATGGTTGATTTGCTCTGCATCTAACGTTTCCACTTCAAGTAACGTTTTTGCGATAATATCAAGCTTATCACGGTTTTCAGTAAGAATTTGTTTTGCACGAGCATAACATTCTTTCATAATGCTTTGCATTTCCATATCAATTTCATGCGCAATTGCATCACTGTAGTTTTGTTCAGAATGGAAGTCTCTTCCTAAGAATACTTGACCACCCTGTGAGCTACCAAATTGCATTGGTCCAAGCTTATCACTCATACCGAACTCTGTTACCATGCGTCTAGCTATTCCTGTCGCACGTTGGAAGTCATTATGAGCGCCTGTACTTACTTCTCCAAATACAATTTCCTCAGCCACTCGTCCACCAAGTAGACCAGTAATTTTATCCATCAATTCTGGTTTTGTCATGAAGTAACGATCTTCTTTCGGAAGCATTACTGCATATCCACCAGCTTGACCACGTGGCACAATTGTTACTTTATGAACGATATCTGCTTCGTCAAGTACTACACCAATTACAGTATGTCCTGCTTCATGGAATGCAACAATATTGCGTTCTTTCTCAGAGATAACACGACTTTTCTTAGCTGGACCTGCAATAACGCGGTCAGTTGCTTCATCAATGTCACTCATATCGATCTTCTTCTTATCTTGTCGTGCTGCTACAAGAGCTGCTTCGTTTAATAAGTTTTCAAGATCAGCACCAGAGAAACCTGGTGTACGCGTTGCTATAGCACGTAAGTTAATATTTTCATCAAGCGGTTTGTTGCGGGCATGTACTTTAAGCACCGCTTCGCGACCGTTTACATCTGGACGATCTACCGTAATTTGACGGTCAAAGCGTCCTGGGCGTAATAACGCTGGGTCAAGAATATCAGGTCGGTTTGTTGCAGCAATGATAATAATACCTTCATTTGCTCCGAAACCATCCATTTCTACAAGCAGTTGGTTTAATGTTTGCTCACGCTCATCGTGACCACCACCAAGACCTGCTCCACGTTGACGACCTACCGCATCAATTTCATCAATGAAAATGATACAAGGTGCGTTTTTCTTTGCATTTTCAAATAAGTCACGCACACGAGAAGCACCGACACCGACGAACATCTCTACGAAATCAGAACCACTAATAGAGAAGAATGGAACACCAGCTTCACCTGCAACAGCACGCGCGAGCAATGTTTTACCTGTCCCTGGAGGCCCAACTAATAAAACACCCTTCGGAATACGAGCACCAACCTCCGCAAACTTACGAGGGTCTTTTAAGAACTCTACAACCTCAACAAGCTCTTGCTTCTCTTCATCCGCTCCAGCTACATCTCTAAAACGGACTTTTTTCTTATCATCATTGTATAACTTCGCCTTACTTTTACCAAAGTTCATAACACGGCTACCGCCACCTTGTGCTTGGTTAAGTAGGAAGAAGAATAGAATGAAGATAATTACAAAAGGAATGATGGAAGTGAAGAATGTTACCCAAGCACTTGTTTCTTCTGCTGGTTGATATTTCACTTCTGTACCTGGCGCTTTGTCATTGATTTTCTTTTGTAATTCTTCAGTGTTAGGTGCATAAGTTACAAATTGTTGTTCTTGACTATCTGTACTTAATTGTCCTTTTACTTCAAATACACCATTTTTTGGTTGAAGTTGCACATTACGAACTTCACCCTTTTCAAGTTTGGTAATGAATTTATCGTAGCTAATTGGTTTCGTTTTTTGTGTTGAACCATTAAAGTAACTTACAATACCAATTACCACTAAAAATATTAGTAAATAAAAGATGGTATTACGGAAGATCCGATTCATCCCTAACCTCCTCTCACAGCATACAAACTATAATAGTAAATAGTACCATAGAAAAACTTTCCTATCCAATTGTAATGCTTATATTATTAATTTGAATATACGCTCGGTTTTAATACACCAACATAAGGAAGGTTACGATATTGTTCCTTATAGTCTAATCCATATCCCACAACAAATTCATGTGGAACAGTAAATCCAACATAATCTGCTTGAAGATCAACTTTTCGACCAGACGGCTTATCCAATAATGTTACAATCTTCACAGATTTTGCTTTACGATATTTAAACAAATCTACTAAGTAGCTTAATGTAAGACCGCTGTCGATAATATCTTCTACGATTAAAATGTCGCGTCCTTCTACAGAAGTATCTAGATCCTTTAAAATTTTCACTTCACCAGTTGAAACAGTAGAATGACCGTAGCTAGATACAGCCATAAAATCCATTTCAAGATATGTATCTGTTCGCTTTAATAAATCTGCCATAAATGGCATTGCACCTTTTAATACACCGATTGCAAGAGGTACTGTATTTTTATAATCCTCTGCAAGAATTGCACCTAATTCCCTTACCTTGTCTTGTATTTGCTCTTCAGAAATTAATACTTTTTCAATATCTTGATTCATCATTTGACTATCCTCCTGGAAGACTCCTTGCTTTTGTAATGAATAATAATATATGTATCCTTATCTACTGTTTCTTGCGAAATAGCAAATGCAGATCTTTTCAACAATGGAACCCAAATAATATTTCCGCTGGCATCACAAACAATTGGCCAGTCTGCTCTTTTTTCCTTCGGTACTTTCGCCTCGATAAAAATGGACTTTATCTTTTTCGTGCCATTCATACCTTGTATCGACATTCGATCCCCGTTTTCTCTCGAACGAACAATAAGTGGATATGCTATTTCATTATGTTTTGCAATAAACGTCATATCATTCACCATAATAGGCACGCAATTGCTGATCTCCACTTCGAGCTCATCACCATTTACTAATGTTACCTTTCCCGGCACTTGTAACACACAAGGAGAAAAAGTAGCTTTTTCTTCTCTAAATCGGAAACTACATTCTTCATATGTACGAACAATCTCCAATCCGCTAGGAAAATGAAGCATACCAGAAGGGTGGGTTCGTTTGAAAAACTCAATCACCTTGTCAATATGTACAGAAGAAAGTGAAGATGGAATCTTATATTCATAAAGATAGTTTAATATTAGTTGAATCCCTCTCCTTTGTAAAGGTATAGGCATAGATTCAAATGCAGGAATTGATAAGACCATTCTTTTTGCGTCTTTTTTCTTAATTACTTTATTCATTTTTTCAAAAGCTAATTCCTGCAAATATGCTTCATCCTCTTGCATAGACGTACTAAAAGCTTGAAAACGTTCATGAACATTTGGATTCTCCTGCTTTAAATGAGGAAGAACGTGTTTTCGCAATCGATTCCGTGTATACGTTTCCTTTGTATTACTAGGGTCAATGCGAGGTTCAACATCTTTTCTGTTGCAATAATCAAGAATTTCTTCTTTCGTTACCGCCAGCAAAGGCCGAATCAAAAAACCTTTATTGAAAGCGCGCTTTGCAAGAATTCCAGCATAACCTTGCGGAGTACTTCCACGTACAAGACGCATTAAAATTGTCTCAACCTGATCATCACCATGATGACCAAGAGCTAAATACTGTGCATTATACTTTCTCATTATTCTTTCCAAAAATGCATATCGACATTCTCTTGCCGCAACTTGTGCACTCATTCGATTTTGTTTTTGATATCGCGTCACATCAATTTGTGTTGTTTCACAGGTAACACTAAGATTGTCACACAACTGTTTCACAAATTGTAAATCTTCCTGCGATTCCTCGCCGCGAAACATATGATCAACGTGAGCGACTACAATTTGCAACTGCTTCTCTTCACGCTTCTCCAACAAATAGAAGAAAAGCGCTAAAGAATCTGGCCCTCCTGATACACCTACGACAACGGTAGAATGTGCCTCTAACAAATCATGCCTTTCTACAAAAGCATCTACCTTTTTAACAAATTCATCTTTCAATGCTGCAATCACCTTTCATCGAGCTAAAACGATAGCATACCTTGATATAATGGTACAACTTTTACAGACTTTCTGCAAAACAAAGATGTATAAATTTCACAATTTATCTTACATATAAATTTTTTCTTCAGACTCGAAAATAAGTAAAATTAAACATGCGAATATATAACAAACAGGCCTCAGGTATATTCCTGAGCCCTGCTCCAACAGACAATAAGACTCCCACCTCAAGATTATGAGAAATCAAGGAAGATAGGCAGGAGATCACTACTGGCATTCGCCCGATTGGTTCAACTAACTATCAACGAGGATAAAGTCCTCATTAATAGAAGTTTCACTTTATTGTGCTTGTTTACTAACAATAGGAATTGTCGCCCATTTCGGCATATTCTTTTTTATCTTCGCTACCACAATTGTCATATCATCATTAATATATCCATTGTCAGTGCGAATTACATCTTCCATAATAATATCAGCAATCTCTTGTGGATCTTCCGTTTCCAATTCTTTAATCTTCCGCTTCATCCACACTTCATGATTCTCTACATGTTTTGCACCTTCAAAAATCCCATCACTCATCATTACTAAAATATCACCGGATTTCAATTGTTCACCAACAACATCTACTTCAAAATCTTCAATAATTCCCATCGGTAAATTACTTGCTTCTATTTGAAATACCTGATTGCCACGTTTTATAAAACTTGGAGTAGAACCAATCTTTAAAAACTTAGCATTTGCATCACGTAAATCAATCATCGCTAAATCTAATGTTGTAAACATTTCTTCTGTCGTTCGCAATGAAAGAATAGAATTAATCGATTTAATTGCAATTTCCTCATCAATACCTGATTGCAATATCTTTTGCAGTAACTTAACCGTTTCTTTACTTTCCATATGCGCACGCTTTCCATTTCCCATCCCATCGCTAATAGCAAGCGCATATTTCCCTACACTTAATTCCATCATGGCATAGGAATCACCAGATACAAATCCTCCTCCTTTAGCCGCCGTAGCAAGCCCTGTATCTACAGAAAATGTTTTCGCTGAACCAAATGATACTGTACTGTAACCATTCGGATATGCCGATTGTTCTTCATGTTTCACAACAACTGTTTCTCGTAAAATATCAGACAACATTGGAGCAACAAGCTTTTCGCACTCTCCATGCTGATTACATGCAGCAGGAATCAGCATTTCAATGTCAATGCTCCCTCGATCTAAACAATAAATATCAACGTGTTCAACCTCTACTCCGAAGTCACGAAATGCTTGTAAAATTTGTTCCTCTTGTACTTGATGATTCTCCCTTTCCTTTTGAATCTCTTTAGAAAAATCCGCCATTACTTTCGAAACACCCATAAGTTGTTCCACAACAATTCTACGATTATCTCGCATTTGTTTCCTTAACTTTTGTCCTTCATAAAAATGCCCTAATTCACCTTCTATTAAACCTGTTACTTTTGCTCCCCTCACACAATATTTTTCAAAATCACGAAGCAGTTTACGATTATGCTGCAATGTACCTTCCTCTGTTTCATCCATAAGTTGCCTCATATAATCGTATGTTTTATCAAAATTCACAACCCAACATTGATCCTTCTTAAAGCATGTTTGGCATGTCTTGGCAGTAATTGTACTTAAAAATAAATCCGTCTCCGTATCCTTATCCTCATCTCCTACATATCCGTATACAGAAAAACTATTAGATAACGCTTCAAACACATTTGCAAACTGATTAATTTTATTTGCCGTTACATCACGCATTCTTCGCAAATATTGCTGTTGGTCATTAGAATGCTCCTGTGTTCCCGGCATATACTTAGAAAGACGTTCAATGATGAATTTAGGCATCAATAAAAATAAAGCAATCGCTACACCTGATTCTAACAAAGTCGTCACAATACTTGCTTGTTTATCTACGTATAACGTAATTAAACTTGTGCCAATTAACAAACCTAAACTTACACCTATTCGCCTTCCTTCTTTCAATAACCCTCCTAACAACCCAGAAAACGCCAATAAACTCAATTGATATAAGCTCGCTGCATTCGCTAAACTTAAAATTAAACCCATTACAACACCTACTGTAGAGCCTGTTGCTGCTCCTGCTACAAAGGCAAATACTAATACTAAATATCTCGTAAAAATATGCTGAACTGATAAATCATAAATGAACCAATCCGTTGTACCTGTTAGTACAGATGCCAGCAATATAATTAAACAAACAATTTCTTCTGTTTCTAATGATTGTTGTTTTCCTTTTCGCTCTATTAAAAGTGGAACACTTTGCAAGAAAATCATCGTTAGTACGAAGCTTAATCCTGCTTCAATTGTACTAACCAACAAATCATACATACCAATTGCGCCTTGCGTGAAATAGACAACGATGAGATGAGCCGTTAATGCAGAAATAAATACTTGAAACGGTACAAGTCCAATCGTCTTACTTGTAAAACGACTAAAGAAGATATTATAGATGAAGAATGTAAATATAGATGCAAAGGCAAAGAATAGATTTTCTAATGAAACTGAAAATGCACCAGCCATTAAGGCGAGGAATGCAAGAGCCATTTTATCGCGTTTCATCACATATACAGCAGCGAAAAACGGCAAAGCAAAAGGTAAAATGTTCGTTAAAATATATGCTCGTCCTAAAAGAAAACCAACTAACGCAACCACGAATCCCCACCGAAAGAAAATTTGTTCCAGCTTCACTCTTAGTTTGCTTGTCCACTTTACAGCTGTCATTTGTCCACGACCTATAGCAAGCGTACTAGAATTCGAACTGACAGTATTCCTTCCTGCTCTTGGCATACTTTGAACACCACCCGCATATTTTATTACTTGTAATTATAAAAGGCATTTTACGGAATTTTTGTCAAAATAACAGTTTGTAGTACAATAATTGTTCGACTTTTTATACAAAATAGCACCATATATATACAGGCTTACACTTAAAGACCTCATCGAGTGATTGAATTTTCAGAAAATAATAGTTGTTTTTGTAGAAGAAACGCATAACATTCACAATTTCTCAATAAAAAAAGATCATGCATATTTGCATGATCTTTTTCATCTATGACCCGTACGGGATTCGAACCCGTGTTACCGCCGTGAAAGGGCGGTGTCTTAACCACTTGACCAACGGGCCGTTAAAAAATATAGCGGCGGAGGGGATCGAACCCCCGACCTCACGGGTATGAACCGTACGCTCTAGCCAGCTGAGCTACACCGCCATGTCGTATTTAACGGACAATTAGTATAATATCTTAAATAGCATTTAAAGTCAACGTATTTTAAATATTTTTTTATTCTTTTTTCTACACGCTGTTTTCACCATAAAAAAGCACCCTGAGTGAACACTCTGGGTGCTTCTCTTTATTTTAAAATAAACAGCAAGTTTTATCCGCGACGAGCGCCACGGCCGCCACGTTTTGACTCCGTATTACGCTTTAAAGAAGTTAAACGGTCTTCACTGTCTTTTAAAAAGCGAGCCATCTTTTGCTCAAATGTTTCTTTTTGGTTGCGGTTATCATTGCCACCGCGATTATCTCGGTTAAAAGAGCGATTGCGTTGTGGACGTCCAGCACGTTGATTATCGCGTTGATTATCGCGTTGATTATCGCGTTGCTCACCTTCTGTTCTTTCACGTTCTTTCGCTTTTTTAATAGATAAACCAATTTTACCGTCTTTTTCAACGTTAATAACTTTTACTTCTACTTGATCACCTACTTTTAAGTGATCATTAATATCTTTTACATAATTATCAGCAACTTCACTAATATGAACAAGACCTGTTAATCCTTCTGGCAGCTCTACAAAAGCCCCAAAATTCGTAATACCTGTTACTTTACCCTGTAACTTGCTGCCTACCTCGATTGACATAAAAAAAACGCTCCTCCTTAGTGGTTAAAAAGTCAAATTTTACTTCATTATATATAATCTTAAAATATAGTGTCAATACAACACCCACTACTTAGAAATAGGAAAAATTATCTCTTCAGGCTTTGAGAAGTAATAATCTCTTCTAGCAATCTCTAAAACGTAGTCCTCGTCATGTAACTTTTGGACTTCATCTTTCAGCTTCTTCTCTTTCGTCGTTAACGTATCCATTTCTTTTTTTAGCTCTTTTACTTTTGCTTCTTTAGCATTAATCGCACTATTTTGTTTATAAAACGTCACACTGACACTTACAATAATTACAAAAGCAAACACAAAAAATAAAGCTAATCGACGATACAAGCGCTTCTTACTTTCGTTCGATTGTATTATATGTTCTTTGGCGGAAATTGGATTCTGTCCCGATACATATCTTTGCCTTAGTTCCCTCATTTCCGAGGTCCCCCTAACTTCTTTTTTATATGTTCCCAAATTAGGAATATATGCTTCTTCATTTTCTTGACATATTTTAAAAGTCCTGCTTGTCTCTTTATAAAAATTTTAACACGGTTAGGGAGAAGTTTCCATATAACAAAAAAAACAAATCGAACAGGAATAAGAATACTTTTCCATATTAAACGTAATATTGCTATAATAAATCGCCACAACCCCATTCCAAATCCAACCAAAAGACGGAATAAAAATAAAGCAAGCGCTATAATTAAATGAATCAAAATTGTAATTGGCTTAACAATAAATAATTGGAAAACACGAACACAAAAATAAAATGTTTGAACAAAAATGTGAATCAGAAAATTTAACACTTTCATGTACAATGACTTTAACAAACTTTGATATGCAGCAAACCCACAAAGCAATGCTAAAAATACGTACATACGTAACTCTGCTTCATTTACAAGCAATAGCACATAGAATACAAAAAGAGCTTGGACAATCCAAAATAAAATATCATAAATAAATACAAGCCAACGCTTTCGCTCTCCGCGCTTCAAAAAACGATGATACGTATCTAAAGCTGCTCCAAGCGAAGCGCCCATTCCAATCATCGAAAGCATTGTATATAATTGAATAGTTAGGCTCATTTAAACAACTTGCTAAAGAATCCTTTAGCTTTCTCCCCTTGATGCTCATCAATGTAAGCCATCTCATATATTTTTCCTTTAATGGATACAAGTCCTTTTTCAACATCAAGGTTTTTCATTTGCAGATTTTGACCACGTATTGTTAAAAATCCCATAACTGTTTCTAATAAAAATTCTTCGCTATCAAAACTTTCTACTTGCTTGACTCCTGTAATATCGAGAATGCGTCTTCCTCTCATTACGACATCATGTTCTACAGTAACATTTTGTTGATTAGAAGACGACATTGAATAGCCTTTGTTCACGTCCATCCCCCCATAACTTTATACTAGTACCAATGTATGAGGAGACAAAATTATTTAGAACAAGCTATCTTCTGCTTTTACTTCAACTTTCTCTTCACGAACAACAGTGTATAAATTTGCAGCATCTTCTTTTTTGGTCGTTTCTTTTAGTTCATTAATTTTCACAGTAACAATTTTTTGGCCAAAACGAATTGTTAATTCGTCTTCTACCTTTACAGTTGAACTGGCTTTTGCAGCCTGGCCATTAATCATAATGCGGCCTTGATCCGCAACTTCTTTTGCTAACGTTCTTCTTTTGATAAGACGAGATACTTTTAGAAATTTATCTAAACGCATGACGACTCCCCCTTATTCGTTCTCTATTCGTTTTGCCTCTTCCCATAGTGCATCGAGCTCTTTTAAAGAAAGATCTTGCATTTCTTTCTCCATACTAGCAACCTTTGCTTCCATGTATAAAAAACGACTCATAAATTTTTCATTTGTTTTATGAAGCGCTTCTTCTGGATTGATTTTATAGTAGCGGGCAATATTTACAAATGCAAATACTAAGTCACCAAATTCCGCTAACATCTTCTCTTCATCCATAGCTGTCACTTCACGTTGAAATTCTTCCCATTCTTCTCCTACTTTTTCCATCATTGGCTCGACATCATCCCAATCAAAACCAACCTTTGCGGCTTCTTTTTGAATTTCATAAGCGCGCATTAGCTGAGGTAAACTTTTAGGAATGCCTGATAAAATAGACTCTTTTATACTTCCTTTTTCCTGTTTCTTAATTTCTTCCCAATTCACAACAACATCAGCAGCAGTCTCTACACTAACATCTCCGAATACATGAGGATGACGACGCACCATTTTTTCAGACAACGTACGAATTACATCATCAATCGAGAACCAACCTTCATCTTCGCCAATTTGTGCATGAAGCATAACTTGTAAGAGAACATCACCAAGCTCTTCAACAAGATGATCATCATCTTCCTCATCAATAGCCTCTAACACTTCATATGCTTCTTCAATTAAATATTTCTTTAACGATTGATGCGTTTGTTTTTTATCCCACGGACATCCATTTGGTCCACGCAACTCTGCAATAATATTTCGCAATACATCAAATTGTTGGTATAGCGATTGGCGATTTAACACAGGCGGCACGTACACACTCGTTAAATTGTTAAGTTCTGCCTCATGATCTAATAAATAAAGCGGCACTTTTTTCACTTGTTCAAATGATGTTCCAGCTGCGGTTACAATATATACTTCATAATCATCTGGAAGCATTTCCATTAACGTTAGTTTGACTTCAGATGCTATAAATGCATCGTACACTTGGCAGAAAATCAAGTGCTGACGAAGTTCTAATTGTCCTCGCTCGAACGACGTTGCATCAATCAACTGAAATCCTTCAATCGGGTCGATTTTCAAACTTGCAAACATTGGATCTAAAAAGCTTTGTCCACCTTCGATACGCACATCAATATTCTCTTTTTCTCCTTTTTGCAGCAAAAGTTGTACAGTACGCTCTGCCACAAGCGGATGCCCTGGAACTGCATATAAAATATCAGTGTCCTTAGCTTTTTCAATCAATGTGTTAGAAATTGTTTCATACACTTCATCAAATGTATCATACGCTTCATATACAGCATCAAAAGATGTGTATAATACACCTTCTTTCTCCAGTTCCATTATAACTGGATGCTCTTTTGTTCGAACATACATATGTGCCGCTTCTTTTACTTTGCGATATACGCCCATTGTAAGCTGATCTAATTCACCAGCCCCTAATCCTAAAATCGTAATTGTTCGTTTCATAATATCCACCTCTATCCACTCTTCTTCAACGAAGTTTGTACTTTTTCATGTTTCATAACTGATCCAAGTTCCTGCGCTGTAAATACACGAAACTTTAAAATAAGAAATACATATAGTAGGCCACCGACACCGATACCGAGCAGCGCTTGAATCATTGCGATACCTCTATGTTCATCGGTGGCTTGTAACCCCAGCCAATCAAACATATACATAAATCCAGCAAGCACTAACACCATACTTAAAGCTCCAATTGTCACACCTACAATGGACTTTCTTTGCATAAGCGACTCGTTAACAACTCGAATCAGCAATATGCTATTCAGTAATGCAATGCACATCAATGCAACCACAGTTGCAATCGCTGCACCGATTACACCAAAATGCGGCATGAGTATACAATTGAGTAATAATTTCACACATGCACCAATTACAACAAATAAAGCTGGCTTTACCGTTTGTCCCAATCCTTGCAAAATAGATGCTGTTGTAATTGCGAGCGAACTAAACAAGATAGAGATAGATAAAACCCCTAGCACATCGGAACCAGCGCTATTCTCAAATAGCATAATATTTGCCGGACGAATGATACTCGCAAGTCCTAACGATGCAGCAAGTCCAATCACAAATGTAATTTTCATTGCTAGCTGTACTTTTTCGCGAATAAATACATAATCTCCTCTCTCTTTTGCAGCTGTAATCATCGGAATTAAAGAAAGGGAAAACGACGTTGTCACGACTGTCCCGAGCTGCATAAGAGGAATACCGCGATCGTATATACCTTTTAACATTTTTGCTATTTCTACCGGCTCTCCGTTCTGAACAAGTAAACTATAAAATGAAATAGAATCCGCCATTTGCATAAAAATTAAAACTAAATTACTAATACAAATAGCAATTCCTTGCCAAAACAATGTACGAATAATGACCTTTTTATTGCGAATCACCTTAAAACTTCGCAAAAAAATAGCACGAAAATCATTTCGCAAATAAAAAAATAATACAATTACACCGATCAAGCCACCTGCTACAGAACCAAACATAGCGCCTGCTCCCACCGTATATAAATCGAATCCTTTTGTTATAAGGAATAATGATAGAAATACAATAATGGATACACGAATCGTTTGTTCTATTACTTGCGATACAGCTGTCGGCACCATATTTCCAAATCCTTGAAAATAACCACGTGCTACAGAAAGAAATGGCATTAATAAAAAAGAAAATGCAATCGTACGAATTAACTTGTCCAAATGAGCATCTCCCATTAAAGATGCAATTGTATGTGCCCCAAAAAACAATACAATAAACCCAATGCTTCCGATAACTAATAAAAACCAAAAAGAAATACATATAATGGACTCTGCTTCTTTTCGTTCTCCTCGTTCTAAACGCTCTGCAATCATTTTTGAAATAATGATCGGGAAACCATATGTCGCTAAAATTAAACAAAACCCGTAAAACGGGTAAATTTGCTGATAAATGTAAAAGCCAATATCACCAGCTATATTTTGATATGGAATACGGTAAAAAGCGCTTAATACTTTTGTAACAAAGCTCGCAATTGTTAATATAATCGCTCCGCGCCAAAAAGCGTGGTACTTCTTCGTCTCCATGACCATACAATCTCCCTTTTTTCTATACTCATCCTACGTATTATATCACAAAGAAAAAAGCGGCCTTCGACTTTGAATACTATCACATAAAAAAGGTAGCAAAATGCTACCTTTACACAAATATATAATTTCATTTCAACAGGCGGTATGTTAAGGTGTATCGCAAAGCACGACCGCCTGCATGAGCCCAATTTGCGGGCTAACCATGAGTAAGAAGAACGTCACTTTATTGCTCCATCTGTTTTGCTAAGAAGCTTGCTGCTGTATCAACAGCTTTGTGTTCTACCTCACTAATGATGGCTTCTTTTGAAAAAATGATAACAGCTCCAATCGGGTCACCATTTGCGATAATTGGACCAATTGTATAAGATTGTACCTTTTCCGTTACTCCATCGATAATGGAAATTTCGCTTTCATCTGTCATTACGACTGATTTGCGTTCTTCCATTGCTTTCTCAATTAGATCTCCAACACTTTTATTTAAGTATTCTTTTTTTGACACGCCAGCGACAGCAATAATTGAATCACGGTCGCAAACAAGCACGTTATGTCCTAAACTATCATATAAAGCATCTGCATATTCTTTAGCAAAATCACTTAATTCGCTAATCGGAGAATATTTCTTTAAAATTACTTCTCCATCGCGATCAACAAAAATTTCTAACGGGTCGCCTTCCCGAATACGGAGAGTTCTGCGAATTTCTTTCGGGATAACAACCCTTCCTAAATCATCAATTCGACGTACAATTCCAGTTGCTTTCATTCTAATGCTGCCTCACTTTCTACTGATGATAAAAGTCGTGATTTTACCTGTTCATGTAAAAATCACCAACTATTAAGCATAGTATTTTACACATTAGTTCTTCTATACACGCCGAATTGTATTTTTTACCCTAATTTAGGCATTTATCTCTTCTTTTTTCACATCTTTTAAGCCTTTTAGTAAATTTTCGGCAATTGTGAGCCACTTCGATGTTTCTATTTCACGAACGTTCATCACAATTTTCAAACGAGAACCTTCCATACCAAGACCAATCATACGTCCAAAACTGCCGCCAAGCATAAATAATTTTCCGCCATCAATATTTTGACTAGCCTTTTCAGAAAATAACATCGTAACTTCTTGTTTCGTTTGTTTAATTAATTCAATTTTCTCTTGCATTGCTAACACTTTAATATTTGCAATTTGCAGTAAGTATCCGACTTCTTGCGGATAATCACCGAAGCGATCAATCATCTCTTCTTGTAATTCCTCAATATCCTCAATAGTAGAAACGCCCCTAAATTGCTTATACATCATAATTTTTTGTTTGCTATCGGAAATATACGCATCTGGTAAGTATGCATCTACTTCAAGGTCAATTTCAATATCAAGCGCTTGCTCTTCCATGTTCGTACCTCTACGCTGCTCGATTGCATCTTTTAACATTTGTGAATATAAATCAAAACCAACAGAATCAATAAAGCCATGCTGCTCTGCACCTAATAGATTACCAGCCCCGCGAATGGATAAATCACGCATTGCAATTTTAAATCCAGACCCTAACTCTGTAAATTCCTTAATGGCTTGCAAACGTTTTTCTGCAACTTCAGATAGCACTTTATCGCGTTTATAAGTGAAATATGCATAGGCAACGCGATTTGAGCGTCCTACTCGACCACGCAATTGATACAACTGCGATAATCCCATACGATCTGCATCAAATACGATTAATGTATTTACATTCGGAATATCAACACCTGTTTCAATAATCGTTGTACTTACAAGTACATCATGTTGTCCCTCTAAGAAGGAAAGCATAACAGATTCTAATTCACCTTCATTCATCTTTCCATGTGCAAAGGTTACCCGCGCATCAGGAACAAGCATCGAAATTTCATCTGCTTTTCGCTCAATATCTTCAACACGATTATATAAAAAGTATATTTGGCCACCTCGTGCAAGCTCACGTTCAATTGCCTCACGCATTAACGCCGGATTATATTCCACAACGTACGTTTGCACTGGGAAACGATTTTCTGGCGGTGTTTCAATAACAGATAAATCGCGAACACCTAACATAGACATATGAAGTGTACGTGGAATTGGCGTTGCTGTTAATGTTAGTACATCGATATTGGCTTTTAGTTGCTTAATTTTTTCTTTATGTGTCACACCAAACCGTTGTTCTTCATCAATAATAAGTAGTCCTAAGTCTTTATATATGACATCTTTTGATAAAAGGCGATGTGTGCCGATAACAATATCAACGGTACCATCTTTTAATCCTTTAATCGTTTCATTTTGCTGTTTTCTCGTACGGAAGCGACTTAATAGCCCAATATTAATTGGATAATCTTGAAAACGCTCTCGAATTGTTTCATAATGTTGCTGCGCTAAAATTGTCGTTGGTACTAAAATCGCAACTTGTTTTTCATCCATAATTGCTTTAAAAGCAGCACGAATTGCCACTTCTGTTTTTCCGTATCCAACGTCACCACAAAGTAGGCGATCCATCGGACGACCGCGCTCCATATCCTTTTTAATCTCTGTAATTGAGCGTAGCTGATCTTCTGTTTCTTGATAAGGGAAAGACGATTCAAATTCCTGTTGTTCAGAAGTATCCGGAGTAAAGGAATATCCTTTTGATGCCTCACGCTCTGCATATAATTTAATTAAGTCATCTGCAATATCTTGAACAGATTTTTCTACCTTTGTCTTAACTTTCTTCCAATCATTTCCGCCTAGTTTGTAGATTTTCGGATCTTTCCCTTCAGATCCTACATACTTCTGCACTTGGTCAATTTGCTCAATTGGGACGTATAATTTATCGTTTCCTTGATATTTGATATGCAAATAATCTTTATGGACACCATTAATTTCTAGCGTTTCAATTCCTAAAAATTTACCAATACCGTGATTTACATGAACAACATAATCACCAACTTTTAATTCAGAGTAGCTTTTAATTCTCTCTGCATTTGAAAGTTTTTGCTTACGCTGTGATTTTTTTACCTTTTTATTAAATAATTCTTTTTCAGTAATAATCGCAAGCTTTTGCATCGGCATTTCAAAACCTGCATGTAGGTCACCCACAGCAATCTGAACACGTCCCGGAAGCAATACATCCGTTCCCTCAATAATATCTGCTTCAATATCATAATCATTTAAAATATGTTGCAATTTCTTCGTCCGCTCTTCATTTGCGCCTAGTACGACCGTTGTAAAACGACTTTTCGTCCATCTATCAATTTCTGTTTTTAATAAATTCATTTGACCATGAAAGTCTTGCATTGTTTTACATGTTAAATTCACAATATTTTGCGGATGCGTATGCGGAATATGACGTAAAAACAAATTTAAGTATAAGAAACTTCGTTTTTTATGGTGCAAAAATTGTGCAAAATTATGAGAAAAAGATAAATCTTGAACAATTGCACCTTCCCCAAGAAGCGATATATACCATTCTGCTTCTTCTGTTTCTAAATGATCTGCTGTTTCTTGAATTCGAGAAACCTCATCTAGAATAACAACACCATTTTCCGGTAAATATTCTATTAGACTAGCAGGTTCATTATAAAATAAAGATAAATATTTAAACATCTGCTCGATAGTCTGTCCATTTTTCAGTAATTCTAGCTCATATGTTACTGTTTCTAATATCGTCGTTTTTAATTTCTCATCGGATACTTTTTTTAATGTATTAGCTAAGCTTGATTCTAACTTCTGCACACCAAGTGCGAGTTCTTCTTTAGAAAATACAAATTCCGTAGCAGGGCCAAATGATACGCTCTCTATCTTCTCTTGCGAACGCTGCTCTTCTACAGTAAAGGAACGAATAGAATCTACTTCTGTATCAAAAAACTCAATACGAATTGGCAGTTCTTCCGTTAATGGATAGATATCTAATATCCCACCGCGAACACTAAATTCTCCAGGTGCCTCTACCATAGATTTACGTTCATATCCCATGGTCGTTAACACACGAAGCAATTCATCAAGATCAATTTCTTGCCCCATATTTAATTCAATTTGCTGTTTCTTCCACATCTCTTTTGTTGGTAGAAAACGACGCAAACCTGCAACAGGGGCCACAATAATCCCCTTTTCCCCAGCTGCTAAGCGGTTCAATACTTCAATGCGCTGCGCCTTCAGTTCTGGACTTGCAACACCAATTTCTGATGCAATCGATTCATTTACAGGATATAACCAAACATTCTGCTCTCCAATTAATGAAACTAAATCTTCATATACTTTTTGCGCTTGGTATAAATTATGTGTTATGACAAGCTGTGACTGCTGTGTTTTTTTATATAAACTAGCCATTAACAATGAACGGGAAGACGTTGCCATACCCGAGATCAGCTGTTCTTTTAATCCTTCTTGTAATCCATCTATAATCGATCCTATTTCTTTATTTTCGTAAAACTGCTCTAGTAAACCTATCATTTTTCAAAACTCCTCTCAACATAAAGAGCAAGCTACTATATTTTATGCAAATATTTCGCAAAAAGAAAACAGAAAAATGCTTTGGACAAGCCAAAGCGAAAACATTGCATCCCATCCTCTATAAGCAATAAGCCTTCCATCTCCATATTTAGAAAAAAGGAGGATAGAAGTTTACCTATAATCGTTCAACTAACTATCAGTGGGAAAACATACTCTGATAGAAATTTCATTTTTATCCCGCATTAACAGGCAGTAAGATCCCCCACCTCAAGATTCAGAAAGAAGCGAAGAAGACAGGTGGGTGTTAACTGCTGGCATGCGCCCGATTGGGCGGGCTTTCCATCAGCAGGGGGGATGAAGAACTCCCCCACTGATGGAAGTTTCACTTTATTGTAAGAACAATTCATATTCATAGTACTCAGGATAGGATGCGAGCGTTTTTTGACACGATTCACAAATTGTTTTTATATATATATTTCCGTTTTCATCAAAATGAATCATTTCTAATCGCTCTTGCTCTGTTAGTTGACCCAATACAAAGCCATATACCTTTTCCGCCGTAATACTACCTATCTTACATCCACAATGTCTGCAGTGATAATGTCCGTCCATAAATTCCTCCTAGCCGTACAATTATTACTATTATGGATATAAGTATAAGAAAATATTCCATTTCCAAAATGTTAATTATTAAAAGTATTCATAACTTGTAAAAATGGAGCTTTCAGCCATTCTTCGCATGCATCTGCACTTTTTTCAATTGCTCGCTCTACCTCTGGCATCTCATCTACTGTAAAACGACCTAACACATAATCGACTACCTTCATCCCATTTTTAGGACGATCAATCCCCATACGAATACGTTGAAATTCCTGTGTCCCTAAATGTGCAATCGTTGATTTTACACCATTATGACCACCAGCGCTACCTTTCATACGAAGACGTAATTTCCCAACCGGAATATCTAAATCATCGTACATCACTACAAAATCTTCAATATCAATTTTATAGTAATCCATAAGTGGACGAATACTTTCTCCAGATAAATTCATATATGTAAGGGGCTTTAATAAAATAACTTTTTCTCCATTCACAAAACCCGCACCAAATAATCCTTTAAATTTCTGTTCATTTAACGGTATATTCCAACGTTTAGACAATTCATTGATAGCCATGAACCCAATGTTATGCCTTGTTAATTCATATTCTCTCCCGGGGTTACCAAGTCCTACTATTAATTTCATTGTAACACCACTTTCTTTTTTCGATACGAAAAGACGTAACCAAAATTGGTTACGTCTCATTCTATCCAATTAATTAAATAGTACACTTACAGATTCTTCTTCGTAAACACGAATAATTGCTTCTCCAATTAATGGAGCAACAGAAAGTTCTTGTACTTTATCAATTTTCTTCTCTTCTGGTAATACGATAGAGTTTGTTACAACTAACTCTTTAATGTTTGAATTTTGAATACGTTCAATTGCTGGACCAGATAAAACTGGGTGTGTACAGCAAGCATATACTTCAGAAGCACCGTTCTCTACAAGAGCGTTTGCTGCTAATGTAATTGTACCAGCTGTATCAATGATGTCATCAATTAAAATTGCTGTTTTACCTTCGATATTACCTACGATATTCATTACTTCTGCTACGTTTGGACGCGGACGGCGTTTATCGATAATAGCGATTGGTGCTTTTAAACGATCTGCCATTTTTCTCGCGCGCGTTACACCGCCGTGGTCAGGAGATACGATTACGATATCCTTAAGACCCTTCTTCTCAAAGTAATCAGAAAGAATAGGTACACCCATTAAATGGTCGATTGGAATATCAAAGAATCCTTGAATTTGTGGAGCATGTAAATCTAGAGTAATTACACGAGTAGCACCCGCTGTTTCAAGTAAGTTTGCAACAAGCTTCGCTGTAATCGGCTCACGAGAACGCGCTTTACGATCTTGACGCGCATAGCCATAATAAGGAATAACAATGTTAATTGTTTTCGCAGATGCACGTTTTAACGCATCAATCATAATAAGCAATTCCATAATATGCTCGTTTACTGGGAAACTTGTAGATTGGATGATAAATACATCGCAACCACGAATACTTTCTTCAATGTTAATTTGAATTTCTCCATCACTAAAACGTGCAACAGAACATTTTCCTAATTCTACTCCAATGTGCTTTGCAATTTGCTCAGCGAGCGCCTTGTTAGAGTTTAAAGAAAACACTTTCAAATTAGAATTTAGATATTGATTCGACATCTAGATTAACCCTCCGCATTATGATTTTTTCTTGTTCAGCAATTGATCAACATAGTCTTCTTTGTTAACTTGACGTGCACGTGCAATTGATAATGCTTTTGATGGAACATGCTCTGTAATTGTAGAGCCTGCCGCAACATAAGCACCATCCTCAACTGTTACAGGAGCAACAAGGTTTGAATTACAACCAATAAATACGCCATCTCCGATAACCGTTTTAAATTTATTCTTGCCATCGTAGTTCACTGTAATTGAACCACACCCAAGATTCACGTCTTCTCCAACTTGTGCATCCCCGATATAACTTAAGTGTGAAGCTTTACTTCTATTACCAAAAACAGTCTTTTTAATTTCCACGAAGTTTCCAACACGTACTTCATTACCAATAACAGATTGCGGGCGGATATGAGCGAACGGCCCAATTGCAACATCAATACCAATCTTACTATCATGAACTGTAGATTGGCGAATTGTTGTATTATCCCCCACTTCACTATCACGGATTACTGTATGCGGTCCAACTTCACAATTTGACCCAATAACAGTATAACCTTCAATAATTGTCCCCGGATAAATAACCGTATCATTACCGATTTTTGCATCGACAGAAATATACGTGTTGTTCGGATCAATAATTGTAACACCATTCACCATGTGTTTACGGTTAATACGTTTTTTCATAATGTCTTCCGCTTGCGATAGAGCGACTCTGTCGTTAACTCCTAACGTTTCATCAAAATGCTCCGTTTGATAGGCAGATACAATATGACCTTCATTTTTCAAAATCTCAATTACATCTGGAAGGTAATATTCCCCTTGCACATTTTCATTAGAAACTTTAGAAAGAGAAGCAAATAGCGCTTTATTATCAAAACAATACGTACCTGTATTAATTTCTTTAATAGTTCGCTCTTCTTCGTTTGCATCTTTATGTTCGACAATTTTTTCAACGTGACCATTTTCATTACGAACAATTCGTCCATAACCAGCAGGTTCCTCAATGCAGGCTGTTAGTACCGTTGCCTTTGCACCTGCTTCTTGATGCTGTTTTAACAGAGCTTCCATTGTTTCCGCTGTAATAAGAGGCGTATCACCACAAATTACTAATGTTGTTCCTTCTTCATTACCCAGTGCATCAGCTGCTTGCATAACGGCATGTGCTGTTCCTAGCTGCTCTGTTTGCAATGCAAACTCACTTGCACTTCCTAATTGATCTTGTACCTTTTCAGCGCCGTGTCCAACAACCGTAACAAGCTTCTGCACTTCTAGCTGAGAGACTTGATCAACTACATGCTGTACCATCGGTTTCCCACATACAGGATGAAGCACTTTGTATAGACTTGACCTCATACGCGTACCTTTTCCTGCAGCAAGAATCACTGCAAATCTTTTTGACATATAGACCCTCCATCGCAACCTATTTATCCATTAAAGATATTATCTTAAATAATTATATATTTCAAGAAACACTGCATAACTATTAAATTTTACCATAACTTTTATGTAATGTTTTAGTATTTAGTATCTTTTTTTATGAAATAAGCTATACTATTTCTTTTTAAGGGGAGATTGAGGAAGATAGTATATAAAGTGAAGATTCCATCAGTGGGAGTCTTACTGCCCGCGAATAGCGGGCTAAACAAAAACAAACTCCTGTAAACACTTACAGGAGTTTGCCAAAATTATAGAGCTCTTATTATAGAGCTCTCCTTATTCGAATTTTACGAAGCTCCAGCTTCTTCAAACTCAACTTCTTCTAACTCGCCTAAACGGTGATACTCAGTTAAAACCGCATCTTGAATTTTAGAACGAGTATTAGAATTAATCGGATGAGCAATATCACGGAACTCTCCATCAGGAGTACGTTTACTTGGCATTGCTACAAATAATCCATTATTGCCATCAATTACACGAATATCATGAACAACAAACTCATGATCTAGTGTAATAGAAGCAATCGCTCTCATGCGGCCTTCTGTGTTTACGCGGCGTAATCTTACGTCAGTCACTTCCATCTTGTGTTCACCACCCTTTTTCTAAATAAGCGATATATTTCTATAAATTCCACAAATTTTCTATTTTTCCTCCAATTTTTTAAAAATTTTTAAGATAAAAATTTTTATTTCAATTGAATATAAAAATAAACAGACGTTATCGCTTACAAATTCTTACTTCACAAGGGCAATGACTTCAATTTCAACCGATACATCTTTCGGTAATTTTGCTACTTGTACACAAGAACGAGCCGGTTTATGTACAGAAAAATATGTACTATATACTTCATTTACCGCATCAAAATCATTCATATCTTTTAAAAATACAGTTGTTTTTACAACTGTTTCAAACGACGCTCCAGCTTCTGTTAATACTGCCTGTAAATTTCGAAACACTTGCTCTGTTTGTTCCTTTACATCTCCAGTCAAAAGCTCACCAGCTACCGTTAAAGGAATTTGTCCAGAACTGTAAAACATATTATTTACAATCATACCTTGTGAATATGGGCCGATTGCCTGTGGTGCTTCATTTGTTTGAACTACTTTCATCGTTTTTCACCCTTTAATATTTTTTATCCCACTTTCGCAAACTAATCCCAACAGGGAAAATGCAGTTTTAGCAGGCGGTAAGCCCCCCAGAATTAGGAGCCTACCGTCTACTAAAACCTATCTATTACACTCGATCAAGAATCCCCAAAATAAAAAAAATTAGGTGAGAGCCTATTATCAATAAGAATGAACTATCCTCATTGATAAAGTGAAACTTCCTTTTGTGAAACGTTTTTCCTCACAAAAGGTTAGTTGAACCAATCGGGCTTTTACGGGCAGTTATTTCCCACCTATCTTCTTTGCTTTTCTCCAAATCTTGAGGTGGGAGTCTTACTGCCCGTTAATGCGGGATAATAGTTTCACTTTATAAAAAAAGATAAAGCAGTTGCTTTATCTTTTCCCTACTCTAGCGAATAGCATCTTCTTTAAATCAATTTATTGAGAAGATTGTTTATCCGCTATTCGCAACCCGATTGGTAAGAGCTTTTCATCAGTGAGGGCTAAAAACCCCACTGATGGTTAGTTGAACCAATCGGGCTTTTACGGGCAGTTATTCCCCACCTATCTTCTTCAATTTTCTCTGAATTTTGAGATGGGGGTCTTACTGCCCGCGAATAGCGGGATAAAAGTTTCACTTTACCTCACTCAGTTTCTACAATCACGTCAGCAAACGGACTTAAAGAGTAATTTCCTTTTTCCACTTGGATCGTCTTTTCTTTCACATCTACTTCAGACAAGCGAATTAACGAAACAAAGTCATCAACAAGTCTTTCCTCAATATCACTTGATTCCACTAAAACACCAATACCCACTACATTTGCATTAAATTCCTCAAGCATACTCATCATACCTTGCACAGTTCCGCCAGCTTTCATAAAATCATCGATGATTAATACATTTGCACCTTCTGGAAGGCTGCGCTTTGCTAATGTCATCGTTTGAATACGCTTAGAAGAACCTGATACATAATTAATACTTACTGTTGGGCCTTCTGTTACTTTATTATCTTTTCTAGCAATCACAACCGGGACATCTAAATAATTGGCTACTGCATATGCCAAAGGAATCCCTTTCGTTGCAACTGTCATAACAGCATCAATTGGCTGTCTCGCAAATACAGAAGCAAAGAGTCGCCCTGCACCATTAATGTAGCGCGGGTTACTTAAAAGGTCCGTCATATATAAATAACCGCCTGGAAGAATACGATCAGGATTCTCAAATAATTTGCAAAGCTCATTAATAATTTGCGTCGCTTCCTCCTGGCTTATATATGGAATATATTTCACTCCTCCTGCTGCACCTGGTACCGTTTGTAATGTGCCGACTCCTTGTTGTTCAAACGTTTGTTTAATAATGACTAAATCTTCACTAATAGAAGATTTAGCAGATTGATACCGTTCAGCAAAAAAAGTGAGAGAAACTAACTGACGAGGGTTTTGAAGCAAATAATAAGTCATATCGACCAACCTTGTACTTCGTCTGATTTTCACGCTCTCACCTCAAATTACGAATATTTTAAACAAATCATAACTTATTATACGTCTTTATTCAAGACTTTCTCGCTCCCCTAATAAACGTACTGCATATACTTGATCACAAAATCCTTTTAATCCGTTATAAATACGGTGCATGCGTGAATCATGACGAACTAGACCAAAAACTGTTGGCCCACTACCACTCATTAAAACTGCATCTGCACCAAAACGTTTCATCTGTGCTTTAATATGCGCAACTTCAGGATGCATTGAAAATGTTACATCTTCTAACACATTACCAACTGTACGACAAATTCCTTCGTAGTCACCATTTTGAATCACTTCCACCATACGATCTACATTTGGGTGCGTTACACGATCTAATCGTAAATTTCCATATACATCCGCTGTTGATACACCAATATGTGGCTTTGCTAAAATAACCCAGAAAGAAGGTGGTGTCTTAATATGTTCAATTTTCTCTCCACGGCCTGTCGCAATCGCAGTTCCACCATATACACAAAATGATACATCTGATCCAATTTCGGCACCTAATTCTGCAAGTTCATCAATTGTAAGTCCAAGATTCCATAATTTATTCAAACCTCGTAATGCTGCAGCCGCATCGCTGCTTCCACCTGCTAGTCCCGCTGCAACTGGAATTGTTTTTTCAATTGCAATGGATACTCCTCTTGTTACTTGAAAGCGTTCCTTTAACAGCTTTGCCGCTTGATAAGCTAAATTTCTTTGGTCGTCTGGGACATAACGATTATGAGATACGATTTCAATCCGGTCTTCAGATAAATCTGTTAGTTCTAATCGATCTGCTAAATCAATTGTTGTCATAATCATTTTAACTTCATGATAACCGTCCGGCCTTTTTCCTAGTACATCTAACGACAAATTAATTTTTGCTGGTGCTTTAACTAGTAGCTTCAATCTATTCACCTACTCTATGTACTCAATCTTTTATCGTTTATTTTACCATAAATTTATAGTAGAACGATGACACTTCCCTAATTATAACGAAAAGCATCAAGAATGAAACTACTTATACCACTTTTTCGCGTGCAAAAAGCCGAGGAGCATCTCCTCGGCCACCGTAGCATAGAAGTATCTTACCGTTACTGGTTTTGTTTCATCAATTGCTGCTCTGCAATTTCAATTGCACGCTTGACCATGTTACCAGCATCTTTCGCACGAATTCCGCCCCATCCTTCTTTTTGCACAACATCATAAAATCCAAGCTCTTTCGCAAGCTCTTCTTTAAATTGATTTGACATGACTCCTCTTCGTCTACTCAATGCAAGCCCCCCTTTATAGCTACGGTACATTTAGTATGTGACACTACCACTTTCTTCAATTCCGGAAAATATATGTAATCAAACAAAGACCATTTTTAAACAGATTGTTCCCCTAACATGACTTCATTATCTTGTGCATCATAAAACGTAAGCTCAACCGTTTCTGTTAATACGTCTGCATAACTGTAAGAAACACGCTGAAATGTATCTTCTTGTTGGTCAAGTTGAACTACAAAAACAGAACGGTATGTTTCTGCTAACACACCAGATCGTTCTGTCGTTTTTCTTCGTCCACTATTCGCTTTTAGCATAAGCCTCTGACCAAGATGATGGTCCAGTGCACTTTTGATTTCGTCTAAACGTTTCGACATATCGTGCTACACCTCGCTGTAATTGGGATGGAAAGTATAAAAATATAAATCATATATGTATAGTCTGTACGTTCTTATACTTTTTTATCCAAATTTCCAAAAGTAAGCATATGAAAAGCAAGGCAAATGCTTACCTTGCTCACTCGTCATAATATTGAAAAGGCAATCCTGTTCGCAAAATCCCTTTCGTTTCAATTCCGCCAAGCCCCTTCTCACCAGTTACTGTATTGCGTATGACATCCCATACATTGACCCGTTCCATAAAAGAAGTAAAGCTCACTTTTGCTACAACATATACCGGATCTAACGCATGAATATTAATACGAGACGGCGAACTTGCAAAATTGGCCCCGGCTCGAATAAGAGCTTCAAAGTGCGATTGACACGCCCCAGCAAAAATAACAGGATGATCTAATGAGGGGTACTTCTTTCGTACTGTACGTACAGCCTGTACAAAGTGCTTAGAATGACGATAAGCTGCTAAATCTCCCATTTCCCCTTTTGACTTTGTATAGGCATCATGCCCAGTAATCACTAAGATATCAGGACGAACCTGTTCAATTAAATCTAGAACCTTCTCGTGCATCTCTGTTTCCTTACAATGAATACCCTGTACTGGCACACCGATTTTCGTATATAAATCTAAACATTTTCTTAAATATAAAGGATCCCCATCAAGGTGAAGCACTTTGCCTGGCATTTGAAAGTAATTTACTTCATTTGTATAACCACCTGTTGATTGATATTCATGACGTTGCCTCATTAATACGTAATCTTGCTGAAATAAACGATATGTCTTTTCCATTGTTTCTCGTTCCTGCTTTACCCTTTTCGTATAATCCCGTTGATCAACAAGAACTAAATCTTCTATTGGTGCATCTGCTACGAGCCGAAATTCTTCCCCAAATAAAATTGCTATCGTATCTTTTATTTCTGTTACTCGAAAAAGAAGGTCGCGCTGATAAGACTTTCTCTCCACTAAATCTCCAACGTGTACAGCCATTCTTCTACCTCCAAACCCGTAGGGACATATAACTCACTACGTTCTTTTGTAGCCTATGAACTTATAGAAAAAAGGGTGACAAAAAAGGCAGCTCAGAACGAGCTACCTTTTACATTTTATATGAAAATAAAGCGTTACTTAGCTTTGCAAACTCTTCAATTGATAATGTTTCTCCTCTTCGTTTCGGATCAATTTCAACTTCTGCTAATATACGCTCAAGTAATATTTTATCCTTTGGAAAACCATTTAAGTTATTAGATAAGTTATTCATTAATGTTTTACGTCGCTGTGCAAAGCTAGCTCTCACCACCTCAAAGAAGAATGCTTCATCCTTTACCTCTACAAGTGGCTTTGGACGTCTTAATAAACGAATAACTGCTGAATCTACATTTGGCTGTGGTACAAATACTGTACGCGGAACCGTCATCACTGTTTCAGGTTCTGTATAATATTGAATGGCAATTGATAATGAACCATAATCCTTTGTTCCTGGACGAGCTGCTAAACGATCAGCTACTTCTTTTTGCATCATGACCACAAAACCACGCACTGGTAATTGTTCTTCTAATAACTTAAATAAAATTGGTGTTGTCACATAGTATGGCAAGTTTGCTACTACCATTACATCTTGGCCTTCTTCAAAACGCTCTTGAAATACTGCATTTACATCAGCTTTTAAAATGTCCTTATTGATTACCGTTACGTTATTATAAGGCGCTAATGTCTCTTCCAAAATAGGTAAAAGACGTTGATCAATTTCAAACGCTACAACTTTCTTAGCACGTTTTGCCAATTGCTCTGTTAACGCTCCAATACCAGGCCCAATCTCAATTGCCCCACTCTCAGATCCAATTTCCGCGTGATCCACAATACGATTTAGCACATTTGTATCAATTAAAAAGTTTTGCCCTAAACTCTTTTTAAATGAAAATCCATACTTTTCAACAATATCTTTCGTACGATTTGGTGTTGCGATATCTTTCATTTCTTTTCCTCCTGTAATACTTGCTCATACGCTTTTGCAAAATCCTGCTTTGAAATTTGGAACATTTGCAAACGTTTATGTAACTGTTTTGCATTTGTATAACCGATCTTTAATAGCTTACCCATTCGTTCTCTGCGACTTTTTGCTTTTTCTCCGCCAACGAGTCCTGCTTCTACTAAGTCAATCCAATCAATTTCGCTCGTGTATGCTTCCATCTCCCCGTGTAAATTTTCTAAAGCGCGTCGAATAGATTCATTAGAAGCATGCTCAATTCCCACACCCTTCTTCCGCTTCGCTAATGCTTCTTCTTTCGGTAAAAAGGCGTGTTTACACCCTGGTACTTTCTCAGAAATAATTTTACGAATACGCTCTCCTGGGTAATCGGGATCTGTAAAAATAATCACACCTCGTGTTTGCTGCGCCAATTTCACCTGTTCAATAACATGATCTCCAATTGCTGAACCGTTCGTTTCAATTGTATCTGCATCTACTGCACGCTTAACGGCAACCGTATCATCCTTACCTTCTACAACAATTATTTCTTTAATCTTCATAACTTCCTCCACACTCATTTCACATCTCTAATTAGTAAAACAAAAAAACGCCTACTTTTCCATTATTATTTTCCTATTAATACAATTTAAAAAGCAGAGGAGAAAAAATCCCTCTGCTTACAATATTATTGTAACACTTTAATTTTCACCTGTTTTCTTCCCCAAGAATATGCTTGTGATTCCGTTGGCATAAGAACATCGATACGATTTCCTTTAATCGCTCCGCCCGTATCACCAGCAACTGCATATCCGTATCCTTCTACCCATACCCTTGTTCCGAGCGGAATAACCCTCGGATCCACTGCAATTAATTTCATATCGGGATTTGCCATATAATTATAGCCTCCTGCACTTACACCCTCGCAGCCCCCACAGTACGGAGAATATGCTGTTGCTTGTACATAAAATTCTTTGACAGCTACACCTTCTTCACCATCTGAAGTATGCTCTTCTTCTTTTTTTGTACCAACAGCTACAATACGATTTTTCACTTCTTGCACCACTTCTTCTTTCTGCAAGTTTCTTGAGACTTCATTTCCATCCTCTTTTACAACTTCAAATATTTTCTTCTTTTTTCCCTCTATTCCTTCTTGAATTACTTTTTCAGCTCCCGTTAAGAGTGAAGAATCTTCTTGTCTTACTTCCGTAAAGGGAATTGGTTCTTCCACTGCATCGCTGACTTTTTCTACTCGAGTTACCTTGACCTTCATATTTTGCTGCATCACTTCCTGCAAAGCGGGTTCCACTTTATCTATTTCACTTAGTGACACTTGTCGTTCTTTCAAAAAGTCAGCGACAGTAGTCGAAGTTGACCATACTTGCTGCTCTTGATCGCTAACAGTTAACGTAACCGGGAACGCTTTTTGAATCATGACTTTTTTCGTACCCTCTAAATCTGTATGCAAACTAGGATATATTTTATCATGTTCATTAATTTCAATATGTTCTTCTACTAACAAATCTTTTACTGTCTTTGCTGTTGATTGTGCTTGTTTCTCTTTCCCATCGACCATAATCATAAATGGTCTTGCTTTTTCTACAATTACCTTCATTTCACCCTTAATTTTTGTAGAAAGTGCTGGATATATATGATCTTTTTCTGTTACTTGAATCCCTTCGTCTTGTAACAACTCGCTTACAGTATTTGCATGCGTATAAATTTCTTGTTTCTTTCCATCCACTTCAATAACTATTTTATCCGTTGTCCCTGCATAAGCTACGGTCCCAACAGATCCTGAAATGATTAATGCACTCGTAAATTTCACTGCTAATTTTTTGCTCGCTTCTAACCTGGATAATAAGTTCCTTGCATTTACAATCACAATAAAGTGCCCCCTTTGTCCCTGTCTAGATCAGAATTACTGAATCTCATTCTCCTACTATTTCAAGTAGTATTACTCATCCGAAGATAAACATAGGTGAAGGAAGAAAGAAAAAGTAAGAGGAGGAATTCCTCCTCTACTTCTCATTATTGAATGCCGAATAGTCTTTTTGCATTTTCTGTTGTTTTTACCGCTACTTCTTCATAAGATAATCCTTTTAATTTTGCAATTTCCTCCGCAACAAGCTTTACGTAGCTCGGTTCATTTCGTTTTCCACGAAACGGATGAGGAGTTAAATACGGACAATCTGTTTCGATTAAAAGTTGTTCCATTGAAATTTCCATCGCAACTTCTTTTGGTTTCTTTGCATTTTTAAAAGTTACTGGCCCGCCTAATGAAATAAGGAAATTCATATCAATACACTGTTTTGCAACTTCAACACTACCGCTAAAACAATGCATAATTCCTCCTACTTCAGATGCGTTTTCTTCTTTTAAAATATCTACGATGTCTTGCGTTGCGTCGCGATTATGTATGATGATTGGTAATTTTACCTTTCTCGCTAGTCTAATCTGTTTACGAAATACTTCCTTTTGCACATCTTCCGGAGATTTGTCCCAGTGATAATCTAAACCCATTTCACCAAGTGCAACAACTTTTGGATGATTTGCTAACTCTTCTAACCATTTTAGGTGCTCTTCTGTCATATCAATTGCATCAACAGGATGCCAACCAACAGCTGCATAAATAAAGTCATACGTTTCTGCTAATTCGATTGCCTTTTTGATTGTCACTTCATCAAAACCAACTACAACTGTATAAGAAACACCAGCTTCTTTCATTCTTGTAATTACTTCCTGTAAATCCTCTTCAAATTGCTCTGCATTTAAATGTGAATGTGTATCAAACAACATAACAATAACTCCTTTTATTTGAAATAAATTCTATCATAGGTAAAAATTACTTTCCTAACAACGTAATAACAACCATATTACAATTTTGATACAAAAAAGGAAATTTTAGAAAGATTTTCGACAAGAAAAAAGATGCTTCACGAATGTTACACGTGAAACATCTCTCATTTTGTCGTTATTACTTAATTTTTGTACCATTTGGTAAGTTTTGATCGACTGTTGCTAACGATAATTTTCCGTTTTCTTCGCCTGCCAAAATCATACCTTGTGATAATTCACCACGTAGTTTTACCGGTTTTAAGTTTGTAACACAAATGACCTTTTTCCCTTTTAATTCTTCTGGAGAATAAAATTTAGCAATTCCAGATACAACTTGTCGTTTTTCTGTGCCTAAATCAAGTTGTATCTTTAACAGCTTGTCCGCTTTTTTCACAGGTTCTGCATCTAACACTTCTGCTACACGTAGATCTACTTTAAAGAAATCGTCAATTGTAATTTCTTCTGCCTCTGGCTCCGCTTCTTTCTTTTCTTCTACTTTTGGAGCAGAACCTTTCATTTGTTCTTTAATATATTCCACTTCTACTTCTACTTCTAAACGTGGGAATACAGGCTGCCCTTTCGCAACTTTTGTGCCAGTTGGAATGCAACCAACTGTAGAAAGGCTGTTCCAAGTTTTATATTCTTCATCTGTAATCCCAATTTGTTCAAAGATTTTTCCTGGTGTTTCCGTTAAGAATGGCATTAACATAATTGCTGTTTGACGAAGTGCTTCTGCAAGATGCGCCATAACAGAAGCGAGTTTCTCACGATCACTTTCATTTTTTGCTAATACCCAAGGTTGTGTTTCATCTATATATTTATTTGTACGGCTAACAAATTGCCAAATTGTGCTTAGCGCTACCGAAAACTCCATGTTTTCCATTGAAGCTTCTACTTTTTGCAATGTATCTTTTGCAAATGTTACTAAAGCTTCATCAAATTCTGTTACATTTGCTTTGTAGGCTGGAATTTCTCCTCCAAAATATTTATCAATCATTGCTACTGTACGATTTAATAAATTTCCTAAATCATTCGCAAGATCGAAGTTAATACGCTCAACAAATCCCTCTGGTGTAAATACGCCATCTGATCCAAATGGTACTTCACGAAGTAGGTAGTAACGAAGTGCATCTAGACCGTAACGATTAATTAATGTGACAGGATCTACTACATTTCCTTTTGATTTACTCATTTTTCCGTCTTTCATTAAAATCCAACCATGTGCAAATACTTTTTTCGGAAGTGGTAAATCAAGAGCCATTAAAATAATTGGCCAATAAATTGTATGGAAACGAACAATTTCTTTTCCTACTAAATGAACATCTGCTGGCCAATATTTTTTATACTTTTCTTCATTCGCTGTTCCGTAACCTAATGCCGTAATATAGTTAGATAAGGCATCTACCCACACGTAAATAACATGCTTCGGATTACCCGGCACACGAACACCCCAGTCAAAGGAAGTACGAGAAACAGCTAAATCTTCTAATCCTGGTTTAATAAAATTATTAATCATTTCATTTTTGCGTGATTCTGGTTGAATGAAGTGTGGATTATCTTCATAGAACTTTAATAGTCGATCTACATATTTCCCCATTCTAAAGAAATATGATTCTTCACGAACAAGTTCTACTGGATGACCACTATCTGGGCTCTTTCCACCAATTACTTTTCCATTTTCCATCAATGGGTCAACAAGTTGATGCTCTGTATAGAATGTTTCATCTTGTACAGAATACCAACCTTCATATTCATCAAGATAAATATCACCTTGATCAACAAGTTGCTTAAAGATTTTTTCTACAACTTCTTTATGACGATCTTCTGTTGTACGGATAAAATCATCATAAGAAATATCCATTTTATTCCACAATTCTTTAATTCCTGCTACAATGTTATCAACATACGCTTGTGGTGTAACATTTAATTCTTCTGCTTTCTTTTGAATCTTTTGTCCATGTTCATCAGTGCCTGTTAAATAGTAGACATCATATCCTTGCATACGTTTATAGCGTGCCATCGCATCTCCCGCTACCGTCGTATAAGCATGTCCAATGTGAAGTTTTCCACTTGGATAATAAATCGGAGTTGTAATGTAAAAGGTCTTATTTTCCTCTGTCATTGTTTTGAACCTCCCAAATGACCTCATATGTATTTATAAACAGTATATCAAAAACTTACGTATAAAGACGAGTGAATGCTCTATATCTTTATCATCTATTACTCATATTAAGAAAAAATATACATTTTAACACTTCGGAATTATCAATAAAATCAAGATAATAAAATAAATCTCTCTATACATCTATTATTTTTTAGTATATATAATAAGTAGATGCGAAAATCTACAAAACTTTTATAAATTTTACAATTAAAGAATTGACGGAAATGTCAATGATTGGTATCATATGTGCATAGGGTATTTTGTCGAAAAATGACGAATTCAAATAGATGTACAAACTTGCAAAATATGAGGAGGAGAAACAAATATGAAATCTACTGGTATCGTTCGTAAAGTTGATGAATTAGGCCGCGTTGTAATTCCAATTGAATTACGCCGCACACTAGGTATTGCAGAAAAGGATGCTCTTGAAATCTACGTTGATGATGAGAAAATTATCTTGAAAAAATATAAGCCAAACATGACTTGCCAAGTAACTGGTGAAGTTTCTGATAGTAACCTTTCATTAGCTGAAGGTAAAATCATTTTAAGCCCAGAAGGCGCAGAGCAAATCTTAAAAGAATTACAACATTTCATCGCAGCAGCAAAATAAAGCTTCTCTAATAGAGAAGCTTTATTTTTTAAACATGGTATGCTTGATATACATCTCGCTTCGACATATTTCGATCTTTTGCAACTATTTTAATTGCTTCTTTAGACGAAAGACCTTTCTCCTCTATGTAGTATTCAACATGTCCCTCAACAGTTAACGTTTCCCACCACACTTCTTCATCTGCCGCTTCTTCCGTAGAGCCTTCTACTAGAACACAAAACTCTCCGCGTACTTCATTTTCCTTTGCCCAATGAATGACTTCCTCTAAGGAACCACGAATAAATTCTTCAAATTTCTTCGTAAGCTCACGACACAATACAACATTTCTATTCCCTAACACATCTTTCATAGAAATTAATGTTTCTCCTAATCGATGTGGCGCTTCATAAAACATCATTGTATTTGGAATATAACGTAACTTCTCTAATTCTGCTTTACGCTCTTTTTTATGTCTCTGTAAAAATCCATAGAAATAAAAGTGCTTTGTCTCTAATCCAGAGGCAATTAATGCTGTAAGCGCAGCATTTGGACCAGGAAGAGGCACAACTGAATACTGCCGCTCTACTGCTTGTACAACGATGTCATAACCAGGATCCGAAATACATGGCATACCTGCATCACTGACAAGTGCTACCGTTTTTCCTTGTTCTAACATATCTAAAATTTTTCGACCGCTCACTTCTTTATTATGTTCATGATAACTCATTACCGGTGTTTCAATTTCAAAATAATTACATAGTTTTCTCGTTTGCCTTGTATCTTCTGCTGCAATAAAGTCCGCTTCTTTTAATATACGAATTGCACGAAATGTCATATCTTCTAAATTTCCAATTGGAGTTGGAACTAAATATAATGTTCCTCTTTCATTCATTTGAAAGCTTTTTTGCTGCCACATAATAGTCTCCTTTTTGTATATACTCATCTTTTTGTTTCCGTTTTAACTGCTTAAAACGATATTCTGCCTGCATTGCAGTCCTTTTGTCTTCATAAGTTTCAAAGTATTTTAACCTAACAGGACGCCTTGCTCTTGTATAGCGTGCTCCTTTTCCGCTATTATGAGCTTTAATTCGCTTCTCTAAATGGTTTGTATATCCCGCATAGTAGCTCCCATCAGCACATTCAACAACATAAAAATAATGCTTATTCTGCTCCATATAAAATCGTGTTCATTTCTTTCGTATATTCGTTATTATCTTCATATACAAAAAGAGGTGGCAAAATTTTCAAATCAGCATTCCCATCTTTAATACCTTCAATTAATAACGTATTGGCTTCTTTACCTACTTTTGGATATACAAATTGGAGGCGTTTTGGTTCAATCTTATATTTTCTCATAAGCGTTACAATATCAAGTAAACGACCAGGACGATGTACAAAAGCCACTTTTCCCCCTTGCTTAACAAGTTGGCTGCTAACACATACAACGTCTTCTAACGTACACATAATTTCGTGACGAGCAATCGCTAAATGCTCGTTAAAATTTTGTTCAGAAGGTTTTGGTGTTTGAAAGTATGGTGGATTGCATGTAACAACATCAAACTGATGCCGCCCTATTTGCTCCGGCATATGCTTTAAATCACCATGAATAAGCTGTATTCTCTCTTCTAAATCATTATATTGAACACTTCTAACACCCATGTTGTAAATACGCTCTTGTATTTCAACCCCTGTAATCTTCCCTTTCGTACGGGAACTTAATAAAAGAGGAATCACTGCATTTCCTGTGCACAAATCTAATATATTCCCTTTCTGAATTGGCATCCACACAAAGTTTGCTAATAATACTGCATCTAATGAAAAATTAAATACTGACGGACTTTGAATAATTTTCATATCTTTTGATAGTAAATAATCTAAACGTTCATCTCCATACAACTGCATATATTTCTTTCCTTCCTTATCATTCAAGCTTATTTTAACAGACGTTAAGACAATCTATGCTATGTTCATAATAGTCTAATCTGTTTTACTTATATTTTGGTTATACGTACAAAAAATTACCTTTCCAATTTATTGGAAAGGTAATTTTATTTTTTATTTAAAAATGATAAACAGAATAAACAATCCCCTTCTTTACGTACACTTCCATAATGCAAATTGCAAATATGAAAACCCTCTTGATACAGACGTGCCAAATTGTCATATCCTTCACCGATATCTATCTTAGGCTTTATCTCTTTTCGTTTATTCGACTTTTGTTTCTGCTTATTCTGAATTTCTTCAAAACGCTTTCGCAAATTTTCATTTTCCATTTTAATATGTTGGTTTTCTTCAAGTAGCTCTGCGAGATGCTGCTTTAACTCTCCCAACTGTTTATAGAGATATCCAATTTGCTCTTCCATACTGGAAACCGCTGCAAAAATATCTTTTTTCTCCACAAGCACCCACCTCATTAATCTGTGGTTTGACTCGAAACGACCCCTTTATTTATTAATTCATCTAACGTATATTCTACTATCCGTTCCTTGTCTACTAATTCCACTTGAATTAATCTTTCTAAAATATTTAATCCGATTACACGACCAAGACCATGCGGTGTTTGTATTTTTTCATCTAAATCTGGAAGCTGCTCTTTTGCTGCTTCATATTCATCATTTTCATACTTTAAACAACACATCAGTCGACCACATAATCCAGAGATTTTCGCAGGATTTAATGATAAATTTTGATCTTTTGCCATTTTAATGGATACAGGTTCAAAATCCCCTAAAAAAGTAGAACAGCAAAGCATTCGGCCGCATGGACCAATACCGCCAAGCATTTTTGCTTCATCACGAACACCAATCTGCCTTAACTCGATTCTTGTCCGAAAAATAGCCGCTAAGTCTTTTACAAGCTCACGAAAATCAATACGACCGTCCGCCGTAAAATAAAAAATAACCTTATTGCGATCAAATGTATATTCCACGTCAACAAGTTTCATATCAAGATCATGCTCGATTACTTTTTGCTGACAAACTTGATATGCTTCTTTTGCTGCACGTTTATTTTCCTCAACAATTGTACGATCATTTTCATCTGCAATACGAATGACTTTCTTTAATGGGAGTACAACATCATTTTCATCGACTTGTTTCTTCGTGATGACAACTTTCCCATATTCGATTCCCCGTACTGTTTCCACGATCGCAAATTCATTTTCTGAGATATCAAATTGATTTGGATCAAAGTAATACACTTTTCCGGCCTTCTTAAAACGAACACCTACTACATCATACAAACGGTCATCCCTCCTGCAACCGCAACACTAACTGTTCGAACACAAGCTGCGCATTTACATTAGCGTTGATTCTATTTTTTGCTTCTAATATATTGAAAAGAGCCGATACAATGCGCTTTTGAGAATAGGAAAAAGATTGGAATAAACCTTTTTGGTCTTGAAAAACTAGACGATCTTCTTCTCCCAATTGAACATATAATAAATCCTTATAAATAAGGAGCAACATATCTAATCCTAACTGTAATTGTTCTTTCTCTCCAAAATGCTTCACCCACTTCTCCTGTACAAAAAAAAGAGACGTGGTATCTTTCTCTAGGGCTTCACATAATTTTATCACTAAAGTTCGTGCTTGTGCAAACCATTCATCACCGCAAAGCGATAACGCCTCATCAAAACTATTTGTAAGTTCAGCCGCAAGATTCCCTAAAGAAACACTTACTTCCTCCCTTTGTAACCGATTTACCAGAGCATCTTTTGGAAGAGAGCGAAATGTAACAATTTGACATCGTGATAAAATGGTACTTAAAATTTGATGACTTTGCTCCGTTAATAAAATAGCTGTTGTATCACTGCTCGGTTCTTCTAAAAATTTAAGCAATGTATTCGCAGCGTTTGTCGTCATCTTATCTGCATGCTCAATAATATATATTTTTTTAGTTGCTTCAAGACCGGTTTTAGAAAACTCTTCTTGTAATTCGTGAATTTGCTGTTTCTTAATTGATAGTCCATCTGGTGTAACCGTATATACGTTTGGGTGATTACCCGAATTAATACGTCGGCAATTCGTACATGTATGACAAGGTTCTACTCCATTTCGCTGCAAACAAAGAAAACTTTTCGCCATTTGCATAGCTGTTTCAAGCTTTCCTGTTCCTTTTGGCCCTTCTAACAAATAAGCGTGGGATATACGCTCTTTTGCAATACTATTCATTAACATTTTTACAACAATGGGTTGTATAAGAGACAGTTGTTCCCACGTCTTCATCATGTTTCATACCTCACTTTTTATGCTTTCTTCTATTATAACAACTTTTGTTCAATAAGCTGAGTAACTTCTTTTATAACAGCGTCCATTGGTTGATCTGCATTTACAACGACGATACGATCTGCAAATCGATCTACTAATTGTAAATATCCTTCACGAACCCGTTTATGAAATTCCATGCTTTCTAAATCTAAGCGATTCACTTCCCTATTACCATCTTTTCTAATGCGTGCTAGTCCAACCTCTGGCTCAATATCTAAATAAATGGTAATATCAGGCATGCAATCTTCTGTCGCAAAACGATTAATTTCAAATACCTTATCAACGCCAAGGCCCCTTGCATATCCTTGGTAAGCAAGAGAGCTATCAATAAAACGATCGCATATTACAATACAATTATCTTCTAAAGCTGGCATGACTTTTTCTACTAGATGTTGTCTCCGTGCTGCAGCATATAGCAACGCTTCTGTACGTGCTTCCATCATTGTATGCTCTTTTTTATGTAAAATTGTACGAATTTCTTCTGAAATCTTAATACCACCTGGTTCTCGTGTTGCCACTACTTTTTGTTCCTTCTTCTCAAAGTATGGCAATAATTTTGTAATTAGTGTAGATTTTCCTGATCCTTCTGGTCCTTCAATTGTTACAAACAATCCCTTCATCTATAAAAACCTCTTTCTCTATATATCATATACAGTAATATTTTTTGTATTTCCTTGAAAACGTGCACCAGTCTCTTCTAAATAAGAAATTTGATTTATATGCTCTAACGTAATTTCCTCTCCATACATGAGCAACGGGATTCCTGGTGGATACGGTATAATCATATCGGCCGCAATCATGCCTAATGCCTCTTCTAATGGTACAATTTTTTTCTTATACTTCTCCAACTCCTTATATGTAAATGATAAAGAAGATAAACTTTCTTTATAAGGATAACGAATACGCGGCTTACTATCTTCTACATCGTATGAGCATAGTGCACCTTGTAGCTTATCGATTACTTTTATATAATCTTCATTTACTTGGAGCGGTAAAATAAGTAAAACATTATATGGATCTGCCATTTCAACATACATACCGATCTCTTCAAATACACGTTGTAATTCATATCCTGAGAGCTTACAGCGTGTTTGCACTGTTACTTTTAATGAATCTTGTATTGGATAGTCTAAAACAGCAAATTGTGGAATACGATTTAACGCTTTACGCATTTGCTGAGTAAATGTAGAAATCTCCTTACAACCTTCTTCTTTTATCTTCGCTAAGGCAAAACGGGCTATATCTAATGAAGTCATTATCGGATAAGACGGACTACTAGATTGCAATATATTTAAATACGAAGAAACTTTTTCTTCATCAACGAGAGCGCTATTTACATGTAAGTATGAGCCCATTGTCATTGCTGGTAATGTTTTATGTGCCGAGTGAACAACGATATCGGCTCCATATGCAAGTGCCGATTTTGGAAAAGGTTCTCCAACACAAAAATGTGCTCCATGTGCCTCATCTACTAAAACAGGAATACGATGTGCATGTGCTAATGCAACGCTCTTTTCTAAATCTACGCCCATACCATAATAATTTGGATGCGTTAAAATAAGAGCTTTCGCTTGCGGATATTTTTGAATTGCAGCTTCAATCACTTCATAAGGAACACCCACCGGTACACCATATTCTTCATCAATCCATGGCGCTAGAAAGACAGGACGTGCCCCAGCTAATTTAAGACCATTCATAATAGATTTATGAGCATTTCTTTGTACAAGAACAGTATCATATTCATTACAGCATGCTAACAGCATAGCTAAATTTCCAACGGTTGAACCATTAATTAAAAAATAACTTTTTTGTACTTCATATAACTCTGCTAATAATTGCTGTGCTTCTTCTATACATTCAAATGGACTATGAAGATCATCAAGCCCAGTAAGCTCTGTTACATCAATAGAAAGTATATCATGAAAATACTCCTGTGCTTCATGTGGAAAATTCGCTCCATTTTTATGACCTGGAACATGAAAGGATACTGGCTTCTTACTTACAAAAGTCTTTAATGCTTCATATAAGGGCATTTTTCTTTGATCCATACTCACTCTTCCTTATTATTCATTCTCTCTACATTATACCGAGATTTGTACAAAAAAAATAATAGGCAAATATGCCTATTTTCTAACGCGATACTTGTATCTTTCTCAATTGCTGTAAATAAAACATATACTTCGGATCATTTGTACTTGTTTCTATCATTTCTCGCTCACATGATTCACATATGAAACTCGTATACAAATGAATTCCACTATCCTTCTTATCTTCACACACAATACAAGTCTCTTCTTTTGTTGTAACGTACCCCATATATTCGCCTATTTATCGTAGTCTATCTAACCATCATTATATAAAACTAGACAAGCGATAATTAGACCCTTCCTCCCCTCTATACGAAATGAAACAATACATTTATAAGCGTTAACACTTTTTAAAAATATATACGTCCTTTAACACTTTTAGTGTATGAATCATTTCTAGGCAAAGTGTCTGTCTGAGAAATAGTTGAATCAACCTGCCCTTATAAGCGACACCTCATCTATTTCTTAAGAGCAAATCTTACTACCCGAGAATAGCGGAGTAAAAATAAAAAGACGAGTCCAATGACTCGTCTTTCGTTTGCCTGGCAACGTCCTACTCTCACAGGGACAAGGTCCCAACTACCATCGGCGCTAGAGAGCTTAACTTCCGTGTTCGGTATGGGAACGGGTGTGACCTCT
>NZ_CAKJTI010000026.1 GCF_917563915.1 Bacillus rhizoplanae | reverse complement strand
ATAACAACCTATCAAAATTTATTATCAAGACCTAAATTATAAAAATCCTTAAAAATAAAGGAGAACACATATTATTCATGTATAATATGTGTTCTCCTTTTATCTGGCATTAAACAAAAACACCCGTTATTTTAAGTACATTTCTTCACAATCTGCTGGCAGGTTTAATATCGTTTGAATCGAAGGGATTTACTCTTATCCATTTATAATCACTCCACCGTTTACATGAAGAATTTGTCCTGTCATATATGAGGAGTCGTCCGACGCCAAATAAACATAGGCAGGGGCCAGTTCAAAAGGTTGTGCAGTACGTTTCATTGGCGTAATGCTTCCAAATGTTGCATAAATTTCCGGCGGAGTGCTTGAAGGGATAAGAGGAGTCCATACAGGCCCTGGAGCAACGCCATTGACCCGGATTCCTTGATTAATGACTGATAATGCTAACGAGCGGGTAAATGCAACGACAGCCCCCTTGGAAGCGGCATAATCAATTGCGGGCTCAAGTCCATTGTATGCGGCGAGTGAAGCCGTATTGATAATAGAGCTTCCATTTTTTAAATAGGGCATGGCTGCTTGTGTTAAATAAAAATATGAAAAAATGTTTGTTTTAAAAGTACGTTTGAGCTGCTCTGCTGAAATGTCGCTGATACTTGCTTGTGCATGTCCTTCTCCCGCATTATTGACCAGGATTTCAAGATGGCCAAATGCTTCTATTGTCTTTTTAACGACATAATGACAAAACCCGTCATCCCCAATATCACCTGCGATTGTCAGGCATTGTCTGCCCAATTGGTTCACTCTGTCTTTTGTTTCGGATGCATCCCCATGCTCATTTAAATAAACAATTACAATATCCGCCCCTTCTTTTGCGAAAGCAATGGAGACAGCCCGGCCGATCCCGCTGTCTCCCCCAGTAATGATGGCGACTTTGTTCAATAGTTTGTTGCTTCCAGAATAATTAGGATTTTCGGAGATAGGTCTTGGAATCATCAAAGATTCAATACCCGGCTGCTGAGGTTGGTATTGCGGGGGAAATTCGATTGGAACTGTATCGCACTTTTCTACAAACCCAAAATGCTCAGACATAATAAGCCAGCCCCCCTTCGGTTATATGTGATTTAGCATATTCTTAAAAAGATTATAGGTGCATGCCCTGTGTCTTGGCTTTCAATTTTTTCGACCCATTCCCTGTATCCTGCAAATACAGGAAATACCGTTTTAACGAATAACAGTATTTCTTCTGTGTGCTGCTACTTTTCCCTGTGACATCCAGATACTTAAGGTACTTTATCACAGGGATTACAGGAATGCCTTCATAATAGACATAATATCCTCTTATTATCATAGTATGTTTAACGAAAGTTGATAGGTTTTCTTATGTGTCCGAGTAGCCGGTTTATTATATTTTTGCCATAATAGAATGAGTATTTAAGAAAAGGAAGGGATTGCATGAACATTTGTGTTACAAATACAGCAAGAGAAAAACTGCAACAATTACAAAACGAAGGTAAAACAATTATTAGAGTAAGAGGAAGTATAGGCAACACTTGTACTGTCTATGTGAATATCGATTTAATTGTCGATGAATATCATGCAAATGATGTCGTATTTGAAGACGAACAACTTGTTATTCAAATCAATGACTTCACAAAAGATTATATCGGAAATACAATGACGCTAGATTACAGCACAGGCTTTAAAATTACAACACCAAGTGAAACGATTGTTTATGGTTTATCGCTAAAAAAATAATATAAAGTGAAACTTCCATCGATGGGTTTTTTTCATCCCCTACTGATGGTTAGTTGAACCAATCGAGCTTTTATGGGATAAAAAACTTGATTTTCATAATAAGCAACTCTCTTATTGTGAATTGATTCCTAAATAAAAGAACAAATAACGCATGGATAAAGGAAACAACCATGCGTTATTTGTTACTGCTTCTTATTCTCTTAGGTTAATACATTCGCTAGTTGGGCACTATATATCCTTTTAAAACTAATTTGGCATACACTTTTTTAGCCTTAGTTTCATTTACTCTTCCTTGTCTACTCCACCTGCTAAAAATCCATTCACAAATTCGCCTATTGTTACATGAAACGTATAATCAAAATACGACTCTTGTCCTGTTCGCTCGTCATTAATAAGGATCGTCGTTGCCCCTATCTCTCGTTTCGCTATTTGTGGGAATGACGCTACAGGCTGTACTTTTAATGATGTTCCCATCACAAGCAATACATCTGTTTCATACAAGCGTTCAACAGCTGTTTGAAATTGAGGCAATGTGTCTCCATATAACACAACATCAGGATTTAAAATGAAATTACACTTCTCACAACGCGGCACTTCATGTTCAATCATATATTGCAAGTTATACTTTATACCGCACTTCGGACAATGAGCAGATTGCAGTGTACCATGTAAATCAATGACACGTTTACTCCCGCTCAATTGATGAAGTCCATCAATATTTTGTGTTAAAACAACAACATCTTTTCCACTTTCTTCTAACTGTGCAACAAACGTATGTCCTTTATTCGGTTTATATTGATGAAATGTTTCGATTTGAAAGATTGCTTTATAATGTTCCCAAAAATCTTTCGGGTTGCGATTATAATATCCTCTTGATAAATACATTTCTACTTTTGCATCCGCATACAAACCGTTTGCTGATCGAAAGTCTGGAATCCCACTCTCTGTACTTGCACCTGCTCCAGTTAACACCGTAATCTTCTTAGCATTGTCAATGATAGAACGCACTTCTCCATAATGCTGCACAACATTCACCTCTATGTATATTTCTTCTTTCATTATAACAGGCATATGCAGCAACTTGGAAATTTTCTCTTAATGCGTTGTACCTTCTGCTACTACTATATCTATTTCTACTTCCAAAGCTGTTTGTATTAAAAGCTCTATTCCTTTTGTAATGTTAGAAAGCGACATGCTCGGTTGTCCAGGATACGCACTCGCCTGTTCTGGTAAAAACGGAATATGTACAAAACCACCAGAAATACGATTTTCCCTTTTTGCTAGTATGTGCATAAGTCCGTAAAAAAGATGATTACAGACAAACGTCCCTGCTGTTTGGGAAACAGATGCTGGAATTCCCCCTTCACGAAGTTGCTTCACAATTGCTTTTATGGGAAGTGTTGACCAATACGCCACTGGACCATCCTCAATCACTGGTATATCAATCGGCTGATTTCCTTTATTATCAGGAATTCTTGCATCATCTACATTAATTGCAACGCGCTCCACTGTAATATCGGAACGTCCTCCTGCTTGTCCAATACACACCACACGAGCTGGATCTACTTCATCAATATAAAATTCTAACATTTGTAAGGATGTGTGAAAAACAGTAGGAATTTGTTTACTAACGATTGTATATTCACCTATTCTCTTTTGATCAAGTTGTTTAGCAACTTCCCAAGCAGGATTGATTTTTTCTCCTCCAAATGGTTCAAATCCTGTTAATAAAATTTTTTTCATCAATCCTCCCTCCTTTAAAATCGATATACAAGTACGTACATAACAAGCATGTTAATTATAAAAATAGCGACGGCAACTGGCGCTTGCGCTTTAATAACAGCATTTTTATCTTTAAGCTCTAACAACATTGCCGGAACAATGTTAAAGTTAGCAGCCATCGGCGTTAACAATGTGCCGCAATAACCAGCAAACATACCAAGCGCTGCCATAATTGCTGGGTTTCCTCCGTGCATTTGAACAATAAGAGGCAATCCAATCCCACCTGTAATAACAGCAAAAGCAGCGAACGCATTTCCCATTACCATTGTAAATAACATCATTCCTAAGCAATATGCCATGACAGCCACGAATGGATATTCAGTCGGCAATACTTGTCCAACTAAATCCGCCACTACCTGTCCAACTCCAGACTTAGCAAATATACCGCCAAGAGCAGCAAGCATTTGTGGTAAAATAACGGCCCATCCGACCGCTTGTAGTAAACGACTTCCTTCTTGAACTGGCTCTGTCACTTTTGCTTTTGTAATGGCCATCGCAAAAGCAAAGGCAACTAATGCACCTAATGCTAGTGCAATTAGTGTTACTTTTTCAGGATCCACAACAAATATATTTCCAAACTTCAGCTTCCCAAGAGTGAGCGTTCCGATAATAGTAAACAAAGGAATTAAAATAGCTGGCATGAAAATTTTATTTCCTAATTTTGCTGCATGTTTTACACGCTCTTCTACTGGTGCTTCTTGTTCATTTGATTTTGTTACTTTGTTTAATGATGCTAAAATAACCATAATTAAAACGAGACAACCGACATAAAACGAGGGCATGATACTTCCAAATAAAAATGTAATAGCAAACAACGCCCAAAACAAACTAGAGCCAAAACGGTTCGGATGTTGACGATCAAAAGCAACACGAATTGCAATAAAAGCAACAATAATACCAAGTAGATAATAAATTGTATCAAGTGTAATTAATTTCACGCTACATCGCCTCCTTATTTTGATTCGCTTCTTGTTTCATGACGTCGTCTATATGTCTATCAATTTGACGAAAACGAATCCAACTTACAATAAATGCGGAAATTGCTGTTGGAATCCCCCAAAGTGCCATATCCCACACATCAACATGCATGCCGACAGAATCAAAAAATCCTTTCATTAATAAAATAGCTCCTGTTGCAATAAAAATATCTTCTCCAAAAAACCATGCTGTATTTTCTGCAGCTGCTGCAGATGCTTTAATTTTTTCTTTTAACTTCTCTGGAAGTTTTCCATAACGAGCCTGCGCTGCTCCTTCTGCCATTGGTGCAACAAGTGGTCTTACTGTTTGTGCATGTCCTCCAATGTTAAGCCCAATCGCTGCAGTTGCTTCGCGAATGGTAAAATACGATAGAAGAACGCGTCCCGTCGTTGCTCCTTTTGATTTTGTAATCAGTGCTTCCGCTCGTTCTTTCAATCCGTAACGTTCTAAAATCCCAATAACTGGAAGTGTTAATAAAATTGGCATAGACATATATCGATTTTCTACAAAGAATTTTCCAAATAGACTTATCACTTCATGAAATGACATACCGGATACCATCCCTGTTACAATTCCAGCTACCATAACAACTAACAATGTATTAAGTCGAAATAAAAAACCAACTGCTACAAGTAAAATTCCAATCAATTTCACCATATATAAACCCCCTATCTTTTTTACGTGTTACGGTGCACAAATGTTAATTTGTGCTTGCTGCAGTGCATTGTAAATGCTTTTCGCATAATCAACAGCATGCACGCCATCCCCATGAATACAAATTGTATGTGCTGCAATTGAAACGATAGTCCCATCAACAGCCTGAACATTACCTTTTTGTACCATTTGCAATACTTGTCTTATTGCATCTTCTTTATTTGTAATCAATGCATTCGATTCTGCACGATTTGTTAAGGTCCCATTACTTTGATATGTTCGATCTGCAAATACCTCTTGTACAACACGAAGGTTATATTTTTCTCCTGCACGCAAAAATGCACTACTTGCTAATCCGAATAAAAGCAGATCTGGATTTACTTTATAAATAGCTTTTGCAATAGCATCTGCGATTTCTGAATTTACTGCTGCTAGATTATAGAGCGCACCGTGCGGTTTAACATGATTCATTTTTCCACCCAATGCACGAATAAACCCATCTAATGCCCCGATTTGATAAATCATATAATCGTACACTTCATCTGGTGAAACACGCATCATTCTTCTTCCAAAACCAATAAGGTCTGGTAAGCCTGGATGTGCACCTATTGAAACATTATGTTCTAGCGCTTTTGCAACAGTACTATGCATAACTGAAGGATCACCAGCATGAAATCCACAAGCAATGTTTACCGATGAAACATAAGGTAGAATCGCATCATCATTTCCTATGTTATATACTCCAAAACTTTCTCCTAAATCACAATTTAAATCCACTACATTCATGCTTTTTCTCCTTTAAGCTTAATGAACATTTTTAAAAGATACATTGTTTGTTCTTGTTTTATATATAGCTGCTGTGCTTCTATTACTGAAATTTTCGAAAACGAAAGATAATCTCCTGGCTTTAATTGTGCAAGCAGCGGTATATCAATTGAAATTACATTGGCAATTCGCGGATATCCACCTGTCGTTTGACGATCTGCCATTAATATAATAGGTTGTCCTTCAGGTGGTACTTGGATTGTCCCATGCGTCACAGTATCTGATAGCAACTCTAATTTCCCCTCTACCGTTACCTGCTCCCCATCTATACGGTACCCCATTCGATCTGCATAATTGGAAACTTTAAATTGCTTTGTAAAAAAAGTATGACGACTCTCTTCCGTAAACTTTTCAAACTCTAATCCTTCCACGACACGAATCTTCGGACAATGATGATAGTTTGGTAAACAACTAGAATTTACTCCCCACATCGTTGTATCTCGTTTTTCATTTACAAGCTGCTGAATAACACGTTTTGCCCAAAGAGAAGGTGAACCTATTTGGAATTGATCACCCTTTTGTAAAGCACGACCTTCCAATCCACCTAAATTAGCTCGCATATACGTACTTTTGCTCTTCATTACATCTGGAACATGAATTCCACCAGCAAATGCTACATATGCTCTACATCCTGACTGAATCTTCTTAAAACAAAGCATACTTCCCTCTTTTGCTAATACCGGGCGCCACAATGGAACTCGTTTTCCATTTAAAAGTGGTTCCATATTCGCACCGCCAATTGCAATTAATGTCGTCTGCTTTATTAACAGTTTCGGCCCAATAATCGTAATTTCTAATCCAGCTTCTCCTTCTGCATTTCCAACTAACATATTTGCAATTCTAAGTGCAAATATGTCCATCGCTCCGCCAACTGGTACACCGTATTGTTGATATGTATGTCTTCCTAAATCTTGTACAGTTGTCAACATTCCTTGTTGTAGCACCTCTATGCTCATACATTCTCATCCTCCCATTGTTGAAATTCTGTTTCTGTTATGGGGATGAAACGTAAATACATACCACTTTGTAGATAAGTAGGCGGTACTTTTTGAGGACGAAATAAGGAAAGCGGTGTGCGTCCGATAATATTCCATCCGCCTGGTGTTTCAAGTGGATATATACCTGTTTGACTTCCACCGATTCCAACAGATCCAGCTGGAATCTTTAATCGCGGTGTATGCTTTCGTGGAGTTGCAATCCGTTGCGGCATACCTCCTAAATAAGGAAATCCTGGTGTGAAACCGAGCATATAAACAAAATAAGTGGATTCACTATGAATACGAATTACATCTTCTATTGTTAGCCCATGATACTTTGCTACTTCTTCCAAATCAGGACCATATTCCCCTCCGTAACAAACCGGAATGGATATATATTCATATTCTTTTATTTTCTTATCATTCTCACCTTGTAAAAGTGACTGCACATGATAACAAACATAGTCATACGGCGAATCATTTATCTTTTTCTCCCTATACAATGTGTAGGCATCATAATAAATTGTCACAGATGTATAAGAAGGAACACATTCTATCATCCCAACAAACGGTACGTTTTGTAACGCTTCAAATAAAGATTGTACTTGCTTATAAGTTTCCATATTGATTTTCTGTCCAAATGTAACGACAATCGCTTGATCACCTAATGCTGAAAACTCCATTATTCCCCTACTTTCTTTTCTCTCCACCCTAATTCTATTGATACTTGTTTCGTTGTTCGAATAAGATTTTCAATCCATTTTATAATTACTGTTTCATCATACTCAGCTTCTAGACCCGAAATACTCATACCACCAACTATCATATCATCACTTCCAAAAATCGGAGCAGCTATAGCCGCTGTATGATTTTCAAGTTCTGAATAACTAATGGTATAACCGTTATCCTTTGCAGTTTGCAGCATATCACGTAGTTCATTTTCATCTGTAACCGTGCCCTTTGCAAGTGCAACAAATGTTGTATTTTTTATATAATTTTCTTGTTCTTCTTTTGAAAAATATGTAAGTAAAATACGTGGACACGCTCCAGCATACAGCGGAGCTCGCCGTCCAATTGCTGTATATACACGTACAGGTTGATCCCCGTCAATTTTTTCAATATAAATGGCTTCATCACCATCTTGAATAATTAAATTAACTGCTTGTCCAATTTCTTTTTGTAATTTTTCCATATAAGGCTTCGCAATTTTCCGTAAAGATAACCGCTCTGAAACAAGCTGACCAAATCGTAAAAAAACAAATCCTAACTTGTATGCACCATCTATTGTTTTTTGCAACAAACCCATTTCTTCAAGAGATCCAATAAGACGATGTACTGATGTTTTAGGCATACCAGTCAATCTCACCATCTCAGCTAATGTTAACGTGTCATGCTCATAAAATAATTCTAAAATGTTCATTGTTTTCACTGCTGTTTTGTTATAACTCATGAAGTCCCCCTCCGTTCCGTATTTCAGAACGCTTATTCCGATTTTCGAAATGAAATATCTGTTTTAAATTATAAAATATTCTCTTAATTCAAACAATACATTTTTTATCTTTATTATTAATAAAAATAAAAAAAGCAATCAAACTCTAAATGAGTTTAGTTGCTTTTTTTATAAACTACTATAATGCTCTAGCATGCTGCAGTGGCCAAAATACCACTGAACCTTTCCCAACAATTTGTTTTTCAGAAACAAAACCAAATGCTCGGCTATCCTTAGATACTTGACGGTTATCTCCCAGTACAAATACATAACCTTCAGGAACTGTTTTCTTTCCAGTTATCTCTTCTAACGTAAAGTCAGGAGTTAGCTCCCCTCCAGATAGTTGCTTTTTATATTCATCTAAATATGGTTCAGCAACTGGCTTACCATTTACATATAAAACATCATGTTTATACTCAATTGTATCTCCAGGTAAACCAATTACTCGTTTTACTAAATCATGACCTTCATTCCCGTGAAAGACAATGATATTAAAACGATCTAATCCTTGTAGACTATATCCAATTTTATTCACAACCATTCTCTCATTATTTTCTAGCGTTGGCATCATGGATTCTCCCTGCACAAGCGACGGTGTAAACAAAAATGCACGACAAACAAATGCAATAACCAAAGCTAGAGCTATACTTTTAACCCATGACACGATCTCATTCTTTTTCATCTAGATATCTCCTTTAACAACTAGTCAGTTTTACAATTTCTTGTACATTTTGAACGACAACTTCACCAAAACACGATTTTCCTTCTCTCACTGCTGTACCAACATGAGCTTGTGTAATTCCAGTATCGTGTAACAATTGCTGCACATTCTCTTTCGTCACACCACTGCCAACAACGATTTGTATTTGTCCCTCACTTGCTTGATTCATACCACGTAAAACAGAAATGTTATCTTCTATTTTCCCTTGTCCACCAGATGTTAAAATATGTGTAATCTTATTAAATTTCCGCAATATTTTTACGCTTCCTACTAAATCCGTCATTTCATCAATTGCTCGGTGAAACGTCACATTCATTTCATCTACTACTTCTAATAACTGTCCTAATTTTTCTTCATCAATTTTATTATCTCCATTCAAAACACCTAAAACAACACCAGTTGCGCCAAGTTGTTTTGCGATACGAATATCCTCTTTCATTAACTCAATTTCCTCTTTAGAATATACGAAAGATTTTGCATGTGGACGAATCATTACATGTACAGGAATGGTAACGGCTTCTATTACATTTTTTATTAATGCATAGCTTGGTGTAAGCCCGCCTTCTGTAAATGCTGTAATTAACTCTATCCGTTCTCCACCACCACGTTCAATCCGTTTTGCATCTTCTAAACATGTTGCAATGACTTCTAACATATGTATTCTCCTTTTCATACATCACTTGCCCTTATTATATACGAAAAGGAAAAACAGTGCCTATTTTTCAGTTTCAAAATCTTGCAAGGCATACTGCGCTAATAGTGAAATTGTCGCATCATCCATCGGAGGATTATGAAGTCCAGCACGTACGTGTAAGTAATAGCGATGTAACGGATTTTTCTCAGATAAACTTCTGGCTCCGACAATACGCATCGCTTTATCTACAATAGAAATTGCCGTATTTGTCGCAGTATACTTCACCGCGGCCATCTCTGCTTGCAAACTTTCTTTACTTCCTTCTTCATACTGCTTTGCAACACTATATAAGAAAGAACGGGCTTGCATCATTTCTAATTCCATTTCTCCTATTAATCTTTGAACATTTGGCACCGTTGCTATAGGTGCTTGTAAACTATTCGGTTGATACGTTGCTGCAAATTGCAAGGCATACCGACGTGCAGCTTGTGCAATGCCAAGATAACAAGCTGGAATATGCAGCAGCCATCCTCTTCTCTTTGTCATCCTACGCGGAGAAATAATCTCTACAAAGTATTTATGCGGAACCACTACTTGTTCTAAAATTAGATCATGACTTGCTGTCCCGCGCATAGCTACACTATCCCACGTTTCTTCAATTGAAACACCCTCTGTATTACGCGGGACAAGAAATTCCCCTACTTCCTCTGTCCCTTCTATAAATGCTGAAACGAGAAAGTAATCTAATACCGGTGCCATTGTTGTGAATGTTTTCCTACCAGAAATCATCCAGGTATCTCCCTTTTGAATAGCTGTTGTCTCCGGCTTTCCTCCTCGTGTTGGACTGCCCGTATTTCGTTCCGTTGCTGCTCGGTTTACAAGGGCCCCGTCTTTCACTTTCTCACAAAGCCAAGAAAACAGCTTCTTATCCCATGAGCGATTTTCTGAAAGTTCTTGTATAATTCCAAGATGCCAGCCCATACATAATGCTGTTGCCCCATCACCTTGTGCAATATATTCTTGAAATAGTAAAAAATCATACAGAGATATCCCTGCCCCGCCTTCGTCATGCGGAACAGTCCATGCTGTATATCCAATCCCTTTTAAATCTTCTATATTTTCAAAAGGAAATGAATATAATTCATCTAACTGCTGTTCTCTATTTGAGAATAGAGTGATATATGGTTGTAATTTACTTAATCGCTCTCGTTGCTCTCTCGTTCTTACAAACTCCATTTCATCAGCCCCCTCTATTTCATGCTAAAATTATATGCACACTGTTCTCTTTAGCTACTTTAGTTATCCCACACTAATGAACTGTAAAAACCCCTCTGATGGATGTTTCACTATATACATTCTTTCCCTTAAACATATTAATCTGCATTTCAATTATTACACTATTCCGATGAAAAAACAATGCTTTAAACACAAAAAAGATTTCCTAAAAACATTAGGAAATCTTCCTTTTTAATCACCTTTTAAAAAGCGAACAGGCAAGGATGCAACATAACCAATATAAGAGCATAGCTCTTTGAAAAAGAAAGGTAACTCTGTGTCTAGACTACGATAAGCAGACGTTGGCGTTGGTGAAGAATATGCATCCATACCAAGATGTTTTGCAATTTGCATCGCTCGTTTCATATGAAGTGGATCGCTTACAATTGTGTAAGTCTGTAAGCCATGTTCGTTTCCAATTTGCAGAGCATTTTTTAAATTCTCTTCTGTATAACGTGATTCCGTTTCAATTAAAATATCTTCCTCTTTTACATTATGCTTTAATGCATATATTTTCGCAGTACGCGCTTCTTCTAATTCCGTTTCAAATTTCGTACCACCTGTAAAAATAATTTTTTTAACGTTCCCATTCTGATAAAGAGAAATGGCATGATTAATTCTCTCACGAAATACTGGAGACGGTTTTCCATTCCACGACGCGGCTCCTAATACAATTGCAGCATCCGTATCAACTTGATCTGTCTTAGAACGATAATGCCAAATATCATACGCCGCATAGCTGACAAAGACAATAATTGAACCAAGTATAAATAAGAGTGCCTGTACCACCCTTATTTTTATACTTCTTTTTTTCTTCATAACATTACAGCCCCCGTATTTCATACATACTTTATATAAAAATTCATATAATCGAATGTTTGTTCAATTTATTATTTGAATTGATTTGAAAGAAGGTGTTTTTCCTCATAGCAGTTTTATAAAAGGCTTTTCAATAAAAAAGTGGTTTTTATATTTCACACTTACATTCGTGGTCTACTTATAATAATAACAACTTATATTTCTCTCAAATTCTCATACTTCTATATTGTAGCGAATTTTTTTACAGAATGGAACGCTGAAACAAAAGTATATAAAATACGTAATAGTTTTGTAAGAAAAAATGGCTTCTAATGCAGTTATCAAGACCTAAATTTAAAAAATCCAAATAAATAAAGGACAATACATATTGTATATGACTACTATGTATTGTCCTTTATTCAATTAAAGCACCCGTTAGCGTAACAAAAATGGGAAACAATTGGACATTATATATACTAGCAAAATTGAGTAGTAGATATTACCACTATCTAAAAAAATGTTTTATTGCTTCAAGTTGTATTTTATGATTACATTCGTCACAACAATATTTCCCTTTCGGATTTTTCTTGAATTGCTTATATTTTTCAGTTCCTTCATATACCCGAAATACATTTTTACAACAAAAACAAATAACCTCATAAAATATCATGTACTTCCCCTCCCTAGGGTGATGCCTGCTCAAAGATTGTGATAAGCTCTTTAGTGTAATCTTTAACGTTAAGATCGGGATTTATATTTTCAATGGGAAGAAAAATAGTTTCATCATGGTCTGCTGCAAACCGAAGTTTGCCTTCATCTGTTCTTTCATTCGAAACAATTTCTATAACAACGAATACATGCTTTCGATTTTCATCTATAAATTTCAGATTGGATTCAATATACGTTTGAAGCATTCTTTCTTGGGGACGTTTGAGCTTCAATTTGAGGACAAATAAAGGACTGGCAAGCTATATAGTAATTAGTTACAACTTGCTCGAGAAGTTCCTCTTTGTTTGTAAAGTGATAAGAAATAATCCCCTTACTTATTTTTGCGCGTTTAGCGATTTGTCCTAAAGAGGCTTGTGCATAACCCACTTCAGCAAATTGTCTCAATCGCACATTCCACAATTTGAGCTCTACGGGCTTTTTCAATTTATCGGAGGATTATTTCTCTTTATGCCCTATTGAATTCTTAATTTCTTCAAGAAGTTTAATAATTTGTTTCTCGTGGTTTGTTCTATTTTTTAAATATTGTAGTAAGTTAAGTGTTAGCAATATTCCAAAGAAATACAAGAATAATTTAGTTAACATTCTGATAATCACTAGGAATAGAGAAGTATTTGGAAGAAACCAATTAAATGGTGCAACCACTAAGAAACTTATAATTAAAGCTATCCATATGTAATTCTTATTCATATTTTGTCACCCTCCTTTTAAATTAAAGTTCTTCCCAGGTGAATTTTACCATATTTATTTACTGTTTTTATTAAGAAAATAAAAATATATCCCAAAATTACGAATCAGTAACAATTTGCGACATTACCTTATCCTTAGTCATCATCTCTCACCATACTAACTTCTCAATATTTTTATATCTGCAGCTGCTTCACGTGTCGATATACACATAACCTATCAATGAACACTTATTGTAACCTTCCACAATCGGGCGCGTTTGTGGAACAAGAAGTAAAGGGATGATACATATTAGTCATGTATAATATGTAACACCCCTTATTTTTATGACTTTTTATATTTTAGGTCTTGATAAATTGATTAGAAGGCATTTCTCTTGAACTACTATTTCAAAATCCAATATTTCATATGTTTTTCCTGTAATACACAACAAAAACCTGATTTCTCTAACACTCTTGCAGAAGCAGTGTTACTTGTTAAACATTCCGCTTTAATCGTCGTTACATTTTGCTGGTTTAATAACCATTGTACAAGGCCTTTTGTCATTTCTGTAGCATAGCCTTTTCCTTGGTAATCTGGGACAATACTATATCCAATTTCAACGATCCCATTCACATCCGGACTACCTTTACATCCCATATCGCCAATAATTGTCTGATCTTCTTTATGAATAATAAGACCACTCCATTGACTACTATCTGGATTTTTAAGTAATCGTTCTGCTTTCCACGGTAAAATTTCCGCATAATCAGGCATTGGCCATTGACTAGCAATTTGGTAAGGGATTATTTTTGAAAGCTCTTCAGTCCCTTTTATTGTAGCCTCTACTAATTCTAATGTGAAAGATATCATTTTTAAGCGTTCTGTTTCTATATATGGCATCTGTTTCCTCCTACTTACATTTTACACTCATTAATTTATTTTCTAATCGTTCTTTTACACTTGACCAATCTTCTGAGATAACACTATACACAACAGCATCCCTCACATATCCATTTGGAAGTTGGTGTTCATTTCACAGAATACCTTCTTTTACTGCACCTAATCTTTCAATAGCCCGCTGTGAGTTTTCATTGTGAGTATCTGTTTTAAATTGTACATGTAATTTGTTATTAAATATGTCCAAATATCTGGGTGTTTTTCAATAATAGAATACAATAAACGTGCATCTTTTACAGATAATAATTGTAATATTGCTCGGTTATATACTATCTTCACAGGACAATCCTCATTTCTTTTCGTCTCAACTATATAATAATATTAATCTTACGAATTTTCAAAATAATAATCAACGAAAATAACCTCAGACAATTTTTCGTCTGAGGAATTCTCGTTTAATCTTATTCTAATAATGATTCTTCAATAATAATTTTATATTTTTATATCTAAAAATCCTTTTAATACTCCAATTGTTTGCGGAGCTTGTAGTCTCGCTGTTATATATGGAAATTCTGGACTACCATCAAATATCATATGAGCTGTTAATGGAGCACCTGCCCACATTATTTCATCGTCAATGATAATGAATGGCATTACTTTGTTTTGACGACGCGCTTGTACGTTTTTTATCGGAATTGCACCTTCTGTATATAGGATAACACTTGCTTCTGCATGTGCTAATGCTTGCCAAATCCTCTTATCCATGCGGCTTGAATTCGGTATGGATACAATAATTTTCTTTTTTGCTGAAACAATGTCTTTTAATAATGCCCTCGGTTCTTCAGCACTCGTTTGTACAAACCAACGTAATCTTTTTGTAATCTTCCGCTCTAGAAACGTTCTTGATGTTGTACGATCATACACATCTCCTTGCTTTTGTAAGTGCTGTGTTAAATAAGATAAGGCTTGTTTTCGTGAAAGATTTCGCTTCATATATTGGCAATCTGATAACTGAATAAATTTCCCTCTCGCTCTCGTTACTGCAACATTAACGAGTCGATGGTTTTTTTGATCAAAGAATAATACACCTGGCCGTTCTTGCGGATAACTATCAACTGTATCGAATAAAATCATATCACGTTCAGACCCTTGAAATTTGTGAACTGTCGCTGCTAGTACAGGTGCATTTTTGAACTTTGTTTTTTGAAGAAATTCTCGGATACACGTTGATAAAAAACGTGCCTGAGCACGGTATGGTGTAACGATACCAATTGACGGTATTCCATCCACTAAACCAATTAACACAAGTTGCATCGCTAATAGTCCAGAAAAAATATTATAACGTGAGCTAGATGCAACATCTTTTAATGAATAAGCACCGATACTACTTGTATCCATTAAAACTGCCGCTTCCTTCATGAAAGGCTGTAAATTTGCAATATCGTTTCGTGCTGCAACAGATGGATGGTCGAACACTTCATTTTTATAAATAAACTCATTTGTAAAACTTGAAATATGCGGATGCATGCGACGCTGCTCTTGCAGCATGTATAAATTCAGATGCTTTTTGTGCTCGTTTACGGATTCTACTATACCTGCATGATAAAACATATCTTCTTTTAACCATTTATTCACAAGCTCATGATTTGATAAAGCAATCGGTGGTAATTGTAGAAAGTCTCCGCAAACGACAATCCGCTTTCCTAAAGAAGCTGCCAATGCTATTTGCGGAACATATGCCATACTTACTTCATCGACGACCACAAGATCAAATGTTCTTTCATAAACAAGTGAATCGATTGCACATTTCGATAATGTCGCCCCAATGACTTTTGCATTTTCAATATACTCTTTTTCAACTTCCTTCACTTTTGCTTTTTGCTTCCGAAGTTCTCCTTCTATTTCTTGCATTCTTCGTTTTTCGGAAGAAGTTGCTTTATAAGAGAGGATTTTTTGTCTTAATTCTTGTCTTAATTCTTCTAAATACAGCCGCTCTTCTTCCCAATCTTCATTTGTTGATTCAACTAATCGCGTAGTAAGTAACGTTTCATGATTCCAGATTTGTTCATTTTGACTAAAACCATAACGAATAACGTCTCCTGGTACCCACTTCTCTTTTTTCTCAATTTGCTTTGTTACTTCACTCATTAATACATCAACCGCAGCATTACTATGAGCTAATACAAGAACAGATTTTCCACTTTGATAATGAGCTGCAATAATTCGCGATAAATTATATGATTTCCCTGTACCCGGAGGTCCCCAGATGTACGTTGTTGCATTATAAAAAGCACGATATGCAAGTTCATTTTTCACTTTTTTCATTTTCACAATATGCTTTGGCTCACTATCACCCCGTAATAACCGTTTCACGCGCTGACGTCTTTGTTTATCCTTTCTCACTTCTTTTAAACGCTCTTGCAACTGTTCTAACAGTTGCCATGGTTCACTATATAACGCCGCTTCTTGTATATGTTGCTGCATATAACAATTGAGTTTCACTTCAATGTCTAGCCCTTGAACAGATAATACTTCTCCAGTTGCTTCCTCACCGTCAAATTCAATTCGAATTGGTGTTCCGTCTGGTAAACTCACTTCAGAAATAAGCTGAAATACATATACACTACTTTCATAGTCTGTATATAAAAAACGTCCATTTATAATGGATAGTTTACTTCCACCAATTGTTTTCCAATGTTTAATTTCATATGTTAACGCTTGATGCCACTCTTTCATCGTCTCTGTTAATGAAGGAGTTTGCGCAGATGTAATCATGTTTATATCTCCTTCCTCTTCTGCAAACATACTTTCTCACTATACCATACATTATAGCTTTAATTGACAAAATTCCTATTGCTGTTTCATTAACAGCTTTATCCTTTAACTCCAAATAAAATATAATAGAAAGAACTAGACTACGGGCTTGCTAATACTACGGCAAAACAATTTTACGCAAAAAATGGATTTGAACTATATCGTGAATTCATTTACAAAAGAATATAATATCATGATTTCTCATATCCTCTGTATCTAGAACTAACAATACATAGTATTTTTATCCAAATACCCCTTATCAAAATCCGGAATTCTCATTATTTTTATTACCCGTAGATACATACCAAAATAAAAAAGGAGCACAATTTGCTCCTTTTTATTGTTAGCTAAGTGAATCATGTACTGCTAAATGGTACACTTAGTTATTATTTGTATCTTCAAATCGAAACCATTACATAATTTGTAGAATCCTTTTACGCTTTTGGAAGCTGAATTGTAAACGTGGTACCTTCTCCTTTTATACTATGTACAGTAATAGTTCCTTCATGAAGATCAACAATTTTTTTCACAATTGAAAGACCTAGTCCACTTCCTTCTATTGTTCTATTTCGTGCTTCATCAACTTTGTAGAATCGCTCAAAAACCTTTTCTATCTCCTCCTCACTCATACCTAGTCCTGTGTCAGAGATAGAAAAATATAATTCCGTTTCTTTCTCTTCTCCGTAAAATGAAATGGTCCCGCCACTTTCTGTGAATTTAATGCTATTCGTCAATAAATTTGTCCACACTTGATGAAGCAAATTTTCATCTCCACATACTTGTATACTTGGAACATCCAATTCAATCGCGACATCTTTTTCACGCCATTGCCACTCTAACATAAAAATAACATCTCTTATTTGCTTTCCAGCATCAAACATTTTCTTATCCAAAACTTGTTCTTCTTTATCTAAAGATGCAAGCGTTAATAATTGTTTACACAAACTAGACATACGTCTACTTTCTGATTCAATAATTTTCAAATAACGCTTACGTTCTGATTCACTCATATCATTTGTTTGTAAGGTCTTCGAAAATCCTTGAATTGACGCAAGAGGTGATTGAAACTCATGCGAAACGTTTGAAACAAACTCTTGCCGCATCCGATCTAAGTCCTTTAAGCTTTTTGCCATTTTACGAAAACTGACAGCCAGTGTTCCAATTTCATCTTTTCGATATTCTGGCAGGGCTATTTCATACTCTCCATTTGCAATTTTCTTAGTTGCACTCGTAAAAAGTTGAATAGGACGTACAATAAACCGTGCTGCAATTACAATACAAATAATACTTAATCCAACAGTTAAACATATTAATACAGCAAAGAAAATGCGCATTTCTCCAAATTGCTGTTGAATATCAGGACGAATAAAGAGCGCATAGTTTTTCCCATCATGTTGAATCGGAATCCCAATACTATTTAAAAGCTCATTATCAAAAAAACCGGTTATAAATAACCGTGCAGGGTACGTTGAAATACCATTATATGTGTGCCCTTTTAATACACTCTCTATTGTTTCTTCATTCACATTAATTTTTCGAAATGCATTCCCATATCGCTTCCCTTGTTTTTGATCATCTACAACATAAATTTCAAAACCAAGATTAGAAATAGATTGTAAATACTCCTCTCGACTATGTTCATCAGACTTTTCATATAAATGTTTAACTTCTTGAGCGTATTTTAAAATCTTTTCACTGTTATATGGTTTCAAATAAATATGATAATACACATTCGATAATAAAAAACCAACTACACTACTGGCTAACATAATAACAATAGAAATCATAACAAATCGTGAATATAATGATCGCATCTTATTTCAACTCCAATTTATATCCAAGACCACGCACCGTCTTAATTTGAAAATCATCTGTCCGTTTAGAAAAACGATCACGCAATCGCTTAATATGTACATCTACGGTACGTTCATCTCCCGCAAAATCAACTCCCCATACAAGTTCAATCAATTCTTCCCGAGAAAAAATTCGTCCCGGATAACTCGCAAGCTGTGATAATAACTCAAATTCTTTTAGCGGTAATAAAATAGTTTGTTCTTGACAACGTACTTCATAGCTTTTCCGATCGATTGTCGTTCCATGTAATTGAATAATATCTGCATTTAACATTTGATAACGACGTAACAATGCTTTCATTCGAAATAATACTTCCGCCGGCTCAAACGGTTTCACAATATAATCATCCGTTCCAACAGAAAAGCCCTTTTCCTTATCTATTAATTGATCTTTTGCCGTTAACATAATAACTGGTATATCATAATATTTTCTAATTTCTTCACAAAGTGTATAACCATCCATATGCGGCATCATAATGTCAACAATCGCCAAATGAATTGTTTCTTTCTCTAATATAGACTGTGCTACTTTTCCATCTTCAGCTTCCCACACTGTATAACCTTCTTTTTGAAGGTGATAACGTAGAAGTTCTCTTATATGTAAATCATCATCCGCTAATAAAATATGTATCATATATCTCGAGTCCTTTCCTTCAGTTAGTACGACTTTACATTATAAGATTGATACAAAATATGCAAGAAAAAAAGAGAAAGCAATCTGCCCCCTCTTCTACTCTAACGAATGAATAAATAAACCGCTGCGAAGCTTCGGTTCAAACCACGTTGACTTTGGCGGCATAACTTCTCCCGCATCCGCAATATCCAGTAAATCTTCCATTGTTGTTGGATACATGGAAAAAGCAACAGTCCACCCTTCTTCATCAACCATTCTTTCTAGCTCTTTCAGTCCGCGTATTCCTCCTACAAAATCAATTCTGTCATTTGTACTAGGATCATCAATTTGTAAAATTGTATATAACAACTGTTCTTGTAAGATTGATACATCTAATCTTTTTACAACATCATATGCATTAAACACGTTTGCTTTTGCAGTCAGCTTATACCATACCTTATTCAAATACATCCCAAATGTATGACGCTCTGCTGGTTTATATGGTACCACTTTTGCTTTTTCTACATAAAAAGCTTGAGATATTTCTTGTAAGAATTGTTCTTCTGATAATCCGTTTATATCCTTTACAATGCGATTATAATCCCAAATTGATAATTCATCTTTCGGGAAAAGTACAGATAAAAAGTAATTAAATTCTTCATCACCTGTATAATTGGAATATGCTTCGCGGCGCATCATTCCAACCTTCACAGCAGATGCTGAGCGGTGATGACCATCAGCAATATATAAAGAAGGTATTTCCTCAAAATGTTCTATTAATGTAGCGATGACTCTTTCTTCATGAATAATCCATGCTTTATGCCTAATTGCATCGTCTGCTGTAAATTCATAAACCGGACTATGCGTTGCTTTCCAATTCGCAATTACATTTGCAATTTCACTTTTCCCACGATATGTTACAAAGATGGGTCCTGTATGAGCATTACATACATCAACATGACGAATGCGATCTTTTTCTTTTTCAGCTCTCGTCCGCTCATGTTTCTTAATGGTGTCGTTCATATATTCATCAATCGATGTACAAACAACAAGTCCAGTTTGAGAACGACCATTCATTGTAAGTTCATAAATATAAAAACATGCTTTCTCTTCTTGTATAAGCACACCTGTTTCAACCATATGTTGTAAATTTTTCTTTGCTTTCTCATACACAGCGTTATCATAAGGTGAAATAGATGAACTTAAGTCAATTTCAGCCTTATCAATATGCAAAAATGAATAAGGATTATCTTTTGCAATTTCTCTTGCCTCACTACTATTGAGTACATCATATGGAAGAGCAGCCACTTCTTTTGCGCGCTCTTGTACAGGGCGAATTGCCTGAAATGGTTTAATTGTTGCCAATGAAATCTCTCCTTTATCCCGCTATTGGCGGGTAGTAAGCCTTATTGGTTCAACTAACCATCAGTGGAGGATGAAGCCCCCACTGATGGAAGTTTCACTTTATACAATCATCCGAACTGCTACGACACCTGCAATGTTTCTAATTGTTGCAACAACATCTTCTTTAATAAACTCATCTATACCATTATCAATATCAATCATTGTATATGCAAAAGAGCCTTTACTACGGTTAATCATATCAGCAATATTAATATGATGCTCTGCCAAACATGCTGTAATTTGACCCACCATGTTCGGAATGTTTTGATGCGCAATTGTAATCCGTTTCTTTCCAATGTAAGGCAGTTCTACATTGGGATAATTAACCGAATTACGAATATTTCCAGTTTCTAAAAAGTCTCGCAGCTGCCGAGACGCCATAACCGCACAATTTTCTTCTGACTCAGACGTAGATGCTCCGAGATGCGGCGTTGCAATGACGTTTTTCATTTGTAGCACACGCTCGTTTGGAAAATCTGTTATATAATGCTTCACTATACCCGCCTCAAGTGCTTGTTCTAACACCGTTTCATCAACAAGCTCTCCACGAGAGAAATTTAAAATACGAGCTCCCTTTTTCATTACTTGAAATGCATGTTCATTTATTATGCCTCGCGTTTGTTCTACTAACGGAACGTGCAAAGTAATATAGTCACATGTTGCAAAAATTTCCTCTAAACTGAATGCCCGCTGTACTTGTCTCGATAACCGCCAAGCTGTTTCAACAGAAACATATGGATCATAGCCAACAACATCCATTCCTAATGATAGAGCATCATTTGCAACAAGAGCTCCAATTGCTCCTAGTCCAATAATCCCAAGTCGCTTTCCTGCAATCTCTGAACCAACATATTGCTTTTTTCCTTTCTCGACAAGCTGTGGTACCTCTTCCCCTTGCAAGTCTTTTGTCCACACAACCCCATCTACAATATTACGAGAGGACATAATTAAACTTGCAAGCACAAGTTCTTTTACCGCATTCGCATTAGCCCCTGGTGTATTAAAAACAACAATTCCTTTCTCTGTACAGCGCTCAACTGGTATGTTATTTACACCTGCACCTGCTCTGGCGATGGCTTTTAACTGCTCAGAAAACTCTTCATGATGCAATGAATAGCTTCGCAATAAAATACCATCAGGCTGCTCAATTGTTTCTCCTACTCTATATGTATCTGTTGAAAAAGTAGAAATCCCTTTTTCAGCAATTTGATTTAACGTTTGAATATGAAACATTTCTTCATCCCCTTATTTGTGTTTCTTTTCAAATATATGCATAAAATCCACAAGCGCTTGTACGCCCTCTATTGGCATTGCGTTATAAATACTAGCACGCATACCGCCAACAGAACGATGCCCTTTTAATGTTTCAAAACCAAGCTTTTTTGCTTCTTGTATAAACAATGCATCCCGTTCATTTGAAGATGTTGTAAATGGAATATTCATTAAAGATCGATACGTAGCATTTACTGGTGAAGTGAATAAACTTGATTCATCTATAAAGTTGTATAAAATTGCTGCTTTTTCGTGATTTCTTTTCTCTATTGCCTGCACACCGCCTTGCGCTTTCAGCCATTGTAAAACTAACTTTGTTACATAAATGCTAAAAGATGGTGGAGTATTATAAAGTGAATTATGTTTACTGTAAGTTTCATAGTTTAGCATCGTCGGACAAGCAGAATTCGCAGAGCCGATTAAATCTTTACGAACAATAACAACTGTTAATCCTGCAGGCCCTAAATTTTTCTGTGCTCCGGCATAAATAAGGCCGAATTTTGTTATATCATACTCTTCGGATAAAATATTTGAAGACATATCAGCAACAAGTGGGATTTCTCCTGTTTCGGGAATATTAACATAACGTGTACCTTCAATTGTATTGTTCGTTGTAATATGCACATAATCTATTTTTCGAGAGAAAAGTGTGCTATTTATCTCTGGAATGGATTTAAATTGATCATTTTCTGAAGATGCAACAACCGAAACAGTTCCGATTTTTTCCGCTTCTTGAATCGCCTTTTTTGACCAAGAACCTGTATGCACATATGCTGCTTGCTGATGTCGGTGCATTAAATTTAGTGGAATCATGGAGAATTGTAAAGATGCGCCTCCTTGTATAAAAAGCACTTCATAATTTTTAGGGATATTCATTAATTCACAAAGTAGGGTTTTCGTTTCGTCTATAACGTCCTGAAATGCTGTAGATCTATGACTCATTTCCATTACAGACATACCTGTTTCATGATAGTTCAATAATTCTTTTTGTACTTGCTCTAAAACAGGTGTTGGAAGTATAGATGGTCCAGCTGAAAAATTGTATACTCGATGCATCTCATTCTCCTCTTTCTTTTATATTTAAAAATTTTTAAACTTTCTGAATTATAACGCATATAAAATACTCGGTCAAACTGTTTTTCTCATTTTATTCTAAGACGTATTGGAACCGTTCGCACAAGTAATTTTTCATAAAGTAAAACTTCCATCAATGGGGGTTTCTTCATCCCCCATTGATGGTTAGTTGAACCAATCGGGCTTTTACGGACAGTTCTCCTCACCTATCTTCCTCGAGTTCCTCACAATCTTGAGGTGAGGATCTTACTGTCCGTTAATGCGGGATAAAGTGAAACTTCCATCAGTGGGAGTTTTTTCATCCCTCACTGATGGTTAACAAATCGGACTTTTACGGGCAGCCCCTCCACCTTCTATCCTTCTAAACATTGAAACAGGCGAATCAAAATACAAAAAAAGTGTTAAGCACGTCTGCTTAACACTTTGAATGATAATTGTATAATTGCTAATTACTTGCAAAAAAACGGTCATAGATTTGATACAGTGCTGAAAGACCAAAAAGCCAATAAACGGTGTCAACAAGTGCTGGTACAGAACCAAAAAGTTTTTCTACGAGATTAAAATCTAGCGCAACAAACAACCAATTCAAACCGCCAATAATCACCAGAATTGCTGTAAGGTAAGACAAAAATTTCATTATGATTGCCCCCTCGGTGAAAAATGGTGAAAGATCTTTCGATATATTATATGTGGTAAATTCTTAAACTTGCACATTTTTTTCTATAAAGAATTATTTATCCAGCATTAACGAGAAATAACCTTGTTTATACCACTCAGAAAATAAAAATAGAAAGATCCTTTGCAAGACCTTTCTATCTTACCTTTCCTTCAAATACTATTTTTCGTCCACACGGCTCTACAACCGTTTTCCCATCCCTTTTCACCTCATGAAAAATAGGCTCTTCCATTCGACGAGAAGGTGTATATCCTTCTTTTTCCATCCTCTCTAAACACTGCGCAATTGTTTCATCTGGTAATACTTCAAATTTTTTCTTTTTTAATTGTTTTGTCATTGTTTTACCTACTTTCTACTTTCCTTACCATTGATTGACTTCTCATATATGTCATATAAATAATCGATATAACTGCCATGACGATCATAACAGCAAGAAAAAAGCTTGTATACTGTATTTTCTCTATAAACAGTCCACCTAATACAGGACCCGTAATGCTTCCGACACTAAAAGCAATTCCGCACAAAATGTTTCCTGCTGGTAGTAAGTGCCTTGGTAATAAATCTGTCATATAACCGAGCCCCAGTGAAAAACATGATCCAATGACCATACCCCCAATTAACATAAACGCAAATACAAACCCATAATACTCATCAAATACAGCTGCTAATAGAAAAATCAATGTACTAATGCTAAACGACCATGTTAGAATACGCTCCCTTCCAAATCGATCGCTAAGCATACCAAGTGGAATTTGCGTAACAATTCCACCTATAGCAAATGCTGGTAATAAAAATGAAATTTGTTCAACTGACCAACCTTTCCGCATTGCGTATACAGGCAAATTACTATTAAGCATCGCTTCCAATGCTCCATAAGCTAATGGTGCAAGCAGTGCAATCCAGCCAATCATCAACACTTTTTTATAGCGCTGCAAAGAAGATTCACTTTCTTGATTCACTTCACCTTGATCCGGGAATGTATTTTGCGTCGGAATCAATAATAACCAGCCTATTAAACAAAGAACTGTCGATACAATAAACGGAGTTGTAATCCCATATTGTACTGTACTTGCTAGGTATGGTCCAATTGCAAAACCAATACCGAAAAATGCTCCGTAAATGGAAACTTGTTTTCCTACTTTATGCGGGCTTGCAGTCGTTGTAATCCATGTTTGCGTCCCGACATGAAGCATATGATCTCCTACTCCAACTAAAAAACGAAGAACAAACCACACCCAAAAAGAAAATGTTTGTGTAAATAAAAATAGTGCTCCAACAACAATAAAGCCCCCAATTACAATAAGAGGCTTCATCCCAAACTTTTGCATCGGTTTCTCAAGCCAAGGTGAAATAACAAGAATACCAATATATAATGCCGTAGCATGAATACCATTAAAACTTGAGCTAATCCCTTCCTTTTCAAAAATCATTGCAATTGCTGGCAACAACATACCTTGTGAAAGTCCAGATATTGCAACAATTCCAATCATAACCCAAAATGTATACCTTCTCCCCATTTCATTACGCTCCCTCTTTGAACTCACATCCTTTATTATAGCTGTTTTATCCATAAATCGTATACTCTCAATTTTCACAAAAATCAAGCTAGAAGTCCAAACTTCTAGCTCTCAGCCGTCCCATATATGAGCTTTTACATATGACTGCATATGATTTACATATGATTTTACTTTTGGGGCATAGAAAGTGGGATACTGCACAACTACACCTTGCACTGGATGCGAATAGGAATAAGTCACATAATATTTCGTTCCATATACTGGAGGGAATGTTTGAAAATATAATTTCTGAATATGCGTATTAGTTCCGTTTAACAAAGGATGCTTTTGTACAGTTCCATAACTAATAGATGGGTAAACAGTTGCTCTTGGAATAATTTTTGATATGCACGCAACTGGTTCCATAAAAAAAATATCCATAATTCTTCTCCTTTTAGAAACAATAACGCTACATTATATGTTATTTATTGACAAAAGGAAGTAAATAAGAATAATTTATTACCCTTTCAAAAACGTAATTACTTCGTTTACAATTACCTCTAAACAATCAATAAATGGAGAATGTCCACAATCTTCTAGCACGACTAATTTTGCATTTGGCAGATGCTTTGCTAGCTCTTCACCAACCGCTTTTGGAACAACATAATCACGATCACCTTGGAGAACTAATGTTGGTACTTGAATGCGATTAATATTCCTATTCCCAGCTACAACTCCGTTATGTTCATCTGATATATTGAATGTTACAAGCGCATAATTTACATCAACAAAATTACGCTGCGTTAACATATCATCAAGATATTTTTCATACCGCTCTGGCTGAGGTTGATGCTGGGTGTAGATAAGCAAATTCCATATCGTGCGATAATATTGCTTATTCTTTTGTTCTAAAGCTTCAACAACAGGTACAATTTGAACAGGATCTTGAGAAATTTCTTCCTTTGTTTTTAATAAGTTTGAAACAATTGGCTGACCGTTTATATCTTTCTTAAAAATCGGATATCCTTTCATCCCTACAGATTCAACTAGTATGAGCTTTTTCACATCCATCGGATAAGAAGCTGCAAACTGCATAGCAACTCCTCCCCCCATTGACCATCCTACCAATGAAAAATTTTTCAATTGCAATTCATTCACGAACAACTTTACGTCTTGCGCAAAATCGTTTAATGAATCAATAGGCTGATGGTAAGTTGAAAAACCAAAACCACGTAAATCAAGAGCATAAATATGATAAGAATCTTGTAACTGTTCTATAACTAAATCCCAATGCTGTGAAGATGTCATATTCCCGTGAATAAGCACTAATACTTCTGTTCCACTTCCCACTTCTTGATAGGCAATTGTTTCGCCGTTTGATAATACTACTGACTTCATGATTGTAGGTTTAATCATCCTCTTTCCCCCTCAAAATTATCAATAACATATAATTCAAAAGACAGAAAATTCTCAACTTTATAATATCATACAGAATATACGTTCTCAATCTAAAAATTAACGTACTTTTAACATAAGCATGGCGCACAGACTACTAGACAATTCAGAAAAAAAGGGATATAGTTAGCTAGGTAACTAATTAGGAAGGAAGAAATATATGGACGAAAAACAACATTTTTTTCACGTCGTCAGTCAAACTTCTCGGAAATTTTCCAAAAAGTTTAATGAACGTGTTTCTCCAACTGGTTTATACAGTGCACAGTGGGCTGTAATCTTCAGATTGCATCAGACTGGACCTTGCACACAAACTGAATTATGCCAATATTTAAATGTTGAATCACCAACAATGACTCGCACTTTAACACGCATGGAATCGATAGGCTGGATCATTAGAAAAGAAGGAACGGATCGACGCGAGAAGCTCATTTCTTTATCAGAAACAGCACTAGCAATGATTCCAATGTGGCAAGAAGAGGTAGACTCATTTGAGGAAAAAGCACTGCAAGATATTAACGATGAAGAACTTCGTCGTGCTTTTCACGTACTACAAAAAGCAATTCGTAATCTTGATTAGAAATTGGAGGGATGACTATGAAAAGTCAAAGACTTTGGACGAAAGACTTCATCGGAACATGTTTGAGTAGTCTATTTCTCTTTTTAACATTTTATATGCTCATGACAACCTTACCCATATATGTCATCGACGGACTAAAAGGAAAACCTGGAGAAATGGGTCTTGTTGCAACAGTGTTTCTAATTTCTTCTGTACTATGCCGACCATTTACAGGTAAATGGCTCGATGATTTAGGAAGAAAGAAAATATTATTTATCTCTCTTTCACTCTTTTTAGCTGCAACAGTAATGTATTTTGGTGCTCAAAGTTTATTTTTATTACTCGCTTTGCGCTTCTTACATGGTATCGGATTTGGGATGGCAACGACAGCTACTGGTACAATCGTAACAGATGTAGCCCCGGCCCATCGACGCGGTGAAGCGCTCGGTTATTATGGAGTATTTATGAGTTTACCAATGGTTATTGGTCCTTTTTTAGGATTAACTATCATTTCTGAATTTTCGTTTACAGTTTTATTCATTGTTTGTTCTATATTTTCTATGCTTGCTTTTCTATGCGGACTACTAGTAAATATTCCTGACGAAAAAACAACTGTAAAGAAGGAAAAGAAACATATGCAATGGAAAGATTTAATCGAGCCTTCAACAATTCCAATTGCTATCACAGGCTGCGTACTTTCCTTTTCCTATAGCGGTATCCTTTCATTTATCCCGATTTATGCAAAGGAACTTGGCATGGCTGATATTGCAAGTTATTTCTTTGTCGTATATGCAATTGTAGTTGTTATTTCTCGTCCATTTTCAGGTAAAATATTTGATCGATTCGGAGAAAATGTTCTCATTTATCCCTCTATTATGATATTTATGATTGGAATGTTCACTTTAAGTCAAGCGCAAACGCCATTTTGGTTACTTGCTGCCGGTGTACTTATCGGTATAGGATACGGAACCTTAATTCCGAGCTTCCAAACAATTGCAATTAGTGTCGCTCCGCACCATCGACGCGGATCTGCAACAGCTACTTATTTCTCATTTTTTGATACAGGTATGGGTATCGGATCTTTCGTACTAGGTATTATCGCAGCACATTCAAGCTATCATAATATGTATTTTATCTCTTCTATTATCGTTGCATTTACATTACTTATTTATTATTTTCTTCACGGGCGAAAACAAAAGTTCAAAAAGCAAACAACACAAGGAAAATTATCTGCTTAATGATATAAGAGAGAGTAAACTTCTATGTTTACTCTCTTTTTTTTGCTCATTAAGAAACTTATACCTTATAATGAAATCATAAGGAGGCTTGTTATGAGATTCAAAAAATCCCCTCTAATTTTAATCGTTTTTATTTTTTTATTTATGTTAATCGGTATGAATTTTACGTTATTCAAACAAAATAAAGGGTTTTCCTCAAAACAAACAGTAACGAAAAAAAACTGGTTAAATGATCCATATCTTCGTTGGTCGTATTCACATATGCGAGAATTTGCTTCCACAAAAGTTGTCGCTAAAAATCAAAATTATGTATCTCCCCTTCCAACTAACTTAGAAAATTTAGATGATTTACATATTACAGATGAAAATAATGATAATACGACCGTTCTGCAATTATTAGAAAAATACAAAACAGATGCTTTCATTGTCCTGCACGATGATAAGGTTGTATATGAACGATATTTTGATGGATATAAAGAAAATGAACCACACGGTATGGCTTCGTTATCGAAAGTATTTACAGGATTTCTCATTAGCGAACTCATTGAAGAAGGAAAGCTACAACCCGATATAACTGCAGAAACTTACATAAAAGAATTACAAGGAACACCATTTGGAAAGGCAACAATTCAGCAACTACTAGATATGCAGGTTTCAGTAGAATACCCAACTCATGGCTTTAAACAGGCTGGATTAGATAATCAAGATGCACAATTATATTTAGCGAGTAATCTTCTTCCTCGCGGCAAAAACTATGATGGGCCGTTAAAAATTTATGACATGTTACTAGAAGCAAACGAAACTGCTGCTCCTAGAGAGAATTTTTCATATAATAACGGTTCCGCTGAAACACTTGGGTGGGTAATTCGTACTGTGACAGGAAAATCCCTAGCAGACATGGTAAGTGAACGTTTTTGGTCACAAATTGGAGCAGAAGAGGATGCTTATTATGTCGTTGATGAAACAGGGGTGGAACAAGCCAGCGCAGGATTAAATGCGACCGCTCGAGATATGGCAAGGTTCGGAAAAATGATTGTAGACAATGGCGTATATGATGGAAAGCAAATTATTTCTTCTTCTATCATTGATGAAATTAAGAATATTAAAAAAGACGAACTTCCAGTTGGAGATGGTGAAGCATATTCTTATCATAATCAATGGTGGATCCCGCATAACGTAAATGGCGCATTCGAAGTACTTGGCAGTTATGGACAACGATTATATATCGATCCAACTGCAAATATGGTTATCGTTCACTTTTCATCAAATGCTAATCATAACGGAGAAATACAATCCGCATATAGAGATATGTATTTACAAATCGCTAAGTATTTACAAAAACACTAAAATTAGACTTAAACTCTCAAAGTTTTTGTTACAAAAAGAGCTGTCTCACGGCAGCTCTTTCTCTATAATTGTAATTACATTTTTCCATTGTTCTTCTGAAAAACATAAAGGTTCTAACTGAAATACCATCGAACACAAATCTTCTATATAATGGACATTTGCCTGTAAAAATTCCCATCGGAGCAACTTAGGTATATATAAATCTGCAACCTGTTTATTTTGCTCTACTAAAATGTCTACTTCTCTCTCACAAATACCCCTTATAAGATATTCTTCCCGCACTTCTTGTTTAACTTTAGAAAATTGCTTGCTATTCTCTTTTATCCTAGATAAACAAGAAAGATAAGAATAAAACAAATCATCTTCTCTTTTACATACATTCATAATTTTATAAATCTGCTCCCTATTTTCCATAATTCCCCTGCCTTTTCATATACCTTTTACAGCCATTTCTCTCTTTTTTCTTGTTTACTATTTTTCACAGATTGAAATACAGAACGCTTTATGTTACCCACAAAAATACAATATTCCTTTCTTCATCACAATCCATTCAGCTGATCGGTATGAAAGAGCAGCGTACCATAAAGGAGAATCTAGTGTATGAAAACTCCCGCCACTTATCTCCTTCGGATCTTGAAGTGGGGGTTTCTCGTATATCACCTTCAAATGATGCTTAACACGAGTGGAGTTGACACAGCTGCCTGATGGCACAACCCCTCTATTCCATCGGCGAACGCCTTTGGAACTGCTTTTTTTAAGATGTTATAGGAACCATTCACATCTGCGTTTAGTAGTTTATTCTCTTTCGTACGATACAATCCACGTTTGATCCGTTTTCCACTGAATAGAGGAAAGTCTTCCTCACCGTAAGTGGGGATTGCATCATTGTCTAAAAAGGATGCTTTACTTGTATACGATTCTTCTACAACTTGTACAGCAATACCTTTTCTTTTTGCCTTATAGGTGATCATTTCAATGAGTAGATTATGCGGGATATGACAGAACGTTTGATTCTGGCGTTTCCCCATTTCAATGTTTTGTTTCCATGATGTATTTTTCCCAATCACAATCAAAGAAATCTCCTGTTGAATCGCCAGCTCGACAATGTGATAACTCATTTTATGAAAGAGATCTTTTATTTTAAGAAACCGTTTTTCATGAAGTCTCTCTAAACGCTTTGATGTGTGTGGTCCTTCTTTTGGTTCTTTCCCATGACGAAGAATACCCAGTAAATAAGCCTTTTGCTTGTTGTAGTATTGATTGATACTTTTGATGACATTGCCCTTTACTAACACAGGAATGGCTCCTGTATTTGTTGTGATAGTTACAATGTTATCGATTCCTAAATCAATACTCATATAGCGGTTGTTGTCCACATGCTCAGGTGCTGACTCGGGTTGTTCTGCCACAATTTCCACCTTAAATTTCCCATAAGTAGGAGAAACGCGTACCTCCTTGAGATTTTCGATACGCCCAAACAATTTACCAATATTTAATTTCATGCTTGTTTTTGGAAAGCGAATATATTTGTCTTGGAGTTTGCATACTTGATTTGTGAATACAATTTCTTTCATAGATGATTTGATATATTTGGGAATGCGAGGTCTGCCAGTAAAGGTGGAAGGATGTTTCTTGTATGCCTTGATGGAAGCGAAGAATGATTTCCAATTTTGATACAACTTCTTCATAACTGCTTGATTCGTTTGCGCTGGCAAGTTCATATAATCTTGTTGTTTCATTGTTTTAAACAAGCAATCTAAGAAATGATACGATAGGAACGATTTCTCTTGTGTCGGGAATGTAAACAAGTTACATTTCATTTCTTTTTGTTCTTTAACAGGTTTTTCTTTCTATTTTTGCACGCGTTTTTGGTACGCATGGAATTGATTTTCATTCATGATTTCAATATGTGCTTGTAATGTATGGAGAACTTCTTGTTGAAGTGGTTGTAATGGTTGATCCGTACGTAAGGCCGTATACACTTGGCGAACATAGAAATTCGTTGTATTGTAGAGATTTTTTGCGTTTCGACACATTTCCATGAAGTAGGCGTGCAATTTGTAACCTTTCTTAATCCAAATTTGATAGGTTGCATATTCTTTTTCTTTCGTCATCATTTTCACCTCTCACTCTTCTTACCTTCAGGATAATACAAAAAGGCCAAAAAAGAACATACATTCGTATCGACTCAGGAAATTTTTTTACAAATTCAAAGGCAATTCATCCCCTCCTTAAACTGGGCTATGCTCTGCGCGTTTTGAAGATGGGGTTTTTTTGCCCATTTTCTGACAAATCACCCATGCTTGTTTTCCTGTAAGTAATCCTTTAGGCATTATCCCTTCATATTTATAGGCAAAACCTGAAACAAATACTCGGTCAATAAATCCCTTTAATATTGCCGGCATACTCCACCACCAAACTGGGTAAATAAAAATGAAGTAATCTGCCTCCGTAACTAATTTCCTATATTCACCTGTTTCTTCCTCATGCACTAAATCTCTTCTCTTTTTTGTCTCATTAAAGGTTAGAACAGGATTAAATTGTTCCTTATACAGATCAAGAACAGTTACAGAGTGATTTGTTTTTTGTAATCCTTGTTCCACATGTTTCAAAATAGCAGCGTTGAAACTTGACGAGTTTGGATGCGCGTATACAATCAATATGTTCATTGTAAACAACACCTTTCCTTTAATTTCCTTTTGACTTTTATTGGATTCACATGCTATTCTAATACATGTCAAAGGGCAAGCCCCTTTTACAAAACAATGACACCTATTCGGCGATGGTGTCTTTTTTATTTGTTAGCCGAGAATGCCCATCTTTCGGGGCACATTAAATTTTTGAACACTACACACTCAGCACCATTTCCTTGTAAAAAGACTGCATAGTACAGTCTTTTTATCTACATACCTCTAAAATAAGTGAATTTTCAAACAAATTATAACATAAAAAGAGAGATCAACTCCCTCTTCTTTTCTCTTTTACTATGTAGTAAATCCCCTTATCATCTATATATTGGTGCGGCTCTGCTAAAGTAATTTTCCCATCCAGTTTTAATTCATCAAGTAACCGTAATAAATAAAATTGCTGAAGCATCTTTTTTGCAAATTTCCCCTTATGTTCAGAAGCAATATACTCTTGAATATCCAATAACGTAATTGGCTCTTCTTGTTCTTCCATATATTCGTAAATTGCACTTCGCAATGTAATATATTTCTCAATTGTCACAGCTATGTCCACTCCTTTCTTCTCGTTGTCCATCTTTCATTATCGGTTTTTTAACAATAAAAAAACCTCTTCGATAAGAAGAAGCGGAACATATCTCTTCCTTCTTATCTTTCAGAACAAAAATGTTCTGCTGGAATTAGCACCTGCATTGCGGTTGCTGGGTTTCATCGGGCCAGTCCCTCCACCTCTCTGGATAAGAAAATATTCACTTTATCCCTTACTATAATGAATATAACCAAAAAAGTCAATTCTTATAAGAATTATCAGGATTCATTTTTTAGAAAATTATTATATTTTGTTTCGTTTTGCTCATACTACAAATGTATAGACCAAAGGAGGTGCAATCATGCAAAAAAATGCACGTGGTCATGTTCAAGATTCTTGCCAAGCTTTACATGAAGCAAAAAACTGTTTACAAAACGCCTTGCAAACAGTCGAGAAAGCAGATAATCGTCAACGTATTGAACAATCTTTACAAGCTGTCCAACATGCGCTGCAACAGTGCGATAGTACGGCAAACATTTTATTTCAAGAATAAACAATTCCTAACAATAAAAAGTAAGCACGTATGAATCATGCTTACTTTTTATTCATTAATTTAATATCAACCCTTAAATTGAAATAATACTGTAGTAGCAATGAAAAAATAAACTGAATTGACGATCTCCCACACACCAACTTTTAAAACAGTTACTTTTTTACCATACAGCACAATAGCGCGAATGCAACTTGGAATAAACGCAATGACAAACCAAGGAGACACAATGAACGTACCGACTACAAGTGATAAATGGTATCCCCATGAAATCCAACGATATGTTGGATTTTTCTTTTCTCGAATCATCGTTTTCACATAGAACGTACTTCCCAGAAAGTACAAAAATGAAACAAGTGCGATTAGCCATGCCGTTTCATCAATTGTTTTCATTGTGAAATAATAACTGATCATTCCGCCAATACAAAAAACGATAATAGCACTAACATCATTCAGTAATGCTCGTTCATTCTTTTGACGAGCAAAAAAAATGTTTACAAAAAATAATGGAAGCATATATATTGCAAAAAAAAGAATTCGCCATTCGTATGTAAGTGGAACTATACCAAACAAAATAGCGAGACTAAAATATATGAGCGTCCAATGTAAATAGCGCTTTTGCCGCATTTGTTTCACATACATTAAAAAGGGATATGTTGCTAAATAGACAAATAGCCATGCTAAAAAAAGTGGTATGTGCTGCCATGTCGCTTTGCCAATTAAAGCACTAAGCAAAAACGGGATAAGAAGCATCGCCCATGCACCATGCTGTTTTGGAATCACTGGCTTTATCATATAGACACCTCAACTTCGAAAATGATTCTCAATGTTTATTATATATAATCAATCCTGCTGTTTCCGAGGAAATTTTGTCTATAATTAAACATTTTGAAAATTAAAGAATTCATTCACAACACACACCGTACATCTCCACATTTTCACATTCTACACCATTAGAATTTTGTTTCTAAACGTTTCTAATAACCATTTCTTTTTCCCATTCACTTAAGTATGGTACATATCCAAGTTCATTTGGTTCATCAGATAATAAAGAAATAAACTCCAGCTTATTTCCATCATAATCGAGAAAATAAACACTTGCTGCCGGCATCCAGCTTTGGACAATAGGTTCTTGATTCCCTTTTCCTTGGCTTCCGATTACTTCTATTCCTCTCTCTTCAAGCCATATTTTGGACTGCATTAAGAAATTCAATTCTACCTCAAAAGCGAAATGATTGAGCTGAATAGAAGCATCAGTTGGCACTTCCCATAATCCCAGCATTTGTTGTCTAACTTCTCCTACCCAAAAAAAGGCTACTTTCCTTTCGGGTGATTTTCTTGCTAGCTTTAATCCAAGTTTATTTTGATAAAAATCAATTGCTCTCTCTAAATCTCTTACATGCAAATGTGTTTCATATATACTCTTTATCATGTTTTACATCCCTTCTTCGTACTAATGCAATAAATTCTAACTGCTGTCAATGAGCATTTTCCCCCATGCGTTAATTAGTTGCAGCCATTGCCTGTGCCAAGCCAACAGTTATCACTCATCTCCCCCCCTTGTTTTCTCTCAATTTTACGATAGGGAATTTATATACAAAAGGGAAAAATCTGTAATATCACTCTCTTTATCACTAACAGTATATAGAGATATCCTTATTACAACATCCATCTGTTGTATCATCTTTCTATCTATGAATGTAATACCATAGTATGAGAAACAAAGTATGAATTGAATTCTAATTCCTAAATAGTTAATTAGAAATGCACTTAACTCATGAAAACTCCCGCCACTTATCTCCTTCGGATCTTGAAGTGGGGGTTTCTCGTGTATCACCCTCAAGAGATGCTTAACACGAGTGGAGTTGACACAGCTGCCAGATGGCACAACCCCTCTATTCCATCGGCAAACGCCTTTGGAACTGCTTTTTTTAAGATGTTATAGGAAGCATTCACATCTGCGTTCAGTAGTTTATTCTCTTTCGTACGATACAAGCCACGTTTGATACGTTTTCCACTGAATACAGGAATGTCTTCCTCACCGTAAGTGGGGATCGCATCATTGTCTAGAAAGGATGCCTTGCTTGTATACGATTCTTCTACGACTTGTACAGGAATGCCTTTTCGTTTTGCTTTATAGATGATCATTTCAATGAGGAGATTGTGTGGGATATGGCAGAACAATTGATTCTGTCGTTTTCCCATCTCACTGTTTTGTTTCCATGATGTATTTTTCCCAATCACAATCATAGAGATCTCATGTTGAACTGCGAAATAAACAATGTGGTAACTGATTTTGTGAAAGAAATCTTTTATCTTAAGAAACCGCTTCTCATGAAGCCTCTCTAAGCGGTTTGATGTATGTGGTCCTTCTTTTGGTTCTTTTCCATGACGAAGAATACCCAGTAAATAAGCCCTTTGCTTGTTGTAATATTGATTAATGCTTTTAATCACATTGCCCTTTACCAACACAGGAATGGCCCCTGTATTCGTTGTGATAGTTGCAATGTTATTGATTCCTAAATCAACACTCATATAGCGATTATTGTCGACATACTCAGGTACTGGCTCAGATTGTTCTGTCACAATTTCCACTTTAAACTTCCCGTAAGCAGGAGAAACACGTACCTCTTTCAGATTTTCGATATATCCGAACAATTTACCAATATTTAATTTTATGCTTGTTTTTGGAAAACGAATGTATTTATCTTGGAGTTTACACACTTGATTGGTGAATACAATTTCTTTCATAGATGATTTGATATATTTGGGAATGTGAGGTTTGCCAGTAAAAGTGGAAGGATGTTTCTTGTATGCCTCAATGGATGCAAAGAATGATTTCCAATTTTGATATAACTTCTTCATAACTGCTTGATTCGTTTGCGATGGCAAATTCATATAATCTTGTTGTTTCATTGTTTTAAACAAACAATCTAGAAAATTATAGGATAGAAAAGATTTCTCTTTTGTCGGGAATGTAAACAAGTTACATTTTATGTCTTTCTGTTCTTTAACAGGTTTTTCTTTTTGTTTTTGTACACGTTTTTGATACGCATGAAGTTGATTTTCATTCATGGTTTCAATATGTGTTTGTAATGTATGGAGAACTTTTTGTTGAAGGGGCTGTAAAGTTTTCTCTGTACGTAAAGCCGTATACACTTGGCGAATGTAGAAGTTTGTTGTATTGTAGAGATTTTTTGCATTTTGACACATTTCCATGAAGTAGACGTGCAATTTATGACCTTTCTTGATCCAAATTTGATAGGTTGCATATTCTTTTTCTTTTGTCATCATGTTCACCTCCTTCTTTCCTTCATGATACTACAAAGTAGTCAAAAGGAACATACATTCGCCATGCTACGAAAATATTTTTACAAATGCGATGGCAATTCATCTCCACCTTAAACTGGGCTATGCCCTACACGTTTTGAAGATGGAGTTTTCTTGCCAATTTTTCGATAAATAAAAAAGACACCCTTACAAGATGTAAGAAGTGTCTCAAAAGGCGAACGAATATGTAAGTCGCGATCCTACAGTATATATTTATGTCTTATAAGAAAAACTTATTCCCTATTTACTTGAGAAAACGTACATTACATTTCTTTATTCTAATATACCGTACTTCTTCTTAAAGCGTGCCAATATTTTAATCCAAGATGTGCTAAACACCCAAAGAAAAAATACATTGGAAAGTGCATGTGCAAGATCAAAATAAAAACTTGTAATGTATGCTTTTATAAAAGTATCCCATGTCAGTTCTTTCAAAAAGCCAATAAGAAACCATAAATTCATAATCCAGTTAAAAGCAAATCCTGCTATAAATCCAAAGAGAACTCTTCCCCATAACATTTTCATCATCCACGTATGACGCAGCAGCCCTGCTGAAAAACCCATCATACCCCAGCAAAACATTTGCCACGGGGTCCAAGGTCCTTGTCCTAGGAATATATTAGAAACTAACGCAGCTGTTGCACCGATAAGAAAACCCGTTTCACTACCAAATACAATTGCTGATACAATAATAACAAACGAAGTTGGTTGTACACTCGGAATGATGGAAAATGGAACGCGACTAATTGCAGCAATTGCCGCTAGGACAGCTACAATCACAATTTCACGCGAAACAAAAGCTTTTTTCTCGAAACGTACATAAAATGGCAACATAATCACAATTAAAAAGAAAAGACTGCACCATATATAATATTGATCCGTCACAAACGACGTAAATAAAAGTGTACTAATCAACACTATAAAAACGACTACAACTATACCAGCATATCTTTTGGACACGCCTCAAACACATCCTCCCATGTTAAAGCATACGGCAGTTGTTTACGAATAAAACGATTAACAGACGTTGTATAAAAAAAGTTCTCACTAAAAAAGCGGGCCGGTGTGTCTTCCATAATAATTTTCCCATCAAATAACATGATACAGTTATCCACATATTTTGCTGCAAACTCAATATCATGCGTCGCCATAACAATCGTCGTTCCTTCTTTTTGTAATTGCTGAAATAACTCGCCAAGCTGTTCTTTCTTTCCTGGGTCTAGTCCCTTTGTAGGTTCATCTAATAATAATAGATTCGGCTTTGATAATAACACTGTACAAAGAGCGATTAATTGCTGTTCTCCGCCGCTACAATCATGCGGATGGCGATTACGAATATGCAAGAGTGAAAACTTCCGAAGCATTTCTTCTACTTTTTCATTCGCTTCTTTTTTATATAATTCTTGCGCACGGCTAAAAAGTTCGTCCCAAACAGTATCATGTGTAAAATGATAGTAAGGGTGCTGCGATACATAACCGATTTTCTTAAAGCGCTCTGTTACTTCTGTTTTATGAATTAACTTACCTTCCCAAATGACTTTTCCTCTGCGACATTTTTGCAGCCCTGCTAAAAGCGTTAATAAAGTTGATTTTCCAGTACCATTTTTCCCAACAAGTGCTGTCCATTGTCCCTGTTTAACCGCCAACATCAAATCCTGTAAAATAAACGATCCATGCTTTTCATATTGAAATGAAACGTGTTTTGCTTGTAATAATACATATACCTTTTCTGTATGCTGCGATGGTATATCATACTGAATTTCATTTAAAATAGGGCGAATTTGTTTCTGTGCATCACGCACTGTAAATGGAACTTGTTCAGCCTTCCATTCTAAAAACAAACGTGGAATTTGCGGAATATATGGTCGGAACTCTTCTACTTTCCACATTTCTAGAATTACTTCACTTGGGTTTCCATCATAAACAATTGTACCTTCATCCATAAAAACGATTCGGTCTGCCAGAGGAACCACTTCGTCTAAACGATGTTCACTCATAATGATTGTAATTCCTAATTCTTCATGAATTCGTTTCAATAACCCTAAAAAATCTTTTGCTGCAATTGGATCTAGCTGTGCTGTCGGTTCATCTAATAGCAACAATTTAGGCTGTAAAACAAGTACAGCAGCTAAATTTACAAGCTGCTTTTGTCCTCCAGATAACGTATGTACAGATTGATGTAACATATCTTGAAATCCTAAAAAACTGATTAATTCAGCAATTCTTTTTTGAATGACAGTTGTTTCATAGCCGACATTCTCAAGAGAAAATGCAAGCTCTTGAATAACAGTATCCATCACAAGCTGATTCTCTGGGTTTTGGAATACCATGCCGATTTCTTGAGCCGATAATAAATCTGGTATTGTATGTAAAGATTCTCCATCATAATACATGCTGCCTTCTCTCATTCCAATTGGGAGAAGTTCTTTTTTGAAATGTTTTAATAACGTCGTCTTGCCGCAACCAGAACGTCCTGCTAACACGACAAATTCTCCATGGGAAACAGATAAAGATACATTACATAAAGCGGCAGACTCCTCGTCTGAATATGTAAATGAAAGCTGTTTTATTTCTGCATGCGCCACCATAACCACTCCCTCCCTTCTACTAAAATTGGTAGACTTATATACATAAGAAATGGAATAAACAAAAACAGATCATTTTGTTGCAAAAGGAGTGATTCTACTTTTGGATAAATCGTTAAAACACCATATCCTTTACTTACTCCGCAAAAGCAATATACAAATAAAATTACTAACAAAGTAAGGACAAGCCAATCTCTATGTTCCATACGGTATCGAATATATGTACTTCGTTTTGTCACTCCAAATCCGCGTGCCTGCATAGAATCAGCGGTTTGAAGTGCTTCTTCTAATGAACAAACTAATAATACTTGCAAAAGCTTCATGCCGTTCTGTGCTCTTTCTTTCAGAGAACCCGCATCCACTCGAACTCCTTTTGTCTTTTGCACAAGTGTAATATGAGTGAGACGTCTCATAAATAAAGGTACAAAGCGAACTGTAATCATTGTAAGCAATGCTACTTTCGGAGAAATACGAGAAAATAAATATAAAAACTTATGACTTGATATCATTTCATTATAAGAAGCAAACGTAAACAAAATCGCAAACAATGATAACGCCATTGTGTATCCATATGTCACTGCTTCTAATGTAATCGGATTATAACCTATATAAAATAAAATTGTACTGCCTCGGTGTGTTAATAACGGGTTTATAATTGTAATAATAAGAGCGAAAAAAAGTGAACTTGGTAACATTTTTTTCATTTTTTCTCCATTACCTTGTATGATATTTAATATAAGAATCATACAAATTGCACCAATTAAAAAAACAGGGTGAAGACATACCATACATAGTATAATCACCCCTACATAATACAGAAAATTGACGAGCGGATGCATAGAAGAAAATGCTAATCTCATTACTTGTTACCGATTTCCCTTCCTATAATCTAACGCATAAAACCATTCAATTTTATCTCCTTGTTTCACTTTATACTTGCCTGCACTTATATTGGCATTAACTCCATTTACACTATACATCCAACCACTTAGGTCGCCTTTATCTTTTTCATATAAGTTATTTATCCCGCGAACATATACACTACTTCCAGATCCACTAGCTTCCATTTGAATCCCTTTTTGCTTCATTGTACGAGCCAATACTTTAAAAACTGTATCTCCATCTTGAAGTTCTACTTCCGTTCCCCCTAAAATCGTGCTTTGATCATCACGTACTGATAACGTAACCGTCTTTACCTCTTGTTTCGGTTCCGATTTTGCCTCTGGAGCAGGGGTTATTGGTGAAGGAGTCCCTTCAGAATGAACCTGTGCCGACTGTTGGTTTTCAGATGTTTGTTGTGTATTTTCCTGCTTCGGCGTTTCTTTTGGCTCATTTACAACTTTGGATTTTTCTTGAGACTGTACTTTTTGCTCTTGATTTTGTGATTGTTCTATATTTTGTTTTTGTGCTGGATTCTGTTCGATAGATTTTGAATCTGCAGCTTTTTCTTCTTGAGATTTCTCTTCTTGTTTCTGTTCTTGTTTCTGTTCTTCTGAAGTTTGCTGTTCCTGTTTCTTTTCATCTTTTTGCTCTGTTTGTTTTGCGTCTGTCTTTTTATCTGTCTTTACCTCATTTTGACTACACCCAGTGATTAAACTAAATGAGAAAACAAACAACACAAGCCATTTCAGCATTTTCATAATTTCTCACACCTTTCGCAATAAAATTAGGAGCAAATATTTGCTCCTAATTTTGTCAAGCCGCTTTTCTTCTCCATAATACATATGCAGCGCCAATGCACAGTACGCCAAATGCAGCTGGCATAGCAGTATTTAATCGAGACATACCTGTTTCTGGTAAACTATGTTTTTCTACTTTCGCTTCCTTTTGTTCAGCTTGATCTTCTGCAGCTACAATTGACTGTTTATCCGCTTGTTTTTGAGGTTCCTCTGTTACAGATTGCTCATCACCAGTTGGTTGTTTCGGCTCTTCCGTTGAGTTATTCCCTTCATTGGTTGGTGTTGAAGCGTTTGTCCAATCGAAAATAGAACCTTTACCATTTAAATAGTTCTTATACTGAACAAGCGCTAACATCGCTTGCTCAGTTGCCATACTATCTTCCTCAGTATCGTTTGGCAACCATTTAAATCCACCATTCTCTAATTGATAAGATAGTAAATTTTGAACCGCATTATAATTATTTTTTGTATATGTAGTACTTGTTGGATCTATGCCAGCTGCTGCAAGTCCAAGAACAACTTCCGCTACACTGTTGGCATTTTCTACACCGCCGGATGTAAATCCACCTTTATCTGTCTGTATACTCGCTAAATATTGCTTCGCTTTATCTAATGCTTGCTTTACTTCCGCTTGATCTTGATATGGTGCTAATGCTGAGAAAACCATGCCAGTTACATCAGCATCACTTGGTTCCTCTAATTTCCCCATATACGCCCATCCGCCATCTGTATGCTGTGATTTTAAAATTGCATTTACTAATGTATCGCGGTTCCATTTCGCATCAGCTGGCACGTCATATTTTTTTGTATCTAATGCAAGTAAACTAAAAGTATATCCCGTAATAGAATCTATTTTCTCAAAGTTATATAATTTTGAAATTAAGTTATTACTAGCAATATTTGTTGGATCACCTTCTACCGCTGAAACTGCTAAAATTGTACGTGCTAACTCAGTGGAAGAGAATCTGTTTTCCTTCTCTTTAATACGCTCTTCTAATGATTGTAAATAGTTTGATTTTATCTCTTTAGAAACTTCTTGACCTGATTGAGTTAGACCAATCACTACCCAGTCACTATCTATACCATCTTTCATCATCTTTTGAGCAGTTTTTACAATTGCTCCATCAACTTTCTTCGTTACATCACCTGTTGTAGGTTCTTGCGGTTTTGTTGCATCAGGTTTGCCTGTACCTGGTTTTTCTGTATCAGGCTGTTTCTTACATGTACCAAGTTCATCTAATACTTGCTGCAAAGTTTGTTGACTCATATTGTTCCAGTCTGAAACAAAACGATAAGCTACAACATCTCCAACTTCTAGCTTATAGCTATCTGCCCCAACCATCGGTGATTTGTTATTGACTTCATAAGACCAACCGCTCGTTTCACTAGCCATTAATCCATCAATGCCTTTAACGTATACACCATACTTCGTGTTTTCTGCCGTTACTTTACTCCCCATTTCTTTTTGCAGTAAACTATAAGCCGTTTCTCCGTCTTGAATTGCAACTTCTTTTGGACATAGCATAATCCCTTTTTGTGAATCTCCAACAATTGCTAACGTTGCTGTTTTGCCTTCAGCAAAGGCAATATGTACGGTATTTGCAAAAGACAAGAAAACTAATGCAATCGTCATGAATGACATGAATAACCATTTTTTCATGTTTGCCATACTATTTATTCCTCCCCTTTCCTAAAAATCGCATAAAAAAATACCCTCAAAGGGCGCGCATAAACACGCTTCAAACAAGCGTTCAACGGATGCACAGCACCTCTATCTCCATAGGTTATTGTATTTGCATAGGTAAGGTACCCAGTTTATGAAACAATGACTTTTTGCATTTTCTGATAAAAAATGTAAAAAGTCTTCTCATTTACAGTAGCGGAATAACATTGAAACTCCGCCGAACTTCCTCTTTTTTTACCTAGTGAAACACTATACTCCTATACAATTCACAATATTACAAAATTCTGTACTATTTTACTATTTTTATATTTTTTTGTCTATCATTTCTCGTATTTGCTTTTTAAGAATACCAATATTCTTGTAACTCTCTTTTTAAAGCCTTATATTAATGTGCATTTGTATCTGAAAATATTTCTATCACTATTTACATTCAAATTTCCTTTTCTTCACATCATGACTCATGATGAATTTCTTTTTTACATACAATGACACCATCTTCATCAACATAGACATAATCTCCTGGAATCCAAGAAACCCCTCCAAAGGACACAGGAATATTTGTTTCTCCATTCCCTTCTTTCACGCTTCGCTTTGGCATCGTTGTAATCGCTAAAATACCAAGCTCAATTTTACTAAGCTCTACACAATCACGAACACAGCCATATATAATAATACCTGCTAAATTTCGTTCCTTTGCAATGTTTGCTAAATTATCACCAAGTAACGCACAATTTGTTGAGCCTTCTCCGTCCACAACTAATACTGTACCCTCAGGTAACGTTTCTAGCGCTTGCTTCACAAGTACATTATCATCTTTTACTTTCACCGTTGCAATTTTTCCGTGAAACTGCTTTTTCTTTCCGTATGATTGAAACAGAGGCTTACATACTTCCACTTCAGTTTCATATGCATCATAAAGATCAGTTGTTCTCCACATCTTTTTCCCTCTTTTCTTTTCAAAATATATGTTACATATTCTTGTCCTTTCTCATTTTCCCTGTCTTATTTTGCAAAATTTTGTATACTAAAAATAAGAACCAAAAAAGGAAGTGTAGAAAATGAGTAGTAAAACAAACGCTTGTCGTTTATTAGATAAGTATAAAACTCCATATACAATACATGAATATGAGTGGGATGAGGAAAATTTAGATGCAAAACACGTTGCTGAACAAGTTGATTTACAATTAGAACAAGTCTTCAAAACCCTCGTCCTTCGCGGAGATAAAACTGGGGTAATTATGGCTTGTATACCTTCACATAAAGAACTCAACTTAAAAGCATTAGCGTCTGCAAGTAAAAATAAAAAAGTAGAGATGGTTCCAATGAAGGAAATACTTGGATTAACAGGATACATACGTGGCGGTGTTTCACCTCTTGGCGTGAAAAAAAATTATCCGCTCTTTATTGACGAATCTGCTGAAAATTTAAATCCAATCAGTATTAGCGCTGGAAAAAGAGGATTACAAATCTTTATTAATGGTGCAGACTTTATTAAAATAAGTAATGGAACACTTACATCTATTACTTCATGAAAAAACTGTCTCATACATGAGGCAGTTTTTTCATCCTCACTAAACTTTTCCATACCTCAAGCTTTAAAAAAGTGTAGCTTTTATCAGCAGAGAGCTTAATGCCCTTAAGTAACAGGGTGAAAAAATGTTTGATAATTCAAATTAATTTTGGTATGATATAAAAAAATTTAAGGAGAGATTGCTTATGTTAAATCGTAATACTTCTTTCCAACTTCATCATCATATATAACGCCTTGTATCCGAAGAATTTTTTCTTCGTGGGTACAGGGCTATTCCTGTTACCCACGAAGCGACTATAAAGCTATGTGGGTATTTTTATACCTACATAGCTTTTTTTATTTCAAAAAGGAGTGATAAACATGAACTTACAAAACGTAAAAGGAACAAAAGACTATTTACCAGAAGAACAATTACTGCGTAATACAATTAAACGGACTTGTGAAGAAACATTTGAAGCTTACGGCTGTAAGCCATTAGAAACACCCATTTTGAATATGTACGATTTAATGGCTTATAAATATGGAGGAGGCGCTGAAATTTTAAAGGAAATGTATACCCTTCGTGATCAAGGCAATCGTGAACTTGCACTGCGTTATGATTTAACAATTCCTTTCGCAAAAGTTGTAGCTATGAATCCAGAAATCCGTCTTCCGTTTAAACGTTATGAAATTGGGAAAGTATTTCGTAATGGCCCAATTAAACAAGGAAGATTTCGAGAATTTGTACAGTGCGATGTAGATATTGTTGGAGTTGAATCCATTATAGCGGAAGCAGAATTAATGGTAATGGCTCTCGATATATTAAAAAAATTAACCCTAGATGTAACTATTCAATATAACAACCGAAAGCTATTAACAGGAATATTACAAGCCATACAAATACCTGAATCACAAATACAAGATGTTATTTTATCTGTAGATAAGCTTGAGAAAATCGGTATTGAAGGTGTAAGAAATGATTTAATAAATCGAGGATTACAAAGTGAAACAATCGATAGATTATGTAAGGCGTTGGAAACATGTATGTCTATGCAGCTCTCTGAATTTGATAAAGTATTCTCTAATCCACTTGTAAAGGAAGGCGTTACTGAACTCCAAGAACTTAAGCAATACTTAATTGCACTTGGAATTGAATCTAATACAGTATTTTCTCCTTTTCTCGCAAGAGGTCTTACAATGTATACCGGAACGATTTATGAAATCTTTTTAACGGATGGTAGCATCACCTCTAGCATTGGTAGCGGTGGTCGTTATGATCATATTATTGGTGCATTTCGAAATGATAATAAATCTTATCCGACAGTTGGAATTTCCTTTGGTTTAGACGTCATTTATACTGCTCTTATACAAAAAGAACGTGCCTCCTCTTCTGTCGATATCTTTGTCATTCCACTCGGAACGCAGGCAAAATGTTTAAAAATTGCACACACATTGCGAACAAATGAAAATTTAAAAGTAGAACTTGAACTAACAAATCGTAAATTAAAACGTACCCTTAACTATGCAAACAAAGAAAACATTCCGTATGTACTTATTGTTGGTGAAGAAGAAATAAATAACAATGTAGCTGTTTTACGAAATATGAAGGAAGGAACTGAACAAAATATACCTCTTGCTTGTATTGAAAATGGCACTTTAAAACAATATTTATATCGTTAATCGAACCATTCCCGCACATACCATATTTTTTATTAAAAAGTTGTGTTATGTATTTGTTGCAACTAATCATAAAAGGAGAAACGTACACATCTGCTACGTTTCTCCTTTTATTACATATGTTATATATAAGATAAGATTTAATTTCAACTTGATTTTTTATTAAAGCTTATTTAAAAATTGATTCAAATCTTGCTTTGTTTTCGTAGTTAACGTTTTTAACTTTTTTAAGTCCTGCTTTTGTTTTTCCATTTCAACAATTAGTGGGTATAAATTTTGTTCGATTGTTTTATAATCGGATGGATGTTTTGTTTCAACTTCTTTCTCAACTACATCCCATTTATCAGCAATCTGCTTTCCTAGTTTATTTACAGTTTCTTGTTTCGGATTTGCTTTCAATTGCTTGTCCACTTCTTCTATTAACTGTACAACTTCTGTTACTCCGTTTTTCATACTAGCATTTTGCTTTGCATTTGTTGATTTTGTTTCTTTTGTTCCGTTTTTCTCATTTTTCGTTTGTTCTGTATTCGTTGATGTCGCTTCAGTTTTCCCATCTGCACTTGTTGTTTTTGAGTCCTTCTCCTCATTTTTACTCGTATTTGTTTGTTCTGCACTTGTTGTTTTCGCTTCTTCTTGAGCGTTTGTTTGTTCCTTTTTACTTTGATTTGCTTGTTCTTTTTCTGTCGAGGTACCGCAAGCTGTAATGGAGAGCATCGCTCCAATCGCCAATGAAGCAATCGATATTTTTTTCAAATTCATAATAAGCCTCCTAAATATTACAATTTCGCCTCCCAAATAGTTTTCTATATCCTCCCAAAAATTCCTTTTTATTATTTATTACAAACACAAATTTCTCAATAAAGTGAAACTTCCATCAGTGGGGGTTTTTTCATCCCCCACTGATGGTTAGTTGAACCAATCGGGCTTTTACGGACAGTTAGCCCCCACCTATCTTCTTCGCTTTTTTCTTCATCTTGAGGTGAGGGTCTTACTGTCCGTTAATGCGGGATAAAATCCTCCTGTCGAATGAATAACCTGCCCCGTCACCCATGCTGCTTCTTCACTTACTAAAAAAGCAATCAACTGAGCTGCATCCTTCGGCTCCCCAACTCTTCCTGTTGGAAACCTTGTTGCAAAATATTGCTTCATTTCTTCATTCATCCACCCTGTATTGGTTGGTCCTGGATTAACCGCATTTACTGTAATCCCCTTTTTCGCAGCAGCTGGTGCAATCGAAACCGTAAATGTTTCGATTGCACCCTTTGTTACGGCATATGCAAGTTCATCTGGCATCGGCGCTAATGATTGCCCCGACGTAAGGTTAATAATTCTTCCGCCTTTTTCTTTTGTAAAGTACTTCATAAATAGTGTACTTAACAAAATCGGCGCTCTTACATTTACTGTATAATGCGAATCTAACTTTTCCACATCGATTGACTCATAATTTGTATTTATAGAATACGCAGCATTATTTACTAAAATTGTCGGCTCTCCGAAGCGTTCTGATACCATATATAACAAACGGTTCGGCGCATAAGACTGCGCCAAATTAATCTCAGCCATATCACAACGTACGCCAAAACTTTCAACTTCTTCTTTTAATAAAAACGGCTCATCTCTTTCCATCCCCCAAGGCATTGTTTTATCATAGCGAGGCCAATAAGTAAAAAAGATATCTGTCCCTTTCTGAGCTAATTCTTTGCAAACCGCTGCTCCAATACCATGTAACCGAGTTGCACCTGTGACAATTGCAATTTTCCTCATAGCGACTTCTCCCCCTCATATAATAAATCCTCTGTATAGTAACAGAGGATTTACAATTTATTTAATATTTGCTAGGATACGTTCAGCACCAAGTTGTAAACTACGAGATACAATAACATTTACAATAGTAAAAACAACTAGGATACTTAAAAACATACCCCACATTCCAATTCCTAATAAGAAAAATAACGCACATACTCCACCAACAGTAATACCAACTAATAATACATTAACAAGCCAATTCCAAAGCGTAGTATAACGACCTTTAAACATTTTTTGTTCGGAATCCCAATGAATATCAGCTGTTTGCGCATCCCAGCGTGTACCAATTAAATTGTTTAACCATAACCCATTTGCACAAAGTAAGAACCAAAGTAAGATAAATACTGGCGACACACCACCTATTATGATAAGCACAAGACCAAAGATAGCTAAAATAGTGATATTAATTAGCCAAGCTGTAAATACTTTCGCAAAGAAAATACCGTCTGCCTTGACTGGTAAATAGCGATTGATAAACCAGGTGCGACCTTCTCTTGAAAAAGATGTTGTCGCAATAACGTTTGATCCCATTAAAAACATACCTGCACAAAAAGCAAGACCAAGCGCAAGACTTGCTGTTTCGCTATCTTTTGCAAATTTATTTAACCAAGCTAAGTTGCCGTCTTGAACAAAAATAATAAAGAAAAACATAATTGGCATAACAAATGTTTGCACAATACAGTTAATAAAGAATTGTGGTGTGCGAATCAAAATATGAAACTCTTTTTTCACATATGCTTTCCAATGCGAATTTTGTACAGTAGCTTTATTAAAATTCTCAGAAGAAATCACTTCTTTTTTCGCAGTACTATTCGAAAGTCCAATAACTCCTTTTAAATATGTACGCTCCGCAACATAGAAAAACAGTACATAAAACGCAAATGAAATGGCAGCGAAAAGAAGTAAATATAAAATTCCTTTCCACGAAACACTTTCTATTAACGCCATTGCCCCAAAATATGTTGTCGGAAAATAGTTTGTCATTTCTACTAGAAACGAAGATTGATTATTTGCAAAATAGTCTGCTGCCATTTGTCCGGAAGCAGCACTTCTATTTTTCCATTGAATAAATACATTAATGCCTACAACCATCAACAAAGTAAATAAACCCATTAACATATTACTTCGATCTTTATTTTTTGCGATATTTGTATAACGCATAATTACTGTCATGAGAAGCGAAGCAAGAACTAACGGAATGATTGGGAAAAATATGTAAACAATTAGAGCATATACATAATATGTAATAAAAGCACTACTTTGCAACCCATACACAATAAAGATTGGAAATAAAACAAAAGAAGCCATCACATATTGTGTAATTAATACCGTAATAAACTTTGCAGTAATAATATGGGCTGGCTGAAGTGGTAATGGTAATAACATTTCAACGTCATCATTATAATAAAATACTGTTAAAATTGTCGTAATACTAACCACAAACACCCATATACTTCCAATCGATAACCCCATGCCAATAAGTAAGTTTTCCTGACCAACTTGTTTTAATCCCCCATACATTCCATATGCAAGCGGACCTATAAACAAAAATCCAACACACATAAGGCCTAAAAATGAAAACAAATATACAGCACGCTTCTTCTTATCGGTTAACATGTCAGCATAATTCATTTTTAATAATATTTTTGTTAACATCCAAATCTTATTCATTTTCCGTCATCTCCAAGAACATTTTTTCAAGAGATTCATTAGATTCAAAATGCTCTCGCATTTCTGCTAAATTCCCTCGAAATTGAAGTGTTCCTTTATTAATAATCGCAACTTGATCACATAACTTTTCAGCCACTTCTAGCACGTGCGTCGAAAAAAACACCGTTTTCCCTTTATCAGCATGTTCACGCATCATTTGTTTTAATATAAATGCTGACTTGGGATCTAATCCTGTCATCGGTTCGTCTAATATCCATACATCTGGATCATGCAAAAGGACTCCAATTATAATAATTTTTTGGCGCATCCCATGCGAATAACTTTGAATTTGATCAGACAATGCTTCGTACAAACTAAAACGTTCTGCTAGTGTTCGAATTTTTTCTTGACGCACATCTTTCGGAACATCGTACATATCCGCCATAAAATTTAAATATTCAATCCCTCTTAAGCGTAAAAACATATCGGGACTGTCAGGAACATACCCAAATAACTTTTTCGCTTCAAGCGGCTCTTTTGTAATGTCTTTTCCATTTACAGAAATCGTCCCGCTATCAAGAGAGTGAACACCCGTTATCATCTTAATTGTCGTTGATTTCCCCGCACCGTTTGGACCTAAAAAACCAAATATCTCTCCACTCGGCACTGTTAAATCCAAATTTTTTACCGCAAATTTACTACCATTATAGCTCTTTGATACATTAACAATTTCAATCATCAGTATCCATTCCTTCCCTGGTTTTCCAATAATCACTACCTAATTATAGCATAATACATTTTTAGATTTTTATAACTTTTTAGATTTATTAATTATTAATATCCTAGACTTTTCATTTTCAACTTATATACTTTATCCCGCATTATTGGGCAGTCCCCCCCACTGATGGAAGTTTCACTTTATTAAAAATGATAAAAAACGAAGAGGATTATCTCTAAAAAATCCCCATCAAAAACAAAAAAGAGAGTGCTTATATGTTTAACGGGTTCTCTTTTGGGGTGCAAAAATCAATTTCACAATACATTTTTAACGTGAATTCACGTTTTTTATTTCCTTTATATTACTACACTCTTTGATGTTTTTATTAAAATTAAAGCAGGATTTCGCATACCAATTATCGAATATGGAAATAATTATTGTACAGTGTGAATTTAACTGTGAATTATCATGTGATTTTTACTGTGAATATGCTTTAACCATCCTTCGTACTTTCTACAACTTCTGTTTGCCATACAATTCATGGGATAAAGTGAAGGCTACACCAGCTCAAAGATTGGGAATTGCCGATAAACAATTTACGATGAAGGATAATATTTATTTTAAGTAGGTTCTGTTATCTTTCGTTGTTGATTTACTTTATTAAACTATTGGGAAGTTTTGTTGAACAAGTTGTAAATTTAACATTTTAAAATAAGAGCGTTTCTTTGTAATGAGAAATGCTTTTTATTTTTGTCAAAATTAAAAGGATATAATAATAACAATAATAATA
>NZ_CAKJTI010000025.1 GCF_917563915.1 Bacillus rhizoplanae | reverse complement strand
ATCTCAATATTTAAATGATATTTTTATTTGAATTTGATAATATGGAAATGGAGATAATTCGAAGGTTTATAATTATGTAAAGGGTGCAGTTTTTTCTGTTTGCGTATTAAGAAATAACTGTAGTTCTAAGATTGAAATGATTCTATAAAGATTGTTGGAAATAATGCCAAAGAAAAAAATTATTTAAAAATCCCCCAAAATATTCGTTTTTAGATTAAGCTCTTATCGGGTTGTAACAAATCGATGTTACTTTTTATGTAGTCAAGAGCTATTATTAGTACTTAAAAATCCTTACAAAAATGTAAGGTGAATGAAATGTAATTCGATACAAAGAATGCTGCATTTCAATTAAACTAGTAACAGGGAATGTTTTGAGAGGAGAATCGAAATGACAGAAGATATAGAAGCAACGAGTAGAAGTGAAAAGAAAAAAATGCGCTCCAAAAAAAGAGGCTTTTTATGGTTTCTGACAATTCCCTTTTTACTTCTTATTATTGGCGGGATAAGTTACAGTTCATTTATATATAATAAAGCAAAAGCGGTTGCAAGTAATTCTTATGCAGAAATAAATAAGTCTAGTAAACGTGATAAAGAGGTGGCACCTTTAAAAGATAATATTTCTATTTTAATTATGGGAGTAGATGAAAGCGAACAAAGAAAAAGCCAATACGGTGAAGCTGTTCGCACTGATGCTTTGTTATTGGCAACGATTAACAAGGATGATAAATCAGTAAAGTTAGTAAGCATCCCGCGCGATTCGCGTGTATATATTCCATCACGAAAAAAATTAGATAAAATTACACATGCGCACGTATTTGGTGGAGTGGAAAGTACCCGTGATACGGTTGAACGCTTTTTAAATGTACCTGTTGATTATTATGTGAAATTTAATTTTGAATCTTTTATTAAAATAGTAGATTCACTTGGCGGTATTGATATTGATGTGCCAGTTACCTTCACAGAACAAGACAGCAAAGACCAAGCTGGTGCAATCCACCTTGAAAAAGGTTATCAACATTTAAATGGAGAACAAGCGCTTGCGTTAGCGAGAACACGTAAAATCGATAGCGATGCAATGCGTGGCCAAAGACAGCAACTTGTAATCGAAGCAATTGCAAAAAAAGCATTATCAGTTAAATCGATCACAAAGCTGAGTTCATTATTAGATGCAGTTGATAATAATTTAAAAACAAACTTAACATTTGATGACATGCTAGCGATTGCGAAAAATATGGCAGGGACAGACTTAAACATTGAAAAAATGCAAGTACAGGGTACAGACAAACGTATTAATGGTATTTATTATTACCAACCAAATGAACAGAATGTAACAGAAATATCAAAACAATTGAATGATCATCTTGGTGTTACGGAGAAAGCAGCTTCTAAATAAATAGAAAAAGGTTGGCGAAAAGCCAACCTTTTTCTATGCACTATTTTTGAATGGAAGTTATCCCGCACTAACGGGCAGTAAGACCCCACCTCAAGATTCAGAGAAAGCGAAGAAGCTAGGTGGAGGATGAAGAAAACCCCCACTGATGGAAGTTTCACTTTATTTAACTCCACCAGTAAAAAAGGTTCGATATATTCATTTTTGAAAAAATGGGTAAGGATATTTTAATGAAACGTTTGTTTTCTAGTTAACTATAAAAGGGTATTTTTAAATAATGTAAGAAGAAACAAAGTTTACAAATAAAATTGAGAAAATAATTTAAAAAGGAAGAGCAAGGACTAGTATTGAAAGTATAAAACAGTTATAGTTACTATTTCGCCATAAAAAAGAGTTTAAAACAGTAAAGTTTAATACTAAATGAATAAGGAGAAATGAACATGACATTTGAATTTTTACTCAAACTAGGTCTAGCACTCTTTTTTGGACTGTTAATTGGAATTGATAGACAGCTGAAGAATAAACCGCTTGGTGTGAAAACGAGTATGGTAATTTCAGTAGCAAGTTGTTTAATTACGATTGTGTCTATTGAATCAGTAAATGTATATTCATCACCAGGGCATACGAATATGGATCCTATGCGCCTTGCAGCACAAATTGTTAGTGGAGTTGGTTTCCTCGGTGCAGGTGTTATTTTACGGAGAAATAATGATGTGATTTCTGGATTAACAACTGCTTCTATGGTTTGGGCGGCATCAGGCTTAGGAATTGCGATTGGCGCAGGTTTTTATTCAGAAGCAGCTGTGGCAATGGTCTTAATTATTTTGGCAATTAATGTATTTCCATATCTTATTAAATTAGCAGGACCTTACTCTTTAAGGCAAAGAGATTTATCAGTAAAAATAGTCGTTAATAAACATCAAGAGCTAAATCAAATTTTTAAACAAATTAAGCATCTAAATTTGCAAGTCAAACGTGTGAAAATTAAAGATATAGATAACGGTTATCAACAATTAGAAATGATGATATCAGCTCCTGAAAAGCTATATACAACTGATTTATATAACTCTTTAAAAGAGATGAAACAAAGCGTTACAGTGGAAGTCGAAAGTAGGTAAATAATTCGTAACATTTATTAAATGAAAAAATAAAGCCATGACAACATCCTATGAGGTAATGTTATTATGGCTTTTTACATAGAGATTGTAAATTTTAAGCGCTAATTTCTCGATTATGAACAATTCTTCTTTTCTGTGAAATATAGCTGTGAAAAATCATACCAAGCATGATAAGAAACATGCTGCACCAAGATAAAGCAGAAGGGAATGGAGATGCTAATAAAACTAATTCTCCAGCTACTGTAAATAGTACCTCCATAGACTGAGTTGCTTCGACAGCAGCTAATTTTTGCATATTGCCCCTTACCATATCAGTTGCGTAGAAGAAGAGTACAGTTGCGATTACTCCAGAGCAAATGGCAACTAAACTAGATTGAATTGTCTGTTCTTTGCTGGGCATACCAACAGTAATGAATCCATATATTGATAGCAAAATCCAAAATGGTAAACTAGCTAATGTCATACCTAATACACGTTGATATGCATCTAAACGCCCTCTACATACATCCATCATTTTACGATTGCCAAGTGGATAAGCAAATGAAGCTATGATTACAGGGAGCACACCTAATAATACATTTTTTAAAGAAAGGTGATTTGCTTGTTCTATGAGCATAAGAGTGATACCAAAAAGAATAATGAGTGACATCGCAAGGCCTTTAAATGGTATGGTACCTCTGACTTTTATTGGACCATCTGCTGTTTCAATCGTTTCTGAAAATAATGGTGCAAGTAATGAACCTGAAATAATCGTAATTTGCCATGTCCCAGCAGTTAGCCAACCTGGTGCATATGTTGCGGCAAAGCAAAGAGGAGCATAAAATAATCCAAATCCTACAAAGCTCCATAAAATCCATGTTTTTGGCTGTTCTTTCATGACGCTTAGAAGAGGGCGTAAATTTTTTCTACTTATAACAATAAGCAAAAGCAGCGGAACCATAAAGAAATATCGAAGTGACGCACTCCAGATCCAACTTCCACCGGATAATTCCATAGCCCGGTTCAGAACAAATGTAAAAGCAAAAAAGAATGCTGCACAAACACCTAAAAAAATGGGACGCAATCCGTTCACCTCAATTCATCGTTGATTCAGTAACTCTTCTAGAATTAATTAATTTTTTCCAACAATACCAGCGGCTATTTCGCTTTATCCCGCATTAACGGGTAGTAAGACCCCCACCACTGGTGGAAGTTTCACTTTATGACGAGCTTTGCTAACATATAAAACGCAACTCCCCAAATAATAACACCAGAAATTTTATTTAATAGCTTGATTTTTGTTCCAGATGAATCAACTTTTCCTAGCATTCGTCCAGCGATGGCCAATCCTATAAACCATATCCAAGAAACAAAAATTGTTGCTAAGGTAAATGCCCATTTTTCAGCATCTATGTATTGAATAGAATTTGTTCCAATTACTCCAATCGTATCTAAAATAGCATGTGGATTTAATAAAGAGACAGAAGCTGCAAATATAATTTGTTTTTTGATTGTCATCGTTTGTACTTCATTTTTGGAAACAGTAGGTTCACTTTTCCATATCGCCCAGCCCATGTAAAGAAGAAAGAAAAAACCTATAGTATAGAGTATAGTTGTTAACCATGAAAATGTTAATAGCATAAGAGATACACCTTGCACAGCAAATAAGATTAAAATAGTGTCACAAGTTGCCGCCGTTATAACAACTGGTGCAGCTTTCAATATGGTAGATTGACTGGCTCCTTGATTAAAAACAAACACATTTTGTACACCTAAAGGTATAATAAGTCCAAATGCAAGAATAATTCCGTGAAGTATTGCTTCACCCATTTTATCTCCTCCTTATGTAGAATTATAATTTTATTCCGCATTCCTATTTCTAAATCAAGATTTAACAGGAGCGGGAAAAACTGCCCGTATTATTTTGATTGGTGAGAACTTTTCATTGGTGGGAGCGAACAAATCTCTAACTGATAGAAATTTTATTTTATTATATAAATGAAAATATCAATTGTATCCATCCATATGGTTGGATAATGAACCAACCAAAGTATATACTACAAGTATAAAAAGCTAGTTGGAGTGATTTAATGGAATGGTTTGAATGGAAGCCAAATATATCTTCTCCTGTTCCTTTATATAAACAAATTGAAGAATATATAAAAACGAAAATTGTCAATGGGGAGTGGACAATAGGAACAAAATTACCGTCTCAGCGAGCGTTTGCCGATGCATTTAGAGTGAATCGAAGTACAATTGTAACAGCATTGGATGAGTTAGTTGCTCAAGGGTTAATCGAAGGAAACGGGAGACGAGGAACAAGAGTTATAAGCAATACATGGGACTTGCTATTTTCTTCAGCGCTACCTGATTGGAACTCGTATGTTGAGACAGGGCTTCATTATCCTAATTTACCAACGATTCAAGAGATTAACCGAGCTGAGTTTGATTCTAACATGATTCGATTAGGAACAGGTGAACTTTCGTCAGAACTTTTGCCGCAAGAGAAGATGCAACATATTATGAGTATACTTTCGCAACAGAGCATCCCTTTAGGTTATGAAGAACCGAAAGGAGATATTTTACTGCGTGAACAGCTAGCAAAGTATTTAAAAACGTTAGGCATACAGGCATCTTCTTCATCTATTTTAGTTGTATCAGGTGGCATACAGGCTTTGCAGTTAATTTCTATGGGACTATTACAGAAAGGGGCAACGATTCTAGTAGAAAAGCCTTCCTACTTATTTTCTCTTAACACCTTTCAGTCTGCAGGAATGCGGCTAATTGGGATTTCGATGGATCAAAATGGTGTACAACCAACGCTTGTTTCAAAATATAAAAAACAATTCCATGGCTCACTTCTTTATACGATTCCTTCTTTTCATAATCCAACTGGTATTTTAATGGATCAAGTGCGAAGACAAGTTCTTATGGAAACTTGTAATGAGATTGGGTTACCTATAATAGAAGATGGTGTGTATCAAGATTTGTGGATTGACTCTCCACCTCCGAAACCACTGAAAGCATATGATCGAAATGGGAATGTTCTTTATATAGGAAGTATGTCTAAGACAATTAGTCCTGGGCTAAGAATCGGCTGGATTGTAGGCCCAGAGCCGGTGATTGAACGATTAGCAGATATAAAGATGCAGACAGATTATGGATCTAGTTCTTTGTCACAACAAGTTGCTGCTCATTGGTTTTTAAGTGGGTTGTATGAAGAACATTTAGGTTATATTCGAAAAGAGTTGCAAACACGCAGAGACGTTGCGTTACAAGCGTTGGAAAAGCATTTTGCACATATTGCAACGTGGAATATACCAAAAGGTGGTTTTTACATATGGCTGCATATAATCCCCGCGTTTTCTATGCAGGAGTTGTTTCATAAAGCTTTAAAAGCAGGAATTTTGCTCAATCCAGGGAATTTGTATGATCGAAATTCTGATCAATATTTACGAATTTCATACTCATATGCATCATTATACGATATTGAAAGAGGAATTGAGAAACTTGCACGAATTATACAAGAAATAAAACAATGAATATGAAAGATTAATATAGAAGGAGAATGAAAATGAAACGCTATGTAATTTGCCAAATTATAAATGAAACAAAATATTTAGCTGCTTATGCAGAAACAAAGAAAGAAGCAATTGAAAAAGCAGAACTGTTAGGATTAAGGACTGGAGAACGCTATATCGTTATTACAGAGGAAGAAGCAGAGGGATTACAATATCCGTAAAAAGACGGTAGTCATAATGGCTACCGTCTTTTTACACTTGAGAAATGACTTATTCAGTTATTTCTCAGGCAGTAAGACCCCTACTTCAAAATTTGGAGAAAATAAAGAAGATAGATGGAGAATAGCTGCTCGTAAAATTCCCATTGATGAAAGATTCATTTGAGATACAGGTGTTTCTTTTCTTGTAGTGAATTTTGATTTAGAGAGGGAATTATATACCAATGTGAGAATGTATATGTGTATTGCATAGTAGAGGAGATGAAACGAGAAATGAATCGAATACAATATATAAGACAGAAAGAAAAACAGTATCATGAACATTTTTATGCTAATCATAAGTTATTTGAAGAGGGATCATGGTTACATAGGCCAGTTTCGGGTGTTATTGAAATGATGAATTTGTTTCAAGAACAACAATATGTTGCTGTGTTGGATTTTCACTTTATTGTTTGTCGAAATTAGTGGTTCGGCTACTTGTAGTACTAGATGGAGATCCAGTTCGATATTGGTTTATATATTGGGTAAAGTTCCAAGAGTGTAGAAATTTTTCAGCAGCTTGATAACCAGAGTGATAGAGCCATTCTTTCTCTTCATCACTTAAATTGAAGTTGGTACTAGTGATATTTCCAGTAGGGATTTTAATAGTACGTGCTCTTGCTTCTGTATTGAGATAGCGTAAATCGTGGGCTTGCATCATTGTTTTAAATAGCCCTTTAAACATCGAAATAGGTTCTTCATAATGAACAGGTTCAGCTTGAATCTCGTCTTTTACAAAATGAAATCCAAAGGTAGGCCAACGTGGAATGTTTGGTGAGTCAAAAATCCATATCGGATAATTGCTGAGAATACCTCCGTCGACTATATAGCAAGGCTGCTTCCATTTAGGAGTTTTCCATTTAACAGGCTGAAAAAAGAAAGGGATTGTAGCACTCATTCTCACTGCTTTTGCAATAGAAAATTTTTTGTTAGGGAATCCATAATGCAGTAAGTCATCAGGGAAAACGACCATTTTACCATTACTAATATCGGAAGCGATGATTTTTAAGCCTTCAGGGTTAGGTAAGTCACTAAAACAATGCACTCCTTTTTTAGATAATAAATCTTCTAACCATTGTTCTATAAAATCATTTTTATATATCCCCATTTTAACCCATACATTTATTCCTTTTCCGATAAGAGGGATTTTATCTATGCATGTTTTTGTGGTGAAATTTGTATAATCAGCACGATTTATAATTGTTTTTAATTCTTTTCCTGTATAGCCACAGGCAAGAAGCGCTGCGATAATAGCACCTGCTGATGTACCAGCGACTCGCTCCCATTCATAATTATGCTTTTCTAACGCACAGATTGCTCCGACATGTGCAATCCCTCGAACTCCGCCTCCTTCAAAGACACCATCTATTTTCATGAAAACAATTCCTTTCGATTCATTATTTATCCCGCATTAACGGGCAGTAAGACCCCCACCTTAAGATTTAGAGAAGAGCGAAGAAGATAGGTGGGGGATAACTGCCCGTAAAAGCCCGATTGGTTCAACTAACCATCAGTGGGAGGAAGAAAACCCCCACTGATAGAAGTTTCACTTTATTTTTTTATATGAAACAAACAGCAAAAAAGCACGGCAAGTGCGTGCTTTTTTACAATAGTTGTTAAAGTTTACTTAGAAGATAAAGCCGTTGCAGCAGCTAGCTCCAATGATGATAAGAAGGATAAATAAAACGATTAATAAAGCAAAACCGCCGAATCCGCATCCTCCGCCACCGTATCCGAATCCTCCGCAACCGGGACCATATCCATATCCGTAACCCATATTTATTTCCTCCTTAATATGAAAAATTTTGGGGTGAACAAAGTGAAGTTTATGAGGGTGTATTACAAGAGATAATGAGATTGCATGTTTGTAGGAACACTGTATATTATGTAAGAGGGAAGCGTTTCGATTATGACGAACAAGCCTTTTTTCATAATGGGTATAGATATGAATAAAGAAAAATGTGAAAGAAACACGATTAAATTTTGTGATATGATGTAGGAAATCATGTTGAATAAGGAGTTTTTATGACGGAACATATTGAAGAATTAATTGAAAAATATCAATTGACTCATATAAAAGATGAGTTGTTGGCTACAGCATTTGAATGTATCAAAGTAGTGCCAAAACAAGAAGCGGTATTACCAGTAGGTTGTTCAAAAATGGGAGGATATCCTGATCTACCAGTAACGTTAGCCTACCCTACATATAAAGGGCATCCTCTTCATTTTGTTGCACAGTTTAATTTAGCTGAACTTCAAGCTGTAGGTATGAAGAATGATTTGCCTCAAAGTGGTATGTTGTATTTTTTCTATTTTGCTGATGATGAACAGGAAGCCTTTTGCGAAGTATATGGAAATTCAAACGTAAAAGAAGGCTGGCGTGTTTTATATTATGAAGGAGAAATAGATGATGTACAAAAAACGAATCAAGTGAAGGGGCAATATTCTCAATGTAGGGTTACATTTGAAATAGCAAAAAAACTTCCAGATTTGTTTATTGAGGACGAAGGTGATTCAGATCGTTTCTTACAATTGTTAGAGGAATTAATACCTGATTGCTATGACAATCATCAAGTTTTCGGTACACCGTTTTCAGTTCAAACAGAAGTGTTGGAAGAAGCACAGGAATATATAGGTTTGCATCATAGCGAGATAACATTATTATTTCAAGTAGATTCTGACGAGGAACATTTGAACATGATGTGGGGTGATATGGGAATGTTATATTTCTGTATTGCGAATGAAGATATAAAGCAGCGACGTTTTGAGAAAGCTTGTTGTATTTTGCAAAGTTTATAAAGTAAAAAAAGGCAGTTTCATGTGTATATAACGGAAGCTGCTTTTATAATTGGATCGAGTTGTTCGGGCATTATTCATTTGTATAAGAAGGTAGTACATCGTCGTTTGAATTACGTCATGTGTAAGTCATTTTTTCAACTTTAATGCAATTTATAAATGTAAAAAATCGGATTTTCTTTTTTGTGAAAATTCGTATATAGTTGATGTATGGAAGAAAGCTATTTTAAGATTATCTTATGCTACGAGGATGTGATGAAATGAAGAAATCTATAAAATATGTATCTACTATGGTACTTTGCTCATCTATTATAACCGGAGCGCTTCATATGCCTTCAGTCTCATACGCTGCTACAAAACAGGTAGGAGATACGGCTAATTCTGTAAATGATGCAAAATTAATTACAGAATTTCAGCAAGAATTACAACAACATCTTAATAATCGTGAAACAAATATTACAATTAAATATAAGACGAAACATGCTAATGTACAAGAAGTTTTGGATACATTGGTGCAGGCTTATAATCAAACGTTAGAAAAAGATGAATACTTAAAATATAACGTAAGCAGCACAAAGTTTTCGATTCGGGGTGTACCAGGAAATTACTCATTTACACTAAATATTTCATATCGTGAAACGAAAGAGCAATCACAGTACGTAATGAAACAAGCGAAATCAATTGTAAATTCAATAATTACAGCTGGAATGGATGAGAATGAAAAAGTAAAAGCCATTCATGACTATGTAGTGAAACATGTTTCATATGACACATCGCTTCAGTCTTATACTGCATATGACGCACTAGCAAATCGTACGGCGGTTTGTCAAGGATATGCACTATTAACGTATCAGCTATTAAAAGAGGCTGGAATTCAATCCCACATTGTAACGGGAACTGGAAATGGCCAGTCTCACGCATGGAATCTTGTAAATATTGATGGTAAATGGTATCACCTTGATACGACATTCGATGATCCAGTTCCGGATAAACAGGGACGTGTTATGTATTCTTATTTTAATATGTCTGATGAGCAAATGAGTAAAGATCATCAATGGGATCGTAGTAAATATCCAGTTGCAAATACAAACTATTATAATGAGTTAACGACTAAAATTAAAGCAGGCAATAAGAAATCCTCTATTTATCAACAAATATTAAAAGATACAAATCTTGTTTATTTAGCACCAGAATTTGGGGCTGAAGATTACAAACAGTTAAAGCAAAAATTACAGCAAAAATTCACATCTAAACAAGAAAAGATAGAACTTTGTTATCATCAAACAGTAGATAAAACGATGCAAGATGTTAAAAAGGTATTGAATGAGATTTCTTGGCCAAAAGGAGCAAAGCAAGTATCGTATCAGGTAGCTCCTTATCAAGCGCAAGCTGGATCCTCATTGTTAACAATTACATTTGCTTATTAAATTGTGTGAAAGGGCATCTAAATGAAGATGCTCTTTTTTGTGCAAATATATTTTGAATGTGTGAGTGTTATTGACTACTATAGTTATATTATTATATGAATTGAGAGCCTGTTAGAACTGGGACAACGGTGTTATTAATAAGGTTCTGTTGCTTGTAAAATAGTGTCTAATAACCCTGGAAATCTTTTGTTTAAGTATTCAGTCCTAATAGAGATAAAACGTTGTGTCCCTTCAATTCTTGTATACATAACACCAGACTCTAGTAATACTTTAAAGTGATGCGATAGTGTGGATTTTGCAGTCGGAATTTTTACAGCCAGCTTGTATTTTTTTTCTCTATTTGCATTTAAACGAAGTGGCATTATAAGAAATATAGAATCTGAAACGAAGCAAAAAGTAGTTTCGTAGTTTAAATAACAAAAATAATTATATTATGTAAACTGAAATACTAAAGCACTGTTTTCATGTATATACTAAAACAGTGCTTTTCGCTTTGATTGAATCGTTGCAGCATTTTCATCTTTAATACCAGCTTCTTTAATAATGCGTTGTTTGGCTTTATCTAACAAATTGTTTACTGCTTCACCAAAATAGTTTGCTTCTTGTTTTGTGCGGGCTTCTCGTAAACATTTGTAGTTTTCTATCAGCTCCTCTTTTTCAGAGTCTGTTAAGAAATCTTCTATTTTTTTGTTTGTCATACGAAACACCCTCTCTTCTGACAGACGCTTCAATTCAGAATTTTATTTTTCATTATATCAACAATTCCTTAGTTATAGTATATATTAACGTTTTAATAATTTGTCAATTTCTTGTATTTTTTCATTTGCTTTATTCATTTGCGTATTCTTTGCCTGTTCTCCTCCAAGTGCTTGATGGAGTAAAAATGTTTGACCAGAAATTGCAGTAACGATTGCAACTTTAACAATTTCTTTAGTTGTTGTCGCATCAAATAAAACAAGACCCAATAGTGCAGCGAGACTACCAGTAATGATGTCAGCAAAAAAACCAAGATGGAAAAATGTTTTTAATCGGCGTGGAAGCAATAATTTGCCTTGATGATTGATAAGATGGGCAACAAAACCGGTAATTCCACCAACGAGAAGAGCTGTTAGCCACGAATACATATCCATCAGATCCACTCCTTTTAGTTAAATACAATTCTGTTTGTATTACAGATACTCCTTTTAGGAATTTGTATACATATATTGAGAAAATTGGTTTAAGGTGGATATTTTTATTATACCGAAAATTCTGTCATAAGTGGTAGATATTTAATTTGAAATTTCATATAATAAAATCAAATCTAATGAGAACGGAGTGATGTATTATGGCGATTGTTTATAAGATTCATACAGTTAATGGAAATAAGGAAGGAATGGGCGGCGCTTTGTAAAGAATCGCTATATCCTTCCGCATTATACATTTTAGGGAGGATACGAATTTGAATCGTAATCATTTAGTAGCATTTGGATGGAACTTATATTTTGAAGGTCAATTATTAGAAGAATGTGAAGTAGGACGTGTTTTGTTAGAGCATAAACATATGTATCGGATTATATGTGAAGATGGTGAATACGTAGCTGAGTTAGCAGGGAAATTTCGCTATGAAGCAAGTGAGAAAGGTGATTATCCTGCAGTTGGTGATTGGGTAAGTGTAACAAAACTGCCAGAAGAAAAGAAAGCGATTATTCATACTGTGCTTTCTAGAAAAAGTTCTTTTTCTAGAAAGGTAGCTGGAGAGAAAACGGAAGAACAAATTGTAGCAGCAAATGTGGATTATCTGTTTTTAGTTAATGCTTTAAATGATGATTTTAATGTGAGACGAATTGAACGGTATTTATTGTTAGCATATGAGAGCGGAGCAACACCTGTTGTTATTTTGACAAAGAGTGATTTATGTACAGATGTAGAGCAAAAGGTGATGGAAACAGAGGCCGTTGCAATTGGTGCACCTATTTTTGCAGTTGATAGTCTGCAGCAAACCGGAATAGAGACGTTACAACAGTTTTTACAACCAGGAAGAACAATTGCGCTTGTTGGTTCTTCTGGAGCAGGAAAGTCCACGTTATTGAATGCTTTAATGGGAAATGAAGTGGCGAAAACAGGTGGAATTCGTGAGAGCGATAGTAAAGGAAAACATACGACAACGCACCGAGAATTGTTCCAATTACCAACTGGTGCACTTGTTATTGATACACCAGGAATGAGGGAACTGCAGCTTTGGGAAGGAAGCGGGGCGATGCACGCAACCTTTTCTGACATTGAAGAAGCTGCGAAAAAATGTCGTTTTCGTGATTGCCAACATGAGAATGAACCAGGTTGTGCAATTCGCATTGCTATTAATGAGGGAACATTAGAAGAAGCGCGACTTTTCAATTATAAAAAGTTGCAAAAAGAAATTGCTTATGCGATGAGAAAACAAGATGCTCTTTTGGCTCGTACAGAGCGCGAAAAATGGAAAAAGATCACGAAGCAAATGAGGCAGAAAAAATAAAAAGAAAACTCAAAAGGCGTAGATGAAGTGTTAGTCGGTGAAATTGCAGTAACAGCGTACAATAATGTATCTAGTACACAAGGTGTAGCTGCATCGGTTGAAGAACAATTAGCCCCTATGGAGGAATTTGGTTCAGCAGCTGGAATACCATCACAAATGGCTGAAGATTACAAGTGTTAATTGAGCCGATTTAAAGTGTAATGAAAAAGTGCGTGGAAAAATTAATCCACGCACTTTTCGTTTTAGTTACGATGAAATTTGGTTTTTAAATTGATGCTATAGAGTTTCGGACGGGAAAATACAGCTGTTATAGTCATTTGTGGTACAATAAATGTTACTATATAGAAAGGGTATAATGAGCAAGAGGTAAGAGAGGGGTTATTTTATGCTACATGAGGAGATTACATCATTTTTTCAAGTTCCTCCGCAAGAAGTTGGAAATCAAGGATGGAAATATTACATTCAAGAGGAAAACGGCGCGTATTCTATAACAGAAACAATATTATCAACAGGTACAAGTATAGAACTATTTTTTAATGAAGACGATGAGATTCGTCTCGTTTTATATAAAGATGGTCAGCCGATTACAACGATTCAACGTATTGCTGTCCAAAAGATGGATATTATTAAAGATGAGGAAAGCTTTCAATTTGTATTAGATCGTATGCCAAGCCGTATGATTCGATTACAGTTAAAACCATTTCTTGCAGTTGAAATGGGATTGTACTGGGAAGTATGTGAAGATTGTGAGTAAAAAACATCCGTTACTAACGGATGTTTTTTATGTTTTTTGCTGTTGTTTGAAAGCAATAATTGGAAGCAGAATTAAACTAATCCATCCGATTACAGGATATAGCATATGAAGTAATTCACTATAACCGATATAACTAAAGCAATAACTAATGAGTAAGATAAAATAAATAATGATGTTACTCTTCCACCCAGTGATAGATTGCATTTGTTTTGTCATACCAAATACATTACCAACGAGTGTTGTAAATACTTCCCCAAAAATAATTAACACAAAAAAGAAATGAAAAGTAGCATTGAAGCGGCGTACAACTTCTGCCATTGGAATATTGTATTGATAAAATTGTTCAACAGATAAAATAGCGAGGTGACTACATAACAAAATTAAACAAAGACCTGCTCCCCCCAATATCCCTCCCCATTTAATGGCTTTTTGATCTTTTACTTCACTTGCTAATGGCACAAGTACACTTTGGGCGAGAGAGAGGTTGAGTGCAACATATGTGACTGGACTTGTAATCCATTTGACATTCCAATTTTCAGAAGGTGTTATGTTGAAAAGAGAAGTTGCATCATGAAAGAATGTTGTAATAGATAGCCCTACAATAAAAATCATCATAATTGGTACGACGAGCGAATTGACTTCAAAGACTCCTTGTAATCCTCTGCTACCAATTACAATACAAGCAAGTATCGTTATAAAGATACCAAGCTGTCTTGGTAGGCGAAGTTGTTCTTCAAATACTGCTCCAGCTCCGGAAAGCATGACGCTTGTTACACCAAATAATACGAGAAGTAATAAAATATTTACAACGTTACCAAAGATATCTCCAAATAAATATTTGTTAAATTCTTGAGCAGAAAATGCTCCAATTTGTGAAGAAAGAAGCATCATTTTTGTACCTAACCAAATAAAGAAAATACCGCTTACTAAAATACCAATTGTTCCGTATGTACCATGAATTGTAAAGAATTCAACGATTTCTCTTCCTGTTGCAAATCCAGCTCCAACAACAGTGCCTATATAAGTAGCAGCAATTTTCTTTGCTACTTTCCATTGTTGATTATTCATTTAATCCCTCTTTCTTGTATGATGAGCTTCATTTATTTTGCAGCCTCACCCTAACTTTTGCTATATCTCCACTGATGGAAAACTCGACTAATTAGGTTCTTTAGGGCAGTTATTCTCTACCCGTCTTCTTTGTTTTTTTCTGAATTTTGAGGTGAGGGTCTTACTACCGTCTACAAGAATTGGTTCAACTAACGAGCAATGAGAGATAAAGCCCTTATTTACCGCTGAAACTTTCACTTTACTACATACATATGAATGAGTTTGGACAAACATACGATGAAGTTAGATTTTTTGTATTATTCATATTTGTCTTACAGTTTGTGGTATAATGAAGCAAAAAAGGGGGCAGAGAAGATGTTTCGCTTTTTTAAAAAAGGAAAGGAAGAAAGAGAAATTACGCAAGATGAGCTAGAACTGGCTATGGCAAAATTTCTTGAAACGAATGCGAATGTGGTATATACGGTATTAGTAAATGATGATTACACGGTTAATTATGATTTATTAAAACCATATTTACCGGCTTTTCCTACAAATGTGTTCATTATTACGAAGGAAACCCTTGAAGTATTTGAGAATACACAAGAAAATCTTGCTCTTGTCAAAGAAATTGATGATGTACAGCGTGCAGTTGATCAATATGTGACAGAGAAAGAATCCTTTCCAATCGTCGAAGGAAATGAGAATCGGCTTATATGTTCGATAAAGTTAGGGCCATACTTAAAAAGGACGCTAGAAAGTGATTTATATGTATCAGAGAAACATTATTTAGTGACAAGCAAGCCTGATAAAATGAATGAGAGTATTGTACAATAAAGAAACAACAATGGAGAATTGTTGTTTCTTTATTGTAAATATTGTGCGGAAAGACATAGAGAAGAGGGAACACCATGATTTTGAGGGAATGGGATTCAAATTTAAGGATTCGCCTAGTAGGAGAATGGCTCTTTGGGCTTTTCTTTTGGATGCTTCTTCCGTTTATGGCGATATATTTTGCGGAAGAACTAGGAAAAACGATGGCTGGAATATTACTTGTATTGTCGCAAGTCTTATCTGTTTTTGCCAATTTAGTCGGTGGCTATTTAGCAGATACATATGGTCGTAAGCGTATGATGGTGATTGCTGCATTTGCACAAAGCGCTGCATTTGTACTATTTGCTTTTGCAAATTCACCGTGGTTGCAATCTCCTATCTTAACATTTGTAGCTTTTTCTATAATTGGTATTATGGGTTCTTTATATTATCCAGCAAGTGCAGCAATGGTTGCTGATTTAGTATCTGAAGAACAACAAAGTAAAGTATTTGCGGTTTTTTATACAATGATTAATATTAATGTTGTACTGGGACCGATTTTAGGAGCGTATTTCTTTTTCTCTCATCGCTTTGAATTGTTAATAGCAAGTGTTGTAATTAATTTTATAGTAGCATTTGTATTACTTAAGTTTATAAAAGAGACGTTACCAGAGAAGAGGAAAGAAGTAGAAAAGCAAACAGGATGGCTTACTGTTGTGAATGAGCAGATAAAGAATTATCGAATTATTTTTCAAGATCGTGTCTTTCTATTATTCATTATTGCAGGTATTCTCGTTGCTCAAACTTTCACTCAACTTGATCTATTGTTAGCCGTATACATAAAAGAAAATGTTCCTACGCAAGAGTTTTTTCAATTGACTTTAAATGGAGAAAAATTGTTTAGTTGGATTATTGCAGAAAATGGATTTCTGGTTGCTCTATTTACTGTATATGTAACAAGGCTAGCGAATTACTTTTCTGAGCGGACTATTTTTCTTTTATCTTCTTTTGCGTATGGGATAGCAATGGTTATTTTTCCTCATACTATCTCAGTTTGGGGCCTCATTATTGCAATGCTCATTTTCACGTTCGGAGAGCTATTAGTTGTTGGAATTCAAAATAGTTTCGTTTCTAAATTGGCGCCTGAACATATGCGAGGACAATATTTTGCGGCAGCAACACTTCGGTGGTCTATCGGCCGAACAATTGCACCGATTGCGATTCCCTTAACAGCATGGATAGGTTATCAATACACATTTTACATCATTGCAGTACTTGCGTTTTTGAGTGCATTTTTATATTCCGTGATGTTCCAGTTTTTACAAGGACGAAAAATTCAGGTGAAAAAGGCGATGAATGAATAAGTAAAATAAAACGCTCTCTTTTTGTAAGAGCGTTTTATTTTATATATAGATTATATTTTTCGTTCTAGCGCTAGTTTAATGCCGAATCCTATAAGAGCGGTGCCTGTGATACTTTGCATAATACGCTGTGTGACAGGTTTTTTCATAAATGTACGAACACGATGAATGAAATAAATGTACAATAAAAACCATATAGCAGTTAGTACAGTATAAGTCATTCCCATTGTAAGAAATTGTATAAATGTATTACTCTTAGCATCTATGAATTGTGGCAAAAATGTTAAAAAGAAAATAGCAACTTTAGGGTTTAGAAGGTTTGTAAGGAAGCCTTGAAAGAAACAAGATGTTGTTTTATATGTTGTGTTTATATTACTTTCTACAGTTGCTTTATTTGTCTTTAGAGGCCATAGCGCTCTAATCCCTAAATATACTAAATAAATAGCACCAACATATTTAATTATAGAAAATAAAAATGCAGATTGGACAATAATTGTTGAAAGACCTAATATTGCTGCTGCGGTATGAATGGAAAGGGCACAACAAGTTCCAAACATCGTTTTAAGGCCGCCGGACCTTCCGAGGGTAAGGGTATTTTGAGTAGCTATGGCAGTATCTGGGCCAGGTAAAAGAATAAGGAAAATAGACATCATAACGAAAAGATAATAGTGTTCCATTTTGTGTCCTGCCTTTCTAAAAATAGTATAAACAGAAGAGGGTGGTATTTTATCCTGCTATTAGCGTGCAGTAAGACCCCATATCAAGATTTAGAGAGAAGCAAAGAAGATAGGTGGGGATGAAGAAAACCCCCCACTGATGTAAGTTTCACTTTATATGATAATGAGTTGTTCATTTTTTCTTATAAGATTTCGCGCTGTTCAGTATGTATTTCTATAATATATTCATAGAAGTGGTGAAGTCCATAATAAAAAAATTTATGCCTACTTACAAAGTGTCATATAGTGAAAACTGAGTTGGAATAAGAAATATCATGTGAATGTATATATAGAAAAGCCATATGCAAATTTAGTTTGCACATGGCCTTAATTTAAGGGTATTTTTCACAATTGAAATGCTTCTGCTAGTAAGCGGTAGGAGTTTAATTTATCTTCAAAATCATGTGTAATTGTTACGATCATAAATTCTTCTGTGTTATAAACTTTGCTTAAAGCGGAGATTTGTTCTTTTACTTGATGTGGATTACCGACAATCATTCGTTTTCGATTTTCTTTTATACGTAAAAAATCAAATGCGCTATATGAATAATTCAGAGCTCTTTCGATAGATGGCGTGCCGGTTGAACGTACGCCTTGTTCAATTAATAAAATGGCTAGATCTAAGCTAGATACAATTTTTTGTGCTTTTTCTTCTGTTTCTGCACAAATGACAAAAATAGCTACGATAGATTGTGGTTTTTCTCCTAAGAAAGAAGGTTGAAACTGAGTTTGATAATTTTTTACAATTGTTGGACCACCGTAATCGTTAATAAATTGTGCAAATGTGAAAGCTGTACCTTGTTTAGCGGCAATCGTCGCACTTTCTTCACTAGAACCGAGTAACCAAAGCCTTGGTGCAGTTGGAATAGTTGGAGCAGCATGTAAATGTGCAAAGCGATGATTATCTGGTAAGCGGTCGTGTAAATACAGGGATAAGTCTTGAATTTGCTCAGGGTATTGATCGATTGAAATCATTTTCCCTTCTTGGAGTGCCCGTGTTGCAATAGGCATTCCGCCTGGAGCTCGTCCAACTCCAAGGTCAATACGGTTTGGATATAGTGCCTCTAACACGCGAAAATTTTCGGCTACTTTATAAGGGCTATAGTGAGGGAGCATAACACCGCCAGAACCTACTCGAATACGATTTGTTTTAGCAGCTATGTGAGAAATTAAGATTTCTGGACTTGAACCTGCTAAGCTAGTAGAGTCATGATGTTCTGATACCCAAAAACGAGTATAGCCAAGTTGTTCAACTTCTTGCGCAAGTCGAACTGTATTTGAGAACGCTTCTATTGCTGTACTTCCTTCTGCGATAGGAGATTGGTCTAGAACGCTTAATTTTATCATATATAATACCTCTCTTTTGTTATCTACGAAGTATTATATATCCGCTTACTAAAAATGTATAATAAAATGCTTACTTCACCATTTGGATACCAAATTCTTATTGAAGAATCGTTTTATGAATGTAATTGGGATGATTTTTTTCAAGAACAATATTTTGTATTGATAGAGCAATAGATTTATGAGTTTTCCATCTAGAGGTTCCTCGCCTGAGTAGGGGGGAGCTATCGGTTAAACTTCATATAAAAAATACATACAATACACTTATCATTAACCCATGTTATCAGCAACGGGATAGCTACTTAAGACCGAAAAAGAATTTGCCATTTTTTTTGCAAAATTTAATGGTGGCTCTACCGATTGTACATGAACATACATGATTAATGGATTCGTATATAACCAATGATTATGTAGAGCACTAACAATAATTCCCTGTTGTACAATGGATTGCATAAATGAAGGAATTTCTTCTTGCAAAACAGCAATTTCCCCTAAATTCAACGCATTACCATTTTGATCCAAAGATTCAAAGCCTACTCCAGCAGGTATTACAGACATACTTGGTTTTCCTTGAACAAGTACCTTAAAATTTCGATGGAAAGATACTGAACAAGCACCTTGATCTATTTTACTTTTCCCTTTGAGGATCGCAGCAAATTGTTCACAAAGAAAATTAAAATTGTTCATAAACTTAACCCTCCTCTATTAGACAAAATGATGCATTTAGAGATTTAATATAAAAAGGATTTATCCCACATTCTATTTATAAATAGAGCTGCGAGAATCTTTAGGTAACTTGAAAATAACCTAAAGGCTTCCATAAAAATACAGATGTTTTTATAGACAGCAGCTACTGTTTCACCCCTTCACTTTCTCTCCTAACCAAGATTCCAAAAAGATAATATTTATATAACTATATGGATAAATTGTTCATTTTAGAATGGAAAATAAGAATTTTAAATCCATTGGAATTAATAAAGAAGAAAAAGGTAATGTATTTGGTACATTTATAGTTCATTTAACAATGTAGATCCCCTTAGAAAAAAATTGAAGGGAGGTTCAATTTTATATAATTAGTGTTATTGGAATTTTGACTATTGACTGTTGGAAAAGATATAGCTATATGGATAATGAGGGTATGAAAACTCCCGCCACTTCTCTCCTTCGGATCTTGAAGTGGGGGTTTCTCGTGTATCATCTTCAAGAGATGCTTAACACGAGTGGAGTTGACACAGCTGCCTGATGGCACAACCCCTCTATTCCATCGGCAAATGCCTTTGGAACTGCTTTTTTTAAGATGTTATAGGAACCATTCACATCTGCGTTTAGTAGAAGATTTTCTTTCGTCCGATACAATCCACGTGTGATTCGTTTTCCACTGAATACAGGAGTGTCTTCCTCACCGTAAGTGGGGATTGCATCATTGTCTAGAAAGGATGCTTTACTTGTATACGATTCTTCCACTACTTGTACCATAATGCCCTGTCGATTCGTCTTGTATTTGATCATTTCAATGAGTAGATTATGTGGGATATGGCAGAATGATTGATTCTGTTGTTTCCCCATCTCACTGTTTTGTTTCCATGATGTATTTTTCCCAATCGTAATCATAGAAATCTCCTGTTGAATCGCCAGCTGAACAATGTGGTAACTCATTTTATGGAAGAGGTCTTTTATTTTGAGAAACCGTTTTTCATGAAGCCTCTCAAAACGCTTGGATGTGTGTGGTCCTTCTTTTGGTTCTTTTCCATGACGAAGAATACCTAGTAAATAAGCCTTTTGCTTGTTATAGTATTGGTTAATGCTTTTGATCACATTGCCCTTTACTAACACAGGAGTAGCCCCTGTATTCGTTGTGATAGTTGCAATATTATTGATCCCTAAATCAATACTTATATAGCGATGATTGTTTACATACTCAGGTGATGGTTCGGATTGTTCTGTTACAATTTCCACCTTGAATTTCCCATAAGCAGGAGAAACACGTACCTCTTTGAGATTTTCGATATGCCCAAACAATTTACCAATATTTAATTTTATACTTGTTTTTGGAAAACGAATGTACTTATTTTGAAGTTTACATACTTGATTCGTAAATACAATTTCTGTCATAGATGATTTGATATATTTGGGAATGCGAGGTCTGCCCGTAAAAGTGGAAGGATGTTTCTTGTATGCATTGATGGATGCAAAGAATGATTTCCAGTTTTGATATAGCTTCTTCATAACTGCTTGATTTATTTGTGCTGGCAAGTCCACATAATCTTGTTGTTTCATTGTTTTAAACAAACAATCTAGAAAATTATAGGATAGAAACGATTTCTCTTTTGTCGGTAATGTAAACAAGTTACATTTTATGTCCTTCTGTTCTTTCACAGGTTTTTCTTTTTGTTTTTGCACACGTTTTTGATACGCACGAAGTTGATTTTCATTCATGATTTCAATATGTGCTTGTAATGTATGAAGAACTTCTTGTTGAAGTGGCTGTAATGGTTGATCCGTACGTAAGGCCGTATACACTTGGCGAATATAGAAGTTTGTTGTATTGTAGAGATTTTTTGCATTTTGACACATTTCCATGAAATAGGCGTGCAATTTGTGACCTTCCTTAATCCAAATTTGATAGGTTGCATATTCTTTTTCTTGCGGCATGATTTTCACCCCCTTCTCTTCTTACCTTCATGATACTACAAAATGGAAAAAGAACATATATTCGTATTGATGGCAAAAATTTTTTACGAATGCAACGGCAATTCATCCCCATCTTAAACTGGACTATGCCCCGCGAGTTTTGAAGATGGGGTTTTCGTTCCAATTTTCCGATAAAAAGTATAGAGCAGGACGGAGCAGAGATAATAATTATATCCATGATGTATCCGTTTTTGTAACCATTTTTATTTTAAAAACAAGCTTTTCTATGAAATATTAATTCATTCTTGCATCGATGAAATAAACCAGTTTTATTTGTAATAACTTAATTCACTCTAATTCATAGTAAGTATAGGAATGAAAGAACTGTAACATATCAAAAATGTATGTAAGATTATTCTTTGAACAAGGGAGTTTTTATGAAACAAAAAACAGGACTACTAAAAGGATTAATACTCATAACAAAAATAGCTTTAGCTTCTGGTGTATCATGGGAATTAGCAAAAATGTTAGGGTCAAAACACCCTTATTTGGCACCATTAACTGTTATTCTTTCTATGCAAGAAACTGTCCAGCATTCTGCCGTGTATGCTTTTTACAGAATTATCGGTACTATTTTTGGAATTTCTATTACCGTTTTTATTATCAGCCATTTAGAAGTGAACGGATGGACTATAGGATTATTACTATTTGGAGGAATGTTGCTTCCAGTTATACTAAGGGTACATAAAACCATCATACATCAAGTGGCTTTAACCATTTTATTAGTCTTTGTTTTTGTGCATAAAACGAGCTATTATGTCTCAGATCGAATTAGAGATACTATCATAGGAGCACTTATCGCTATTATCATTCATATGATGATTTTACCACCCAATTATGTGAAAGAAGCTCGTTCGACGTTAAATCAATTTGGATTCCATCTTGTACAGTTGTTTGAAAAGACAGCTCATTGGGTAAATACTAACTGCGACCCTGTTAAAGGACAAGATTTAAGAAAGAATATAACAAATCTACTCCAGGAACTGCATCAAGTACAAGAAAATTTTAAGCTGGCAGAAAAAAGTTTGAAATTAAATCCATTTATTAAGAATAAAAAACAAATATTAAAACAAAACGAACAATTCCTTTCGCAGTTAAAGACAGGATATATTTATATTTCCAATATACTAAACACATTCAGTGACTGGTCCAAAACAGATTTTATTTCAAAAGTTGATCAACAACAATGGGCTATTCAATTACAAATGCTGGGGAGATACATAGAAAAGCAACTCAACGGAAGTTCAGAGAACCATCAAAACTCTAAGAGTTTTAAATTTACCCTAGACTTACTGGACCTATCTTCGATTTCTGTACAAATCAATATCTCACCAGAATTAGAGCCCTATAGATATCAATTAAGTTTGTATAATGACACGCTCAAATTAATTCAGGAGTTAAGAAAAGGACAATAGTAACTACTAGCCTCCCGCTAATCTATGGTGTCGTGTGCGTTGAACAAAAAATAAGAGGTAAGTATATATTAAACATAACTAATATATACTTACCTCTATTTTTTAGGATTTTTAACTTTTAGGTCTTGATAATTTGCATATCCGTTTTTAGTGAGAAATTCCTCTTTCAAAATGATTCATTTCAACTAAATTAAGAATGTATTCGTAATTATCAATTGTTCTTTTGATTTCATTACGCTCACTTTCTGTTAATTTTACATCTGTTAATCGTTTATATAGCTGAGATTTTTGACTTTCTAATTGTTTCTTAGTTTCATGATAGTTGTAAGAGCGTTTCATCTTTCCATCCCCTTTCTTACATTTCCTATCTACATTTTTATTATACGGTTAAAGAAAAGAAATAAGTGCATATCCTTTTGAACTTTTTGTGAATATTCAGAAAACAAAGAATGATCCATCCCTTCCTTGAATACAATGCATTGAACTATGATTTTGTACTGATGAGTAGGGGTGTGGGATGATGCAAATAAATATGCAGTCCCGTCTTACAACAAATGAGATGTTGTCTATTATTGACAATGGTTTACCGAAAACGACAGTACCGAAAAATATTATTATTATTGGAGCAGGCATGGCGGGGTTAGTGGCTGGATCATTATTGAAGGCTGCTGGTCATCGTGTGAAAATATTAGAGGCAAATGATCGAATTGGCGGGCGTATTTATACGGTTAGAATGCCGGAAACAGGCTTATATCTAGATGTTGGAGCAATGCGGATTCCTTATACACATGAACTAACACTTGCATATAATAAGAAGTTTGGATTGAAGTTAAATCCATTTATTAATCGAAATGATACGGATATTATATATGCAAATGGTCGCAAGACAACATTGAAACAATATGAGAAAAATCCGAGTATTTTACGTTATCCAGTTGCAGCGAATGAAGAAGGAAAATCATCGGAAGAGTTGTTGATGTTAGCAATACAACCAATTCTTGATTTTATTAAAAGAGACCCAGAAAAAAATTGGAGTATTGTAGAGAAAGATTTTGGTAGGTATTCTACAGCAGAGTTTTTAAAAGATTATCCTCACCAATATAAAGTATCTTTTTCACCAGCTGCTGTAGAAATGATAGGAGTACTTCTTGATTTAGAAGGATTTTTAGAAAGGTCTTTTGTAGAAACATTGCGCTTTATTTTTATTTTACAGCAATCTACAGGATTTTATGAGATTGAAGGGGGCAACGACGCATTGCCCAGAGCTTTTTTACCGCAATTGCAAGATGATATTGTCTTTCAGCAAAAATTAATGAAACTAGAACAGCATGAAAAAGGAATTACAGCATATTGCCGTAATGAAAAAACGTTTGAATACAGCAGTATTACAGGAGATGTTATTATTGTTACCATTCCGTTTACAACAATGAGATTTGTCGAAATTGATCCGTATGATTCTGTTTCTCATGGGAAATGGAGAGCCATTCGGGAACTACATTACATGGCCGCTACGAAAATAGGGATTCAGTTTAAAAGTCGATTTTGGGAAGAACAAGGTCAACTTGGTGGCCGTATTATTACCGATTTGCCTATTCGTTATGCGTATTATCCGAGTCATGGTATTGGTACAAAAGGGCCTGGAATGGTACTTGGAAGTTACACATGGTCGTATGATGCGTTGTTGTGGGATGGCTTATCTGAAAGTGATCGTATTTATTACACTTTGCGAAATCTAGGGACAATACTTGGAAATCAAGTGTATGATGAATTTATTTCTGGTATATCGAAAAGTTGGACATTAGATCCATATGCATTAGGAGGGTTTGCAATCTTTCAGGCAAATCAACAATCAGAATTACAGAATGATATTGTGAAACCAGAAGGAAGAATATATTTTGCAGGAGATCATACGACGTTGTATCATGGCTGGATACAAGGGGCAATTGAATCAGGAATTCGGAGTGCAACAGAAATAAATCAATTACAAATGTAAAAAGAACATGAGAATGAATCTCGTGTTCTTTTTGTGTACTTATGGAACGGGATGACCATTTGAACTTTCAAAGATTGTAAACCATTGCTGACGGTCTAGTGTTAGTTTTGTTGCTTCAACAGCTGTTTTGACACGTTCTAGTTTACCAGAGCCAACAATTGGTAGCATATTAGCTGGATGAGCAAGTAGCCATGCATACATAATAGAATCAATTTTAGCAATGTTAACATCAGCGGCGATTTGCTCCAATGTATGGCGTAAGCGAAGTGCACGTTCATTGTTTCCTTTAAAAATTTCACCGCCAGCAAGAGGAGACCAAACCATAGGAGAAATTCGGTTTTCTTGGCACTGCTCAATCGTACCTTTTTCAAAATGCTCAAGCTGCATAACGGATACTTCGATTTGATTTGTAATAAGCGGGAAATCTAAATATGAACTTAACATATTGAATTGGGAAGGCAGAAAGTTTGATACACCAAAGTGTCGTACTTTTCCATCTTGTTTTAAGCGAGAAAAAGCTTCTGCAACTTCTGCGGGATCCATGAATGGATCTGGGCGATGAATGAGTAATACATCGATATAATCTGTATTTAGGTTTTGTAGTGATTGTTCAGCACTTTTTATAATATGCTCAGCACTTGTATTATAGTGAACGACGTAGCGTTCTGGAAATTTAGGTGATGTGAGAGCGATTCCGCATTTTGTAACAATTTGCATATTGTCACGTAAACTTGGTGTTAATTGAAGCGCTTTCCCAAATAAAGCTTCACATGTGTAGTCGCCGTAAATATCGGCATGGTCAAACGTTGTAATACCCATCTCCATACAAGACTCAATAAAAGAAAGTAATTCTTGATCGGTCATATTCCATTCTGCTAAACGCCAAAACCCTTGAATGATTTGAGAAAATTCTAGGTTTTGAGCCATTTGAATTCGTTTCATTTATAAAGGTCCTCCTTGATGATATGTATGAATCTATTATTTATGAAAAGGTTTTCTTATTTAACATATATTATATATTCGTGTAGACATGCTTACAACTAATATGTTTCGTATTCAGAAAATAAGAAGACAACCTATGATATAATACGTAATCATATATGTAACAAGGAGATGTAGAACAGTGATTCCAGTAACGATATTAACCGGGTTTCTTGGTTCAGGGAAAACAACTTTATTAAATCGTATTTTATCTGAAGAGCATGGCAAGAAGCTTGCGGTTATTGTAAATGAAATTGGACAAATTGGTATTGATAATCAATTGATTATGAATGTAGAAGAAGAAATTATGGAAATGATAAATGGCTGTCTATGTTGTACAGTACGTGAAGATTTACTTGTCGCACTAAAGCATTTATTAGAAGTAAAAGCGGAAGGTAAAATGGATTTTGAAGGTTTAGTGATTGAAACAACGGGGCTTGCAAATCCGGGCCCGATTATTCAAACATTCTTTTTAGACCCTATTATTCAGTCTGCATACCAAATTAATGGTGTAATAACTGTAGTAGATAGCTATCATATACATAAACACTTTGAAAAAGGCTTGGAAGCAAAAGAACAAATTGCTTTTGCTGATATGGTTTTAGTAAATAAATTGGATTTAATAGACCAGGTGAAAAAAGAAAATTTGCTTATTGAATTACAAGGGATAAATCCAACTGCAAAATTAATCCCAACAACAAACTGTGAAGTGGATATTTCATCATTACTAGATATACAAACATTTAAAACACGTGACAAGTTGGAAGTTTATCCGCATAAAGAGCAGCATCATTTAGAAGGTGTAAAGTCATTTGTGCTAAGGGAAGAGCGTCCTCTTGATTTACAAAAGATAAATGAATGGATGTCAGCCGTTGTACAAGAATTAGGAGAGTATTTATATCGTTATAAAGGAATATTATCTGTTGAAGGAGTAAATCGCCGCATTGTTTTCCAAGGTGTACACACGTTATTCGCTGCTTCATATGACAGGGAGTGGCAAGAAGGAGAAGAACGTGTAAGTGAGATTGTTTTCATTGGTAAAGATTTAAATAAAGAGTGGTTTCAAGAGCATTTTCAAGAATGTATAAAATAGGCCTGCTTTTGAACTGCACCCCAATTGTTAGACACAGTCTAACAATTGGAGGTGCAGTTTTTTGGTTAAATATCAGTTTAAAGACGAATTAGAAATGGTGTTAGATTACGAGAATAAAAGATACAACATAAAAAAGACCGATGAAAAGTTTTTTCACCGGTCTAAAATGAAAAGTTATGTTAATTTGTTGCTTCTTTTAAAGTGTTAATGTTTTCTTGCATCAATGTAAAGTAATCCTTATTTTTTTTCGCATCATCATCGGAAATTGTTGCAAGGTGATTTAAGCGTAAGATTTTTGTTCCTGTTTCTTTTTGAATGACTTCTGCTACTTTTGGTGTAGAGAATGTTTCAAATAAAATATATTTTAATCCATGCTCTTTTGCGGTTGCTGCGATAGAAGCCAGTTCTTTTTGAGACGGTTCATCAGAAGCAGAAAGACCTGCAATTGGAATTTGTTTGAAACCATAGCGTTGCTCCCAATATCCGTATGCAGCATGAGAAACTAAAATTTCTTTTGTCTTTGCATGATCAGCCACTTCTTTAAATTGACTATCTAAATCTGTGAATTTTTTTTGCAATGCTGCGAAATTTTTCTCGAATTCTTCTTTATGTTCTGGTTGTAGTTCTACAAGAGCATTTTTAATTGTTTCAGCTTGCTTCATGGCAAGTGTTGGGTCTAACCAAACATGAGGGTCTTTATCATGATGATGCTCTTCTTTATGGCCTTCTTCATGTTCTTCTTCAGTTGAAGATCGCAGTTCTATACCTTTTGATGCATTCACAATTTTGACATTTTCATTTTTTAATGTTTTTTCCATTTTTTCAGCAAATGGTTCTAATCCAGATCCGTTATATACAAATAAATCTGCTTTGGCAACTTGTACAGTTTGTTTTTGAGTTGGCTCATACGTATGAGAGTCTGCACCTGGTGGATAAATGGCTGTTACGTCTACATAATCACCACCGATTTTTTTAGCAAAGTCAGCTAAAGGAAAAATAGTTGTATAGACGGAAAGTTTGCCATCTTTTTTATTTGCTGTGCTATTTTGTTTCGAACATCCAGCAAATATAAGGGTAAATATTAGTACGAATGAAAATATGAGTGATTTTTTCTTCATTTTATGCTCCTCATTTCTTTACTCTCTAGCATTCATTTTCTCCAAGAAAAGAAAGAATATCTTTCTTTTTAATAAAACGGAATAATTACGTTCTGATTCACCGATTTAGTATAATACATCTTTGAAAATGTTGCAATAAATAATAATGATTACGATTTATAATTTGTTCTAAATTTGTCACAATGCTATGGTTTATTTTTTGTATTTTTGCATATATCTTTCCATTCCTTTCATATAGTGTGATAGAGGCTGCAGAAAAGGAGATGAGCGAATGGAATATGGGATCGAAGCGATTTTATTGATATTGGCTGTTATGTTTCCGTTATCATGTGTGCTTCTTTTTTTTAAAGCACTTATTCGGAATTTAGGAGATGCAAGTACAATTACTGAGATGCCAAAAAGAGAAAAAGAATAAACAAAGCGCTTGCATATTGTATTACGCTGTGCTTATGATAGAGAAAGATATTAGAAGATAAAGAGGTATAGAAACGTATGAAAACTAGAACAGCCTTAGTACTTGGAGCTAGTGGCTTAGTTGGACAAGAAGTGACACAGTTACTGATTGATTCGGACTATTACGATTCAGTTACGATTTTCGTACGAAAGCCGCTGGAATGGGAACATGAAAAACTGCAGCAAAAGCAGGTTGATTTTTCGATTTTAGAACAATATAAAGAATTTTTTGCTGTAGATGATGTGTTTAATTGCCTTGGTACGACAATTAAAAAAGCAAAGACGAAAGAAAACTTTAAAAAAGTTGATTATGATTATACAATACGTGCTGCTCGTTTAGCGGAAGAACAAGGAGTACAAAATTTTCTTGTTATTTCTTCGATGGGTGCAAAACCAAAGTCACTATTCTTTTATTCACAAGTAAAAGGACAGATGGAGGAAGATATTCAAAAGCTAGTCATAGAAGGCATTCATATTTTCAGACCATCCCTTTTACTTGGAGAACGAGAAGAGTTTCGTTTTGGAGAAAGAATAGGAGAAAAAATTTCAGGCATTATGCCGTTTTTATTTAAAGGGTCTTTTACAAAATATAAACCAATTTCAGCAGAGCAAGTGGCAAGAGGAATGTATGTAACAGCGCTGCGTGAAGAGTCTGGGGTCCATGTACATGAATCTTCGGAGATTGCTAAGATGAAATAAAAGAGAGAGAAGATGTCTTCTCTCTCTTTTATTTTGTAGTATTTTTTATCCCGCTACTGCCCAAAAGTAGTGGGATTGGTTCAACTAACCCTCAGCGGGGGATAAAGAAAACCCCTGCTGAGGGAAGTTTCACTTTATTTTTCCTGGAGCCCGGCTATACTGAAATGGCTCAGTTAATTCAAAACCAAGTTCATTTGCTGCTGTTCTTGGAAAATACGGGTTTCGCAATAGTTCTCGGCCGATAAAGATTAAGTCAGCAGAACCTTGTTGTAAAATTTCTTCTGCTTGCATGCCACTTGTAATAAGTCCAACAGCACCTGTAGCGATAGAGGCATGTTCTTTTATATGTTTTGCATAGGATACTTGATAACCAGGATATACATCAATATGTGCTGGTACAACAGCTCCAGAACTACAATCAATAAGGTCAACGCCTTGCTCTTTCATCCACTTCGCAAATGTTACATAGTCTTTTATAGTTAAACCTTCTGGATGATAATCATGAGCGGAAATACGAATGAATAATGGACCGTGCCATACTTTTTTCACTTCAGCAATAATTTCACGTAAAAAACGATAGCGGTTTTCATAGGATCCACCATATTCATCTGTACGATGGTTTGTTAACGGAGATAAGAATTCATTAATTAAATAACCGTGTGCTCCGTGTAATTCAATAATATCAAATCCAGCTTCTTTTGCACGTTCTGCTCCATTTCGAAAGGCTGTGATAGTTTCTTGTATTTGTTCTTTACTCATTTGTACAGGGATTTTCATTGCAGAATCAAAAGGAATAGCTGATGGAGCAATAGGATCTGTATTGAGAACCGCTTTTCTACCTGCATGTGCAATTTGAATAGCTGCTTTTGCTCCGTATTCATGAATCATATCGACAACTTGACGTAGACCATCTATGTGTTCATCATCCCAAATTCCTAAATCTTTGTGGGAGATGCGCCCTTCTGGTGTTACTGCTGTAGCTTCTAGCATAATAAGCCCTACTTGACCAGCTGCACGCGATGTGTAGTGAATAAGATGGAAATTTGTTACTTTTCCGTCTTCATTTTCAGAGGAGTACATACACATAGGTGACATAACAATTCGATTCTTTAGTGTAATATCTTTTATTGTATACGGTGAAAATAATTGGCTGTTCACAATAATGATCCTCCTTTATTTCGTCTAAATGGAAATTATTTAATCGTAATTTGCTTATCCTGCTATTTGTGGGCAGTAAGACCCCCACCTCAAGATTTAAAGAGAGACGAGGAAGATAAGTGGTGATAACTGCTGGCATGCGCTCGATTGGCGGAATTAACCATCAGTGGAGGATGAAAAAAACTTTGATGGAAGCTCCGCTTTATAAAACGAGAGTGGTTGAACGAATCGTCTTGATGGTATTGTAGCATCTCGTTCTTTTTTTCCATAATGAAATGCTTAAAGTTATATTATGTTATGATTAGTCTGCGTTTAGTGAATCACTATAATTTTAATGTTTTAGAATGAAAGGTTTACATCATGATACAATAGCGAATATATGAGGAACTAGGAGGTGTTTTATGTATCAAGCATATTATGAAAGTGAAATTGGATGGATTGAAGTAAAAGGGGATGAAAACGGCATTTCTTCAGTATTATTTGTAGAACAAAAACAAGAAGATGTCCTTCATCCAATTGTTGAGCAATGTGTAATGGAGCTAGATGAATATTTTCATAATAAACGAACAGTATTTACTATACCGTTACAAGCAACAGGAACTCCGTTTCAAAAACAAGTATGGAATGCACTTTGTAGTGTTTCGTATGGAAAAAGTGCTTCTTATCTTGATATTGCAGAGAAAATTGGAAACTCAAAAGCTGTACGTGCTATTGGAGGAGCAAATAGTAGAAATCCGATTTCTATTATTGTGCCCTGTCACCGGATTATTGGGAAGAACGGAAATTTAGTAGGTTATGAAGGTGGACTTTGGCGGAAAGAATGGTTATTAAAGCATGAAGGGTTTTTAAGATAATGGAACAAATCTTTCAAATGTAAAGGTTCATTTGAATTAGATGATAAATTAAATAATGATAGAGGTATTTTATAAAGTAAAACGGGCATGAATAGAATTGTACTTCCTGTTAATTATGAGTTAAAAGTGACATGAGTCACTTTTCTTTTTTTGTAAATAATATTTGAAATTATCAGAAGATTATGTATAATGCTAATAAGAGTACTTGGTCTTATTTTTAATCGTTATATACAGAAAGAGGGGAAAGGGTCTATGAAGAAGAAAGTGTCACTTATTACAGCAATTGCACTCTCTACAAGTGTGCTAGTTGCTGGGTGTGGAAATGGAGAAAAAACATCAACAACAGAAAAGAGCGGTAATGAAGCGCTTGCTGATAAACAAGTGCTAAATTTACTAGAAACAGCAGAAATTCCTTCTATGGATACATCGAAATCGACTGATACTGTATCGTTTCGTGTATTTGTAAACGCAATGGAAGGGCTATATCGGTTAGATAAAGAGAATAAGCCAACGCCTGGTATGGCTAAAGATGTAAAAATTAGCGAAGATAAGAAAACGTATACATTTCATTTGCGTGATGCAAAATGGTCAAACGGAGAGCCTGTAAAAGCACAAGATTTTGTGTTTGCTTGGCGTCGTGCTATTGATAAAGCAACTGCATCAGAATACGCTTTTATTTTGTTTGATGTGAAAAATGCTGAGAAAATTAATAAAGGAGAATTACCGCTTGAACAGCTTGGTGTCACAGCAAAAGATGATAAGACATTAGTGGTTGAGTTGGAGAAACCTACACCGTATTTCTTAGAGCTTACGACATTCCCAACATTTTTCCCGTTAAATGAAAAATATGTGAAAGAACAAGGGGACAAATACGCATTAGAAGCGGATAAATTGTTGTATAATGGACCATTTGTGATGAATGAATGGAAGCATGAACAAAGTTATCAATTAAAGAAAAATCCAAACTATTGGGATAAAGATAATGTGAAGCTAGAAGAAATTAACGTAAGTGTTGTAAAGGAAACATCAACAGCTGTAAATTTATATGACAGCAACGAAGTAGATCGGGTAATTTTAAGTTCGGAATTTGTTGATAAGTATAGAAACAGCAAAGAGTTTAAATCAGAATTAGACCCACGTATGTATTTTATTCGTTTTAATGAGAAGAATCCTATTTTTTCGAATAAAAAAGTGCGTGAGGCTATTGACTTAGCTTATGATAAAAAGGGAATTGCAAATGTTATCTTAAACGATGGCTCGTTACCTGCATATTACTTAGTACCACAAAAATTCACAAAAGGACCAGATGGAAAAGACTTCCGTGAAACAAATAAAAACTTCCGTGATGGTAAAGATAATGCAGCGAAGGCGAAAAAACTATGGGAAGAAGCGAAAAAAGAGTTAGGTCAAGATACAATTACAGTTGAAATGTTAAACTACGATAAAGATAATTTGAAAAAAGTAGGAGAATACATTAAATCAGAGCTGGAGAAAAACTTACCTGGTTTAAAAGTTAACATTAAACAGCAGCCGTTTAAACAAAAGTTGGATTTAGAGAAGAAGTTACAATATGATTTCTCTTTATCAGCATGGAGCCCGGATTATCCAGATCCAATGACATTTATTGACATGTTTACTTCGGATAGTGCGTTTAACGAGATGGCATATTCTAATTCGAAATATGATGCATTAGTTGCAAAATCAAAAGGTGAGTTATTAACAGATGAGAAAGCGAGATGGAAGGCACTTTCTGAAGCGGAGAAAATCTTATTTGAAGACGCGGCAATTTCTCCAGTTTACCAGCAGAGCGTTGCTTTTCTTGAAAAATCCAAGGTAAAAGGAACTGTTAAGCATACATTTGGCGGAGATTTTAGCTATAAATGGACATATATTACAAAAAAATAGTACGAAAAAGATGCGCGAATATTGCGTATCTTTTTTATTGAGAGGAGAAAATGATAGTGATAAAAGGGATGAATCATCTTTGCTTTTCTGTTTCGAACTTAGAGAGATCAATCCAGTTTTATGAACAAGTTCTGGAAGGAAAGTTACTTGTAAAAGGTAGAAAGATCGCCTATTTTGACGTATGCGGAATGTGGTTTGCGTTAAATGAAGAAAAGGATATTCCAAGAAACGAAATTTATCGGTCGTATACACATATTGCATTTTCGGTAGAAAAAGAGGATTTTATAGCTTTGTTACATCGTCTTGAATCTAATAAGGTACATATTTTACAAGGGCGAGAGCGTGATGTACGAGATTGTCAGTCTATTTATTTTACAGATCCAGATGGTCATAAATTTGAATTTCATACAGGGACACTTCAAGAGAGATTACAATATTACAAAGAAGAAAAACCTCATATGGTATTTTACTAAATATCGGAGGGAGAGGAGAAGTCATGCACGTACTTGTCGTTGGTGGAACGGGAATGTTACAGGAAGTGTCAAAGTGGTTTATTGAACAAGGTTTTCATACCTCTGTAATTGGTCGGAATGTAAAGCGTTTAGATGAAATAAAAAATATATGTAAGGCTTCTGAAAGAGTTACGTGTTTAGCTGTTGATTATCATGATAGTGATGAGTTGCGTGCTAAAATTAAAAATTCAATCAAAAAAAATGGTCCAATTACTCTTGTTGTTGCTTGGATTCATTCCACAGCTATAGATGCATTACAAATGATTAGCGAGGAGATTGATGCAGTTTCGAAAGAATGGGAATTATTTCATATACTTGGAAGCAGTGCTTATAAATCGAATAAAAAAGTAAGATGTTCTTCTTTATGTAGTTATTATCGAATTATTTTAGGTTTTGTGGTAGAAGAAAAATGTTCGAGGTGGTTAACACACGATGAAATTGCAAGTGGGGTTATAGCAGGAATTCAACATAAACAACTGGAATGGATTGTAGGGACATTGGAACCATGGGATGCTAGGCCAGGTTGATAAGGGAGAAAGTGTTTTAACGCTTTACCCGAAAGAATTCTCCTTCTTCAAGCGTGTGTAGGGCGATAGCCCAACGGTAGGGGGGAGATGAATTTCGGTTTGGCGTTAGCCAAAAAGTACTTGCTATTATTTTTATTTTCACTCTTATATAATCAGTCTTATAAAGCATAAAGGTTGGTATATCAATGAAATTAGATAGTAATAATCATTCAGTATTCTCACTTTATTATCATCTTATATTAGTTGTGAAATATAGAAGAAATGTATTTGATGATGATATGTCTAACTATGCAAAAGATATGTTTATAAGGCTTTCTGAAAGCTATAACATAACTTTAGTTGAGTGGAATCATGACAATGACCATGTTCATATTTTATTCAAAGCACATCCAAATACAGAAATAACAAAGTTCATCAATGCGTATAAAAGTGCCAGTTCTCGACTAATCAAGAGAGACTTTCCACAAGTGAAAAAGAAACTTTGGAAAGAGATGTTTTGGTCAAGAAGTTTTTGCTTACTCACTACTGGTGGTTCACCAATAGAAGTAGTAAAAAAGTATATCGAAAATCAAGGTGAAAAGTGAGGTGAAATGATATGACAATACATAATAAAGCGTACAAATTTCGTTTGTATCCAACAGAACAACAAGCACATCTTATACGTAAAACTTTTGGGTGTGTGCGATTTGTATACAATAAGATGTTAGCTGAACGAAAAGATGTGTATGAGAAGCACAAAGGGAATAAAGAAGAATTAAAGAAACAAAAATTTCCTACTCCTGCAAAGTACAAGGCGGAGTTTGAATGGTTGAAAGAAGTGGATTCATTAGCATTAGCGAATGCTCAATTAAACTTGCAAACTGCTTATAAAAATTTCTTTAGTGGTCAAAATGACTTCCCAACGTTCAAAAGCAAAAAGGATAGAAAATCTTATACAACGAATATGGTCAACGGAAATATTATGTTGCTGAATGGTCATATCAAATTACCGAAATTGAAGCTTGTAAAGATCAAACAACATAGAGAAATACCTCAGGACCATGTGATTAAGTCATGCACGATTTCCATGACACCTACTGGGAAATACTATGTGTCTATCTTGACTGAGTATGAAAAAGAAATCATGCAGAAAGAAGTGGGAACTGTTGTTGGATTAGACTTTGCTATGTCTGAATTATATGTTAGTAGTGAGAATGAGAAAGCCAATTATCCTCGCTTCTACCGTCAAGTATTAGAAAGATTAGCAGAGGCCCAACGAGTATTATCAAGACGTACAAAAGGCTCAGAGCGTTGGAATAGGCAACGTATTCGTGTAGCTAAATTGCATGAAAAAGTAGCAAATCAACGTAAGAACTTCCTTCATCATAAGTCAAAAGAATTAGTCAACAATTTTGATGTTGTAGCAATTGAAGACTTGAACATGAAAGGAATGTCACGAGCATTTAGCTTTGGAAAAAGTGTTACTGATAATGGGTGGGGGATGTTCACGACTTTTTTAGCTTATAAGTTACAAGAGCAAGGCAAACAACTTGTGAAAATTGATAAATGGTTTCCTTCTACAAAGACATGTAGTAGTTGTGGAAGCGTAAAGGATTTAGCACTATCTGAACGAGTGTATGTTTGTGATTGTGGTACGTCAATAGATAGAGATTATAATTCTGCAATCAACATCAAAAATGAAGCTATACGCTTGTTAGCATGATCATAAATCATATCAAAGAACCTATGGAACATGGGAGATAGCTCGCGGTCTTACGACTAATTCGTTAGCTAATAAAAGTAACGACTAACCGAGAAGCCCCCACTTCAAACAGCTCGTAAGAGCGTTAAGTGGCGGGTAGTTCACTTGTTTCTCATGCTGTTACAGCATTACTTATGATGGGACATTTTGAACGACGTCCTATTGAAAAAACATGGAATGGTCCTTTTATGCATAGTGCAAGTTTAAGTATGATTGAAGTTGAAGAAGGACAAGGTACAATTCACTTATTTGCTGATATTGCACATTTTGAAGAGACTATAGTTTTATAAAGTTAATAGATAAATAGACCGCTTAAAGCGGTCTATTTGTATTTCTGAAAAAGCGAAGGATACTTTGGGTATGTTAGAGTAGTGAATGAAGTTATATATGTTTTGAGCATATATGATATTAGCTGCGGGAACGTTTAGAGCGAGAACGTCCAGAACGGGAACGGCAAGAACGAGAACGTTTAGAACGGGAACGGCAAGAGCGAGAACGTTTAGAACGAGAACGGCAAGAGCGAGAACGTTTAGAACGAGAACGGCAAGAGCGAGAACGTTTAGAACGGGAACGGCAAGAGCGAGAACGTTTAGAACGGGAACGGCAAGAGCGAGAACGTTTACAATAGGACTCAGGCTCTTGGTTCAGGAAGTCTTCCATTCCAGCGCTCTTCACTTCTTCTACTGCTTTTTGAATATCATCTTTTGTATACATCTATCAAAATCCCCCTTAGAAAGAAACAAAATTTTTATCTGTTTTTGAATAATGTGTTTTCTGTTAATAAAGTATGTCAAGCAGATGGATTGTGTTTATTTTTTTTGGAAAAATAGTGGTTTATCCTAAAGGGTGGACTGCGGTAGGTAGCCTGCTCAGTTTAGTGAAAACTAATATTAATAATTAAATTTTTTGATTTACAGGAATGTTTTGTTCGGTAGTGTTTTTTGAATAGCAGACACATTTCGTAACGTAAATGTATTTTTTAACCTTTGTACAGGAGGAACATTGTCAGATTTATGATTGTGGGAACAAGGCTCTTGATATGAAGGCTATTCTATTCTAACAAGTCTTATTTCCTTTATAGCTTTTTGAATATCACAGTTCATAATTCCCTCTTTGTATCTTTATAGGCCGAAAGGTTAATTCTTGTTCGTATACAATATGAAGGGATTTCCTTATTTGCCTGAAAAAGCGTTAAAATGTAATAAAAAACATATAGCGGATGTGGCAAGAGGAAAAGGAAAAGCATACATTGATTGTAGATGAAAGAGAAGAGAAGGGAAGGGAGAATATGTTACCTTCTTATGAATTTTTTATTCACCCAATGAATATTGTAGAGCTGAGAAAAGATGTTTGGTCTGATGATTCTGTTCCAGCTAAATTAACATATGAAAAAAGAAAGTATGATATTGATATTGTATATCGTGGTTCTCACATTCGGAAATTTCAGAAAAAATCATACCATGTGATGTTTTACAAGCCGAAATTTTTTCAAGGTGTACAAGAAATGCATTTGAATTCGGAATTTAATGACCCGTCTTTAATCAGAAATAAGTTATCGCTGGATTTTTTTTCTGACATTGGTACGTTATCTCCAAAGTCACAACATGTTCTTATAAAGATCAATAATCGATTTGAAGGCGTTTATTTACAGTTGGAATCTGTAGATGAAAATTTTTTACGCAGTCGTAATTTGCCAAGCGGTTCAATTTATTATGCAGTCGATGATGATGCTAATTTCTCTTTAATGAGTGAATTAGATAAAGGTATAAAAACGAAATTATCAGCTGGGTATGAGTTCAAATGTAGGAATAAACATAGCAAAGAATATATAAGTGAATTTGTCTATCAGTTGAATACAATCTCGCGAGCGGCGTATGAAAAAGAGATTGTAAAATATGTAGATGTTGATAAATATTTACGATGGTTAGCGGGCGTTGTATGCACACAAAACTTCGATGGATTTGTTCACAATTATGCGCTCTATCATAATGAAGAAACAAAGTTGTTTGAAGTCATTCCATGGGATTATGATGCAACGTGGGGGCGAGATGTGCAAGGTCGAAAGATGGGACATGATTACTCTCGCATTCAAGGATATAATACATTAAGTGCTAGGTTACTTGATGTCGAAACATTTAGGAAGCAATATCGAAAAATTTTGGAAGATATTCTCTCAAACCAATTTACAGTAGAGTATATAAAATCGAAAGTAGAAGGAATGCATGGAGAAATTCGGCCATATATTTTGCAAGATCCATACATGAAAAAGAAAATAGATGTATTTGATAATGAACCAAATTTGATCTTTCAATATATTGAAAAACGTCGTAGATTTATAGTAGAACATTTAGATGAATTATGAAGGCGAAAAAAAGAGATTGAAAAATCAATCTCTTTTTTGTTATACAATAAATGTAACTTAAATTGAGGAAGGTGAAATAATGGAAATAAAATGGATCGAATGGGTAAAACAAGTACAGGCAATTGCGCAGGCAGGATTAGCATATTCAAAAGATGTATATGATATAGAACGTTTTCAAGAACTTCGGAAATTATCAATTGAAATGATGTCGCATTATACCAACATGGATTGGGAAGTAGTGGAACATTTATTTGCGAATGAAACGGGCTATCAAACTCCTAAAGTGGATATACGAGCGGTCGTATTTCAAGAAGGAAAGATGCTTTTCGTAAAAGAAAAAAGTGATGGGAAATGGGCACTTCCAGGTGGGTGGGCTGATGTTGGTTATACACCGACGGAAGTTGCGCAAAAAGAAGTGTTAGAAGAAACAGGTTACCAAGTAGAAAATTTTCGGTTACTATCTATCTTTGATAAACAGAAACATCAGCCATCACCTTCTGCAATTGATGTATACAAAATATTTATTAGCTGTGAAATAGTAGGCGGTAAAAGACAAATTGGTATTGAAACAGAAGATGTTCGCTTTTTTGGCGAAGAAGAATTGCCGGAACTATCGTTAGGAAGAAATACAGAATGGCAAATCCGGCAAATGTTTGCTTATATGAAAAATCCAAATAAGGAAATGTTAATTGATTAAAAAATAGTAAGGTTTGTATTGGAAAATTTTTTCTATACAGTTAATAAATCGTTCATTATTTTCCTGTCTTTTGGGATAGTTTCTAGTCATTTATATTCCATCGAGTTATTTCTCCTTTCGAGATAGAAACGCTTAAGGATGTTCTCTTTATTACTGTATAATTTTATATGAATTGGTAACGGTGTATTGGCAAAAATATAGTTTTGTGAAATAATAGGAAAGTATGTGAATTATAAAAGGAGATAATGAAGAATGATAGCGAATTTTATTGAGCAGATACTACAATTTTTTATAAGCCTAGGGTATTTTGGGATTGCGCTAGGACTCATGATTGAAATCATTCCAAGTGAAATTGTCCTGTCTTATGCGGGTTTTTTAGTTGCAAAGGGAGAACTTAATTTCGCTGGGGCAGTGATTGCCGGAACGATTGGTGGAACTTTAGCACAAATTTTCCTTTATTGGCTTGGATATTATGGTGGGCGTCCAGTTGTTGAAAAATATGGTAAATATTTATTGATTAATAAGAAACATTTAGATGTGGCAGAAGATTGGTTTAATCGATATGGTGTAGGCGTTATTTTCTCTGCACGCTTTATTCCGGTTGTACGTCATGCGATATCGATTCCAGCAGGGTTAGCTAAAATGTCATTAAAACGATTTACATTATATACGGTTTTAGCAGTTCTTCCATGGTCTATGTTGTTTATTTATTTTGGTGAAAAACTTGGTGGAAATTGGCGTCATATTAAAGAATATGCTGCTGACTATACGCATTATTTCGCAATAGCAGGCATTCTTTTTATTATTATATACATAGGCTTGAAAATGTTGAAAAAAAGAAAAACAGGTCGTTAAAGTCAATGGATTTTCATTGGCTTTTTTTTGTTTATCACGCTATTTGCGGGCAGTAAGACCCCCCACCTCAAGATGCAGAGAATAGCGAAGAAGATAGGTGGGGGATAACTGCCCGTAAAAACCCGATTGGTGAGAGCTTTCCATCAGTGGGGGATGAAGAAAACCCCACTAATGGAAAGTTTCACTTTATACGGTAAAAGTCTGGTTCGCTGAATGGTGTTTCCTCACTTGCGAGAGCTACATTGATCAAAGTTTCACTTCGTATAAGTTCTAAAAGTAGAAAGTTGTCCATATGGTGTAGTAAAACAGTATAGCGGAGGAATTTCATGAAAGGATCACCGTTTTTACGCGGAACATTCTTTTTAACAATGGCAACGATGATTTCGAAAATGCTTGGGTTTATATACGTTATTCCTTTTACAGCGATGGTTGGAACAGGTGGATATGTATTGTATACATATGCTTATCGTCCTTATACAATCATGCTTAGTATCGCCACAATGGGACTTCCTTTAGCTGTGTCAAAAATGGTGTCTAAATATAATGAATTAGACGATTATTACACGGTGAAACGAGTATTAAAAAGCGGGCTTATTTTTATGGCTTTTATGGGAGTTATATCGTTTTTATTGTTATATTGTTTAGCTCCTCAGCTGGCAAAGATTGTTGTTGATAGCGGAGATCAAACGGGCAATAGTGTGACAACCGTTACATATAATATTCAAATTGTAAGCTTTGCTTTGTTAATTGTACCTTCGATGAGCTTATTACGCGGCTTTTTTCAAGGGTTTCAATCGATGGGACCATCTGCTTCAAGTGTTGTTGTGGAGCAATTTTTTCGAGTGTTAACGATTTTAATCGGGAGTTTTACGGTGCTTCATATATATAAAGGATCAACTTCATTAGCAGTTGGAGTTGCTACGCTTGGTGCTTTTGTAGGAGCAGTAGCAGGGCTTGGAATCTTAATTGCATATTACATAAAGAGAAGACGATATTTAAAGAAAAAAGAAAGTGTAAGTGTTCCGCAAACAACAAAATCATTTTTTACACTCTATAAAGAATTATTTACATACTCCATTCCATTTGTTGTTGTAGGTCTTGCAATTCCTTTGTACCAAACAATTGATACATTTACAATTAATAAGTTATTAATGCAGATGGGATACTTACAACGGGAAGCAGAAAAAATGAATGCTATTATTGGGCTTGTACAAATGGTTGTGTTAATTCCAGTTTCTGTTGCTACAGCTTTTAGCATGTCGCTCGTCCCTGAAATGACAAAGGCGTATGTAGCAAAAAATGAACAGTTATTATATAAACATTTTACAAGGACAAATTTGCTTGTGGTATTCATTACGATTCCAGCATCGTTAGGAATGATGTTTTTAGCTGAGCCAGTATATACATTACTATTTGGAATGGGGAATGATCCCGCAATAGGAAGTGTGATTTTACGCTATTACGCCCCGGCCTGTATACTATTTTCACTTTTTTCTGTAACAGCGGCCATGCTACAAGGAATTAATCAACAGCGAAAAACGGTGCTTGGTTTGCTTATAGGAGTAGGTATAAAAATTGTGTTAAATGTTGTATTGCTTCAGCAATTTGACTATATTAGCTTTATTATTGCGACGTATGCTGGTTATACTTTTTCTGTTTTATTTAACTTGTGGATACTTTCCAAATATGTTATAAAGGCAACATAATGTCTATAAAAGACAGAGAGCGCTCTGTCTTTTTCTATTTTAATAATTTATGAAGAAAAGCGTTTTCAAAAGAATTTTCTATTGAAATCTTCTCATTTGTTTCATATGCTGAAAATGGCGGTTTAAAATAGACTGTTATCTCAAAGTGAGGTTGGTTCCTACATGTAAAAAGAATCGGGGTGATAGTATGTTAAATATTTATTTAACAGACCGAAACGGAAAACTACAAGAAATCGAGGAAATTCAAAAAGGCTGTTGGATTAATGTGCTTCATCCAACAGAGGAAGAAATTCAATTTTTAGTTCAAACATTAAACGTAGAATTGGACTTCATTAAAGACCCTTTGGATGATGAAGAACGATCCCGTATTGAAAAAGAAGATGATAATGCTTTAATTATCGTCGATATTCCAACAGTTAGACATGACGAAGAAGGAAATTCAATGTATGATACGATTCCGATTGGTATGATTGTCATGCCGGAATGTTTTGTTACAATTTGTTTGGAAGAAAATCCGATTTTTGAACGTTTTATTAATCAACGTATTAAAGAATTTTATACTTTTAAAAAGACGCGTTTTGCACTGCAGCTCTTATATACGATTTCTACTTATTATTTACGTTATTTAAAACAGATTAATCGAAAAACAACGGATTTAGAGCATGAGCTCAATAAATCGATGAAAAATAAAGAGATTTTTACTTTATTAGGACTTGAAAAAAGCTTAGTGTACTTTACGACATCTTTAAAGGCAAATAAGATTGTGATTCAAAAATTGATGCGAAATAATACATTTTTGAAAATGTATGAAGATGATCAAGATTTACTTGAAGATGTATTAATTGAAAATAAGCAGGCAATTGAGATGGCCGAAATATATAGCCATATTTTAAGTGGTATGATGAATACATTTAGTTCTGTCATTTCCAATAATTTAAACAGTGTTATGAAGTTTTTAACTTCTATGACAATCATATTATCAGTGCCAACAATGGTTTCCAGTTTTTTTGGAATGAACGTTCCGGTTCCTTTAAGTGGAAATCCTCATGGTTTTTTAATGGCTATGATTATATCTGCAATATTATCTTGCGTAATGGCATTTGTTTTTTGGAAGAAACGTTATTTTTAACATGAAATCCAGCTGTTTTGGAGCATTTCCAAAACAGCTTTTTTGCTGTAAGGTATTGAGAAACTAACACTTTTTAACACTGTTATTCATTACTCTAAGAAATAGAGATTGTATAATATACCATTTGAATAAATGTTTATAATTACTTGTTCAATTTATGTATTCCAGTTACAATTACATATTGTTACTGAAAAGATGGAGGATGTGCATCATGGAAATGTTTCATTTACCAAAAGCGTTCCTGCAAATGAATACGATTTTTATTTCAATTTTAATTGAAGCACTGCCGTTTGTATTAATTGGTGTATTCATTTCAGGATTCATTCAAATGTTTGTGACAGAAGATATGATAGCAAAATGGATGCCGAAGAATCGTTTTCTGTCTATATTATTAGCTGTTTTTCTAGGGATGCTGTTTCCGGGTTGTGAATGTGGAATTGTTCCAATCGTTCGACGCCTTATCGGAAAGGGAGTACCACCTTATGCTGGCATTGCCTTCATGCTGACTGGACCGATTATTAATCCTATCGTTTTATTTGCGACATATGTAGCATTCGGTAGCAGTATGCATATGGTTTGGTATCGTGCTATTGTAGCTATTGTTGTAGCTGTTATTGTCAGTCTTATATTATCGTTTACGTTTAAAGGTCATCAACTACGGAATACTAATTTTCCAGTGGTGGATCATAATCGGCCATTTCGTCAAAAATTTTGGGACGTATGTACACATGCTGTTGAAGAGTTTTTCTCAATGGGAAAATTTTTAATTATCGGTGCGCTTATTGCGGCAAGCGTACAAACTTTTGTAAAGACTTCTACACTGCTTGCGATTGGACAAGGACCGTTTTCTTCATCTGCTGTTATGATGGGGCTTGCTTTTATTTTATCCTTATGTTCAGAAGCGGATGCGTTTATTGCATCTTCATTCCAAAGTACATTTGCAACACCAGCTCTAGTCGCCTTTCTTGTATACGGACCGATGGTAGATATTAAAAATATGATTATGATGTTTGCAACTTTTAAAACACGTTTTGTTATTGTTTTGATTGTTTTAATTACAGTTGTTGTTTACGCAAGCTCACTACTCATTTATGCGATGGGGGGGTAATCAATGTTTCGAGCTTATATTTTACTTGGATTTACAATTTTATTGGCACAACTTCATATTTCTGGTAATATCACAAAATATATAAATATGAAATATTCATATTTATCAACAACAGCAGCGATTATTTTAGGTTTTTTAACTGTAATTCAAATGATTATCGTATTTCAAAAAGAGCATGGTAAACATGACCATGACCATGAATGTGGTTGCAATGAAAGTCATTGTGGTCATGATCATTCAAAAGATGAAAATACATGGTGGAAACGTCTTCTTACGTATACAATATTTTGTTTTCCGATTATTACGGGGCTCTTTTTCCCGATTGCAACATTAGATTCTGATATCGTAAAAGCAAAAGGGTTTCATTTCCCCGTTGCGGAGCCAGAAAATAAAGACCCATTTATGAATCGACAGTTTTTAAAACCTGATACGAGCATTTACTATGCACAAGAAGGTTATCGGGAACTCATGGAAAAAGAAAAGAAGGAATTCGTAACAAAAGATAAAATTGTTTTAAACGATACAAACTTTTTGAAAGGGATGGAAATAATATATAATTATCCTGGCGAATTCACGGGTAAAACCCTTTCTTTTAAGGGGTTTGTATTCCGTGATGATTCTTCTAAAAAAGAACAGTATTTTGTATTCCGCTTTGGAATTATTCACTGTGTTGCTGATTCAGGTGTGTATGGGATGCTGGTCAAGAAACCAGAAGATGCTCAGTGGAAGAATGATGATTGGATTGAAGTTGAAGGAACAATTTCAACAGAGTTTTATCAACCGTTTCACGCAAATATACCTGTATTAGAAGTTACAAATTGGCACACAGTAGAACCTCCAAAAGACCAATATGTATACCGAGGAGCCGATTCATAAAATCGGCTTCTTTTTTATAGTTGAACTAATCGGGCACATGCCAGCAGTTATCCCTCACCTATCTTCCTCGCTTCTTTCAATCTTGAGATAGGGATCTTACTGCCCGTTAATGTGGAATAAACAGAAAAAGAACATCTAATCACTAGATGTTCTTTTTCATAGTTTTTTTGTCTACATAAAAGTTGTATTAAGTGGGTAGCTAATTAGCAAAAGCAAGCAGCACCAACAATAATTAAGAGGATAAATAATACAACAACTAACGCAAACCCGCCGTGATGTCCAAAGCCCATTGTTTTTTCCTCCTTTTGTTATAAGTTACATAATACAATATGCACTTTCGTAATGATTTGACAGGGATATATGTCATGCAAATGATGTTTTTTGTTGTATAGGGATATAGTAAGGGGGAAACATATAAAAATGATAATTTGAAAGGAAAGGATTCTCGATGAGAAAACTTCTGTTCCTCCTTTTTTGTATAGGAATTATGATGATATGGATGCATGTAGATGTAAAAGTAGGCAGAAACAGAGTAAAAGAAAATCCAATATCACAGATTCGTTATGGTGATTTTAAGCTTTATGTAGATGGAAATGATTTATATCGAGATCTTTTTGCTGATATTGATCAGGCGAAGCAGTATATTTATCTTCATTTTTATATTGTAGGTAAAGATAAGATAAGCAATAAATTTTTACAATTATTAAAGCAAAAAGCAGCTTCAGGTGTTGATGTGAGATTGTCTGTGGATCGCGTTGGAGGATATAAAATAAAGAAGAAAACGATACAAGAATTAGAAAATAGTGGTGTGCAGTTTACGTTTAGTAAAAAGCCTCGTTTTAAAAATTTTTTTTATACACTTCATAATCGCAATCATCGCCGCATTGTGGTAATAGATGGGAATATATCATATGTAGGGGGATTTAATATAGGGCATGAATACCTTGGGGAGGATCCCCGTTTTGGAAAATGGCGTGATTACCATGTTCGTATTACTGGTTCAGGTGCACAGGATATGAAAAGACAGTTTGCAAAAGACTGGGAATTGGACACTGGGAAAGAGTTATCCTCACATGAGATAACGCCTATACAAGGGAATAGCAAGTATCGATATGTATTTACAGATGGAAAAGGTTTATGGGCACACTATAAAGAGATGATACAAAGTGCGAAAACATCAATTGTGATTGCCACTCCGTACTTTGTGCCCAGTAAAGAAATGATGACGGGGTTACAAAATGCATTGCAGAGGGGAGTACGATTACAAATTCTTGTCCCTTTCAAAAGTGATGCTTTGCTATTAAAGCAGGCAGCTTATCCTTATTTGGAAAAGTTACTGCGTTCTGGAGCAGAAATATATCAATATCGAGACGGTTTCTTTCATGGGAAAGTGACTCTTATTGATGATAAGTTTGCAGACGTCGGAACCGCGAATTTTGATAATCGCAGTTTTTATATAAATGCAGAATCAAATTGTTTTATTTATGAAGGAAAAATTATTGGTGAAATACAACGTCGTTTGCAAACGGATTTCCAGCAAGCAAAGAAATTTTCGGAGAAAGACTTTGAAAAAATGAGTATGTGGGATAAGTTTCTGGCGAGAGTGTCGAAGGTTCTGTCATTCTATTTATAGCATACATATCAGTAGAGAGGAGGAAATATTGGATGGATTATATTGAAGAACTCATGAGTTATAGCTATGAAGTGATATGTGTAATTGGTGAATATATGAGAGAAGTACGTGATAATGAATTAAAAGAATTGTTACAGCAACATTTACCATACTTATTACAAGCATACAACGAACAGATTAACTTTCAAGAAGGTGAAAATGTACAGCATGTCAATTGTAAATATCCAGTTTCATCATCAATTGAAACAGTTCATACTAACTATACTGGGCAAAAAGGCGATATAGAAATTGCTTTTTCTTATATTTCACATTTGAAACGATTGGCGCTTGGATATGCGCAAGTAGCAATCCAAGTAGCGAATCCAGAATTTCGTTCTTTTTTAGAAAGTTGTTTTTTGAAAATGAATCGAAATGCGTATAGTGTATGGCAATATGTTATGAAAAAAGAGTTTAGCATACAAACAATGATGGATGAAGAGAAGTATGGGTGAAAAAGACAGTGATACCGCTGTCTTTTTGTTGTTTTTTCATCTATATGTAACTGATAGTAAAAATCTGACATCCAAATTACTAAAAAAGTTGATTATGAAGAAATCTTCTATTAATGGAAGATTTCTTCATAATCCTTTTACCATATCGCTATCTACTAAAAAGATGAGAAGGAGATTAAAATAATCAGCCTATTTGTTTTCGGAAAATTTACAATCATTTACCAACTCTTTACTAATTCCTAATATTTCCTTTAAAAAAGAGAAGTAATATGAGAATGTACATATTCTATCAAAAGGGGGATAAGCAAATGAATAAATGGGTTAAATCGTTAACTGCTGTTGCACTTGCTAGCTCTTTATTTATGGTAGGTTGTAGTAAAGGTGAGGAAAAGAAAGATGAAGAGACGACGCAACAAGAAGATACGAGCAAGGATAAAGAAACGAGTGGAGAAGTAAAAGATAACGATTCGAAAGATTCAAAAGATAGTTCCTCTAGCTCTAGCGAAAAGAAATAAGTGTTATATGATGATAGAAGCTTTCTCGATAAATGAGAAAGCTTTTTTGTTGTGTATTTTTGCTTTTTCAGAAACAATAGAGGGGAGTGAAAGGATGTGAGTTAGTATGAATATATGTTTGTTTGGGGCAACAGGTCGAATTGGAGTCAAAATTTTGAAATTTGCATTACAGGATAATCATAAAGTGACAGCGCTTGTGAGAAATAAGGAAAAGCTAAAAGTACAACATGAGAATTTTCGTGTAATAGAAGGAAATGTATGGAATGAAGAAGATGTGAGAGAGTGTGTAAAGGGAGCAGATGTTGTAATTAGTGCACTTGGTACCGATGGAAACGGCACGTTATCAAAAAGTTTACCAAATATTATACACGCTATGAACGAGGAAGGGATTATAAGAATTATAACAATTGGAACGGCGGGGATTTTGCAGGCACGTGTGAATCCGCAATTATATCGCTTTCAATCAAGTGAATCACGTCGAAAGACAACGGCAGCAGCGGAAGACCATGTAGCGGCTTATTTAGCTTTAGAGAATAGTAAATTACAATGGACGATTGTCTGTCCAACACACCTAATAGATGGGGAAGAAACAGCTATTTATCGAACTGAAGAAGATGTGTTACCGCTAGGTGGTATGAAGATCACAGTTGGAGATACAGCCCATTTTGCTTATCAATTACTTTATCATGATATTCATTATAAAAAACGAGTTGGCATCGCCTATTAAAAAGCCATCCTTATCATGAACTGCACCCCAATTGTTAGACACAGTCTAACAATTGGAGGTGTAGTTTTTTATGGTTAAAAAATAATATAGCATACAAATATAATAATCATAATGATTTGTAAAATCGCTTTAGCTATTGTACTGCTTAAAAATCCGATAACTGTTGCAACCCCAACCATAAAGGCATCTTGTGGTGCTTTTTTATGCATTAATTCTGTTACGAAAACGGAAAGGAATGGGATAATAATTAGCCCGAATGGCGGGAAAAAGAACGATCCAACAATAATAGAAACCATACCGATACGTTCGCTCCATTTTGTACTTCCGTACTTTTTTAAGAAATAGCTATTTGTAACAAAATCAGCAATGAAAAATATAATTGTAAATACAATTTGAATAAGCCAAAAGGACTTTGTTAATTCTAAGTCGTTAATGCCAAATTGATAAATACAAAAACCAGCCCATAAAGCGAGTATACCTGGAATAATCGGATAAATAAACGCAATGAATGATAGAATGAAACAAGCGATAATACATATAGTTAATAATGTATTCACAGTGTAACTCCTTTTTGTGTATTATCTATTTTACTAACGGCAATTTTTTTTATTTGATGACCGTCTAATTCTAATGCTTTGAACTGATAATTTTCATATTGAATAATATGGCCTGGCTCAATATTTACGTCAATTGCTTGTGACAAGAACCAGCCTCCGATTGTATCTAAATCTTTATCATCGATATGAAGGCCAAATATATCGTTTACATCAGAAATAAGTACTTTTCCGTCAAGTAACGTTAATGTTGGATTCCGTTTCTCGATCATTGGTGTTTCATCTATATCAAATTCATCTTGAATTTCACCAATAATTTCTTCAATAATATCTTCCATTGTAAGAAGACCTGCCGTTCCACCATATTCATCCATAATAATTGCCAGCTGGACACGATTTTTTTGTAGATGAATGAGAGCTTTTTTAATTGGTACAGTTTCGAATACTGTTAAAACGGGATGTATGTATGACTCTAGGGGCTTACAGACCCCTTTTGTTTGATCATGAAAGATTTCCTTTGTATTAATTATACCGACAACATCATCTTTATCTTTTCCGATAACGGGATACCGCGTATATTTTTCAGTAGCGATAATCTCCATATTTTCTGCTAATGAATTTTCAGTTGATAAACAGATCATTTCGGTACGTGGAACCATAATCTCTTTTGCAACTCGATCGTCAAACTCAAAAATGTTATTTACGTATTTATATTCAGATTGATTAATTTCCCCGCTCTTATAGCTCTCGCTTAAAATAAGGCGCAGCTCTTCTTCAGAGTGAGAAAGTTCATTCTCTTTTATTGGTTGTAATCCAAATAGTTTCGTGAAAAATAGCGCTGTACTATTTAATAACCAAATAAAAGGATACATTACTTTATCGAATATTATTAAAGGTCTTGCAAACATTAAAGTAATTTGTTCAGCTTTTTGAATGGCAAAGGATTTTGGAACCAGTTCACCTAGTACCACGTGAAAGAATGTAATGATGCTAAAAGCGATAATAACTGATAATGTATGTTCCATTGAACCTGTTATATTCATTTTTTCAAAAAGCGGCTCCAATAAGTGCTCCACAGTAGGTTCACCAAGCCAACCGAGTCCTAATGAAGTAATGGTAATACCTAGCTGACAAGCAGATAGGTATACATCTAAATTGGAAACAACTTTTCTTGCTAGGATTGCTTGCCTATTCCCTTCATTGGCAAGTTGGTCAATCCGACTTTTGCGCACTTTAACAACAGCAAACTCTGATGCTACGAAAAAGCCGGAAATAAGAATGAGTAAAGCGATGAAAAAAAGTTTTAGTATGTCCAAGGATATTCTTTATTCTAAATTTAGAATAAAGATGTCACCTCCCGAATAAAAGTTTTACTTTAATAATATATGGAAAAGGAAAGAATAGTCAAAGAAAGGAGGCGAGGAATATGAAATTTTATGAAAAAATGGTCGTAAGAATATAATTGATGGGGATTTTCATCATTGGAAAACTTCTCAACTTATAAAAAATTTTACTTTATTCCGCTACTTTTGGGCAATAAGCTCTCACCTTAAGGTTAAGAGAAAGCGAAGAAGATAGGTGGGGGATAACTGCTGGCATGCACCCGATTGATTCAACTAACCATCAGTGGGGGATGAAGAAAATCCCCACTGATGGAAGTTTCACTTTATTGTTGTGCGTGATAGTGTATGGATACGCGCAATATGGCGATTTCTTTTCCATAATATTTGTAAGAGAGAGATCAGCATGTATGGGATATACAGTAATAAAAGGCCTATTGCAACAAGTATTGGTGAACTAACACAATACTGTACAATAAATTGAAATAACCCATCTACATGAAAAATGCACTCCATATATATAAAGGAAATTAATATGGAACCAACGATAGATTTATGGCTTGCAAGCAGCGAAGCGAATAGTGTATTCCTAAAAAAAGCTGAATCATGCGCATGTGTTGTTTTTTGTACTGTATATAAGAAAGGAATCCATGTTTTGATGGCTTGGATGATAATAATCATGGACGTACTACAAATGATTAAAAGAGAAGAAAAGTATGGAAAAGATATGTACGATGCTGTGAAGAGAAAAAGAGTGAAGATGATACATTGTAGTAGGACAGTGCCAAATGAAAATGGAATCCAGCGTAAAAATGAAAAACGTTTTCTATTTTTAGGAGATAACTTAATAAAAAATCGACCAATTCTAAGACTAAGGAGAAAACCGACAATAAGTGAAAGTAAGAATCGCATCATAGATAAAAAATATAATTTCCATATGTGTGGGAACAATGGGAGTGAATTTTCATGTGAATCAAATGATTTCGATATGTTATGTGGTTGATAAGAAGAAAAAAAGAATGATTCATGAATCCAATCTGTCATCGGAATAGAGATAGAACGAAAATGTACAAAATGATTAATCATTGTATATAGTACTTCAAAATAGGATTGTTTGTCGTTTAGAAGAGCAGCAGGAATTGGGCTAATAAGAATAATGGTTATAAAGCTCAAAAGACAACGATACACATAAGTGATAATAGAAGACACTATATATTCCACCTACTTTTATAAAATTCTGAAAATTATTACTATTATTTTAACGTTTCTTTTTGGAAGATACAATCTGTTTTCGATAAGAAAGGAAATTTTCATATGATATCTTCTTCCATATTTGTTGAAAAAATGAAAGGTTTATGAAGAAATGATGACAGATGATGAATGAAATCAGAAAAATTAAATATAATATTTATTTTTTTCTGAAAATATTATATATTTATGACACAGAAAATATTTTAACATAAGGG
>NZ_CAKJTI010000024.1 GCF_917563915.1 Bacillus rhizoplanae | reverse complement strand
AACATAAGGGGGATTTTTATGAGAGTAAAAGGAAACTATGTTTCAAAAAAAGAAGTGTTGTTTTGCAAGGATACATATACGTTACAAGAAGCGCTAGATCATTTAAATAGAACAGGATATCGCTGTGTTCCAGTTCTAGATAAAAAAGAAGAAACATTTTTAGGGAATATTTATAAAGTAGATATTTTAGAATATAAAGGTTCTTTAGATGATAATGTGAAAGAGCTATTGCGCAATAAAGATGGGTATGTAAAAGAAGATTCTTCATTCTTTAAAGTGTTCTTTACAATTAAAGAGTTACCATATATTGCTGTTGTGAATGATAATGAGGATTTTCTTGGTATTTTAACACATAAAAAAGTATTTGAGTTACTAGAAGATGCATGGGGCCTTCATTCTAGTAGGTATTCAGTTATGGTCGGAACGCAAGATTATAATGGTGCTATTCAAAAACTATCAACTGTATTGAAAAAATATAGTGGAATTCAAAGTCTAATGACATTTGATAACAACGCACTATATGTACGTAGAATTATGTTTACATTAGGAGAAGGATTTGCGGCAGAAGAATTACAGCCGCTTTTAAAAGACTTAGAAGATCATGGATTCCGCGTTATACATGTAGAAGAAATGAAAAATTCACGTGAAGTGGAAATTGTAGAGTAAGAGGGAAATCCATCTCTGAAAGTAGAGATGGATTTTTCTTGTTGTTGTGTTGAATTTATATTTATATGTATCATTATTATTTTCAAAATTCTATATAGTGGATAAATTTCCATTTTTCAATTAAATATGTTACTATATTGAAGAAAATTAGTATAAAAGATTATAATCTTATAATCTTTATTGTTATATCCACTCTTAATATTTAGGAAATTTAAAAATATATAAGAGTACAAAGAATTAAGAAGAACGGACAAGGAAAAATTATGTCTATTAAAAAGTCAAACATTTATATCATGAGTAGAGAGGAGGTACGCATGGCATAAATGAGAACGAAATTATGTTATGTGGACTACAGATGAAGAGGCAATTAAAGTTAGGGGACACGTTAGCCATTGGTTTAATGTTATTCGCATTATTTTTAGGAGCAGGAAATTTAATTTTTCCTCCTGTATTAGGACAGCAAGCCGGTGAAAATGTTTGGATTGCTACGATAGGTTTTCTTGTTACTGGAGTAGGGCTACCCCTATTAGCAGTTACAGCTGTTGCATTTGTAGAAGGAGATTTGAAAGCGTTATCTTCTAGGGTACATCCTGTATTTGCTGTTATTTTTCCGCTTATTAGCTATTTAGCAATTGGTCCATTTTTTGCAATTCCTCGCACAGGTGCTGTTTCGTTTGAAATGGGCATGAAACCATTTTTATCCGAAACGATGGCGGCGGAATGGTATATGATGTTGTTATATACCGTAGTATTCTTTGGGATTACATGGTATTTATCATTAAATCCATCAAAACTTATCAATTGGTTTGGAAAAATTATTACGCCACTTCTTGTTATTATTGTTGCTGTAATTGTTGGAAAGGCAATTATTGATCCAATCGGAGCACCTGCTTCACCGATGGAAGCATACAAAGAAAATGCCTTTTTCGGTGGATTCATTCAAGGATATTTAACGATGGATGCTATTAGTGCACTTGTATTTGGAATTGTTGTAGTGCGAGTTATTCGTTCAATGGGCATTAAGGAAAGTAACCAAATTGCGAAAACAACGATAATATCAGGTGTTATTGCTGTTATTGGACTGACGCTTATTTATTTATCACTTTCATATCTTGGTTCTACAAGTACATCCCTTGGTGTTTCTGATAATGGGGGCTTAATTTTAACAAATGTTGTAAATCAGTTATTTGGGACAACAGGAAAAGTATTACTGGCATTTGTTATTACATTTGCTTGTTTAACAACTTCAGTTGGATTAGCTTCTGCTTGTGCGGAATTTTTCACAAGTTTATTCCCAAAAGTTGCGCACAAAACAATTGTTACAATTATTTGTGTATTTAGTTTATTCGTTTCAAACTTAGGGCTAACACAGCTTATTGCTGTTACTTTACCAGTGCTTATCATTATTTATCCTGTTGCAATTGTATTGATTGTGTTGTCATATTTCCATAAATTTATTGGAAAACGAAATAATATATATATTGGTGCAATTGTCGGAGCGTTTTTCGTTAGTTTCTGTAATGGCTTAGAAAGTATAGGTATTTCTCTCGGCCCATTATCAGCAGCGTTGCAAATGCTTCCATTATATAAAGAAGGCATCGGCTGGCTCGTACCAGCGATTGTTGGAGGAGCGATTGGCTTTTTCTTACATAGCTCGAAAGAATTGCAGGAAGTAAAAAAGAAAGGTGCATAAGCATCTTTCTTTTTTGGAAGAGAAATAAAAGCAACTATTTAATATAAATGGCAAGGAGGAATATAGAAATGGCTACTTTTGAAGATTTTATGAAATTAGATATTCGTATTGGGACGATTTATCGAGCAGAAGTATTTCCTGAAGCTCGAGTACCCGCTATTAAGCTAGAGATTGATTTTGGTGAACTTGGAATGAAACATTCAAGCGCGCAAATCACGAAACGATATACGCCGGAAGAACTTATTGGAAAGCAAGTTGTTGCAGTTGTTAATTTTCCGCCAAAACGAGTGGCCGGATTTAAATCTGAAGTACTTGTACTTGGTGGCGTTCCTGAAAAAGGTGATGTTATTTTATTAGAGCCAGGTATGGAAGTTCTCAATGGAACAGCGATTGGCTAAAAGTATGAGAAAAAATGGACATGTTTAAGTATTTCAAAAGGAAAATCTAATCAGTTTCTTTAGAAGTAACGTTCAATGTACCAATAAGAACAGAAACGGTAAAAGATTGGAAGAAAGCAAAGTATACTAAGCCAAAATACAGAAGGGTCTGTCAGAAGTAAAATGAAACCAATACAAAGTGTATAAGAAGAAAAAAATTTGCCAAACAGTGTGTTTAAGGGAAGGAATTTGGACAAAGGAAAGCGTAGTTCGTGTAATTCTTGTTCAAAACAGCAACCATGATAAGTGAGGATTTGAAAAAACAAAGCAACTGTAACGAGATCACGTTTACGATAAATAAACTTTTTACATTTATGGCAACATATATAATTTTTCATCATAGCACCTTCCTTTAATTTCTTATGCTTGAAATGAGTTTATACAGTATTAGATATAAAAAATATATACCGATATACGCACCAGTAAGAAGAAATAAAGGGTTTAATAATATACGATGAATGGTTGTCATAAAAACAGTCTGTTGAAGTAATACATCGTATACAGTAAATGCAATAATGGTTCCAAATCCATATAAACAAACATACGCAAATATATCTAACCAAATGCGAATACGTGGATGTACCGCAAGTAAAACAAATAAACAAGATAATATAATAGGAAATAATCCAATCACCAGTTTCAATTCTTTTCACCTCAATGCCAATATTGCCAAATTGCATTCGGTCTATTCTCTATAGCTTGTACATATGTTTATAGGGAGAGGGTGATCTAATGAGTCGAAGCTATTTTTATGTGAAACGAACGAGTATTCCAAAATTTATTTTTTTACTTTTTTTGGGGATGATGGCTGCTTTTTTGTTTGTTAGTATGATCGTAACATCGTTAAAAGAGACAAAGTCAACGTATTTATATAAATGGTTAAATGACATTTCTATGAATGGATATATGTATGTGATTGGGTCAGAAAATCGTTACTTTACACAAGAATATCGTCATTTAAATGCAGATTTTTCTATCTCTTCTTTTCTGTTATCTGCAATGACAAATATCCGCTTTGATGACGTTCGTAGTTTAGTTGGAACAGAACTTCCAGGGTTTTCGAAATATGACACGGAAATTGTGATTGCTGGAGAAGGCACAAACTATACAAATTTGCCTATTGAATCGAGTGTACCTTTAGAAGAGCTTGTAAAAGAGCGGACGGGAGAACAAGGAAAGCCTGAAAAGGCAGAGTCAAATAAAGCGAAACCGAAGCCAGCGCAAACGACGGGAAATCGGCAAGTAGCGTTTATTTATCATACACATAGCTGGGAGTCGTATTTGCCATTATTAAATTTAACGAATGACCCGGATCCAAATAAAGCAACGAGTGCAACAACGAATATTTCTTTGTTTGGAAACAGACTTCGTGAACAATTTGAAAGTCATGGGATTGGAGCAGTAAATGATATAACGGATGTGGGTAAAAAACTAATTAGTAAAGGGTTAAACAGTAATAGCTCTTATAAAATGTCTCGTGGGATTGTGCAAGAAGCTATGGCCAGCAATAGAGAGCTTCAATATTTTTTTGATTTGCATAGGGATAGTGCAAGAAAAGAAGTTACGACGAAACAGATTGGTGATAAATCATATGCAAAGTTGGCATTTGTTATTGGGAAAGGAAATAAAAATTATGCAAAAAACCTACAATTGGCAACAGCGCTGCATGAATCATTAAACGAAAAGTATCCTGGATTGAGCCGAGGAGTAGTTCAAAAAGGTTTTAGTTCAGGAAATGGGGTATACAATCAGGATTTATCTGGTCAAGCGATTCTCATTGAAGTAGGTGGTGTTGATAATACGGAAGAAGAACTCAATCGTAGTATCGATGCGCTTGCAGAAGCGTTTAGTGAGTACTATTGGCAAGCGGAGAAAGTGAATGGTTAAGCGTAAGCAAACATTGCTTACGCTATTTGCTTTGTATCGAAATTTGTCTCTTTATCTTATGAAAAAGGAAAAGGGATTTAGAAAAATAGTAGCGAATGTTCATTTATCCCGCTATTCGTGGGCAGTAAGACCCCCACCTCAAGATTCAGAGAAAAGCGAAGAAGATAGGTGGGGGATAACTGCCCGTAAAAGCCCGATTGGTTCAACTAACCATCAGTGGGGGATGAAAAAACCCCACTGATGGAAGTTTCACTTTATAAAATGGCTCTTGTAAATAATTTTATTATGTAAACAATGTAACCGTAATGAGTAGGTAAATTGCAGTATAAGAAGCAAACGCATCTCTAAAATTTTGAAATAAGTTGGAGCAAATTGTTTAAATGGATGAGAGAATGGGAAAAAATATATGGTATGTGATGTTTAGAATTAACTGTTATTGAGCGTAACGGAAGTTGATGAGTATTGTATAGAAAAATTATTAGAATAAAAGGATGTTATATGAAGAGAAAATGGATGTTGTTTAGTATAGCGATTGTCATTGGAGTGATTGCAATTGCAATGCTGCAATATATAGAGCATAAGGAAAAACAAGCGATAGAAGCGCAAGGAAACGTTGTTTTTCCGAAGGTACAAGAAACAATTGCAAAAATAGAAGGAGGGCTTGCGGTTGTTAACAACCCAGACTCAACTCTTGTCCTTGTGAATAAGAAAAGGCGTTTGCCAGATTTGTATGAACCACAAGATTTAGTAATACCAAAAGTTCGTTTTCTATATGAAGGCGATAATGAAAAAAAGAAAATGCGTAAAGAAGCTGCTACAGCATTAGAACGCATGTTTCAACAAGCGAATAGTGAAAAAATCTCTTTATTTGCTGTTTCTGCATTTCGTTCATTTGAACGGCAAAAAGCATTAAATACGATGTATAAAAAACAAGATGGGGAAGCAAAAACAGCGATGTCTAGTGCAGTTCCTGGTACAAGTGAACATCAAACAGGATTAGCAATCGACATTACATCACAATCTGCAAATTTTCAATTAGAACCTTTATTTGGAGACACGAGGGAAGGAAAATGGCTTGCTGAAAATGCTCATAAATTTGGTTTTATTATCCGTTATGAGAAAGAAAAAGAAGCGATAACAGGATATACGTATGAACCGTGGCATGTGCGCTATGTTGGAAATCCATATGCGACATATTTATATGAAAATCAGTTCACTTTAGAAGAAGTTATAAAGTGAACTTCCTATCAGTGAGGTTTTTTCTTCATCGTGCACTTATCTTCTTTGTTTTCTCAAAATCTTGAGGTGGGAGTTTTACTGCTCACAAGTAGCAAAATAAAGTAATGATGATAAAGGGGAGAATGGTGGAGTGCCGATGTTATATTAAGAAAAAAGTATATGCGTAAACAAGAAAGCGATGTTTCTATCTAAGAAACATCGCTTTCTCACTGTTACGTATACGTAAGTGGTAAACAACATCGAGACGTATATATGACCGAATTAGCTAAATACGTAGGAAATGTTTGCTTAGATAATGTAATTGTTTCTTATCTAAGTTATTTATTTCATGGTCTCATTTGTGAGAAAATATTTTTTGTCATTTTTTGAGAGGGTTTGTCATGCGCGATAAAGAATATATTAATATATCATTTTAGTATATTCTTCATCTAATAGATCTGATACTACATACTTTCTAGTGATAGTAAGATTTTATTATTTGTGGATGGGCGCCTCAGCTTTTTAGCGGTTAGTTGAACCAATCGGACTTTTACGGGCAGTAAGCCCCCCACCTATCTTCTTCGCTGCCCTCAATCTTGAGGTGGGGGGCTTACTGCCCGTTAATGCGGGATAAAGTTTTCTTTCTCTCATATACATATAAAAAATAGAATGGAAGCGAGGGTTGCACATGGCAGGATGGGTAATTTGGTTTGTCATTGCCGGATTTTTATTTATTGCAGAGATGCTGACTGTTACATTTTACTTATTATGGCTTGGAATAGGGGCAGTGGTCGGAGGTCTAATTGCGCTATTTGTACCAAATTCTTTGCTACTTCAAGTTGTAATAGCATCTATTGTCAGTCTTGTTTTGACAATCTTTACAAAACGTATTTCCAAGAATTTTCGGGAGGCAAAAGGGTATACAGATGCAGTTGATCAACTTGTTGGTAAAAAAGGTATAATAGTGCAAACGATTACAAATGAAGCGAATGGCATTGTGAAAATAGATGGAGATATGTGGACTGCTGTTTCAGATGAACCAATTTTAGATGGAGAAAGCGTTATTGTTGTAAAGAGGAGCAGCACAGTTGTGCATGTGAAAAGGGAGTGTGAACTATAATGGTTGGTTTAACATTATCGATTATTTTAGCATTGATTGTTATTGTATTTATCGCATTAACAATTAAAATTATTCCGCAGCAGAGAGTAGGTGTTGTAGAGCGTTTAGGTAAATTCCAGCGTGTTATGCACCCGGGTTTAAATATGGTTATCCCGGTTATCGATCGTGTACGCCTTTATCATGATTTGCGCATCCAACAAACAAATGTACCACCGCAAAAAGTAATTACAAAAGATAACGTACAAGTTGAGATTGATACGATTATTTTCTATCAAATTGTTGACCCAGAGCTTGCGACATATGGTATTTCAAATTATGAATTCGGGGTTCGTAATATTACATCTGCAACAATGCGACAAATCATTGGGAAAATGGAGCTTGATGAAACGTTATCTGGTCGTGAGAAAATTTCAACAGAAATTCGTTTAGCGCTTGATGAGGCGACAGAAAAATGGGGCGTTCGTATTGAACGTGTTGAAGTTGTAGATATTAATCCACCCAAAGACATACAAGCAGCGATGGAAAAACAAATGAAGGCAGAACGAAATAAACGTGCAATTATTCTCGAAGCAGAAGCAGCAAAACAAGATAAAGTGCTTCGCGCGGAAGGGGAAAAACAAAGTAAAATCTTAATGGCTGAAGGTGATAAAGAAGCGCGTATTCGAGAGGCAGAAGGCTTACGACAAGCGAAAGAACTAGAAGCGCAAGGGGAAGCAAAAGCAATTGAAGAAATTGCGAAAGCAGAACAAAATCGTATTCAAATGCTGCGTCAAGCAGGACTTGATGAGCGTGTTCTTGCATACCAGTCATTTGAATCATTAACTGAGATTGCAAAAGGACCAGCAAACAAAGTGTTCCTTCCAACAAACGCCGTTGAAACATTAGGAAGCTTAGGAGCAATTGGAGAGCTGTTTAAAGAGAAACAGCTGCCTTCTATAGATACGAAAAAAGAACAATAGAAACGAGGAAGAGAAATGGTTGCCATTTCTCTTTTTTTTGAGGATATATTTGAAGTTGAAGATGTGAGGAGTGGATATATGAAATGAAGCTGAAAATATATATACGAATTAAATAGTAGGTGTATATATTCAAGCTTCAAAACGTGCAGGACATAGTAGTGTAATCAGAATGTATATTGTATAAAGCTTGTACATACCCATGTATAGAAAGGGTGGTACCATGAAAAAGTATTTTATACATTCTCAGACGCATGGGAAGAAGATTATTATTTTGCTGTGTTCTTATGCATTTTTTATTTTAGTTGCTGCATCTTTGGTCACAACGATGTTACATACAATGAAATCATATTATGTGAGTCAATGGTTTGGAAAAATTTCCATACAAGGATTTATGCAAATGATTGAAATGGAAAATTATTACTTTTCTTTTGAATATTTTCAAACAAAGAAACGAGAATCAGTAGGAGCGTTATTGTTTTCATTAACAACAGATATGCGTTTGCAAGATATTCGAACATTTATGGGAAAAGAAATCCCAGGAATGGCAAACTATTATTCTGACATTCTTGTAGCTGGAGAAGGAACCGATTATACAAATATACCAAATGAATCAAGTGTACCGATAGAAGAAATTACGAAAGAGCGCGAAGTGGCTAAAGAAAAAGTTCAGGAAGCAGAAAAGAATAATCCTGTTCAAAAGAAAGGAAATGCTATAGAGGGGAAAAATGCCGTATTTATTTATCATACGCATAGTTGGGAATCGTTTTTACCGTTATTACCTGGAGCAAAAATTCCAGATGAAGCATCAAGTCCAGATGTAAATGTTTCACTCCTTGGTACAAGATTAAAACAGCAATTAGAAGGACAAGGAATTCCAGCTGTACATGACAAGACAAACATGGGAGACTTATTAGCGCAGAAAAAGATGAAGTGGTATCAAGCTTATAAAGCATCGCATGGATATGTAAAAGAAGCGTTAGCTCAAAATAAGCAAATCGTATTTCCGATTGATATTCACCGAGATGATCAGCGTAAGAATGTTACAACAAAAGTGATTAATGGAAAGTCATACGCAAAACTTTATTTCATTATCGGGATGGAAAATGAAGGACGAGAAGAAAATATGAAAATCGCAAACGAAATTAATTCATATTTGGATAAACATTATTATGGACTCAGCCGAGGGATTTTCAAAAAGGACAAAAGTAAAGGAGATGGTACATATAATCAAGATTTATCTTCCAATGCTCTACTTGTAGAAGTTGGTGGTGTTGATAATACGCTAGAAGAATTGTATAACTCTATTGATGTACTAGCAGAAGCGTTTAGCAAGTATTATTGGGATGCGGAGAAAGTGAATTATTAATGAAAAATAAGAGCAATAGAAAGGGACGGAAAACCGTTCCTTTTCTATTTCTTGAAGACAAATGAAAGTTGTACTTTATCCCGCATTAAGGAGCTCAAGATTGAGATAGAAGCGAAGAAGATAGGTGGGGGATGAAAAAAACACTGATAGAAGTTTCACTTTATCAACAGCAGCCACTTGTATGAACATGATTGGCTGCTGTTTTTTGTTGAAATGCATATGCAGTTTGTTTTTATTCGAATAAAGGAATTAATGGGTCTTTCACATGTTCTGTCAATAAAGTATGTAGCTGCCCGCGATGATGATAAAAATGAGCAACAATTTCAAGTAACCATTCAAAACGAGAATAAGAAGCACCCCAGTAGGAATGTGTGGTTTCTTCAAGCTCTGCTATGGAGTATGCTTGAAATGTTTTAGCAAGAAGTTGAAAACCTTCTTTCATTGTCTGTTGAACTTCTGCAAGTGTATGAGGTGTATGTTGTGAATAAAATTTATTTAGTTCTTCTTTTGATGCTTCATTTAAAATAAGAAGATCGGCATAACAAATAAGAGATAAATGTGTATAAATTTCAAAGAGGGATCGCTTGTTTTTGATAGGGCGATGTTGTAATTCATCGTAAGTAAATTGTTCTAACATCTGTATTGTAGAATCAATCCCAAATTTTAATTGGTGCAGCGTGGCTTGAACAAACATTGTGTTTCTCCTCACATCCGTTTATAATAGTGTCTTAAGAGTATTTTATCATATTCAAAATTCTGAAGATTCTTGTAGTTTGACGAAAAAAATGAAAAGTATTATATTGTTAAAGGTCCTATTGAACGATAAATAGAATGGAATTATTGAGTTAGGAGTTAGAATAATGATTTCAAGATATGGAAGAAATACAATTGTTGAAATTAATTTAGATACTGTAAAACATAATGTAAGAGAATTTAAAAAACGTGTAAACGATGAAAATATTGCAATGATGGCAGCGGTAAAGGCAAATGGATATGGTCATGGTGCGATTGAAATTGCAAAAGTAGCGATTGAAGCTGGAGTAAGTCATTTTGCAGTTGCTTTTGTAGATGAAGGAATTGAACTGCGTGAAGCAGGAATTACTGTACCAATTTTAATTTTAGGTTATACGCCGGAAGAAGCTGTAGCAGATGCAATTGAATACGATATTATGATGACTGTATATAGAATTGAAGATTTAAGAGATATCAATCATATAGCAGAACGTATGCAAAAGAAGGCCTGTATTCAAATTAAAATTGATACAGGTATGAGTAGAATTGGCTTACAAGAAGAAGAAGTGACAACATTTCTACAAGAATTGAAAGAAATGAAACATGTGAAAGTAGAAGGAATGTTTACACATTACTCGACTGCTGATGAAGTAGATAAAACATATACGTTGATGCAAAAAGATTTATTTAAGAAAGCTGTAAATGCTGCAAAGGATATGGAGATTCATTTGCCGCTTATTCATAGTTCCAATAGCGCAGGAACTATGGAATTAGATAACGAATTTCAAAACATGGTTCGTGTTGGGATAGGGGTATATGGAATGTATCCTTCAAAAGAAGTGGACCATAAAGCAGTTTCACTTCAATCAATTTTAACGTTAAAGTCAAAAGTATCTCATGTGAAACACGCGAAAAAAGGAAGAGGCGTAAGTTATGGAAATACGTATGTTACAACAGGTGATGAGTGGATTGCTACGATTCCAATCGGATATGCAGATGGATTTAGCCGTCAATTATCAAGTAAAGGATATGCGTTAATTAATGGCGTGAGAGTACCTATTATCGGCCGTGTTTGTATGGATCAACTTATGCTTGATGTAACAAAAGCGATGCCTGTACATGTTGGGGATGAGGTTGTCTTCTATGGTAAGCAAGGTAATGAAGAGATTACAGTAGAAGAGATTGCTGATACGTTAGGGACAATTAATTATGAAGTAACGTGCATGTTAGATCGAAGAATTCCACGTGTATACAAAGAAGATGGTAAAATCGTTGGAGTTGTAAATCCATTAAGAAGAAAGTAAAAAAGAAGAATGTTATGCATTCTTCTTTTTTATATAAATGAAAGCGGTTACTATCGGGCTATTTGTTGATCAAATCATAGTAATGATAGCTTGTAGTAATTTCAAAACCACATTGTTTATAAAGTTGCAAAGCATTCTCATTTTCTGTTTCTACCTCTAGTGTAATGTTTCTTTTTCCTTCTTGTAATAATCGCTGTACAGTAGTTTGTAACACGTTTTTTCCAATTCCTCTTCCTTGATAAGAAGGATCTACAGCAAATCCGGAGATCGATGTGACCTCTTCTTCGTGAGAAACGGTTATCGTTCCTACTGCTTCGCGATTGAAAAGAGCAATATAGAGATATCGATTAGTGGATGATATTGTCTTATGTAACCATGTTATATTATCCTGTAAAGAATCGCCAAAGGCTTCGCTTGCAATCTTGGAGATAGTCGTTAAGTTCTCAGTTGAAGCTGGTACAAGTTGAAGGGTATCTTTCATTTCTATCAAAGATGTTGAATCTCGTTTAAATTGCATAGAGTATTCACTAAACGAAATTTGTAATCCAAAAGATTTAGCAAAGGCGTTTCCACTTGTAGAAGCAGCATTTACGATGAATAATAGTTCATTGATGTTGCGCTTTTTTATTTCGTCAAAAGCTGCATCTAGAAGGTTACTACATATTTTTTGCCTTCGAAATGAAGGATGAACCATTCCTATTAACTCAAGTTTAGTAGGTCTTTCAAATTCGTACATACTTACAAAACCAACTAATTTGTCGTCTTGGTAATAAAGAAAATCATTCACCTGATCTTCATTTCTTGTTTGGAGCACATCTACATATAAAGAAGGTTTATACTCCAGTCCATCGTTACGTTCACAGTATGTTGCTAAATCGATTATTTGTTGTATGTCTTCTGAGGTTAATATATTCTTTTTTTTAATCTTCAAAGAATCACTCTCCATTTCATACTAGTAATCTTTTCTGTAAGTAATAGTGTGTATGTCCTTTCGGAAAATCTTCTATAATACCATATACTTCATAGCCATGTTTTTTATAAAATTCCGGTGCTTGAAAGCTAAATGTATCAAGTTTAATAAGATTACAATGGTTTTCTTTCGCTATTCGTTCGGCTTCAAATAGAAGTTTACTGCCATAACCTTGATGGCGCAGACTATCACTGACCCATAAAATATTGACGTGTAAGCATTGCCAAAATATATTCCCTATTAAACCAGCCACTAGTTCTTCATTATCATTTTTTAGTGTTAAACAGACATCTTTAACAAGTGATTTCTCACTACCTGAAACTTGTGAATGATTGAATGCGATTAATTGTTTTCTAATATAATCGCTGTCCTTTTGAATCCATTTGTTTTGAAGTTGCATATTGTATTCTCCTTTTTATATTGTGTTGTTTGATAATTAAAAGAAAGATGGGTGTTCCATCCACTCGTCTAGGTCCACACTTCCTTGGACAGACAGTAAATGATATAAGTATCGATATGGTTATCTGCATTGCTTGCATGGTCTTCGTAGCCAGGATGTAATTCTTCTATGTGTAAAATAGGGGAAGAAAACATCGTTTGTAGCATCATATCGTATACGGACTCTTTTTTCGGAAAATTCACTCGAAATTATTATATAATATTTATAGGTAAAATAGGGATATTTTAGGCGGATAAGTGATGGCACAGAATCAAAAAAGGTGTTGTAAACAGATGAAATACATCGTTTACAGCACTTTTTTGAGTTTTTGTTAACGTTTCAAGATTTGTATTGAAAATTGTAAACTCTAGAAGTATCATATACATCTTCAAACATTTGAAGATGTATATGATACTTCTGGGTTATTTAAAATTAACAATAAGTAATGGAGGTGTTTTAATGGGAGGGGAAATGCAACAATTTAAGGCTGATTTTTTTAAAGCTTTATCACATCCCTTGCGAATTCGTATTCTCGAATTGCTGTCAGAGGGGGAAAAAAGTGTAAATGAAATTCAAAGCATTCTTAATAAGGAAGGTTCTGCGGTTTCTCAACAGTTAAGTGTGTTACGTGCAAAAAATATTGTTGTTGGTACCAAAGATGGAAAACGAGTTTTATATTCTCTTCGAGATCCTATGATTATGAATTTATTGGAAGTTGCACGGAAAATTTTTAATAACCATTTGATTGATACGATTTCAATGTTAGAAGAACTAGATGAAACAGACGGTGAAACGATAGCCAAGGAGGTACGGGTTGAATATTGAGGTTAAGAAAGAAGTTATTATCCAACACGGAATTGAAATACTTCGCTCAATAGGAGCTCATCACGTTTGCAATGTTTGTATTAAAAGTGGGAATTCTTGTTGTTTTTCATGCCAACATTTACAAGATGGAGTTGGATGTCAAGAAAGGAATACAGCTTGTACAGCTTGGTTATGTGGGATTCAAAGTTTTTTATTTGATCAAATAGGATTACTGGATGAATGGAATCGTTTTTGGAGCGAAATTCCGGGTCAGATGTTTCGTAGAGATAGTACGCCAAAGAAGGTATCGATTACATCATTTATAGATACGCAGAAGCTAGATAGTCACGGTGGAGAACTTCTAGCAGAAAGGTTGAAAACCTACGTACAAGAAGGCGGAGATATAGGTAAATTAGAATGTCGTTTGAACAAAACGTATAGTAAATATTAGGTTCACGTTCTCTTTAGAAAAAGTTAAAATTTGCAATTTGAATTTATTAAAAAATAGTTATTCTTTCAGAAAAAGCAAAATTTATTAAGAATAGAAAAGAAGGGTTTATATGAAAGGGTTATATACAGGAAGATTTGAAGGATACTCATTGGGACATCTTCAAAAGGATCTTCTTTCAGGAACAATTGTCGCAGTTGTTGCGATTCCACTTGCTATGTCTTTTGCTATAGCTTCTGGGGTTAAACCAGAATACGGGATTTATACAACATGTATTGCTGGGATCCTCACTTCGCTATTTGGTGGTTCGAAGTATCAAATTGGAGGACCGACAGGTGCTTTTGTTCCGATTCTTTTAGGCATTGTAATTACTTATGGATATGAAAATTTATTACTGGCGGGTTTATTAGCTGGAATTCTCTTATGCCTTATGGGGATTTTTAAACTGGGATCTTTAATTAAGTTTATTCCACGTCCTGTAACAGTTGGTTTTACATCAGGTATTGCTGTTACTATTTTTACGGGACAAATTGCTGGCTTTTTGGGGCTGACAGGTATAAAAAAGCATGAGGAATTTATAGCAAATTTGAAGGAAATCTTTATCCATATTGATACCATCAATTTTTATAGTATTATAACTGCTTTGATTTGCCTTTTTGTTATATTGATAACACCAAAAATTTTACCAAAAGTTCCTGGTTCATTAGTAGGTATTGTTATTTCAACTGTAATTGCAACGGTATTTTTCTCGGGTCATGTACCTACTATCGGTACAGCATATGGTGCGATTCCGAATACACTTCCTCAGTTCCATATTCCAGAAATCACATTGGAGCGTATAAAACAGTTAATTGGTCCTGCATTTGTTATTGCCATGTTGGGTAGTATTGAATCTCTTTTATCGGCTGTCGTGGCAGATGGTATGACAAATAGTAAGCACAACAGTAACAAAGAGCTTATCGGTCAAGGAATTGCTAATATTGTTACACCTTTATTCGGAGGAATTCCGGCAACTGGAGCGATTGCCCGAACAGCAACTAATATTAGGAGTGGAGCTACTTCTCCGATGTCAGGTATTATTCATGGGGTGCTTGTTTTATTAACGCTTCTACTGCTAGCTCCATCTGCTTCACATATTCCGCTTGCTAGTATGGCCCCCGTTTTAATGGTAGTAGCTTGGAATATGAGTGAACAAAAACATTTTGCTCACATCCTTAAAATGAAAACAGGAGATTCTCTTGTATTACTTGTAACATTTTTGTTTACTGTATTTACTAGTTTGACAACAGCTGTAGAAATCGGTCTTATTCTAGCTATTATTTTATTTACAAAACGTATGAGTAACATGCTTGTTATATCTAAAGTGCTTCCTGATCATACAAGAAAGAACGAAAAATTGCTGCCACATGTGGTGAATAAAACGCATGATTGTCCACAAATTAGTATTTATACAATAGAAGGTCCGTTATTCTTTGGAGCTGCTCAAACGTTTGAACAAAACATTTTAGCAACTATTCATTATAAACCAAAAGTATTAATTTTACGTATGGGAAAGGTTCCTTTTATTGATACAACAGGAGAATCCTATTTTAGGAATATTGTTCATCATTTTAAAAAACAAGGTGGCGTACTTCTTGTTTCAGGAATTCAATCAGAGTTAAAAGCAACTTTAGATAAAAATGGATTGTATGATGAAATCGGAGAAAAGAACTTTTTTGATCACACAGGAGAAGCTATTACTTATGCTCTAGAACAGTTGGATACGAAAAAATGTATAGAGTGTAAACATTTTGCTTTTCGTGAATGCACCCAACTTTCTCATCAACCTCAACCAGTGAGTGCATTAGATTATTAAAAAAGATCTGTCAGGATATGCAAGAAAACAAGGTGCCCTTTTTATCCTATAGGACAATAAAGCCCTTATCTTAAATAAGAAATGAAAAAGTGCTGTAAACAGATAAAATACATCGTTTACAGCACTTTTTTTGTTGCTTATGTTACCTAAATGTTGATTTAAAATAAGGTTTGATAATTTGTAAAAAAGTTCGATAATTTATAAAAAAATTTGATAAAACTCTGTATTAATTTAGGGTTTTTCTTTTGACCCTTAAACCCCAGTTGTATTGTTCAATTAAAGGGCCAGATTGTGGAAGATCAACTTGAAGATGATGAAAATATTTTGTTTGAATGTGAAGTATTACACTTAAACTAATGGTGCAGATTAATTGAAGAAGAATGGATTTCAGAAGATCGTAAATAGAGTCGATCTTTTTTCTTTGTCACTGTTTCAGATAAAGAGTTACTATTTGAAGCACGTTGGAACCCCATTTATAGTGATAATATTTTATGAATTGGAAAACAATAGTGCTTAGGAAAGGAAGGATTGCGAATGTCTGTGAAAAAGTGGTTAACTGGATTGGTCGTTTTGCTTGCGATGATTGTGGTTGTGACAACTCCAGGCTCACTCAGTGTATTTGCCGAACCCGGCGTCGTAACACAGCCTATTGAGTCAGTGAAAGTGATTGAGGTCGAGTTGAACGATGATTACTTTAATCCGAACGTCATCACTATTCCGATTGGAAGAACGACAACGTTGATATTGAAAAACCAAGGTAATAAAGAGCACACCTTCACAGTGGAAAAGCTCGGAATTGACGCCGAAGTCCAGCCGGGAAAAGAAAAAAACATAACCGTGAAACCTAAAAAGCCCGGTACATATGAACTGATATGTCGGTACCATTTCCAGAAAGGAATGGATGGAAAAGTGATAGTCAAATAACAAGCGGGGCCAATCGTGCCTTGCTTTTTTAATAAGCAACGGTAACTTACTTATTATTACCCAGACATCATTATAACAGCTAACTTTCATGCGCGAACATATGTTCTTATAAAAAGTAAATGCTCACTTTTTGTAAAGTAAAGAGGTAGGTTTGTTCAATAAGACATAGTAATTAAGATCTTCCACAATCGAGCGCTTTAATTGAATAAGGATAACAGAAATGATCAATCTTTTTTATAAAAGATTGATTTACCGGGATATATTAAGAGCATGTTTTGATCAATCTTTTTTCAAAACACGCTCTTTCCTTTTGTTCATTTATTAAAGTTATTAGTATCAATTTGATCAAACTTTATTCTAAAGCAACACTAAAACCAAGCTTTCTTTAATAATTGTATAGCACAGAGAATGTCGTTTGCTGATAACCCTCCAAACCCCATCAATACGTAAGATTCCTTCTGTAAAGCATTTACTGCATCATATAGAGAAAGAGGATATACTTTGACACGATTTTCAGCTGCCTTATCGATAAGCTCATGTTCATTCATTCCGTTATGAACATGTAATACAATATGAAGTCCTGACTGAGAACCTATGATATCGACAGATGTTCCCATTTCTTGTTGAATTGTATGTACTAATAATTGATGTTTCTTTTTATATACAGTGCGGATTCGATTCAAGTGTCGATTCCAATAACCTTCTCTCATAAACGTCGCAAACGTGAGTTGTTGTATTTTTGAGACAGTTTGCTTGAAGATGGTACCATCATGTTGGTAAGTTTTTAGCAGGGCTTGTGGAAGAACCATATAACTCATTCGGATTGAAGGCAAAAATGATTTCGAAAATGTTCCCATATAAATGACACGTCCATTTGTATCTAATCCTTGTAAGGAAGGAATAGGTTTTCCGGTATAACGAAATTCGCCGTCATAATCATCTTCTATAATATAGCCATCATTTTCACTTGCCCATTTTAGCAGCTCCATTCGGCGAGAAAGTGGCATAATCATTCCGTATGGAAATTGATGAGAAGGTGTTATGTATACAACATTAGCCCCACTTTTATGTAAAGAGGAAATACGAATACCTTTTTCATCTAGAGAAATGGGGTGTATATGTAATCCGCAGCTTTGTATTATAGCTCTTACTCGGTGAAAACCCAGATTTTCCATTGCATATCTATACTCATTCCCAAGCAATTGCAAAAGTAACCAAAGAAGAGGCTGTGTACCTGCTCCGATGATAATTTGTTCTGGAGTAGAGTGGACACCACGCGCTTGATAGAGATAGCGAGAGATTTCATAGCGAAGCTGCCATTCACCTTGTGAGTCTTCTTTTGTAAATAAGTCATTCTCATATTCTAGGAGACAATTATTCGTTATCTTTCTCCAAGTAGACAACGGGAAGGAGTCTATATCAATGCTCCCATGACTGAAATCATAACGTAAATTTTCCTGAACAGGTTTCTCTTTATATGCAATATTTTTATTGTTTGTTGTCTGGATCATATCGTAAGCTGCATCAGCAACAAATAAACCTCTTTTTTGTTTACTTTCTACATACCCTTCAGCTATTAATTGCTGATATGCATATTCAACTGTATTGCGGCTTACACCAAGCTGCAAAGACAAATTGCGGTGAGATGGCAGACGACTGCCAACCTCAATACTTCCTTGTAAGATTTCTTGTTTTATATAGTTATAAATTTGTATGTAAAGTGGTATCTTACTTTCTGAATCTAATGGGATGATAAGTTCCATTGTCATCTTCCTTTCGAACTGTCCCTATAAAAAAGAATAAAACTGCCACTTACAAAAGGGGCACGCGCTTTTTATAATAACAATCATAAAACATTTTGAATTTTTTATAAATAATTGGAGGGAAAGAATATGAATACATGTGTGCAAGAGGTAAAAACAGAGCAAGAATTTTGTAAGGTGTTACCAGTATTACAGCAGTTGCGGCCTACACTTTCTCAAGAAGAAGCACAGTCTCTTTTGGAAAGAATGAACGAAGAAAATTATCGCCTATTTGCTTTGTATAATAGTGAAGGAGAAGTAGTGAGTTTAGCAGGAACAGCAATTTGTACAAATTTTTATAATAAGAAACATGTCTTTATATATGATCTTGTTACAGCAGAAGCACATCGTTCAAAAGGATATGGAGAGACACTGCTGTCGTATATTGAGGGGTGGGGCAAAGAAAATGATTGTACTTGTGTCGTATTAACTTCAGCGTTTCCAAGAATAGATGCACATCGTTTTTATGAACGAGAAGGGTATGAAAAGGTGAGCTATTCGTTTTGGAAAGAAATAAAATAAAGCAGGATATTCTTCTGCTTTATCATATCTGGCGAGAAGACCCCCACCTCAAGCGCGAAGCGGTAGGTGGGGGTAGTTCAATTTATACAAAGAGTTTGTTTTATAATGAAGAAGACTGCTTTTGATCCTTTATAAATAAATATATCGTACTGCCAATGACTACAACTGTCATAATAACAATTGTTCCAAATGCAGCATAATGCATGAGAGAAGAAGGAAACACAAATGGTGAAATTACGATGCATACACCTGCTAGTATAATAGAAATACCACATATCTTTTGTGCCTTTTTCTCCAGCCTTTTGCTATTCCACTGATAGGATATGGTAGAATTTTTCGCGTCAACTTTCATGATGAAATATCCAATAATAATGAAAAGTAACCCAACAGCTGAGAGAATGAGTTGTTCATGAGGAAGATTATATCCAAGCGCAAGTAGGGAAAGAGTAGTGTCAGTAAAGAAAAGGAAAAGTAACACTGCATTTCCAATCCATTTGAAAAAACGTGCGTCTTCTATCGTGTGTGATAAGCCTTCAAATAGAAAAGCGATAAAGCATGACAGAAGAATAGCGATTGTTACATGTGTTCCTTTTGTCATAGTAGAAGTGGGATTTCCGTTAAAATCCCACTTTGTTACAACTTCAGGCGGCAAGAAAAAGTATAGAATGATGTTTGTAGTAATAATCGTACATAGCATAATTAAGCCGAATTTATTTTTCATAATAATCCTTTCTTACTACATATTGGCAGAAGAATGATAAGAATGTTCTTTTTTGTTAGCGAAGGTGAAGGAGTGTTTGTCTTGTATGTATGGAGACGTTTCTTTTTTTCTTTCAATTTTTTTAATAGAATATTCTTGCCTTGCTAAAGCATCTTGTATTCCTGTTGTCATGAATTTCAGTATGAGAATAGTCAAAAATAGAGCAACAAGCGTACTAAAAACAATCCACATTGATACATTTAGTTCGAAATAGTTGAGACCAATAAGTCCTGCCCAGTCGTTAGAAAGCGAAATAAATTTATCTTCGCCTAAGTCTGCACTTTTCCTTTGTACACCTCCGATAAATTGACTTACCAATGCAAGATGAGTAACTAAAAGAAGTGTTTGTACAATATGCTGCATAAATAATAAGAAGAGGCGATCTTTTAGTAATACACGTAAATGTGTACGAACAATGTGTAAACGACTTGCTCCCATTATTTGTGAACTTAAAATATATTCTTGTTTCATAAATTCATCAATTTCAGAAGAAATATATATTGTTACAGTAGGTAAAACAACAAGAACGAGAACGATAGCTTGATATGATACAAGAGGCAAATTCACTTCGAGTTTACTATCTAGATTTGAAAAGACCATTTTGTTCATAGGCTGCATTAATATGTATGCAACGAAAACGGTTGCTAAATAATAAAATACTTCTGTACATGTTTTTACAAAGTTTTTTAATCGTGTTACATATAAGCTTAATAACACACCGAATATTGTACCAAGTAAAACACGTAATAAACTGATTCCAATTGCGAATAAAATTGTAAATTTTGCACCATCTAATATTTGGAAGGAAATCGATTCTCCAAAGCGATCAGAACCAAGAGGTGGCATTTGCTTTGGTGAGAATGGTGAAGCGGCAATTAAATCTCCATTCTCATCGTATAACAGTCTCATTGGCTTTAAAGTATCTTCTTTGAAGTAGAAGCCGTAAATAAAACTAGCGATGACAAGTATGACAATATATGTCAATCCGATTAAAAAACGTTTTGATTTCCAAATAGCTTTCATATAATTCCTCCGTTCATTTGATTTTCCCATTTTTTTATAAAATAAGAAGAAATTTGAAATAAAAGGTAAAATGGAATCACAATCATAATAAGCACAACGAATGTAATTGATGTCGAAAAGTGGGTTGTGAAAATAAGGAATTGAATAATGCCTGACATGTGAAACACGCATTCTAGTACAAATAAATTGGAAAGTAAAAAGACAAAAATCATTTTTAAATGATGAAATAGGTGAATAAAAATATTTTTAAATAAATGTATACGGATAATATAGCTTGAAGAAAGGCCTTTTCCATAAGCAACTTCGACATATGGTTTTATACGTTCTTCCTCTATGTACAATATCATCATTCGGAACATTTGAATTGTTGGGAGTATAGATAAACAAATAATAGGTAGTATATACGCTTTGTTTTCATTGAATGTCATAATGTGTACTGGCAATTCACCTGTTTGCCGAAAATACCACATAAAAAACATTTGTATACAGATCATAATCATTACGTCAGGGACAGCTTCCAATACAAAAACGGTGCGCTGTATGATAGTTTGGACCAACTTTGCTGATAAAAAATAGAGGTAAGCAATACTTGTTGCAACGAAGGTAGAAAGAAAAAAGGCAGTAAATAAAATTGTAAATGAATATATATATGGTTCTAATACAGTGGGAAATAAGGATACTGTTTTACCTCCACCTGTAGGTGCAGGTATTTGAAAAGTAAGGGAATGTAAAGAAAAAGCGTGTTTTACTGTATCGATGATTGTATTTATGAATTTGTTTGGCTGAAATGAAATGTTTCCGCTTTCGTTTATAAATAGGGCTGGAATGTTTAATAGAACAAGTAACGTAATGATAACAGCTAGTAGTTGTATAGAGAATTTCCATAGCTTCCTTAGCATAAAATCCCTCCCAAAAAACATTTTTACAATATTATACAAAATAATCGATTGTTTGTTTTGATTTTTCAGAAAAAACATTATAATAAATAAAACTAGTAAATAAATATAATATTTCTCTAGTTCATTTAGAAATAGAGAAGAGTAATTTCGTACTATCTTTGCTAGTAAAACTTATAGTGTATTGCTACATAGTAATTGAAAGATAAGAAAGCATATATAGGAGGATTCTATGGAACAAACATATTTAAAAGGCGAAAAAGTAGTTATTCGAACGATAGAAAAAGCGGATCTGTACCTGCTATGGCAAGAAGTTTATAAAGAAGAAAATCCAGAGTGGAAAAAATGGGATGCACCGTATTTTCCATTTGTTAGACAAGAGTTTACTGCTTTTCAAGAAGGTCTATGTTCTAAATTAATGAAAGATCCATATTCAAGATTTCTTATTGAAAAAGATGGTGAAATCATAGGGATCGTAACGTATTACTGGGAGCATGAGCCTTCACGTTGGTTAGAGATTGGAATTACCATTTACAATCCAACATATTGGAATGGAGGTTATGGTACAGAAGCTTTACGTATGTACATTGACTTTCTATTCCAACATATGACGATTGGAAGGGTCGGTTTGACAACATGGTCAGGAAATAGCCGCATGATGAAAGTTGCTGAGAAGCTTGGCATGCAATTAGAAGGAAGAATGAGAAAATGCCGTTATTATAATGGAGAATATTATGATTCGATTCGGATGGGGATGATCCGTGAAGAATGGGAAGAAATGAAGGCAGTGAGGAGATGAGCAGTTTGTACGCAGCAATTGTTACGTTTGATGAACTATTTGGAACATATATAAAAAAGAAGTGGGATGAAAGTGATTTGTCATCTTATATAAACAACATTGAAGGAATGGAACCACATGTTACATTAGCAGATTATAAACAGCTGGATGTAAAAATATTCAAGCAAGAGCTGCGTCAGTTTTCAAAGCGTACGAATATTATTGAAATTGAATTTTCTCATGTAGGGAGTTTCCCGGCAAATGGAACGGTGTTTTATGCTCCAACGATAACAGAAAATCTGAAACAGTTTCATACAAACTATCATAAATATTTTAGTCCTTTTCAAGATAATGCAGATTCCTATTATGTACCAGATAAATGGGTTCCACATTGTACAGTAGCAAGTAGACTAACGAAAATACAATTAGGACAAATTTTTCAACATGTATGTGAGAGCTTTGAAGCGATGAGAGCGGCAGTAGATTGTATTAAATTAATCCAAGTCGTATATGAAGATGGAATGTGTGTGAAGTGTAACACATTAGCAGAATATAAGTTGGGGGAGTCTTTATGAATTTTGTCATCCGTGAAATGAAAGAAGAAGATATCTCATCTGTACAATATGTGGCCAAGACTTCTTGGAACGATACATATAAAGATCTTATTCCGATACCAGTGCAAGAAAAATTTTTAGAACATGCTTATTCTCATGACATGATGAAGCATCGTTTACAACATTCACATTTATTTATAGGAGAAGTAGACGGAAAAGTTGTTGGATTTGCAAATTTTTCACCGATAAAGTATCAATGTGAAACGGAGTTAGGGGCGATTTACTTATTGCCTGAATACCAAGGAAGTGGTATGGGAACAGCGTTATTACATAAAGGAATTACAACATTAGAAGGTGTCAAGAAGATATATATTAACGTAGAATCAGAGAATAAAACCGGAAAAGCATTTTATACTGCAAAAGGATTTGCAGTGGTAGATGCGTTTGAAGAAGACTTTGATGGATATATGCTGAAAACATTAAGAATGGTATTACATGTTTAATAGGAGGGGGAAAGAGGTTCTTATGATCCAAAGAGCAACTGAAAGCGATACGGAAAAAATTTTAGCTCATGCGGCCGAATCTTTATATGAAGGGACCATGAAAACGAGTCAATTTAGCCAAGAGAAAGTACTAGAGCTTACAGTCCCTCTTTTAAAAAAAGGAGCATTCTATCTTGTTATAAAACATGATGATATATTGAATGGATGGATATTGATTGGAAGCAATAAGGACTATTTTTCTGGAGAAGAAATAGGTTTTATTTATGAGTTGTATGTGTTTCCTTCTTATCGTGGACAAGGTCTTTCACGCCAGCTTATGAGAGCAGCAGTTGATGAACTCTATAAGCTAGGCTACTCAGAAATTCGTTTGAACGTATTTGCAGGGAATTTTGCGAAAGAGTTGTATAAAGAAATGGGATTCGTTGAGAGGCAAAGTGTTATGAGTTTAAAACGTGAGAGTATGTAATTTTGAAAGAAACATGGAATCATACTTTTAAATCTAAAAATAATGATGGGAAAGCATTTGAATGGGGATAAAGGATTATATTTGAGGAGGATATATGTATTGAAGGGGAATTTAGTAGAATTACGAGCTATTACAAAAGAAAACATGAACTCTCTTTATAAATGGCGCAATGATGATGAAGTAAGTTACTGGGCGACAGGAAATTCACCATTTTATACAAATGTTTCAATGGAACAGTTAGACCATTTTTTTGAACAAGTATGGAACTTAAATAAAAAAGATGAATGTGTGTTTGCTGTTTACACGTTAGAGGGAAAATATATCGGAATAGCAGACTATAGAGATATAGATGCGGTGACACATAAGGCGGTAATTGGCTTAACGATAGGAGATAAAGAATATTGGGGAAAAGGGTTTGGAACAGACGCTATACAAACACTTGTAAAATATTTATTTTTAAACTTAAATATGAGAAAAATTCAACTTGATACATGGAGTGGAAATGAAAGGGCAATTCGTTCATATGAAAAGTGCGGGTTTCAAGTGGAGGGTGTTCTCCGTGAAGATGTATATGTAAATGGAAAATACTACGATACAGTGATAATGGGCTTATTACGAGAAGAATGGGTTCGAGATGTAATAATAAGTTAGGAGATGAGATGATGATATTAGAGGCAGCAATGCTCCAAGTGAAGCTTGGAATGGAAAATGAATTTGAAAATGCCTTCCAAGAGGCTTCTAGCATTATTTCTTCTATGAAAGGTTACCAAGGTCATACGCTTCATAAATGTATAGAAACCAAAGGGAAATATCTTTTGTTAGTGAACTGGGAGACGTTAGAAGATCACACGGAAGGGTTTCGAAAATCAAGTGAGTATGAAGAATGGAAAAAACGATTGCATCATTTTTACGAGCCGTTTCCGACAGTAGAGCATTTTCAATACGTGGAATTGGATAAGAAGAAGGATTAATTATTAATGAAATGAAACTGCCATCAATAGGAAATGGAAATGTTCTATGTTGATGGCAGTTTCACTTTAGCGATACATTGTCCAAGTTCCAATATCTTCAAATCCTAAACGTTTATAAATCCGTCCAGCAGCAGGGTTGCTGTAAAATAAACAAAGTGTTCTTCTTTCAGCGATAAAATCTTGAATCATTTTACTTATGATTTGAGAAGCATACCCTTTTCCGCGGTGATTTGGATGTGTGCATACACCGATAACCATAGCAGATAATGAATTTTCTGCAGATGTGGACGCGCACGCAATAATTTCTTCGTTTTCTTCTATATAATATGTCCGTCCGGTGTTTGTTTCAATTGCTTGGCGAAGGAGTTTACCTGCACTGTCTGCTATCTTAAATTCTGTAATTTGTTTTCGTAAATGTATAATACGATCCACATCTTCAACCGTTGCCATTTTTATGTTTTCTTTGTTTATATCTTTTACTAATTGTTTCTCGGTTGTACATTCACAAAAGTATGTCTGCAGTTTTTTACCAAGGTTTAGGTTATCGAGATTTTCAAACTGTTCTACGACCTCTGATTTTCCAGAGAGTTTAATGTAGTCATGGTTAGTAAATTGGTCAATAAACGCTTCTGGCTGGAATGAAGCCTCAGCATAGGCAATAAAGGAATCATGGAATCTCAATAGAACAGCTTGTAATTCATTTTCTATCGTAAACTGTCCCCATAGTTCTTGAAAATCCTGATCATATCCAAATGCCTCAATATCACCAATTAAGAATAGGTTGAATGCAGCTTCTTTCTTTAAAAAAGAAAGTACTTGTTCATGGTCTTGTTCGGTTAGTTTTCGAATCATTTTTGCTGAATCTCCTTTTATTTGTATTTTCTAAATATTAGTACTTATAATTTTGGAAATCAATAAAAAATTTTATGTTTAGTTCACAATGTTTAGGAAAAACTAGGAAGGATATGAAAAAGGAGGTTATGAACGGTGGATCATCCAATTCAAGGGCTGATGAAAGCAGCTATGGAAAATTTAAAAGAAATGGTTGACGTGAATACAATTGTCGGTGAGCCTGTTCAAACAGCAGATGGCGGTGTTGTTTTAACTGTTTCAAAAGTAGCATTTGGTTTTGGTGCAGGTGGATCAGATTTTTCCACAAATGACGTACAAAAGGCACAAGGTCATCCCGCATTTGGCGGTGGTAGTGCTGGTGGGGTTTCTATTACACCGGTTGCCTTTCTTGTTGTGAATAAGGATGGTGTAAATATTCTTCATTTGCAAAATGCAACGCACTTGGCAGAGAAAGTAATCGAACTTGCACCGCAAACAATTGATAAGATTCAGTCGATCTTTCAAAATAATAAAAAACAGGATAGTTCGCATTATCCACAAAATCCAGATGAAATTGCATAAAAAATGCCTGTTTATAAGCAGGCATTTTTTCTTGTAACGGTGATGTAATAAAACTCATAAAAATGTAAATAGTTTTTATAGTTTTTTCTATGTTTCTAAAAATTTTCGTGATAAAATATCCTATAGTATTGAAACATATAAAACGAAGGTGGCTAGGTGCTTTGTCTGGAGGATCTGACCAAATCAAAAATATGATTTATATTAATGGTAATCGTCGCAATCATTGTTTTATCACATCTGGAATTACGTTTGAGGAATTTGCAAGCAATATTCCTTCGCCGCTTCATCAAGTTCTGCTTTTAAAGCATAGTTTTGAATGGGCGGATTTTCATTATCATACTTTATTTGAATATGCAGAGGAAGAGAGTATACATAAATTAATTGCAGCAGATGTTGAGAAGTTTGAAGAATTTTGCTGGGTTGATTTTGATGATGTAAATGACTTGGATGAATTGGAGCCAAAAGAAATTGCAGAATTACTCTATTTGGCACACAAAAAGGAACCGCTTGGGAAGGCCTTTTTCCCACTTTTGAAAAATAGATTCGTTTATCTTTCTCATGATGATGGCTGGTACAATAAGGTATATTACCGAAGAATGCCGGACTTTGTTGGAATGCTTACTAAGGTAATTCCGTATAAACTTGGCTCATTTGGAAAAAAACGATTCACATTCTTTCAAAAATCGAAAATTTATCCGGCAATTTCAAAAGAGGTTATTCTCGAACTTTTGCCATTTATGGAAGATGGTTTATACCTGGACTTAGCAGGAAAAATAGAATCAAGGCGTGGTTTAGAGATTCCTGTTTATGTCATCGGCTCATATGAAAGTACAAATGAAGTTCTAGATGGTTTAGAAGATTTGAAAAGTGAAGCTTCTAAAACGGGATGGCTTATCTTTGATAAGAAAGAACAAGAGTGGCAGTGGATAATGGACTAAGGGAACTTGACGATAGGAGTCAAGTTTTCTTTCTTTTTTGAAAGGAGATAAAATGGGGAAGACTTTCACAATAATAGGTATTAGTAGTATTATATTTGTAGCAATTTTATTATTAACTTGTCCGAAAGAAGCAGACTTTCAAAAACATTTAGCAGATGAATATTCAATTGTGTGTAGTGAAATGAGTTTTAATTGTACGCAGCAAAAAGATAATAAAGAAGAGAAACTAGAGTTTGTTAGTAGTGATGTTCGAAACGGCGTATTCTTTATGAAAATAGAACAAACCTTTCAAACAGAAACAGGAAAAAAGAAGACGTATAGTGCCATTGGAATATTGGGGATGTTCCTCTTTTCCTCCGAAAAGACTTTCTAATATTTAGAAGGTCTTTTTTTTATACTCTCCCTCATATAGTTATGGTAAGACAGGCTTGGGGAGGAGAGTATTTTGAAAAAGACTTGTATGGTTTGCGGAGGAGAAGAATTTTTTTCGTCCACCTTATATGCTCGTACAAAACAAGATTGGGCGTATGCGCCGAATATGTATCGTTTTGAAAAAGTATTTATTGAACAGCGAGATGAGGAGAACTATCCTGTATTTCAAGAAATTACTGCTTATCATTGCAGTGGTTGCGGTTATGTGATGTTATTTCGTTAATAAGCAAAGGGATAAAATAAATGCATCCATTCAACAATTGTGAGTGGATGCATTTATTTTATCGAAAAATTGGCAAGAAAACTCCATCTTCAAAACGTGTAGGGCATAGCCCAGTTTAAGGTGGAGATGAATTGCCATCGCATTTGTAAAAATATTTTCGCAGCATGGCGAATATATGTTCCTTTTGACTACTTTGTAGTATCATGAAGGAAAGAAGGAGGTGAACATGATGACAAAAGAAAAAGAATATGCAACCTATCAAATTTGGATCAAGAAAGGTCATAAATTATACTCTTACTTCCTAAAAATGTGTCAAAACGCAAAAAATCTCTACAATACAACAAACTTCTATATTCGCCAAGTGTATACGGCCTTACGTACGAATCAACCATTACAGCCCCTTCAGCAAGAAGTCCTTCATACATTACAAACACAGATTGAAATCATGAACGAAAATCAACTTCGTGCGTACCAAAAACGTGTGCAAAAACAGAAAGCAAAACCTGTTAAAGAACAAAAAGAAATGAAATGTAACTTGTTTACATTACCGACAAAAGAGAAATCGTTTCTATCCTATAACTTTCTAGATTGTTTGTTTAAAACAATGAAACAACAAGATTATATGAATTTACCAGCTCAAATGAATCAAGCAGTCATGAAGAAGTTGTATCAAAATTGGAAGTCATTCTTCACTTCTATGAAAGCATATCAGAAACATCCTTCCACTTTTACTGGCAGACCTCGCATTCCCAAATATATGAAATCATCTATGAAAGAAATTGTTTTCACGAATCAAGTGTGTAAACTCCAAGATAAATACATTCGTTTTCCAAAAACAAACATAAAATTAAATATCGGTAAATTGTTCGGATATATCGAAAATCTAAAAGAGGTACGTGTTTCTCCTGCTTACGGGAAGTTTAAAGTGGAAATCGTGACAGGAAAATCTGAGCCAGCGCCTGAGCATGTAGATAACAATCGCTATATGAGTATTGATTTAGGGATTCATAACATTGCAACCATCGTAACGAATACAGGAACCATACCTGTGTTAGTAAAGGGCAATGTGATCAAAAGCATCAATCAATATTACAACAAGCAAAGGGCTCGTTTACTTGGTATTCTTCGTCATGGAAAAGAACCAAAAGAAGGACCACATACATCAAACCGCTTAGAGAGGCTTCATGAGAAACGGTTTCTCAAGATAAAAGATCTCTTTCACAAAATGAGTTATCATATTGTCCAGCTGGCGATTCAACAGGAGATTTCTGTGATTGTGATTGGGAAAAATATAGCATGGAAACAAAACAGTGAGATGGGGAAAAAACAGAATCAATCCTTCTGCCATATTCCACATAATCTACTTATTGAAATGATCACTTATAAGGCGAATCGACAGGGAATAATGGTACCAGTCGTGGAAGAATCGTATACAAGCAAGGCATCCTTTCTAGACAATGATGCGATTCCCACTTACGGTGAGGAAGACATTCCTATATTTAGTGGAAAACGGATTACACGTGGCTTGTATCGTACGAAAGAGAACAAACTACTGAACGCAGATGTGAATGCTTCCTATAACATCTTAAAAAAAGCAGTTCCAAAGGCGTTTGCCGATGGAATAGAGGGGTTGTGCCATCAGGCAGCTGTGTCAACTCCACTCGTGTTAAGCATCTCTTGAAGGTGATACACGAGAAACCCCCACTTCAAGATCCGAAGGAGATAAGTGGCGGGAGTTTTCATCCTATACGTAAAGGGCAGTTCATTCTTTAAGGGATGAAAAGTTTAGGTCCATCATCAGAAAATTGTTGTTTTGAGTTGAAAACTTTGGAATGTGCTCCTATCTGGTCACTATTCATTCCTTTGTTTAATCCTATAGCATCTTTTGAGCAACCAATTGAAATTTGTTGTTTCGTATTGGAATTTTCAATTGCCGAATTTGTACCACTTGTACTGTATGTGCCACCACCGCTTGCTACTTGAGTAGCAGATGAATTAGAATCGTTCTCTCCTGCATAATTAATCTGATTATTAATAATAATGATGATTTCTTCTTCTGCACAGCATGTTTTATGGTTTTCATGTGATTCGTACTGGGTGCCTTCCATGCCTTCATTTTTTGCTTTTCCTTCAGCACTGCTTCGACCTGCGCCACTTGCTAGTTGTGTAGTATTTGGTGCATTAGTGAATTGGTTGTTAATAACAATTACAACTTTTAGCTTCTCATGTATAGACCGTTCAACGATAGTTTTTTGTCCGTCTAACTCAGCAGAGGCATCTACTTGTTTATTTTCCAAACTGCTATAACAACTCCTTTTTTAATAAATTATATGTAACCTGAGGGCATCTGAAATGGACAATCCTCTAAGTTTAGAATGAATAATTTACTCAGTTATAAAACGCAATAATGAAGGTGATAGATTTGCAAGCTAAAAAAGAAGTGAAGATTCACTCCTTTTTTAGTTTGCAAATATTTTTTGTTTTAGTTCTTTATAAGAAAGCGCCTTTTAAAAGGCTGATAAGAAGAGAGGATATAATAAACTGAAAAGTAGAGAAAATCCTCCAAAGCCAATAGCTGTATATCCAAGTGTTTTTGCTTCATAACGAACAGCGAGAAGCCCAATTAAGATGGAAAGAGATCCAAATGTAATAGGATAGAAAGCAATTGAAAATAAAGAGAGAAATAATGCGATGTACCCAACAATTGTACCAATGTCTGTTCTGTCTTCTTCTTTATCGATTTCTTTACGACGACGTCTAATTGGAAGGCGCTGAGGGGTGATTTCTACCGCATATTCTTCCTGTTTTTCTCCGCTTTTTAAATGATGCGTTCGTTTCTTTGGCAATGAATAGCCCTCTCTTTCGATTTAGGGTATGTTTAGTATTTTTTATAAAGAAAAAAAGCATGCCTGTTATTTATATCCAAACAAATAAAAAATGGAGAAAGTGATTGTCCATTGCTATGTTATCCATCTCTCCTTAAGAATAAACAGGAATAATGTAAAATGATGTAGAATGACTTTTAAATAGATGTAAAATGTAAAGGTGGGACAATAATGACAAAATTTAATTGGCATGAAGCAGCGCAGCAGAAATGGGATAATAATGCTGATTTTTGGAATCAAAATAGTCAAGAAATGTGGGATAGTGGCAGCCGTAGTGAAATTATTCCATTTTTCCAAAAATACATACAAAACGGGGCAACTGTTCTTGATGTAGGGTGCGGAGATGGATATGGCACATACAAATTAAATAAAGCTGGTTACAAAGCCTGTGGTATTGATTTATCAGAGCAAATGATTGAAAAAGGAAAAGAGCGCGGTGAGGGTCCTAATTTATCGTTTATAGTAGGAGATCTTACTTCATTACCGTTTCAAGATGAGGAGTTTGCATCAGTTTTAGCAGTAAATTCATTAGAATGGACGGAAGCGCCACTTCAAGCATTGCAAGAAATAAAGCGAGTATTAGCGCCAGAAGGTTTTGCATGTATTGCCATTTTAGGACCAACAGCAAAGCCACGTGAAAATAGCTATCCACGTCTATATGGAAAAGATGTTATTTGTAATACGATGATGCCGTGGGAATTTCAAAAGCTTGCACAGGAACAAGGGTTCAATTTAATAGATGGAATGGGCGTATATAAGCGTGGCGTAAGCGAAAAGATGATTGGACAACTTCCGCTTGAATTGCAGCAAGCTTTAACATTTATGTGGGTATTTATGTTTCAAAAGAAGTAACTTATAGGAGGATTATAAGTGCAGAAAATACAAAAAACTGATACAATATTTTCAGAAACAATTAAAGGGGGACTAGGGAATATGACAGCAACTACTACAGTAAAATCTGATATTGAAATTGCACAAGAAGCAAGCATGAAGAGAATCCAAGAGATTGCATCAGAATTAAACATTTTAGAAGAAGAATTAGAGCCATACGGCCATTATAAAGGGAAGTTATCTCTTAATATTTTTAAGCGCTTACAAGAAAAAGAAGATGGAAAAATTGTTTTAGTTACAGCGATTAACCCTACTCCAGCAGGGGAAGGGAAATCAACTGTAACAGTTGGTTTAGGGCAAGCTTTTAATAAAATTGGTAAAAAAGCAGTTATTGCACTTCGTGAACCATCTCTTGGACCAACTATGGGATTAAAAGGCGGTGCAGCGGGCGGTGGTTACTCGCAAGTCGTACCAATGGAAGACATTAACCTTCACTTTACAGGCGATATTCATGCGATTACAACTGCAAATAACGCACTTGCAGCATTTATCGATAACCATATTCAACAAGGAAATGACCTTCGCATCGATACACGTAAAATTGTATGGAAGCGCTGTGTAGATTTAAATGACCGTGCGCTTCGCAATGTTGTAATTGGTCTAGGTGGACCAGTACAAGGTGTACCGCGTGAAGATGGTTTTGATATTACAGTTGCATCTGAAATTATGGCTGTATTCTGTCTAGCGACAGATGTACAAGACTTAAAAGTACGTTTAGCTCGTATTGTTGTAGCCTACAATATGGATAATGAGCCTGTAACAGTAAAAGATTTAGGTGTAGAAGGTGCATTAACACTTCTATTAAAAGATGCATTAAAGCCAAACTTAGTACAAACGTTAGAAAATACACCGGCAATTATTCACGGTGGACCATTTGCCAACATCGCACACGGTTGTAACAGCGTAATTGCAACGACAATGGCAGCTAAACTGGGTGATTATGTGATTACGGAATCTGGTTTTGGTGCAGATTTAGGTGCTGAAAAATTCTTAGACATTAAAGCGCGTGCAGCAGGTATTAAACCAGAAGCAGTTGTCATTGTTGCGACAATTCGTGCTCTTAAAATGCATGGCGGCGTAGCGAAAGATGAGTTAAAAGAAGAAAATGTTGATGCGTTAGCAAAAGGTATGGAAAACTTACAAAAACACGTTGAAACCATTCAAGAATTTGGTGTTCCGTTTGTTATTGCAATCAACAAATTTATTACAGATACAGATGCTGAAGTAGAGTACTTACAAAATTGGTGCGGTGAGCGCGGTTACGAAGTATCATTAACAGAAGTATGGGAAAAAGGTGGTCAAGGCGGTGTTGACCTAGCAGAGAAGGTATTAAAAGTAATTGAAAAAGGTGAAAATAAATACGCACCTTTATATGATTTAGAACTTCCATTAGAAGAAAAAATTCGTACAATTGCTCAAAAAGTATACGGTGCAAAAGATATTGAATTTGCACCAAAAGCTCGCAAGCAATTAACGCAATTTGCGGGAGAAGGATGGGGCAACTTGCCAATTTGTATGGCAAAAACACAGTACTCTCTTTCTGACGATGCGACAAAATTAGGACGTCCATCTGATTTTGTTGTAACAATTCGTGAGTTAAAACCATCTATTGGTGCTGGATTTATCGTAGCGTTAACAGGAACAATGCTAACAATGCCAGGACTTCCGAAGAAACCAGCTGCTCTTCAAATGGACGTAAATGAAGATGGAAAAGCAGTAGGTTTATTCTAAAAGGTTGTATTTCTTCTCTTTTATCGGTAAACTATACGTACATCACGAGGCGCCTTTCGATGGAAAGGCGCTTGTTTTTTGGAGGAATATATGTTTGATCCAACTGCTTTTGAAAATTTAAAAGTTATTGTTGAAGGAGCTGTATATGATTTTGATTTGCATGGTGACATCATTGTAACTGACCGAAAAGATATAATGGATCTAGCGTCGTTTAGTCGTACATATACCATTTCGTTTCAACTGAAAGAATATATAGAGTCACTAGTAGAAGCAACATTTTTATTATCAGTTAATGCAGAAAATTTATCAGGTGAGATATTAGAGGTACCGTATTTTGTGCCTGGCTGTGAAATGAAGCTTTTCTTTGCATTTTCTTTGAAGCATCCAGAAAAAGATTGTCAAGAAATTGAAGCGTTGCTACAATCCATATGGGGAAAAGAACGAATGATTACGCAGCAAATTTCATATGAATATAATAAGCAAGCGATTTCATATCATAATAAGGTAGAAATTTTATTTCAAAAAGTGATTACAGAAGACCATGTTGATGACTTAATAGCTGTTATTTCTCATATGATAGAAACGATGCGAATAATACAACAATTTCTTCAAAAATAGAGATAAAGGAGAAAAAGAAATGATAAAAGATATGCAACCATTTTTGCAACAAGCTTGGGAGAAGGCTGGTTTTAAAGAGTTTACTGAAATCCAAAAGCAAGCTATTCCAACTATTCTAGAAGGACAAGATGTTATTGCTGAATCCCCAACTGGGACAGGTAAAACATTAGCGTATTTATTGCCACTTTTACATAAAATTAATCCTGAAGTGAAACAACCTCAAGTAGTCATTTTAGCACCGACGCGTGAACTTGTGATGCAAATTCATGAAGAAGTGCAAAAGTTTACGGCGGGAACTGATATTTCAGGTGCATCTTTAATTGGCGGCGCGGATATTAAGCGTCAAGTAGAGAAGTTAAAGAAACATCCACGAGTGATCGTTGGATCACCTGGACGTATTTTAGAACTAATCCGCATGAAGAAATTGAAAATGCATGAAGTGAAAACAATTGTATTTGATGAGTTTGATCAAATCGTAAAACAAAAGATGATAGATGCTGTGTCCGATGTAATTAAATCGACAATGCGTGATCGTCAAGTAGTATTCTTCTCTGCAACAATGACAAAAGATGCAGAGGAAGTAGCGCGTGATTTTGCCGTTGAACCGCAATTGATTCGCGTAAAACGTACGGAAACGAAGAGTCTTGTTGAGCATACGTATATCGTTTGCGAGCGTCGTGAAAAGAACGAGTATATTAGAAGAATTATGCATACTGGCGATGTAAAAGCAGTTGCCTTTTTAAATGATCCATTCCGTTTAGATGAAATTGCTGAAAAATTGAAATTCCGTAAGATGAAAGCAGCAGCTCTTCATGCAGAAGCAAACAAACAAGAACGTGAAGCAACGATGCGCGCATTCCGTCAAGGAAAAGTAGAAATCTTATTAGCGACAGATATTGCGGCACGCGGATTAGATATTGATGATTTAACACATGTTATTCATTTAGAATTACCAGATACACTCGATCAATATATTCATCGTTCAGGACGTACAGGACGTATGGGTAAAGAAGGGACAGTCGTTTCGCTTGTAACACTGCAAGAAGAGAAGAAGTTACTTCAATTTGCGAAGAAGTTAGGTATTCAGTTCAACAAGCAAGAAATGTTTAAAGGATCATTTGTTGAATCGAAACCGAAAGCTCCAAAGAAAAAGAAACCTGCATTTAATGGGAAGAAGAAGCCTAGATAAATAAAAAAGACGCGGCTACGAATATTACGTAGCCGCGTCTTTTTCATTATCATTTAGGTGTAGATTGGTTAGTGGTTAGGAAGAGGTTTTGTACTGAAAAGCCAATGTAAGACACTTTTAATGAAAATTTTAAAATTGTAATCATCAGCGGAAATGAAAAATAATGATGAAAGTTTTACTTTATAGTTGTTTCTGATTGTTCCTGTTTCATCAAATAATCAATAATTCCCATCGCACTAATTTCCATATCAAGTTTCAACAAATCATAAATAGAATGTGTTGCTGGGACGCCTTTTTTCGTAAGGTGCGATGACACTTTTTCCAGCAATAAAGTGGACAGTTGATGGCTTGCTTTTTCAAAGTTTTGTTCTCTTTCAAATACTTGCTTTCCAGTTTCAACAAAAATATGGAGCCAATGTTCTAGCTGAGCGCCGATTTCCGAGACATGAGAAGAGGCACCATAATGACCGAAATAAATGAAATCGACATTCATATTTTGAATGAGGTCTTTTGAAGCTAACATAGCTTCTGGTTGAAACTGTGTAGGTGATGTTGTTGGTAAATAAAGCTCAACACCTAGTTCAGCTAATTGACGGTAGTAAATACCAATCGTATCACCTGTAAATATACCATTTGTTAAGGAATCATGAATGCTAATGTGATGCTTTGCATGGCCAGGTGTATCATAGAATGTAAGCGTTCGATCTTTTGCGATATTCAGTGTTTCACCATCTTGCACGATGTGAACACGTTCTTCTGGAATAGGCAAAATGGGGTGAAAAAGTTTATCAAATGAATCTCCGTATACAGCTTTTGCACCTTGAATGAGTTTAGTCGGATCAATCATGTGACGAGCGCCTCGAGAATGAACGAATAGCGTTGCGTTGGGGCATTTCTCCATCATTAGGCCAGCAGCACCAGCATGGTCAAGATGAACGTGTGTGACAATAATATTTTTAATATCGACAAGCTGTATATTTAATTGTTGTAATCCATCTAAAAGATAAGGAAGAGAAGGTGCAGCGCACGTTTCAATTATAGTGATTTCATCACCGAGTAAGACATATGTACCTGTACGTTGTTCATGCTGTAAGTCGTAATCGTCGATGATATATAACCGTGAAGATATTTTCTCTACTTTTTTCAAACTTATCACTCCTTATAATTTACTATTCTTTTCTTTTATTATAAAAGAAAAGGCAGAAAACGAAACATCGTTTTCTGCCTTTATGTAATATGTTTAGTTATTTTGTTGTTTGTTAAGAGACATAATAAAGTATCCGACAAGACCACCAATTGCTGGAACAGTAATCATTCCTGCTAGTGTAAAGTATTTGCTTAAGAAAATACCGTTAACATCCATAAACCATCCTAAGACAAGTAACATCATCATGTATAGTACGAAATAAAATTCGCGATTAGAAAGCTTTTCACTTTGTGCAGTTTTCATTATCAACACCATCCTTATTTGTAATAATGGAATTGAAAATGTCACAATTCAGAAGATAAACTGTCACATTTTGTTCACACTTTTATTGTAAAACTTTCCAAGAAAAATGTCTAGTTAGTTGTGACAAATTTTTGAACAAAAATAAGGCGTTCACATTAGACAATACAGAGAAAGCGTCTTATGATGAAAGTGAGAGTTACATGATAGGAGCGAAAAGGACATGAAAATTTATGATTTTTCTGCAAAAACAATAACAGGGGAAGAAAAGTCATTACGTGATTATGAAGGAAAAGTAGTGTTAATTGTGAATGTTGCCAGTAAATGTGGTTTTACACCACAATATAAAGGATTGCAAGCTTTGTATGAAAAATATAAGGAGCAAGGTTTTGAAATACTCGGATTCCCATGTAATCAATTTGGAGGTCAAGAGCCAGGCACAGAAGATGAAATTACGAGTTTTTGTGAACTAAATTATGGTGTGACGTTCCCGATGTTCGCAAAAATAGATGTAAAAGGGAATAACACGCATCCGTTATTTCACTATTTAACGGAGCAAGCGCCAGGGCTATTAGGGATGAAAGCGGTAAAGTGGAATTTTACGAAATTTTTAGTGGGGCGTGACGGCGAGGTAGTGAAGCGTTTTGCACCTAAGACGAAACCAGAGCAGCTAGAAATGGAGATCGAAAAGGAAATATAGAGAAAAGAGGCCGATATAGAAGAGCCTCTTTTTTTGTTAGCTACCTTTTAAAACATAGATAGCAGAGAAGAATTTTCATTGATAATAGGAGCATTCGAAAATAATATAGTAGTATAAGGATGTAGGGGGAAATAGTTTGAGAAAATTTATTTTTACTATAGGATGTTTATTTATTATGTTAGCTGGTTGCAGTACGAGTAATTATGATGCACACGTTGAAGCGGGCATGAAAGCATTAAAAGATGAGAAGTATAGTGATGCAATTATGTGGTTTGAAAAAGCCAATCAAGAAAAGTCTACAGCTGAAACAAAAACTTATATGAAAGTTGCAAAATGGATGGAACAGGGTTCTACTGCATTAAAAGATGGGGATTATAAACAAACAATTGAAAATGCGAATCAAGTAATATATATGAAAAAAGATGCTACACTTGAAAAAGCTGTAAAGTCCAATGCTGAAGAAATGTTGCAGAAGGCAAAAGATATAGAGAAAAAAGAAGAAACGAGAGATGAAAAAAGAAAGGCAGTAGAGGAGAAAGGTATTGATAAAGCAATTAAAGCGGTAGATAGTGTTGATCAAGTAAGAGAAAAACAGAAGGAAATTGGAGAATCTTTAGATAAAGCTGAAAAAGTAAAAGAAAAAATAGAAGCAAAGAAAAACTGACATGCAGAAACACCGAAGGCGCAAGAAACAAAGAATAAACAAAATGATTAACCATTTGTTTTAAATGTTCATAGTGATTTTTCATAATGATGTTAACAGTTAGAAAGGCAAATTGAAGGAATTATGATAAAATAGAGGCTTCTAATAGAAGGGCTTCTTTTTTGTATATTAATTTAATAAAAAAAAGAAAAAGTTCACACGAAATACAAAAGTATTCGATACAATGTCTCGGTGAGAAAGAAGCCATAAATACATGAAGAGATATTCTATGTGTTCATTCAACAAATGTTCTAGTCAGAAAGGGAGAGAGAGATGAAGGAAGCGTTAAAAAAACAATTTCAAAATATGCGTTTTATTTTGTTAACCGCTATTTTGATATGGTTAAAAACATATATTGTTACGCGATTTAGTTTTGATTTGAAGATAGAATCTCCTATGCAGGAATTCATTCTATTTATTAGTCCGTTAGCATCTTCTTTGGTGTTAATTGGGCTTGCATTATTTGCGAAGGGACCAAAAAGGAATTATATAGCTATCATTATCGACATTATTATGACCATTATCCTCATTGGTAATGTAATGTTTTATGGTTTTTATAATGATTTTGTTACACTTCCAGTGTTAACGCAAACGTCGAATATGGACGGATTAGGATCTAGTATAAAAGCTTTGTTAGACATTAAGTTTTTATTAATGTTCGCGGATGTTATCTTTTTATTTTACCTTGCTAAAAAGAAGCCTAAATTTGCAAAAACAGAGCGTATTTCTGGCTCTATGAAGTCGCTATACTTTTTAATCAGCATTGCTATTTTTATGGTAAACCTTGGTTTGGCAGAAAAGGAACGTCCGGAATTATTAACTCGTTCATTTGACCGCGTTATGATTGTGAAAAATCTTGGGATATATTTTCATCAATTATATGATTTTGGATTACAAGTAAAGACAAGCTCACAAAAAGTATTTGCTGATGGAAGTAAAATTCAAGAAGCAGAGAATTATATGAAAACAGTGGAGACAAAACCTGATCCAAATATGTATGGTATGGCAAAAGGAAAGAACGTCATTGTTGTTTCTTTAGAATCAACGCAGTCCTTTTTAATTGATTCTAAAGTAAATGGTCAAGAAGTTACACCTTTCTTAAATCAATTTAAAAAAGAAAGTTATTATTTCGAAAACTTTTATCATCAGACAGGACAAGGGAAAACATCGGATGCAGAGTTTATGATTGATAATTCATTATATCCATTAGATCGTGGTTCTGTATTCTTTACGAATGCTGGAAATGAGTATATGGCAACTCCGGAAATTTTACATCAACAAGGCTATTATACAGCTGTATTCCATGCGAATAATGCTACGTTCTGGAATCGTAATGTGATGTATCCGTCCTTAGGATATGATCGCTACTATAATGAATTGGATTATAACGTTACACCAGAGAATAAAATAGGATGGGGATTGAAGGATAAAGAATTTTTTGATCAATCTGTGGATAAATTACAAAATATTGAACAGCCGTTCTATGCTCGTTTTCTTACATTAACGAACCATTTTCCATTTACGTATGATGACAGTATAAAAATGATTGAACCATTTAATTCAGGTGACGAAACATTAGATAACTATTTTGTTACAGCGCGCTATGAAGATGAAGCTTTAAAAGAATTTATTCAACGTTTAAAAGACACTGGAATATATGACAACTCAGTTATCGTTTTCTACGGTGATCACTATGGTATTTCAGACAACCATAATCGTGCGATGGCACAATACTTAGGGAAAAATGAAATTACTCCATATGATCACATGCAGTTACAACGTACACCATTATTTATTCATGTTCCAGGTCAAACAGAAGGAAAAACAATGACTGCTCCTGCTGGTGAAGTTGACGTGAAACCGACGATTCTTCACTTATTAGGAGTTGATACTTCTAAGGATATTGAGTTTGGTCATGATTTATTTTCACCAGAGCGAGAACCGTTCGTTGTAGAACGTGATGGAAGCTTTATTACAGACAAATATATTTATTACAATAACACATTCTACGATCGTAAAAGTGGTCAAGTCGTTCAAGTACCAGAACAAGAGGCAAAAGCACTTATTAATCGGGCACAGACAGAATTGAAAATGTCCGATAGTATTATTCAAGGTGACTTGTTACGTTTCTCAGATGCGAATAAAGTGAAATCAGGAACAATCAAAACAGCTATTAAAGATGATAAGAAAGAATAATGAAAACCCGGTGTCTGAAAAAGGCATCGGGTTTTTGCTATAGATGTTATTACTATGTTACGCAGAAATATAAAAGGACTAAAACATTTCTATAATAAGGTCTCTTGGTACTCTTGTTTAAGAAGGCGGGCAAAGAAGAGTTCAACATAATATATACGTGTCCTAGATGAAAATACAAGAAGATACAACAAAAATTTTGTATGGCTATAGAAGATTCATAAAAAGGAGTACCATAGATAGGTACTCCTTCAAGAATATACATTGATGTTTTTGAGTTAATTATAGCTAATAAAAAGAAATTGGATTTTTCCTACTATCTTATAAGAGATAGAAAGTTTGCTTGTTCTTGTTTGATTAGGGATATGTTTAATGAAATTGTTGTTGGGTTGAATAATTGTCTTGCTGATTATTCATTTGCCCTTGTTGACCGCCCATTTGTTGAGCTGGCTGATTACTCATTTGGCCTTGTTGGCCGCCCATTTGTTGAGCTGGCTGATTACTCATTTGCCCTTGTTGACCGCCCATTTGCTGGCCTTGCTGGTTACTCATTTGGCCTTGTTGACCACCCATTTGTTTGATTTGTTGTTGAGCTTGAGAAATTGCTTGGTTCATTTGACCTAATGTTTGATTAGATTGAAGGTATTGCAGACCTTGGTTTAAAGTTTGAATCGCTTGTTGAATAGTTTGCTGTAATTGTTGATCAGCTTGTTGCATCTGTTGTTGAGACTGTTGGCTAAATTGTTGAAGCTGTTGCATTAATTGATTAGCTTGTTGTAATCCTTGTTGTGGCTGTTGACTTTGTTGTTGTGTTTGAGATCTTTGGGATAGAGCTTGTTGTAAATGCTGAATTTGATTTCTCAGATTAGTTAACTCTTCAGCTACTTCTAAATCTGCTGCTTTACGTGCTATAGCCTCAACCTTTTTTTCTGTTCGTTTGTCCATTTTTAGTCCTCCTTTTGTATTCACATTGTAGTGAAGAACATTTTTTATAATGTACAAAAGTTAGCTTTTAATACTAAATAAAATTTCAGGTGGATAAAAGTAGAGGAAATACATGAACTGTAAACAGGACAAGCATTTCTGCTTATCCTGTCAGATTGAAAATAATTCAAGTAGTGTTAAGTAATTCTCAAATGATTCATATTGTTAAAAGGACTCTTGGATAGTGTAGGTAAAATGAAATGGATTATACAAAAAACAACAGATAACTTAAAATTTTGTCGATTATAACAGCGTTTGGTTAACGGAGGAGAGTTTGTTAGAAAGGTATTGAGATTTTCGATACAAGTAGTTTTTAGAAGTATGTAAAAAATTGTTCTATCTTATCTAAAAAGAGGCAGGAAAAAATGAATTGCCTGTCATTTGGTACAATGAGTAAGCTGTTATAACTAATCGCTTACTCATTGCAAGAAGAGTGAAGCCGCTAGTTCGAACGGCTTATGGATAGAGTGTACAGTTTTTTCTAAAAATATGTGAAAAAAATTAAAGTTCTAGTTTTATTAATATTAAATAGCGCTATATAAAGGCTTTTTCTTTAGGTTCTGGGATCAAATTTTGCTCATGAACAATATAAAAATATGCAGAAAATGTGAAAAAGATTTTTGTGATAAAATAGATTATAGAAAAACAAAAAGCACCAAAATCCCTGTAATACAAGGTCACTTGGCACTTTCATCGTTTGTATGTTTTACAAAATGAATAGTTTTAAAACTGTTCATTTTTTTCCCAAGATTCAACGATATAATGAGCAACTGTCGGGTTTACACCGCGGCCAATTAAGTACGTGATCGCCGCAATTTCAGTCATGGCGTGTGCTACGGAAGTATGTTTTGCTTCATTTACACCGTAGTCTACCCAAGGTTTTACAAGGCTTAATACAGGTTGTTTTAAGTGTTGAAATTGTGAAACATATTGTTGGATTTGTTGTTGTGTTGGTTCTGTTGGCGTTGCAGGGCTGGATTGAGGGACACGTGAATCATAATAATACTGTTGGTGTGGTTGTTGCTCATAGTTTGATTGATAGTATGGTTGCTGTGGATAGGGCTGTTGCGGGTTATAAAACATTTTTTTTCCTCCTCCATGATACTAGTTACAACATATAGTATGGGCGGATGAGAAAATGTGTGATGAAAAAATGAGGGCGTGTTACAATAATAAATTGGGTGAAGATATTATGAAAAAACAAGAACAAATTGAAAAAACGATTACATTTGTAAAAGACATACTAGAAAAAGATGCAAGCGGACATGACTGGTACCATATTGAGCGTGTACATAAATTAGCGATTGCATTATCTGAGAAGGAAGGCGGGCAGCGCTTTGTTATTGAAATGGCAGCTTTGCTTCACGACGTCGCAGATGAGAAGTTAAATGAAAGTGAAGAAGCTGGTATGAAGAAAGTAACAGATTGGCTTGAACAATTAGAGATTATACAAGAGGATGTAGATCATATTGTTCATATTATTGCCAATATGTCTTATAAAGGTGGACACGGCGGAACTGTGGCAACGTTAGAAGGAAAAATTGTACAAGACGCTGATCGCCTTGATGCACTTGGGGCAATTGGAATTGCCCGGACATTTGCTTATGGAGGGGCAAAGGGACGTTTAATGTATGATCCAAAAATTCCACCGCGTGAAGTGATGACGAAGGAAGAATATCGAAAAAGTGATGAACCATCGTTAAATCATTTTTATGAAAAACTGTTAAAGTTGAAAGATTTAATGAATACAGCTGCAGCGAAAGAAGAGGCGGAAGAACGTCATCGCTATATGGAGCAATTTATTGACCAATTTATGAAAGAGTGGAATGCACAAATATGAGAATGTTAACAGTCGAAAATGTATCCAAATCATATGGAGAGAAACCGTTATTTAATGGTCTATCTTTTAGTATTGCTGAAGGGCAGCGTGCTGGTATCATCGGTGTAAATGGAACTGGTAAATCAACATTATTAAAAATTATTGCAGGTGTAGAAATTCCAGATACAGGAGAAATGACACATACGCGTGGTTATACGATTAGTTATTTATCACAGCAACCGGATTTTAAAGAAAATTTAACTGTACTTGAGCAAGTGTTCCATGGCGATACACCGTTAATTCGTCTTCTTCGTGAGTATGAGCAAACATTATTGAACTTAGAAAAAAATCCAACAAATGAAAAAGCGCAGGAAGCATTATTTGCAGTGCAGCAGCGTATGGATGCAATGAATGCTTGGGAAGCAAATGCAAATGCAAAATCGTTGTTAACAAAGCTTGGTATTACTGATTTTTCTGCGGCAGTAGGAAATTTATCAGGCGGACAGAAAAAACGTGTTGCGATGGCGCAATGTTTTATTCAAACACCAGATTTATTAATTTTAGATGAGCCGACGAACCATCTCGATCATGAAACAGTAGAATGGCTAGAAGAATATTTATCACGTTACACAGGTTCCGTCTTACTTGTTACGCATGATCGTTATTTCTTAAATCGTGTAACGAACCGTATTTTTGAATTAGACAATGGTAAGTTATATAGCTATGAAGGAAATTACGGTGCCTTTTTAGAAGCGAAAGCACTTCGAGAAGAACAAGAAATTGCACAGGAGACAAAGCGTCAAAACTTATATCGCCGTGAACTTGCATGGATTCGCCGCGGTGCAAAGGCTCGTTCTACGAAGCAAAAAGCACGTATTCAGCGTTTTGAAGAGCTGCAAAAGAAAGAAGGACCAACAGCAAAACAAAACGTTGATATTGCACTTGGCGGTAGTAGATTAGGAAAGAAAGTACTTGAATTAAAAGATGTAACAAAAACATTCGGGAATAAAACTGTTCTTCATAATTTCCAATATATTGTGAAACCAGGGGATCGTATCGGTATTATCGGTGCAAATGGTAGCGGGAAATCTTCTCTATTAAATATGCTAGCTGGTAAAATCACACCAGACAGTGGTGAGATTGAAGTAGGACAAACAGTAAAAATCGCATACTATACGCAAGAAAATGAAGATATGAACTTAAATCAGCGTATGATTGAATATATTAAAGAAGCAGCTGAAGTCATTCATACGACAGATGGAAAAACAATTAGTGCTTCGCAAATGCTAGAGCGCTTCTTGTTTGAACCGCACACACATGGTACACCGCTTAATAAATTGTCAGGCGGTGAAAGAAGAAGATTGTATTTACTGCGCATTTTAATGGGAGAGCCGAACGTTCTGCTTCTAGATGAGCCGACAAATGATTTAGATACGCAAACATTAACAGTGCTTGAAGATTATTTAGAAGAGTTTCCTGGTGTTGTGATTACCGTATCGCATGATCGATACTTCCTTGATAAAATCGCAGAAGAACTTTTTGTTTTTGAACGTAACGGTCACGTTCGCGTTTTCTTTGGTAGTTATAGCGATTATTTAGATGAGAAAAAAGAACAAGAAGCACTGTTAAAAGCAGAAGTGCAGAAAGAAAAGAAAGTAGAAGAGGCTCCAAAACAGCAAAGGAAACGTAAACTTTCCTATAATGAACAGCGTGAATGGGAAACAATTGAAGATAAGATTGCAGAGTTAGAAGCGAAAATTGAAAGTATTGCAGCAGAATTAGAGAAAGTTGGTGCTGATTATACGAAAGCACAGCAGCTTTCTGAAGAGCAGCAACAAACAGAAGGAGAATTAGAGCAAACAATGGAGCGCTGGAGTGAACTATCTGACATTGTAGAAGGGTTAAAATAAGAACAAGCTGCATATGTTGAAAAATAAAGGAAAAATATTTACACTATTGGTAGAAAATATTTTAGGAGGGAAATCATGCGAACATCTAATCCAATGTTAAAGAAAGAGGCGTTTCGGAAAGAGGGCGTAAGTACTTCAGCGATGACAATCGGTGGTACAGTTGGTAAAACGTTTATTATGCTCATATTGTTATTAGGAACGTCTGTGTACGCATACACGCAGATGATAGAAAATAAGATGCAACCACCAGTATTAATTGGTGCTTTAATTATAGCGGCGATTGTAGCGCTTGCTTCGGTATTCGTACCGCGTATTTCACCAATTACAGCACCGATTTATGCAGCTGTGGAAGGGATTGTATTAGGAAGTATTTCTGCTATGTATACAATACGTTTTGGTGATTATATCATTTTACATGCAGTGTTACTAACCATTTCTATTTTACTAGCAATGTTAGTGTTATATGCAACGCGTGCTGTGAAAGTAACGGATAAGTTCCGTACAGGTGTTATGGCAGCAACGCTTGGGATTATGATTATGTATTTAATCGTTTTAGTTCTACAATTATTTGGCGTGGCAGTACCATTCTTACATCAAGGTGGAACAATTGGCATGATCGTTAGTGCAGTTGTGATTGTTGTTGCCGCGTTAAACTTAATGCTAGACTTTGATTTCATTGAAGGCGGTGCGCGCGGCGGTGCGCCGAAGTATATGGAGTGGTACGGCGCATTAGGATTAATGATGACATTAGTTTGGTTATACCTAGAAATTTTACGCTTCGTTTCTTATTTTGTAAAAAATGATTAACGTACTGAAATCCTGCATGTTTGTATCATGCAGGATTTTTTTTGCAATTTTATAGAGATAAAGATGAGTTTTTTTTATACAAAAATATCTTTTTACATTTTTTACTATATGATTCGTTTTTTCTACAATAAAGAAAAAACGAAGAGGTGAAACAAATCGTATGATGAATCGAGTTGTGTTAATTGGCAGGTTAACAAAAGATCCAGACTTATACTATACAAAGCAAGGGATTGCTTATGCACGTCTTTGCGTAGCGGTAAATAGAGGATTTCGTAACAGTTTAGGGGAGCAGCAAGCAGATTTCATTAACTGTATGATTTGGCGAAAATCAGCGGAAAATGTAACGATGTACTGCAAAAAAGGAGCACTTGTTGGTATAATCGGACATATTCATACGAGTCAATACAATAATGAGAGCGGAAAAAGAATATATAGAACAGAAGTTGTTATTGAAAGACTTACTTTTTTAGAGAAGAAAAAAGAGCAAGCACCGCAGTAGGAGTCTCATTTCAGAACATGTTACAATACAGCTAAGAACAGCAATAAAGGAGAGACAATATTCGTGAAGATTAAAGGAATTGAACCGACACCAAGTCCAAATACAATGAAGGTTATTTTAAACGAAGTATTACCAGCAGGGGCACGTAATAATTACACACGTGATAATATAATAGACGCTCCAGAGAGAGTGCAGCAAATTTTACACATTGAAGGTGTAAAAGGTGTATATCATGTAGCGGATTTTTTGGCGGTAGAGCGTAATGCGAAATATGACTGGAAACATATTTTACAGCAAGTTCGTGCAGTATTTGGGGAAGAAGTCGCAGCAGAGAGCGAGCAAGAACAAAATGCCCATTTTGGAGAAGTGAAAGTGTTCATTCAAATGTTCTTTACAATCCCAATGCAAGTGAAACTAACAGATGGTACAACTGAGGAACGCGTAGGATTGCCAGATCGCTTTAAAGAAGCGATTATGAAAGTGCAAATGTCAGCGCCAAATGTTGTAAAAGAACGTAAGTGGGTTGAGCAAAGTACACGCTACGGTGACTTTGAAGACATCGGGAAAGAAGTTGTGGAAGAGATTGTTGCGGCATATCCAGCTGATCGTGTAGATGCGATTGTACAAGAATTATTACAGCAAGCAGGAGCAAAAGAAGTAACGATTACAAAACGTCAGCCATATAAAGTAACAGAGGAAATGATGAATGATTCTGATTGGACAAAACGTTATGCGGCACTTGAACAAATGGATCCAGCAGAAGAAGATATTCCTGTACTGAAGAAAGCGTTAGAAGATGAAAAAGTATCAATTCGCCGCTTAGCAACAGCTTATTTAGGAATGGTAAAAGGTGATGCCGTATTACCTTTACTATATAAAGCATTACTTGATAAATCAGTAAGCGTACGTCGTACAGCAGGTGACTGCCTATCAGATATCGGTGACCCAGCAGCAATGTTTGTGATGATTAAAGCGTTAAAAGATCCAAGTAAACTTGTACGCTGGCGTGCGGCAATGTTCTTATTTGAAATTGGTGATGAAAGTGCAGTTCCGGCACTTCGCGTAGCACAGGAAGATCGAGAATTTGAGGTAGCGATGCAAGCTCGCTTAGCACTTGAACGTATTGAAGGCGGAGAAGAAGCGAAAGGTTCTGTTTGGAAGCAAATGACGGAGTATCGAAAAGGAGAATAATAGCCATGCTTGTTTTTTATGATAGCTGGTGCCCGATGTGTACAAAGGTTGCAAATCGAACGAAAGAACTAGATAAAAAGGGGAAAATCAAATTTGTCTCTTTTCGCGAAGAAGAGATTGTTCAGCAATATTGCTTATCAGAAGAGATGCAGCAAAATATGGAGAAACAGCTGTATATTTATAAAGATAGTCGTTGGTATAAAGGCATTAGAAGTGTAGATGTTTTAGCGAAAGCGATTCCTGCATACTGGGCAATCGTACCTTTTATTAAATTATCGATTCTTTTTGGATTTGGTCATTTCTTATATGATTATATTGCGACAAAAAGGGAAATTGTCCCCGTTGGGCATTGTAAAAATGGGGTTTGCGAACTTCCGAGGGAAAAATAAGAGAGTCATGATGTTTCTTTTGCGTCTATTATGAGAGCGTGATATGATGAATCTGGAATGAAAGTTGAAGGGGAGATTGGTAATATGACAAATGCATACGAAGAATATATGCGCCAAATGGTAATCCCAATGCGTCAAGAATTAGTACGCGCGGGATTTAAAGAATTAACAACAGCAGAAAATGTGCAAGAATATATGGAAAATGCGGAGGGGACAACATTAGTTGTTGTTAACTCTGTTTGTGGTTGTGCGGCAGGCTTAGCGCGTCCATCAGCTGGTCAAGCGGTTGTACGTTCTGAGAAGCAACCTGACAATCTTGTAACTGTATTTGCAGGTCAAGATAAAGAAGCGACAGCGATGATGCGTTCTTACTTTGATGAGATCCCGCCATCTTCACCATCTATGGCACTATTAAAAGGTAAAGAAGTAGTTCACTTTATTCACCGTCATGAAATTGAAGGTGCAACAATGGAAGAAATTATTAATAACTTAGAACAAGCTTTTGAAAAGCATTGCTAAAAAGGGAGAGATTTTCTCCCTTTTTCTTTGTAATGAGGTGGCAGAATGATTGTAACGACAGCAGGGCGAACAAGTAAAGAGATGACAGCATATGCTGAAAAAATAGCAGCAGATTTACAATGTTCTTTTTTTACGAGAAATGACCATCCTATTTATGAATTACATGATCAATATAAACAAGATGTACTTGTTGCTGGGAAAAATCGTTTAGCCATTTTTCCGCAAGGGACGAAAGAATCGTTCTTTTTCCATCCAAATTCAGCAATGTTTCGCGTGAAGCGATTAATGCGCGGTGAACATGATCCATTTCTGCAAGCTGCTCAGTTAGAAGAAGGGATGACAGTATTAGATTGCACACTTGGTATGGCATCTGATAGCATTGTGGCAAGTTATGCTGTAGGAGAAGCGGGACAAGTTACTGGATTAGAAGGTAATCGCTATATGGCATATTTAATTGAAAAAGGTCTACAGCAATGGAATGCAGGTGTAATAGAAATTAACGAAGCAATGCAGCGAATTACAGTAAAGCATACGGAGCATTTCTCTTTTTTACAACAATGTGAAGATCAAAGCTATGATGTAGTATATTTAGATCCGATGTTTGAAGAAACGGTAATAGAATCAGACGGTATTCGTGGTTTAAAACATTTTGCTCTGTATAACGATATTACGGATGAAACAATTGAACAGGCTAAGCGTGTAGCAAGAAAACGTGTTGTGTTAAAGGATCATTTTCGTAGTACGCGCTTTGAAAAACATAACTTCTTTGTATATAAACGAAAAAGCTCTAAATTTCATTTTGGTGTAATTGAAACTTGCTAATTATTAGACAATATGTATAATAGTCTATAATAAATTGCATAGAAAATCTTAGATGAAGAGAGTAATTATTTTCAGAAGCAATAGCGAGCTAGGGACGGTGAAAGCCTAGTGCAGAGAAAATAATGAAGCGCACTTCGGAGATGCTGCTTGAACGGTATAGTAGAGTAAGCCGGGGGTCCCTAACCTCGTTATAAACGGGAAAGTGGTTCAGTATGAACAACAAGGGTGGTACCACGGGTGTAAACTCGTCTCTTTTTTCGAAAAGAGGCGAGTTTTTTTATGAACAAAAAAGGAGGAAGAAACTGATGGAATATAAAATGAAGTTTGCAAATCGTGTATTCGAAGTATTAGAACCAAGTTTATCATTACAACAAATCGCTGCTTTAATTGAAACGCCAAAGCAAGATGAGTTTGGAGATGCCGCTTTTCCTTGTTTCACATTAGCAAAACAATACAAAAAAGCACCGGCAGTTATTGCAAAGGAATTAGCAGACAAATTATCTCACCCATTTTTTACAAAAGTGGAAGCGGTTGGACCATATGTAAATGTGTTCTTTGATCGTCAAGATGTAAGTAATGAAGTATTATGTAAAATTATGGATGAAAAGGAAGAGTACGGACGTCTGTACTTTGGGCAAGAAAAAACAGTTGTGATTGACTATTCTTCTCCTAATATCGCTAAACCATTTTCGATGGGGCATTTACGTTCTACAATGATTGGAAATGCATTAAAGTATATATGTGAAAAATGTGGGTACGAAGTTGTCGGTATTAACTACGTTGGTGACTGGGGAACGCAGTTTGGAAAACTAATCACTGCTTATAAAAAATGGGGCAATGAAGAGCTTGTAAGAGAAGACACAATTCGTGAGCTATTTAAGTTATACGTACGTTTTCATGAGGAAGTAAAAAAGCATCCAGAGTTAGAAGAAGAAGGACGTGCTTGGTTTAAAAAGTTAGAAGATGGTAATAAAGAAGCGGTATATTTATGGAACTGGTTCCGTCACGAATCTTTAAAAGAGTTTTCTCGTATTTACGAACTGCTTGGCGTAGAATTCTCAAATTTCCAAGGCGAGGCATTCTATAATGATAAAATGGATGATCTTGTTTCGCTTCTAGAAGAACATCACTTATTAGAAGAATCTGACGGGGCACAAGTTGTAAATTTAGAGGCAGAAGGAATGCCGCCATATTTAATTAAAAAGTCAGATGGTGCCACTCTTTATGCAACGCGTGATTTAACAGCTGCATTATATCGCCAAAATACGTATGAATTTGATAAAGCATTATATGTTGTTGGGGAAGAACAAAGCTTGCATTTTTCACAATTCTTCACTGTATTAAAGAAACTAGGATTTGAGTGGGTAGAAGGTATGGCTCACGTTCCGTTCGGACTTATTTTAAAAGATGGTAAGAAAATGTCTACTCGTAAAGGAAGAGTTGTTTTATTAGAAGAAGTGCTAGAAGAAGCAATTATGCTAGCGAAACAAAATATTGAAGAGAAAAATCCGAATTTGAAAAAGAAAGATGAAGTAGCAAGGCAAGTCGGTGTTGGCGCAATTATTTTCCACGATTTGAAAAACGAACGCATGCATAACATTGAATTTTCACTTGAAAATATGTTGAAATTTGAAGGAGAAACAGGACCATACGTACAATACACACATGCACGTACTTGTTCATTATTGAAAAAAAGCGATATCGATATTGAAAAACAAAAATTACAGTTAACTGATGATATAAGCTGGACAGTGATAAAATTGTTAAATCGCTTTCCGCAAGTAATTGAAACAGCTTTTGTAAAATGCGAGCCATCTCATATTGCAAAATATTTACTAGACGTGGCGCAGGCGTTTAATAAATATTATGGTAACGTTCGTATTTTAGAAGAAAATGCAGAAAAAGAAAGTAGACTTGCGCTCGTATATGCGGTGGAAATTGTATTAAAAGAAGGTTTACGTTTGCTTGGGATGAAAGCGCCTGAGGAGATGTAGAAGATGTAAAAGAGAAGGGAATTGAGTGTTTATCAATTTCTTTCTCTTTTTTATTTATTTTTTAAGTATACTTTTAAGCTCCATTAAATTTGAAATCTCATAAGTAGGTTTTAATCCTAATGTATTTACAATTTTATTAGGATTAAACCAGCACGTATCTATACCAAAATTGATCCCGCCTTGTATATCAGAAGTTAAGCTATCTCCTAACATCAATACCTTGCTCTTGTCAGTATGCTTTATATTGTTTAATGCGTGTTCAAATATTCTAGAATCTGGCTTTGATACCTTAACATCCTCAGAGACTACGATATCTTCAAAGTATTTTGCTATAATAGATTTTCGTATTCTATTATCTTGGACATCTTTAAGACCATTGGTAATTATAGAAAGTCTATAGTATTTATGTAGACTTTCTATAAGGTCTATACTCTCATCATATAAAAAAGATGCATTAGAT
>NZ_CAKJTI010000023.1 GCF_917563915.1 Bacillus rhizoplanae | reverse complement strand
CTGAGCCAGGATCAAACTCTCCAATAAAGTGTTTGTCTAGCATCATAAATAAAAATTGACGTTTCACGTTGTTTGTTTCGTTCAGTTTTCAAAGAACTTTTTAGTCGCTCATTTGCGACTTCCTTATGTTAACATCTCAACTATCTAATGTCAACAATAGTTTTTATTTCTTTTTTCGCTTGATGAATTCGTTCATCAGCGACGAATATTAATTTATCATATATAAAACTATATCGTCAATACTTTTTAATAAAAAATTCTTTTCCTCATATACCTTGTACAATCTTCAGGTGGAGCAATTCTTGTAAATAAAGTAAATAACAATTTATATCGCTCTTCCATCGTCTTTTTTACAATACGATGGATCCTCTTATCCGCAAAGTCAAATAACAATTCATCTAACTCTCTTTTTAATACATATTCTAATTCTTTTTGTTCCTGCTCCGTAATCAATAACCCAATCATTCTGTCACCTCAGCTGTTTCTTATCTACACACCACTTTCCTAATATATGTAAAATTAACTAAAGTTATTTTTTATACTTGGAATCAAGTATCTTCTTCTACTTCATACACTTATCTCATCCATTTCTCTAAATATCAAGGCAGGATAAATTATATAAAGCGTTACCGTTCAGTATATCCTTTTCTTACGATGTTAATCGTTTAGTTCTCTTTTCTTCTTTTTCTGCATATAAGTAACTGAAAAGGATTGGACAAAGGGGCGGAGAAACGATGTTTTTCTTCTTTATAACAAGTAAACATAGGTTTAAACAAATTAGTCTTATTATTGTGCTTTCCCTTTTTACGGCATGGCTGCTCTTTTTGAAAACATATTCTTATGAATCGGTTTTTTCAACAACTACTGGTCCGAAAGCAATTTATAAAGGAGACACGACAAAAAAACAAGTTTCTTTAACGTTCGATATTAGTTGGGGGGATGAGAAAGCATTACCTATACTAGATACATTAAAAGAAAAAAAGATTACAAACGCCACATTCTTCCTTTCGGCAGCATGGGCAGAACGCCATCCTGATATTGTAGAGCGTATTATAAAAGATGGTCACGAAATCGGAAGTATGGGATACAATTACAAAGACTATACTTCTTTAGAAGCAGACGAAATCCGAAGGGACATCTTAAAGGCACAGGACGTATTTACAAAACTTCAAGTGAAGCAAGTTCAACTCCTACGTCCCGCTAATGGTAACTTTAATAAAACGGTATTAAAAATTGCTGAATCTCTAGGATATACGGTTGTACATTGGAGTAATAATTCAAATGACTGGAAAAACCCTGGAGTCAATAAAATCGTTACCACCGTTTCAGAAAATCTACGCGAAGGAGATATCATTCTACTTCACGCTTCTGATTCGGCACTACAAACAAATCAAGCATTACCACTGCTGCTTCAAAAATTGAAAACGGATGGATTTAAAAACATCCCTGTCTCTCAGCTCATCTCTAATACAAATGCTAAAAGCAAAGACATAGATTGAACTTACACCTACTTTACTAAGGCGTAAGCCTTACTGTCCATTAAACAAAATAAAAGCTGATTCCAATATAGGAATCAGCTTTTTTGTCCTATTAAACGATGTAACATTAGGACTTGATACGCATTGCATAGCAACAACGGCACAACCATTAAGTATAACCAATTTGCATCATTGATCCGCAGCGCTGGAACCCATTCAATAACAGTCACAACAATCATAAAGAATAGGGCCGGGACAAAAGCTTTCTTATTCGTCTCTTTACTTTTTATGTAAGCAACAATTGCTCCAAATACAAAGAGAGTCCCAGCAACTAAAATATTCACACCAAGTGATGCATTCCCATTTGCAATCAATACAGAGCGCAAATATACAAAATCAAATAATACAAATGCAATTAAGAAAATTTGTATTGCATTCCAAAGAGATGGAGAACGAAACATCCCTAGCCCAAACCGGTGAATTGTTAAATACGCAAAGAAACCCATCTGACTAATGACACTAAAAATAAAACCTATCCCAAGCAACCAAAAAGAAACCATTAAAATTTCCTTTCCGTCGAAATTTTGAAAAAATTGATTATACTTGTCCCACTCTAAAATAAAACCGATAAAGATTGTACTGCTTCCCCCAAGAAACAATGTCGTCAAAAAGAGTCGTACCCATTTTCGGCTATTCATAGACATATCCCCCATTATCTATATATTTTTACTTAAATTGTAACAATGTCATTTTTAAAAAGCTAGCTATCAATATGTATAAATTCCTTCAAGATATTTATATTAAAAAAGAGAAATATGCGAAAGGAGTCCCAGCTGATGAAACGGATTCTGCTCATTTTGGTCTCTTCCATTCTTTTTATCGGAATAGTTGCATGTGCACAAGAAAAAGAAGCGAAAACCCAATTAGACTATGATCAAACGAAAAAAATGATTATTGATATCTTAAAAACGGATGAAGGAAAAAAAGCAATCCAAGATGTACTAACCGATGAAAAAATGAAACAAGCTCTTATTTTAGATGAATCTGTAGTAAAAAAAACGATTGAAGATACTATGCTATCAGAGAAAGGGCAACAACTTTGGGAAAAATTATTCAAAGATCCTGAGTTTGCTGCTAAGTTTGCAAAAAGCATGGAGAAAGAACAAACAAATTTAATGAAAACATTATTAAAAGATCCTGAGTATCAAGCAGGTGTTATAGAGATCATGAAAAATCCGGAAGTTGAAAAAATCATGATGCAAACAATGAAAAGTAAAGAGTATCGTCAATATTTACAGCAGGTCTTAACTGAAACTGCCGAAAGTCCACTATTCCAAGCAAAAATGATAGATATTATTAGTAAAGGTGTTGAAAAGGCTCAGAAAAGTGGCGGTGAGCAGAAAAAAGAAGGCGGATCAGAAGAAGGAAAAAAAGAACAAAAATAGCCCTCGCACTGAGGGTTATTTTTGTTCAATTGCTGCTCTCTCAATTACTTGCTTAGCAATTTGTTTATAGATTACTCCAACGCTATGCTCCTCATCGTATACAGATGGAGCAAATTCTTCTGCATTCCAATCTGGCTGCTGGAGCGGAATTTGCCCAAGTACTACTGTCTGTAGGTCTGCCGCTAACTTTTCTCCTCCACCTTTACCAAAAACATATTCTTTTTCACCAGTCACTTTACTTTCAAAATAAGACATATTTTCCACAACACCAATAATCTCATGCTCTGTGCGAAGTGCCATTGCACCAGCTCTAGCAGCTACAAAAGCTGCTGTTGGATGAGGCGTTGTCACAATAATTTCCTTACAAGACGGAAGCATAGAATGTACATCTAATGCTACATCACCTGTACCAGGAGGCAAATCTAACACTAAGTAATCTAAATCACCCCACTCTACTTCTGTGAAGAAATGATTTAACATTTTCCCAAGCATTGGGCCTCTCCAAATAACAGGTGCATTGTCTTCTACGAAAAATCCCATCGAAATAACTTTTACACCAAAACGCTCTACCGGAATGATTTTATCACCACGTACAACAGGGCGTTTTTCAATCCCCATCATATCCGGCACACTAAATCCGTATATATCAGCATCAACGATTCCAACCTTTTTTCCTAATCTAGCAAGAGAAATCGCTAAGTTTACAGAAACAGTCGATTTTCCAACTCCGCCTTTTCCACTTGCTACTGCTAGGAAAGTTGTTTTTGAATGCGGTGATAATAAAGATTCACTCTGCTCTTCTTGCGGAGCAAATTGCAATTGTTCCTCTTCGGTAAATTCCGTAAAGCGTAAACCAACTGTTGCTGCTCCTAATTCTTTCACTAATTTCACAATTACTCCTTGCAGCTGCATTTGTTCGGCTGTTCCTGTTTTCACAATCGCAATTTTAATACTCACATGTTCTTTTTCCGGTTTCACGGTGACTTCTTTAATAGCATTTGTTTCTTTTAATGTTTTATTTAGAAACGGATCTACAATCCCTTCAAGTGCTCCCACTACTTGTTCTTTCGTTACCATAACCTGTCCCGCCCCCTGTTATAAAAATAAGATAAAGTAATTGAAATTAAGTTCTTACAAGCGTGTAATAACTCATTAGAACAAAATAAATGCGTTTTCATTGTAAGTATAGCATATTTTCGGAAAACTCCGTTACAAAGAAGACCCTCCCTTAATCGGGAGGGTTTCCTTTCTCAGTAAAATATCGCAATACCCCACGATATATAGCAGCAGAAACTTTTTGCTGATATTTCTCTGAGTTTAATAAATATCTTTCGTTTACATTGGATAAAAAGCCAGCTTCAACTAATACACCCGGTGTTTTCGCATGCTTCAATAAATAAACATGAGAAATTGTTTTTGCCGAACGCTTCGTATTCTCGAGACTTGTTCGTAATTCAGCTTGAATAAACTTTGCTGCTCGCTCATTTTCTACTAAAGAACGATAATAAAATGTTTGTGCTCCTTTCGAATTACCACTTGGGAGGGCATTCAAATGCACACTAACAAAAAAGTCAATATCAGACTTATTAATGATATCAACACGTTTTTTTAAGTCTTCTGCTTTGCGGCGACTATATCCCTTGGTGCTTTTGTCTGCTAAATCATAGTCTCCATTGCGTGTCAAAATAACGAGCGCTCCTTGTTCTTGTAAATAATCTCGCACTTTTTTTGTAATTTCCAGTGTAATATCTTTTTCAACAATATCTTCCCCGCCAACTGCCCCTCCATCCGGGCCACCATGACCAGCGTCTAATACAATAATTTTTCCAGACAAAGGCAAATTCCACGCTCTCCACGATTTTGTAATTTGAAAATCCTGCCTTACTAAGAAAAAGAGTACAACCGCTGCTAACATAAAAGAAATAATCCGAATTCTTTTCATACCTTTCCCCCTCTAGCTAGTCCCTCTACTTACTTATATGGGACAAGAGGAAAGTTTATGATTTTCTTAATGCAGCTTCATGCGATATCTTCTCTCACCCTTTTCATATCCTTGTTGCCACCAAGCATTAATAAAGCGCTGGCACAATTGATATAATTGCTCATCTTCATTTTCTTCTAAAGTATGCAAAAGAACACTTGTCAAAAAATGAAACAGCATTTCTGTTAATTGAATTTCTTCATGAGACGACCTGCTTTTCACATCTAAAAGTGATTCTCCATAATAACCAAACTTACTATACCTAGCTCCTAATAAATAGGACTCAATACCTACCTCTATACAATAATCTTCATAATGACGATGGAATGTATCCATAAAAAAGCAATCGCGAATATTTTCTCTGAGTGTTTGTAATGATAATTCACGCAGTATTTTACGTTCATACTTCAGCTGCTTTTCTCTTTGTTTTTCTTTCAGGCTCACAATAACATTCATAGTACTTAAAACCTCCCTATGTACGTATTAGTCTAAACTTCTCAGTAGGAAGCATACACAAGAAGGCAACACTAAAATATTCCAAAGAAGAGGATGCTAATAAAAGATGTTTACGAACATAATAAAAAAACCCCAGCCAAAAGGCTGAGGTTTGAAGTTCGCAAAAATTAACGTTTTGAGAACTGAGGTGCACGACGAGCACCTTTAAGACCGTATTTTTTACGCTCTTTCATACGTGCGTCACGAGTTAATAGACCTGCACGTTTTAATGTTAAACGGTATTCTGGATCAGCTTTTAATAAAGCGCGAGAAATACCGTGACGGATAGCACCAGCTTGACCAGTGTATCCACCGCCATGTACGTTTACAAGTACATCGTAGTTACCTAAAGTTTCTGTTGCAACTAGAGGTTGTTTCACTACTTCACGTAATGCAGCAAATGGGATATAGTTTTCAAAATCACGACCGTTAATGATAACGCGTCCTTCGCCTGGAACTAGGCGTACGCGTGCTACTGAACTCTTACGACGTCCAGTACCATTGTATTGTACCTGTGCCAAAGTAAGCCCTCCTTTAATTAATTATCCGCGAAGTTCGTAAACTTCTGGTTTTTGTGCTTGGTGTGGATGCTCAGATCCAGCATACACATTTAACTTTTTAGACATTTGACGTCCTAAACGTCCTTTTGGAAGCATGCCTTTAATAGCAAGCTCTAACATTTGTACAGGGTAGTTTGTACGCATTTCTAGAGCTGTTCTTTGTTTAAGTCCACCTGGGTGATTTGTGTGACGGTAGTAAATTTTATCGTTTAATTTATTACCTGTTAAGTGAACTTTCTCAGCGTTAATAATAATTACATGATCACCAGTATCAATATGTGGTGTAAATGTTGGTTTGTTTTTACCACGTAAAATGGATGCTACTTCAGTAGCAAGGCGACCTAAAGTTTTATCTTCAGCATCAACCACGTACCATTTACGCTCAACTTCGTTAGCCTTTGCCATAAAAGTCGTACGCATTTGTTTCCCTCCTACTCAATATCTTTTCATAGAAAAAATTCTATTGTTTATCTTAAACACGATTTCCTTCCGGGGCTAATCGTGGTCTTAGAAACAATACCATATGTTATGATATCCTTTTGAGTTTCTAATGTCAAGCAAATGTTACACCAGGATTAGTTGTTATAGTTTACCTGCCATAAATAAAGGCCTTGCCCCGGTACCATCTTCCCAGCAAAACGGCGGTCTTGTTTTTTTAAAATATCTGGAATGCTTTCAGGAGCAATTTTCCCTTGACCAACACTAAGCAGCGTACCGACAATAATTCGAACCATGTTATATAAAAAACCATTTCCAACAAAACGAAAGACTAGCTCATCACCTTGTTCTATTAAATCTATTTCATAAATTGTTCGCACTTTATCCTTTTTATCAGTTTTTGCCGAACAAAATGAAGTAAAATCATGCGTTCCAATAAAATAAGGAATTGCTTTTCGGATGGATTCTACTTCTAATGCATATGGATACTGATATACGTAATGTCTACGAAATACATCAGCTTTTTTAGATAATAATACACGATAACGATATTCTTTTTTTACAACGCCGTATCGTGCGTGAAAATCTAACGTTTTTTGCTCAGCCTGCTCCACAGCAATATCATCTGGCAGCATTGTATTTAAAGCTGCCATCCATTGCTCTCCTGTTAATGATAACGGTGTATCAAAATGAATGACCTGGCCTTTGGCATGAACATTGGAGTCTGTTCTTCCTGACGCTTGTACACGAACAGCTTCCCCTTTATGCACCTTTTGCAAAGCTTTCTCTATTTCTTGTTGAACAGTACGTTGATTCGGTTGAATTTGATATCCACAAAAGTTAATTCCATCATACGAAACTGTGCATTTTATTCTTTCCATATTCATACTCTCCATTACGATCGAACTAAAATTAAAATACACGCTAAGCCAAATAGGCTTAAGAGTGTTAATGTATCGATCCATTTCCATTCTAGCTGCCGGAATTTCGTACGGTATCCGTTGCTTTGATAACCTCGTGATTCCATAGCAATCGCTAAGTCTTCTGCACGTTTAAACGCACTAATAAATAGTGGTACAAGTAACGAGATAATCGCTTTTAACCTGTCTTTCATTGGACCACCTGCAAAGTCTATACCACGAGAAGCTTGTGCTTTCATAATTTTACTCGTTTCATCCATCAAAGTTGGAATAAAGCGCAGCGAAATAGACATCATAAGTGCAATTTCATGAACAGGAACTTTTATACGTTTTAAAGGATGCAACAGTGTCTCCATACCATCTGTAATTTCAATTGGCGTTGTTGTTAATGTTAATAGAGTGGTCATTAAAATAATGACCAAAAAACGAATGGAAATATAAATTCCCTGCTCCAACCCCTTCTCATATATAGAAAACCATCCAAATTGAACGAGTACAGCACCTTCTTTTGTTGTAAAAATATGCAGAAAGAAAGTGAATAAGAAAATCCATAAAACAGGTTTTAATCCAGAAAGAACATAGCGAATCGGCACTTTTGCAAAAAACAAAGCAATGAGTGCATACAAAAATAGCAAGCCATATGAAATTGCATTATTTGCTAAAAATACAACAAATACATATAAAAAGACCATTAACAATTTTGTACGAGGATCCAGTCTATGAATGGCAGATTCTCCCGGAATATATCTTCCAATAATTAACTGCTGCATGACGAATCCCCACCTTTTCTAAACAGTTGTATGACTTCATCTGCTAAATCTTCTAAAGACAAGGTGGCTTTCGAGATAGAAATGCCTAATTTCTCTTCAATTTCTCGCTTATACTTCAGCGGCATCGGAAGAGACACACCAATTTGTTCAAGCTCATCTGCATGCTTAAAGACTTCTTCTGATGTTCCTTGCAAAAAGACCGTTCCTTTATGCATGACAACAATGTTGTCTGCATATTTTGCAGCATCCTCCATATTATGTGTCACAAGAATCACCGTAAGATCTTTTTGCTTGTGAAGACGATAAAACATCTCCATAAGCTCATTCTGGCCCTTTGGATCAAGTCCTGCTGTTGGCTCATCTAATACTAATACCTCAGGCTCCATCGCTAATACACCGGCTATAGCAACACGTCTCATTTGTCCTCCGCTTAATTCAAACGGAGATCGTTCTAATAGTTCTTCTGATAGTCCAACCAATCGAATAGCATCTTTTGCTTTTTGTTTCGCTTCATACTCAGATACACCAAAATTTAAAGGGCCGAAACAAATATCTTTTTCCACTGTTTCTTCAAATAACTGATGTTCTGGAAATTGAAAAACAACCCCAACTTTCTTTCGAAGAGGTTTTAATTTTTTTACTTTCTTTTGAGAAGATATTGTATATTCTCCAATGCGAACAGTTCCACTCGTTGGTTGTAATAAACCATTTAAATGTTGGATCATCGTTGACTTACCCGAACCCGTATGACCGATAATTGCATAATATCCACCACTAGGAAACACAATATCTATATCGTAAAGGGCTCGCTTTTCAAATGGGGTTTTATATTGATAACGATGCTCTACTTTTTGGAATGTAATCTCCAAAGTTCGCTCACCAAACTTTCCATTGTAAGATGCATTGATTGTAAAGGAATTTCATTGCTTTTCAATAATTCTGCCATTTTCACAGAAAATGGCACGTCTAAACCGATTTCTTGCAGCATTTTCGGTGATTGAAAAATGTGCTCAGGTGTTCCTTCTTCTAATAGTTCTCCGCGATTTAAAATAATAATACGATCTGACTGCGCCGCTTCTTCTAAATCGTGAGTAATCGAAAGAACTGTAATTCCTTTCGTACGAACAAGGTCTCTTACTGTTTCTACCACTTCTTTACGGCCTTGTGGGTCAAGCATAGATGTTGCCTCATCTAATACTAAAATAGACGGTTGAAGTGCTAATACACCTGCAATTGCAACGCGCTGCTTTTGTCCACCCGATAAGTAGTGGGGTTCTTCATTTTGAAACTCTTCCATTCGAACGAGCTCTAAAGCGTGCTTCATACGTTCTACCATTAGCTCCCTGGGTATTCCGGCATTCTCAAGTCCAAAGACAACATCATCCTGTACAGTTGTTCCGACAAATTGATTATCTGGGTTTTGAAAGACCATTCCAATCTGTTTTCGAATATCCCATACAGTTTCTTCAGATAAAACAAGAGTTTCATTTACAGTAATTGTTCCTGCTGATGGTAAAAACAAGCCATTTAATAACTTTGCAAGCGTAGATTTCCCTGACCCATTTTGCCCAATAACAGATACCCATTCTCCTTCATATAAAGAGAATGAAACATCACGCAGGGCGTAAGAAGCAGCTTGAGGATATTGAAATGATATGTTCTCAGCACGAAGCTTCTCTTTTTTCACTCGTGGGCACCCTCTTCCATTATTCAGCCGAATAAAGTGAAACTTCCATCACCAATCGGGCTTTTACGTGCAGTTATCTCCCACCTAGCTTCCCCGCTTCTCTCTAAATCTTGAGGTGGTAGTCTTATTGCCCATTAATGCGGGATAAGCGTTTTCTTCTATGCTTAAAAAAAAAGGGCCATGACCAGTTACTTAAAAAGTACTGTCCTGCCCTTTTGCTTGTCATTATACTAACTCGATAATTACCATTGGTGCAGCGTCACCGCGACGTGGACCAATTTTTGCAATACGAGTGTATCCGCCTTGACGCTCAGCATAGCGTGGAGCTACATCAACGAATAATTTTTGTAATGCATCTTGACCAGTCTCAGCATTAGCAACTTCATTACGAATGTAAGCAGCTGCTTGACGACGAGCGTGAAGATCTCCGCGTTTACCTAAAGTGATCATTTTTTCCACTACAGAACGAAGTTCTTTTGCACGAGTTTCTGTCGTTTGGATGCGCTCGTTGATAATTAAATCAGTAGCTAAGTCACGTAACATAGCTTTACGTTGCGCACTTGTACGGCCTAATTTTCTGTATGCCATTCGTAGTTCCCTCCTTTGTTGATGATTTTAAATCCTCAGTCGTCTTTACGTAAGCCTAAACCTAGTTCTTCTAGCTTATGCTTAACTTCTTCTAAGGATTTACGTCCTAAGTTACGAACTTTCATCATATCTTCTTCTGTTTTATTCGCAAGCTCTTGTACAGTGTTAATACCTGCACGTTTTAAGCAATTATAAGAACGAACAGAAAGATCAAGTTCTTCAATTGTCATTTCTAGAACTTTTTCTTTTTGGTCTTCTTCCTTTTCGACCATAATCTCAGCATTTTGCGCTTCGTCAGTTAAACCAACAAAGATGTTTAAATGCTCTGTTAAGATTTTGGCACCTAAAGAGATAGCTTCTTTTGGCCCGATGCTTCCATCCGTCCATACATCAAGCGTAAGCTTATCATAATTTGCCACTTGTCCAACACGTGTCTTTTCCACTTGGTAAGTCACACGTGATACTGGAGTATAAATAGAATCAATAGGAATTACACCTATTGGTTGATCCTCGCTCTTATTTGCATCAGCTGGCGTATACCCACGGCCACGCTTTGCAGTTAAACGCACGCGGAAATGCGCATCCTTTGCTAACGTTGCAATGTATAAATCTGGATTTAAGATTTCAACATCACTATCATGAGTAATATCAGCAGCTGTGACAATACCTTCGCCCTGTACATCGATTTCGAGCGTCTTCTCTTCTTCAGAGTAGATTTTGAGAGCTAACTTTTTCAAGTTTAAGATGATCGTTGTAACATCTTCTACTACACCCTCAACTGTCGAAAATTCGTGTAATACGCCATCGATTTGGATGGCAGTAACAGCGGCACCAGGGAGTGAGGATAAAAGGATACGACGTAAGGAGTTACCCAAAGTAGTACCATATCCACGCTCAAGCGGTTCAATAACGAATTTACCATACTTAGCATCTTCGTTAAGCTCAACCGTTTCGATTTTCGGTTTTTCAATTTCAATCATTAACTAAACCCTCCTTCAAAACGTCGAAACCTCGGCTAAACAAAGGAAAAACCTCTGTCTAACCGAAAGTCCCCCTTAGGCAGTTCCCGATTGTGCACAACAAGCGATGTTTCTGTACGAAATTTCTCGATAATGCATCATATCCATTATAGACAAAAGGGAAAAATCTATACAGAAAAATTATACACGACGACGTTTTGGCGGACGACATCCATTATGAGGAACTGGAGTAACATCTCTGATTGCTGTTACTTCTAGACCTGCAGCTTGAAGAGCACGAATTGCAGCTTCACGACCAGCACCAGGACCTTTTACAGTAACCTCTAAAGTTTTTAAACCATGCTCCATTGCAACTTTAGCAGCAGTTTCAGCAGCCATTTGTGCAGCGAATGGAGTAGATTTACGAGATCCACGGAAACCAAGTGCACCAGCACTAGACCAAGAAAGCGCGTTACCGTGAGTATCTGTAAGTGTTACGATTGTGTTGTTGAAAGTAGAACGAATATGAGCTATACCAGCTTCAATATTCTTTTTCACACGTTTTTTACGAGTGTTTGTTTTACGTGCCATTGTTAGTTCAACCTCCTTTACTTATTATTTCTTTTTATTTGCTACTGTACGACGTGGACCTTTACGTGTACGAGCATTGTTTTTAGAGTTTTGACCACGAACTGGTAAACCACGACGGTGACGAAGACCACGGTAAGAACCGATCTCCATTAGACGTTTAATGTTAAGAGAAACTTCACGACGAAGGTCTCCTTCAACTTTGATACGATCGACGATATCACGGATACGTCCTAATTCGTCTTCAGTTAAATCGCGAACTCGTGTTTCTTCAGAAACACCAGCTTCAGCAAGAATTTTTTCAGCAGTTGTGCGACCAATGCCGAATACGTAAGTTAAAGAAATAACAACGCGTTTGTCACGAGGAATATCTACACCTGCGATACGTGCCATTCCGAATGCACCTCCTTCTGATTAACCTTGTTTTTGTTTATGTTTAGGGTTTTCACAAATAACCATTACTTTTCCACGTCTACGAATAACTTTACATTTTTCGCAGATCGGCTTAACTGACGGTCTTACTTTCATGTCTCGAACCTCCTTAAAGATTACGGAGTGCTATATTATTTAAAGCGGTACGTGATACGACCACGATTTAAATCGTACGGTGATAATTCTACCGTAACTTTATCTCCTGGTAAAATACGAATGAAGTTCATACGGATTTTACCAGAAACGTGAGCCAATACAACATGCCCATTCTCTAATTCTACTTTGAACATAGCATTTGGCAACGTTTCAATAACGGTACCTTCGACTTCAATTACATCATCTTTAGCCATTCAATGTTCTCCCTTCTTCAAATCAGTAACATTCTACACTGTTCTGAAATTCCGGAGAGCCAGCTACCTATAAAGTGGTAAGGATTTCGTATCCTGCTTCTGTAAGAGCAATCGTGTGCTCAAAATGCGCACACCATTTACCATCTACCGTTACCACTGTCCAGTCATCAGATAGTGTTTTTACATATCGTCTTCCTTGGTTCACCATCGGCTCAACACAAATGACCATTCCCGGTCTTAATCTAGGTCCTTGGTTTGGTGGACCATAGTGCGGGATTTGTGGGTCTTCATGTAAGTCTTGCCCGATTCCGTGACCGACATACTCCCTAACGATCGAGAATCCATTATCTTCGACATACGTTTGAATCGCATGTGAAACATTAGATAATCGTTCGCCCAGTTTTGCTTGTTCTAAACCAAGATACAACGATTTTTCTGTGACATCAAGTAGCTTTTGAACAGATTCGGAAATGTTTCCTACTGGATACGTCCATGCAGAATCTCCATGGTATCCATTATATTTCGCACCAATATCGATACTAATAATATCGCCTTCTTGGAGCTTGCGCTTTCCTGGAATCCCGTGTACAAGCTCTTCGTTTACCGAAGCACAAATGCTTCCCGGAAATCCGTTGTATCCTTTAAAAGATGGCGAACCGCCATATTTTAGAATCGTTTTTTCCGCTATTTGATCGAGCTCTTTCGTTGTAATTCCTGGGGCAATATGCTTTTTTAACTCTTGATGAGTTAAAGCAACAATCTTGCCAGCTTCTCGCATAATCTCGATTTCGCGAGGAGTTTTGCAAATAATCATTACGCTAAGCCTCCGATGAGAAGATCGACATCAGCAAATACTTTATCGATATCTTGCTCACCATTAATGCTTTTTAAGTAACCAAGCTCTTCGTAGAAATCAAGCAACGGCTTTGTTTGCTTAATATTCACTTCTAAACGATTTGCTACAGTTTCTTCGTTGTCATCAGAACGCTGATATAACTCGCCACCACATTTATCACATACGCCCTCTTTTGCTGGCGGATTGAATTCTAAGTGGTAAGTCGCACCGCACTCTTTACAAATGCGACGGCCTGTTAAACGTTTTAACAGCAACCCTGAATCCACATTAATGTTTAAAACATAATTAATCTTTTTGCCAAGATCTTTCATGATTTCTTCAAGAGCTGAAGCTTGTGCAACTGTTCGCGGAAAACCATCTAATAAGAAGCCTTTTACGCAGTCTTCTTGACTTAAACGCTCACGCACGATTCCGATTGTAACTTCATCTGGTACAAGTGCTCCTTTATCAATAAAGGACTTCGCTTGTAAACCAAGTTCAGTTTCATCTTTCATAGCAGCACGAAACATATCTCCTGTTGAAATGTGAGGGATGTCATACTTGGCAACAATCTTTTCGGCTTGTGTACCTTTACCAGCACCTGGAAGCCCCATTAAAATTAAGTTCATCTGTATTCCCCCTCATGAATGAGCATGTAGGGAAGATGCCTCTTCCCACTTACTCACTGTTTGATAAACCCTTTGTAATGGCGTCTCACTAATTGACTTTCGAGCTGTTTCATTGTCTCTAATGCAACACCGACAACAATTAGTAAACTTGTTCCACCAATCTGCGCAGATTGTGGCAGGTTTGCAAATTGAATAAATAAAACAGGTAGAATTGCAATTGCCGCTAAGAAAATTGCACCTACAAAGGTCAAACGATACAAGATCTTTGTTAAATATTGTTCTGTATTCTTACCCGGACGAATACCAGGAACATATCCACCTTGTTTATTTAAGTTTTCAGCCATCTGTTCAGGATTCACTTGAACAAAAGCATAGAAATATGCAAAGGCAATAATTAGTGCAACATATATTGTCATACCCACTGGATGAGTATAGTTAAAGTTCTTAATAATCCACTGCGATATTTCATATTTCGGGAAAAACTGTGCAATAGTCGGAGGCGTAATCAAGAATGAAACAGCAAAAATTACTGGAATAACACCAGCACTATTTACCTTAAGTGGTAAATGAGTGTTTTGTGCTCCAGTATAACCACCATTTCCAGTTACGCGCTTCGCATATTGAATCGGGATCTTTCTAACAGCTTGTTGAATGTAAATAACACCAACAATAACCGCTAACACAGCTAACAAAATTAAACCAACTTTTACGATACTAATGAACAATTCATCTCCGGCATTTTGGAACTGCTGTGCATACACTTGACTTATAGTATTTGGGATAGCTGCGGTAATACCTGCAAAGATAATAATAGAAATACCATTTCCTACTCCCTTTGCCGTAATCTGCTCACCTAACCACATTAGAAATGCAGTTCCGGCAGTCAGTACCGTAGCAATATATAAGTATGTTGACCAGCTAGGATCCGTAATTAACTGTCCACCTGCCATACCGTTAAAACCGATTGACATACCGAGTGCTTGAATAAAAGCAAGAACAATTGTAAAGTAGCGGGTAAACTGATTTAACTTACGACGACCCATTTCCCCTTGTTTTGACCATTCCGTAAATTTAGGAACAACATCCATCTGCAATAATTGCACGATGATGGATGCTGTAATGTACGGCATGATTCCCATCGCAAAGATGGAGAATTTTTTCAAGGCTCCGCCGCCAAATGTATTCAGAATACCCAATACATTCAACTGGTCTTGCGCTCTCAGTACATCTGCATTTGTATGAGGCACTGGGATGAACGTGCCAATCCGAAACACGATTAACATCGCTAAAGTGAACAATATTTTATTTCTTATCTCAGCAACGCGCATAAAGTTGGAGATTGTGCGAAACATTAGATCACCTCAACTGTTCCGCCAGCCGCTTCAATCGCTTCTTTTGCAGTTGAAGAGAACTTGTGAGCTTTAACAGTAAGCTTTTTCTCTACCGCACCGTTTGCAAGAATTTTAACACCGTCATTTAATTTGCTGATAACGCCAGTCTCAAGCAATAATTCAGGTGTTACTTCTGTACCGTCTTCAAAACGATTTAACGTTGTTAAGTTAACGATAGCAAACTCTTTACGGTTGATGTTTGTAAAGCCGCGTTTTGGTAAACGACGGAATAATGGAGTTTGACCGCCTTCAAAACCAAGACGAACACCGCCACCAGAACGTGCGTTTTGTCCTTTATGACCTTTTCCAGCAGTTTTACCGTTACCAGAACCGATACCACGACCTACACGGTTACGAACTTTACGAGAACCTTCTGCAGGTTGTAATTCATGAAGTTTCATTCCCAGGCACCTCCTTATATTGATGAGTTATCATTAAGCTTCTTTTACAGTTACAAGGTGAGAAACTTTGTTGATCATACCGCGAATAGCAGGAGTTTCTTCCTTAACTACAGTTGAATTCAACTTTTTAAGACCTAAAGCTTCTACAGTCGCACGTTGATCTTGTGGACGACCAATTACACTACGAGTGAGGGTAATTTCTAACTTTTTCGCCATTATGTTTTCCCTCCTTCTTAACCTAGTAGCTCTTCTACAGATTTACCGCGTAATTTTGCAACATCTTCAGCACGCTTAAGATCTTTTAATCCATTTACAGTAGCACGGATCATGTTAATTGGTGTGTTAGAACCAAGAGATTTAGAAAGAATATCTTGTACACCAGCTAATTCAAGAACCGCACGAACTGGACCACCAGCGATAACTCCAGTACCTTCTGCAGCAGGTTTTAAGAATACTTCACCCGCTCCAAATTGACCGATAATTACGTGTGGAATTGTTGTACCAACTAATGGTACTTCGATTAAGTTTTTCTTAGCATCTTCGATAGCCTTGCGGATTGCATCTGGTACCTCTTGCGCTTTACCAGTACCGAATCCAACATGACCGTTTTTATCGCCAACTACAACTAGTGCAGCGAAGCGGAAACGACGACCACCCTTAACAACTTTCGCAACACGGTTTATCGTAACTACACGTTCTTCAAGTTCAAATTTACTTGGGTCAATGCGACGCATCTATTTTCCCTCCTTTGACCATTAAAATTGTAAGCCAGCCTCACGAGCAGCTTCAGCTAAAGCTTTAACACGACCATGGTATAAGTAACCGCCGCGATCAAATACTATTTCTTTAACGCCTTTCTCTACAGCACGTTTAGCAACTAATTCGCCAACTTTAGTAGCAGCTTCAGTGTTGCCTGTACCGTTAAGAGTAAGTTCTTTATCAAGAGTAGACGCGCTTGCTAATGTTACACCGTTTACATCATCAATTACTTGAGCGTAAATGTGTTGATTAGAACGGAACACGTTTAAACGTGGACGCTCAGCAGTACCAGCAAGCTTTGCACGTACACGTGCATGTCTTTTCCTACGAACCGCATTTTTATCAGGTTTAGTGATCATTCTTGTCACTCCTTTCTTTCACCTAACGGGTTTACTTAGCAGTTTTACCTTCTTTACGACGTACAACTTCGCCTTCGTAACGAATACCTTTGCCTTTGTATGGCTCTGGAGCACGTACAGCGCGAACGTTAGCAGCAAATTCGCCAACACGTTGCTTGTCGATACCTTTGATTACGATCTTTGTAGGAGCAGGAACTTCAACTTCAAGACCAGCTTCTGGAGTCATCTCAACTGGGTGAGAGTAACCTACGTTTAATACAAGTTTGTCACCTTGTTTTTGTGCACGGTAACCAACACCGATTAATTCAAGTCCGCGAGCGAAACCTGTTGTTACACCTTCAACCATGTTTCCAAGAAGAGCACGAGTTGTTCCGTGTAATGCACGGTGTTCCTTCTGTTCAGAAGGGCGTTCTACTGTTAAGATATTTTCTTCAATTTTGATAACCATATCAGCATTGAAAGTACGAGTTAATTCACCTTTAGGGCCTTTTACAGTTACAGTATTATTTTCTGCTACTGTAACTGTAACACCTGCAGGGATGTCAAGAATCTTTTTACCAATACGAGACATGTGGTCACACCTCCGTTCGTTTAAATATATATTACCAAACGTATGCTACTACTTCTCCACCAGTTTGTAATTGACGAGCGTCTTTGTCCGTCATTACTCCCTTAGATGTAGAAACAAGTGCAATACCTAATCCGTTAAGTACACGTGGTACTTCATCAGCTTTTGCATAAACACGTAAGCCAGGCTTACTGATACGCTTTAATCCAGTGATTACACGCTCATTGTTTACACCGTATTTTAGGAAAATACGAAGGATACCTTGTTTGTTATCCTCGATGTATTCCACATCACGAATGAAACCTTCACGTTTTAAGATTTCAGCGATTTCTTTTTTGATTTTAGAAGCAGGAACTTCTAATTTCTCATGACGTACCATGTTCGCATTACGGATGCGAGTAAGCATATCTGCAATTGGATCTGTCATCACCATGTGTGTTACCTCCTTCCCATTTGTGGGTATTACCAACTAGCTTTTTTAACGCCAGGAATTTGTCCTTTATATGCAAGTTCACGGAAACAAATACGGCAAAGTTTAAATTTGCGGTATACAGAATGCGGACGACCGCAGCGCTCGCAACGTGTATAATCTTGCACTTTAAACTTAGGAGTACGCTTTTGTTTCGCAATCATAGATTTTTTAGCCACGTTTTCGCCTCCTCTACTTAGCGTTGGCTTCCATTATTTTTGGAATGGCATACCGAATTGTGTTAAAAGTTCACGAGCTTCTTCATCAGTTTTCGCTGTAGTAACGATTACGATGTCCATACCACGAACTTTGCTTACTTTATCATAATCAATCTCAGGGAAAATTAATTGCTCTTTAACACCTAATGTGTAGTTACCACGACCATCGAAAGATTTCTTAGAAACACCACGGAAATCACGTACACGTGGTAAAGAAACTGATACTAATTTGTCGAAGAACTCATACATTTGCTCGCCGCGTAAAGTAACCTTTGCACCGATAGGCATACCCTCACGAAGACGGAATCCTGCGATAGATTTTTTAGCGCGAGTTACAACAGGTTTTTGACCTGCGATTTGTGTTAACTCTTCTACAGCACTGTCTAATGCTTTAGAGTTGGATACCGCGTCACCAACACCAGTGTTGATTACGATCTTTTCGATTTTCGGTACTTCCATTACAGATTTATAGTTAAACTTGCTCATAAGAGCAGGAGTAATTTCTTTTTGGAATTTCTCTTTAAGGCGATTCAATGAAGGGACCTCCTTTCATATAGAACTTATTTATCTAACAATTCACCAGATTTTTTTGCAACACGAACTTTTTTACCATCTTCCGCTTTGTAGCCTACGCGAGTAGGTACACCTGTTTTAGGATCTAATGGCATAACATTAGATACGTGGATAGCTGCTTCTTTCGTGATAATTCCACCTTGTGGATTTATTTGAGATGGCTTAGAGTGCTTCTTAACGATGTTAACACCCTCAACGATAACACGGTTTTCTTTTGGGAAAGCTGCAAGGATAACGCCTTGTTTTCCTTTGTCTTTACCACTGATTACCTGTACTTTATCACCTTTTTTTACATGCATCTTACTTCTGCACCTCCTTAGCAAGGCAAGACCTTAAATTATAGAACTTCTGGAGCTAAAGAAACGATCTTCATGAAGTTGTTATCACGTAATTCACGAGCTACTGGTCCGAAGATACGAGTACCACGTGGGCTCTTATCGTCTTTAATGATAACCGCTGCGTTTTCATCAAATTTGATATAAGAACCGTCTGGACGACGAGCACCGCTCTTCGTACGTACTACTACTGCTTTAACAACGTCACCTTTTTTAACAACGCCACCTGGTGTTGCTTGTTTTACCGTAGCAACGATAATATCACCGATGTTTGCGTATTTACGACCAGAGCCGCCTAATACTTTGATTGTTAAAAGTTCACGTGCGCCAGAGTTGTCAGCTACTTTCAAACGAGATTCTTGTTGGATCATGTTATGAAACCTCCCTTCGGACTTAAAATTCCGATTCGTCTATTTAGATAATAACCGCTTCTTCAACGATTTCAACTAAACGGAAACGCTTAGTAGCAGAAAGCGGGCGAGTTTCCATGATTTTTACGATATCGCCAACTTTTGCTTGGTTTTGCTCATCATGGGCTTTATACTTCTTAGAATACTTAACGCGCTTTCCGTACAAGGAATGAGTTTTGTAAGTTTCAACTAAAACTGTAATCGTTTTGTCCATTTTGTCAGAAACAACACGACCAGTGTAAACTTTGCGTTGGTTACGTTCGCTCACTTTGCAAACCTCCCCTCAATTTATCGATTAATTCCGATCTCTCTTTCGCGAACTACAGTTTTCATACGAGCAATTGCTTTACGCACTTCACGGATGCGTGTTGGATTCTCTAATTGTCCTGTAGCAAGCTGGAAGCGAAGATTAAACAACTCTTCCTTTAAAGCTTTAACTTTTGTTTCGATTTCGGCAGTGGTTAATTCACGAATATCATTAGTTTTCATTAGATTCACCACCATTTTCTTCACGTTTTACGAATTTACATTTCACTGGTAATTTGTGAGCTGCAAGACGTAATGCTTCGCGTGCTACCTCTTCAGATACACCCGCAATTTCAAACATAACCTTTCCAGGTTTTACTACTGCTACCCAACCTTCTGGAGCCCCTTTACCGGAACCCATACGTACTTCTAGAGGTTTAGCAGTGTAAGGTTTAGAAGGGAAAATTTTAATCCAAACTTTACCGCCACGTTTCATATAACGAGTCATTGCACGACGAGCTGCTTCGATTTGACGGTTTGTAATCCAAGATGCTTCTTGAGATTGTAAACCAAACTCACCAAAATGTACTTCAGCGCCACCTTTTGCACGACCACGCATTTTACCACGATGCTCTCTACGATATTTTACGCGTTTAGGCATTAACATATTATTTTCCTCCTTCCTCAGAAGCTTTCTTTTTTGTAGGAAGGACTTCTCCACGGTAGATCCATACTTTTACGCCTAATTTACCGTACGTTGTATCAGCTTCAGCTGTTGCATAGTCAATATCAGCGCGAAGTGTATGAAGTGGAACAGTTCCTTCACTGTAAGATTCTGCACGAGCGATATCAGCTCCGCCAAGACGACCAGAAACCTGTGTTTTAATACCTTTAGCTCCTGCACGCATAGCACGTTGAATTGCTTGCTTTTGTGCACGACGGAAAGATACACGGTTTTCTAATTGACGAGCGATGTTTTCGCCTACTAATTTAGCGTCAAGATCAGCTCTCTTAACTTCTAAAATGTTGATGTGTACACGTTTACCTGTTAATTGGTTAAGAGCTTTACGAAGTGCTTCAACTTCTGTACCACCTTTACCAATTACCATACCAGGTTTTGCCGTGTGAATTGTAACATTTACACGATTTGCCGCACGCTCGATTTCTACTTTAGAAACAGCAGAATCTTTTAAGCGAACGTTGATGTATTCACGAATTTTGATGTCTTCATGTAAGAATGTAGCATAATCTTTTTCAGCGTACCAGCGAGATTCCCAATCACGGATGATACCGACACGAAGACCAACTGGACTAACCTTTTGACCCATCGATTATCCCTCCTTCTTTTCTGATACCACAACTGTGATGTGGCTTGTGCGTTTGTTAATTTGGCTTGCACGACCCATTGCACGTGGACGGAAACGTTTTAACGTTGGACCTTCGTCAACGAAAACTTTTTCAACAACTAAGTTGTTTATGTCCATTTCATAGTTATGTTCTGCATTTGCAATTGCAGATTTCAAAACTTTTTCTACAACTGGAGAAGCAGTTTTTGGTGTGTGGTTAAGGATAGCAATCGCTTCACCCACTTGCTTACCTCGGATTAAGTCTACTACTAAACGAACTTTACGAGGAGCAATACGAACTGTTCTCGCTACTGCTTTAGCTTGCATTGAAGTGCCTCCTCTCATTATCTTCTAGTTTTCTTATCGTCAGCATCATGACCTTTGTACGTACGAGTTGGTGCGAACTCACCTAACTTGTGGCCAACCATATCCTCAGTTACGTATACAGGAACGTGTTTACGACCATCATATACAGCGATTGTATGACCAATAAACTGTGGGAAGATCGTTGAACGACGAGACCAAGTTTTTACAACTTGTTTTTGCTCAGTTTCATTTAACTTTGCAATTTTGTTCATTAAATGATCATCAACAAATGGTCCTTTTTTCAAGCTACGAGCCATTTTGGTGCCTCCCTTCGTGATTGCCGTACGGTTCTAGAAATGAACCGTACTACAACCCCATTATTTTTTACGACGACGAACGATGAATTTGTCAGACGCTTTATTTTTCTTACGAGTTTTGAATCCAAGAGTTGGTTTACCCCATGGAGACATTGGAGACTTACGTCCGATTGGTGAGCGACCTTCACCACCACCGTGTGGGTGATCAACTGGGTTCATTACAGAACCACGAACAGTTGGGCGCTTGCCTAACCAGCGAGAACGACCCGCTTTACCAATTTTAATAAGTTCATGGTGCTCATTACCTACTTGACCTACTGTAGCGCGACAAGTAGATAGGACTAAGCGTACTTCACCAGAAGTTAAACGTACAAGTACGTATTTACCTTCTTTACCAAGTACTTGAGCAGATGTACCAGCAGAACGAACTAATTGTCCACCGCGACCTGGTTTAAGCTCGATGTTATGAACAACTGTACCTACTGGAATGTTGATTAATGGTAATGCGTTACCGATTTTAATGTCCGCTTCTGGGCCAGACATGATTTCCATACCTACTTCTAAGTTTTTAGGAGCAAGGATGTAACGTTTTTCACCGTCAACGTAGTTAATTAATGCAATATTCGCAGAGCGGTTTGGATCGTATTCGATCGTAGCAACGCGTCCTGGAATTCCATCTTTGTTACGTTTGAAGTCGATGATACGGTATTGACGCTTGTGTCCGCCACCTTGGTGACGTACAGTGATTTTACCTTGGTTATTACGTCCAGCCTTTTTGCTTAAAGGCGCAAGTAATGATTTTTCCGGTCTATCAGTCGTGATTTCAGCGAAATCATTCGTAGTCATGTTACGACGACCGTTAGTAGTTGGATTATACTTTTTGATTGCCATCTGATTTTCCCTCCTTCTTTAGTAAGGATTAAACTCCTTGGAAGATCTCGATTTCTTTGCTGTCAGCAGTAAGCTTAACGATTGCTTTACGACGACGGTTAGTGAAACCAGCGTGACGACCAACACGTTTTGCTTTTGGTTTGTAGTTCATGATATTTACTTTATCAACTTCAACACCAAAGATAGCTTCTACAGCATCTTTAACTTCCGTTTTATTAGCTTTAACGTCCACATCGAACGTGTATTTTTTTTCAGCCATCATTTCCATAGAACGTTCAGTGATAACTGGGCGCTTAATGATATCACGAGGATCTTTCATTATGCAAGCACCTCCTCTACTTTTTCCACTGCCGCTTTTGTCATGATTAGCTTATCATGATGAAGAACGTCTAAAACGTTTACGCCATCAGCAGTGATTACTGTTACTCCAGGGATATTGCGAGCAGATAACTCAACTGCTTCGTTTACATCAGCAGTTACGATAAGAGCTTTCTTCTCAACAGTTAATCCTTTAAGAACTGCTACCATGTCTTTTGTTTTTGGTGCATTTAACACTAAATCCTCAAGAACTACGATGTTGTTCTCAACTACTTTAGTAGCTAATGCAGATTTGATAGCTAAGCGACGAACTTTTTTAGGTAGTTTGTACGCATAGCTTCTTGGTGTAGGTCCGAATACCGTACCACCACCACGCCATTGAGGAGAACGGATAGAGCCTTGACGAGCACGTCCAGTTCCTTTTTGACGCCATGGTTTACGACCTCCACCGCGCACTTCAGAGCGAGTTTTTACTTTGTGTGTACCTTGGCGTAAAGATGCACGTTGCATCATTACTGCTTCGAAAAGTACAGCTTCGTTTGGTTCGATACCGAAAATAGTTTCAGTTAATTGGATTTCACCAACTTCAGAACCAGTTTGGTTATATAACTTTACTTTTGGCATTGGGGTTCCTCCTTTCTTACAGAAAATTATTTGCTAGCCTTAACAGCACTACGAACAACTACAAGAGATTTCTTAGCGCCAGGAACGTTGCCTTTTACTAATAGTAAATTACGTTCAACATCAACTTGAACGATTTCTAAGTTTTGAATAGTAACTTGGTCTCCACCCATACGTCCAGCAAGTTTTTTGCCTTTGAATACACGGTTCGGAGCAACAGGGCCCATTGAACCAGGACGACGGTGATAACGAGAACCGTGAGACATAGGTCCGCGAGATTGTCCGTGGCGTTTAATAGCACCTTGGAAACCTTTACCTTTAGAAATACCTGTTACGTCTACAGTTTCACCTGCAGCGAAAACTTCTACTTTTACCTCTTGACCAACTTCTTGTCCTTCCACGTCTGCATCGCGAAGTTCGCGAATGAAGCGCTTAGGAGCAGTAGTTGCTTTAGCAACGTGACCTTGTTCAGGTTTGTTAGCTAATTTTTCACGTTTATCAGCGAAACCTAACTGAATTGCATTGTAGCCATCAGTTTCAACAGTTTTCTTTTGAAGAACAACGTTTGGAGTCGCTTCGATAACAGTTACAGGAATTAGCTCACCGTTTTCAGCAAATACTTGAGTCATACCGATCTTTTTTCCTAAGATTCCTTTGGTCATGAGTTACACCTCCTACATTTTAACTTATATAAATTATAGTTTGATTTCGATATCTACACCAGATGGTAAGTCTAAACGCATTAAAGAGTCTACTGTTTGTGGAGTAGGGCTCACGATGTCGATTAGACGTTTGTGCGTGCGCATTTCGAATTGCTCACGAGAATCTTTGTATTTATGAACCGCACGAAGAATCGTGTAAACAGTTTTTTCAGTTGGTAATGGGATCGGACCAGAAACTGTCGCCCCAGAACGCTTAGCTGTTTCTACAATTTTCTCAGCTGACTGATCAAGAATACGGTGATCGTAAGCTTTTAAACGAATACGAATTTTTTCTTTTGCCATTATTTTCCCTCCTTCGTTCGCCTATTTTTAAAATAGACATTCTCCATGGAAATTTCCACACACTCGCCATGGCAAAGCGGCCGGGTGTGTCAGCAACCTTCCACTTCATCGCAGTCAAAGACCAACATTGTCTATTATACAATGTTATTCGTCTAGATGCAAGCATCTTTTTCTTTGCATCTGCTTTTCTCTACTTTTGCTATTATACATGGCACTTTAAAGAATTTCAAGTTTTCATCTGTTGTAATTATTTTTACAGTTTCTGGATGGATGATTTTACAATTTATATACTATAGAAGAAACTCGTCAAAACTTAAAAATAGACTTTCATCTATTATAAACAAAAATAAAAAACCCAAGGGAAAATCCCTTGAGTTTCATATATATCAGTTGAGATTACTCAACGATAGTTGCAACTACACCGTAACCTACAGTACGTCCACCTTCACGAATAGAGAACTTAGTTCCCTCTTCGATTGCGATTGGAGCGATAAGTTCGATAGTCATTTCAATGTTGTCACCAGGCATTACCATTTCAGTACCTTCTGGTAATTGGATGATACCAGTTACGTCAGTTGTACGGAAATAGAATTGTGGGCGGTAGTTAGCGAAGAATGGAGTGTGACGTCCACCTTCTTCTTTAGATAAAACGAAAACTTCAGCTTTGAATTTAGCGTGAGCTTTTACAGAGCCAGTTTTAGCAAGAACTTGTCCACGTTGGATGTCTTCACGAGCAACCCCACGAAGTAAAGCACCGATGTTGTCTCCAGCTTGAGCTTGGTCAAGAAGCTTACGGAACATTTCTACACCAGTTACAGTTGTAGATTTGTTTTCTTCAGCAAAACCGATGATTTCTACTACGTCACCAACTTTAACTACACCGCGCTCTACACGACCTGTAGCAACTGTACCACGACCTGTGATAGAGAATACGTCCTCAACAGGCATTAAGAATGCTTTTTCAGTGTCACGTTCTGGAGTTGGGATGTAAGCATCAACTTCGTTCATTAATTCAATGATTTTTGCTTCCCACTCAGCATCTCCTTGAAGAGCTTTAAGAGCAGAACCTTTAACTACAGGGATATCATCGCCTGGGAAGTCGTATTCAGATAATAGATCGCGAACTTCCATTTCTACTAATTCTAATAACTCTTCGTCGTCAACCATGTCGCATTTGTTTAAGAATACAACGATGTAAGGAACACCTACTTGACGAGAAAGAAGGATGTGCTCACGAGTTTGAGGCATTGGGCCATCAGCAGCAGATACTACTAAGATACCGCCGTCCATTTGAGCAGCACCAGTGATCATGTTTTTAACATAGTCAGCGTGACCTGGGCAGTCAACGTGTGCATAGTGACGAGTTTCAGTTTCGTACTCAACGTGTGCAGTTGAGATTGTGATACCGCGCTCTCTTTCTTCTGGAGCAGCATCGATTTGGTCGTAACCTTTCGCTTCAGCACCACCAGCTTTTGCAAGAACTGTAGTGATAGCAGCAGTTAATGTAGTTTTACCATGGTCAACGTGGCCGATTGTACCAATGTTAACATGTGGTTTAGAACGTTCGAATTTAGCTTTTCCCATTCTAAATTCCTCCTTGGTTATATAGATTATTTTATATTTAGACTAGAAAGTAAGGGGCCTAAGCCCCGCTTTCTAAGCTTACATAAGTAGTTATACTTGAACAATCGATAAAAATCAATTATTCACCTTTATTTTTTTTAACAATTTCTTCTGAGATTGAACGAGGAACCTCTTCATAATGGTCAAATACCATTGAGAATGTTCCACGGCCTTGCGTGTTAGAACGTAGAGACGTTGCATAACCGAACATCTCAGAAAGTGGTACCATCGCACGAACAACTTGTGCGTTACCACGAGCTTCCATACCTTCTACGCGTCCACGGCGAGATGTTACGTCACCCATAATGTCACCCATGTACTCTTCAGGAATTACAACTTCAACTTTCATCATTGGCTCAAGAATTACTGGGTTACATTTAGAAACCGCAGCTTTAAGAGCCATAGATGCAGCGATTTTGAACGCCATCTCAGAGGAGTCAACATCATGGTAAGATCCGTCAACTAATGCAGCTTTAATGTCTACTAGAGGATATCCTGCAAGTACACCATTTTTAAGTGCATCTTCAAGACCTGCTCCTACAGCTGGGATGTATTCACGTGGAACTACACCACCGACGATCTTGTTTTGGAACTCGAATCCTTTACCTTCTTCGTTAGGTTCAAACTCAATCCAAACGTGACCGAATTGTCCACGACCACCAGATTGACGAGCGAACTTACCTTCAACTTTCGCAGCAGCGCGGAAAGTCTCACGGTATGCTACCTGAGGAGCACCAACGTTTGCTTCCACTTTGAATTCACGGCGCATACGGTCAACGATGATATCAAGGTGAAGTTCACCCATACCAGCGATGATTGTTTGGCCAGTTTCTTGGTCAGTGTGAGCACGGAATGTTGGATCTTCTTCAGAAAGCTTAGATAATGCTGTACCCATTTTATCTTGGTCAGCTTTAGATTTTGGTTCGATAGCTACAGAGATAACCGGCTCTGGGAATTCCATAGACTCAAGGATAACAAGGCTCTTCTCGTCACAAAGAGTATCACCAGTTGTAGTATCTTTTAACCCTACAGCAGCAGCGATGTCACCAGCATAAACTGTTGAAATCTCTTCACGGCTGTTTGCGTGCATTTGTAGGATACGACCTACACGCTCACGCTTACCTTTAGTTGAGTTTTTCACGTAAGATCCAGAGTTTAACACACCAGAGTACACACGGAAGAATGTTAACTTACCAACATAAGGGTCAGTCATGATTTTGAATGCTAATGCTGCGAAAGGCTCTTCATCGCTAGAATGACGTTCTACTTCTTCTTCTGTATCCGGAAGAGTACCTTTAATAGCAGGTACGTCTAATGGAGATGGTAGGTAGTCGATAACTGCATCTAACAGAATTTGAACACCTTTATTTTTGAATGCAGAACCACAGATTACTGGGAAGAATTCTACAGAAGTTGTAGCCTTACGGATACCAGCTTTAAGCTCTTCTACAGTGATTTCCTCACCTTCTAGGTACTTCATCATCATTTCTTCATCAAGCTCTGCTACCGCTTCGATAAGTTTTCCGCGGTATTCATCAGCTAATTCTTTATGTTCTGCAGGAATTTCAACACGTTGGATATCTGTTCCTAAGTCGTTTGCATACATGTATGCACACTCTTCTACTAGGTCGATAATTCCCGTAAACTCATCCTCAGCACCGATTGGTAACTGAATTGGATGTGCGTTTGCTTGTAAACGGTCATGAATTGTTCCTACAGAATATAAGAAGTCTGCACCAATCTTGTCCATTTTGTTAACGAACACGATACGTGGTACACCGTAAGTAGTAGCTTGACGCCAAACAGTTTCTGTTTGTGGTTCTACGCCAGATTGCGCGTCAAGTACCGCTACCGCGCCATCAAGTACGCGTAAAGAACGTTCTACTTCTACAGTGAAATCTACGTGTCCTGGAGTGTCAATGATGTTTACACGATGACCTTTCCATTGAGCTGTAGTTGCCGCAGAAGTAATTGTGATACCACGCTCTTGCTCTTGCTCCATCCAGTCCATCTGAGATGCACCTTCGTGAGTTTCACCGATTTTGTGAATACGTCCTGTATAGTACAAGATACGCTCAGTTGCTGTTGTTTTACCAGCATCGATGTGAGCCATGATACCAATATTACGAGTGTTTTTTAAGGAGAACTCTCTTGTCATTTGGTGTCTTTCTCCTTCCTAATATGGATTGGATTTTTTTATTTTAAGTAGCAAAAAAGCCACTTTATTTTGTTACATATGTCAGTATGTCTAGTACCCTCATTATGTAAAACGAGCGCCCATTGAAAGGGAGAGGAATTCTCCCTCTCCACACTTCCATAAGCGACAAATAAAGCGGTTTATGCTTATAGTTATTTTTCGTTGAATCCTACCAACGGTAATGAGCAAATGCTTTGTTAGCTTCTGCCATTTTGTGAGTGTCTTCACGTTTCTTAACAGATGCACCACTGTTGTTAGCTGCATCTAAGATTTCGTAAGCTAGACGCTCTTCCATAGTTTTTTCACCACGAAGACGAGCGTAGTTTACTAACCAGCGAAGACCTAAAGTTGTACGGCGTTCTGGACGAACCTCAACCGGAACTTGGTAGTTAGCACCACCAACACGACGAGCGCGTACTTCAAGAACAGGCATGATGTTCTTAAGAGCTTGCTCGAATACTTCCATTGGTTCGTTACCAGTACGTTCACGAACGATATCGAACGCATTATAAAGAATTGTTTGAGATTTACCTTTTTTACCGTCAACCATCATTTTGTTGATTAGGCGTGTTACAAGTTTAGAATTGTACATTGGATCTGGTAACACGTCACGTTTCGCAACAGGTCCTTTACGAGGCATATTGAGTTCCTCCTTTCAGTTCAGTTTTATTATTTCTTAGCAGGTTTTGGTCTCTTAGTACCATATTTAGAACGTCCTTGCATACGTTTGTCAACACCAGCTGTGTCAAGCGCACCACGAACGATGTGGTAACGTACCCCTGGTAAGTCTTTTACACGACCACCGCGAATTAATACTACGCTGTGTTCTTGTAGGTTATGACCGATACCTGGGATGTAAGCAGTAACCTCGATACCATTTGTTAAACGTACACGAGCGTATTTACGTAACGCTGAGTTCGGTTTCTTTGGAGTCATTGTACCAACACGAGTACATACACCACGTTTTTGAGGTGCAGAGATATCAGTTGCTTTTTTCTTTAAAGAGTTGAAACCTTTGTTTAACGCAGGTGATTTAGATTTCCATACTTTATCAGTACGTCCATTTCTCACTAATTGGTTAATAGTAGGCATTAATTTATCCTCCCTTCGCATGTTTGTATGACCACATATCCAGGTGGTTCATTATTAGTTGAAAACAAAGTTTTTGCAAGGGAGAGCAAATGCTCTCTCCTCACAAAAACAGTTTTAACTTGTTATTCCTATCGCTGAAGCTCCTACCGCATCTCATTCATTTTCATGTTGAGATCCAGTTTTTAAAAAGTACGTTATGTTACATCGCAAAAGCTACTGCAACGTTCTAACTGTACCGTGTTGAATTACATTCAACGTTTATTTAGGAGCAACCTTGCTTATATTAACATTTCGCATTGCATAATGTCAACTAGGATTATCTGTTTTTATACAAAATTTACGACGGAAAATTTTAGCTTTCTACGTAAACCTCGTCATCTTCTACATTTATTTCTTCTTTTGCTGTTTTTACAAGATCTACTCTGCGGTAATGATTCATACCTGTACCAGCCGGAACAAGTTTACCGATAATAACATTTTCTTTCAGGCCAAGAAGTTCATCGCGCTTACCTTTAATTGCCGCATCAGTTAACACACGAGTTGTTTCCTGGAATGATGCTGCAGATAAGAATGAATCTGTTTCAAGTGAAGCCTTTGTAATACCAAGAAGGATTGGACGTGCTGTTGCTGGTTGTTTACCTTTAAGCAACACTTTCGCATTTGCATCTGTGAACTGATGAATATCCAGTAATGTTCCTGGTAATACATCTGTTTCACCAGCATCGATTACACGAACTTTGCGAAGCATTTGACGAACCATTACTTCAACGTGTTTATCACCAATTTCTACCCCTTGCATACGGTATACTTTTTGCACTTCACGAAGCAGGTATTCTTGGACTGCTGTAATATCTGTTACTTTCAGTAATTCTTTCGGATCGATAGAACCTTCTGTAAGTTCTTTACCGTGTTCAATGCGGTGTCCTGGAGCTACTTTTAGACGAGCGCCATAAGGAATTGTATACGTACGAGCTTCTACATCACCTTGTACAACAACTTCTTGGCGATCTTTCACATCGTTAACCGCTGCAACAACACCGTCGATTTCACTGATAACCGCTTGACCTTTCGGATTACGCGCTTCGAAAATCTCTTGAATACGTGGTAAACCTTGTGTGATATCGTCTCCAGCAACCCCACCGGTATGGAATGTACGCATCGTTAACTGTGTACCTGGCTCACCGATAGATTGAGCTGCGATAATACCAACCGCTTCGCCCACTTCTACATCTGTGCCAGTAGCTAAGTTACGACCGTAACATTTCTTACATACGCCGTGGCGTGTGTTACATGTAAATGCAGAACGGATGTACAACTGTTCAACGCCTGCTTTTTCAATGATATGAGCAATATCTTCTGTAATTAATTCATTTTCACGAACTAACACTTCGCCTGTTTCTGGATGCTTCAAAGTTTTTCTTGCGAAACGTCCTACAAGACGATCGTATAAGGACTCGATAATTTCGTTTCCTTCTTTAATTGCACCGATTAATAAGCCGCGGTCTGTTCCACAATCGTCTTCACGAACGATAACATCTTGTGCAACGTCAACAAGACGACGTGTTAAGTAACCAGAGTCCGCAGTCTTAAGTGCTGTATCGGCAAGACCTTTACGCGCACCGTGTGTAGAGATGAAGTACTCGAGTACCGTTAAACCTTCGCGGAAACTTGATTTGATTGGAAGTTCGATAATACGACCAGATGGGTTAGCCATCAAACCACGCATACCAGCAAGCTGAGTGAAGTTCGATGCGTTACCACGGGCACCAGAGTCACTCATCATGAAGATCGGGTTGCGCTTATCTAAGGTTTTCATCAGTTTTCCTTGGATAACATCTTTTGCATTACTCCAAATAGAGATAACACGATCATAACGTTCTTCCTCTGTAATTAAACCGCGACGGAATTGCTTAATTACTGTATCTACTTTTGCTTGCGCTTCATGCAAGATTTCTTGTTTTTCACCTAATACAAGGATATCCGCCACACCAACTGTAATACCAGCTTTTGTAGAGTATTTAAATCCTAGATTTTTCATGCGGTCAAGCATGCGAGATGTTTCAGTAATTTTGAAACGTTTAAATACTTCAGCAATGATATTACCAAGAATTTTCTTGCTAAATGGTGCCACTTCTTCGCGACTAGCAATAATTTCTCTTACGTTAGCGCCTTTTTCAACAAAGTATTCCACTGGAGTTTCTTTCTCCAAGTTTGTTTTTGTTGGTTCATTAATGTAAGGGAATGATTTCGGTAAGATTTCATTGAATATTAACTTACCAACTGTTGTTAACAACAGCTTGCTGTTTTGCTCTTCTGTAAACGTTTCGTTGTTTACAGAGCTTGCTGCAACAGCAACACGAGTATGCAAGTGTACATATCCGTTTTGGTATGCAATTAATGCTTCGTTCGTATCTTTGAAAATCATACCTTCACCAATTGCATCTGCACGTTCAAGCGTTAGGTAGTAGTTACCTAATACCATATCCTGAGATGGTGTAACAACTGGTTTTCCGTCTTTCGGGTTCAAGATATTTTGTGCAGCTAACATAAGAAGACGAGCTTCTGCTTGTGCTTCTGATGATAACGGAACGTGAACCGCCATTTGGTCACCGTCAAAATCCGCGTTGTATGCAGTACATACAAGTGGATGAAGACGAATTGCACGACCTTCTACTAATGTAGGTTCAAACGCTTGAATACCAAGACGGTGAAGTGTTGGAGCACGGTTTAGAAGTACAGGGTGTTCTTTAATTACAGACTCTAAAACGTCCCAAACTTCAGGTTGTACTCGCTCGATTTTACGTTTAGCACTCTTAATGTTGTGTGCTAATCCTTTTCCTACCAACTCTTTCATTACAAAAGGTTTGAACAATTCAAGCGCCATTTCTTTTGGCAGACCGCATTGGTACATTTTCAAGTTCGGTCCTACAACGATAACGGAACGACCAGAGTAGTCAACACGTTTACCTAATAAGTTTTGACGGAAGCGTCCTTGCTTACCTTTTAACATATGAGAAAGAGATTTTAATGGACGGTTACCAGGTCCAGTAACTGGACGGCCGCGACGACCATTATCGATTAAAGCATCTACTGCTTCTTGTAACATACGCTTTTCGTTTTGGACGATGATGCTTGGTGCACCTAAGTCTAATAAACGTTTTAAACGATTGTTACGGTTAATTACACGACGGTATAAGTCGTTTAAGTCAGAAGTTGCAAAACGTCCACCATCTAACTGTACCATTGGACGAAGCTCTGGTGGGATAACTGGAAGAACATCTAGAATCATCCAAGATGGTTCGTTTCCAGAGTTACGGAATGCTTCTAATACTTCTAGACGTTTAATCGCACGAGTACGACGTTGTCCTTGTGCTGTTTTTAACTCTTCTTTTAAGAAGTCTACTTCTTTATCTAAATCGATATCTTGTAATAACTTCTTAATCGCCTCTGCGCCCATAGAAGCTTGGAAAGAGTTTCCGTATCTGTCGCGATACGCACGGTATTCCTTCTCCGAAAGAAGTTGCTTCTTATCAAGCGGTGTATCACCGCTTTCTGTTACCACATAAGAAGCGAAATAAATTACTTCTTCAAGCGCGCGAGGGGACATGTCTAAGACAAGTCCCATGCGGCTTGGGATACCTTTGAAATACCAAATATGAGATACAGGAGCAGCTAATTCGATATGACCCATACGTTCACGACGAACTTTCGCACGCGTTACTTCAACGCCGCATCGATCACAAACTACACCTTTATAACGGACACGTTTATATTTACCACAATGACATTCCCAGTCTTTTGTTGGACCGAAAATACGCTCACAGAACAAACCGTCTTTCTCTGGTTTCAATGTACGATAGTTAATCGTCTCGGGTTTTTTAACTTCCCCATATGACCAAGAGCGAATTTTGTCTGGTGATGCAAGTCCAATCTTCATATATTCAAAGTTGTTTACATCTATCAAGGGGCCTACCTCCCTTTTAGTCTACAGGTTATCCCAATTATTCCTTCGTTGTCTCAACTTCGACATTTAATTTATCTGCAGATTGATGATCATCATCGTCATCAGTATCACGCATTTCAATTTCAGTATCGTCGCTAGACATCATCTTAACATCCATACCTAAGCTTTGTAATTCCTTAATCAATACTTTGAATGATTCAGGAACACCTGGTTCTGGAACGTTTTCGCCTTTTACAATCGATTCGTACGTTTTCACACGACCAACAACATCATCGGACTTAACTGTTAAGATTTCTTGAAGAGTATAAGCAGCACCGTAAGCTTCAAGTGCCCAAACCTCCATCTCACCGAAACGTTGTCCACCAAACTGTGCTTTACCTCCAAGAGGTTGTTGCGTTACAAGTGAGTATGGTCCAGTAGAACGAGCATGAAGTTTATCATCAACCATGTGTGCAAGTTTAATCATGTACATGACACCAACAGATACACGGTTGTCGAATGGTTCACCAGTACGTCCATCGTATAGAATTGTCTTTGCATCACGTGCCATACCAGCTTCTTCGATTGTTCCCCATACATCTTCCTCGCGAGCGCCATCGAATACTGGTGTTGCAACGTGGATACCAAGATATCTTGCTGCCATACCAAGATGAAGCTCTAACACCTGACCGATATTCATACGAGATGGTACCCCTAATGGGTTTAACATGATATCGATTGGTGTGCCATCTGGTAAATAAGGCATATCTTCTTCCGGTAAAATACGGGAGATAACACCTTTGTTACCGTGACGACCGGCCATCTTGTCACCTTCAGAAATTTTACGTTTTTGAACGATATATGCACGTACAAGTTGATTCACACCTGGTGGTAATTCATCGCCATCTTCACGGTTGAATACTTTTACGTCTAAGATAATACCGCCACCACCATGTGGTACGCGTAGTGATGTATCACGTACTTCACGAGCTTTCTCACCGAAGATTGCATGCAATAGACGCTCTTCTGCTGTTAATTCCGTTACACCTTTTGGCGTTACTTTACCAACAAGAAGGTCTCCGTCTTTTACTTCTGCACCGATGCGGATAATACCGCGCTCATCAAGGTTGCGAAGTGCATCTTCCCCTACGTTTGGAATGTCTCGTGTAATTTCTTCTGGTCCTAGCTTCGTATCACGAGCTTCAGATTCATATTCTTCAATATGAATAGAAGTATACACATCATCTTTTACAAGGCGCTCACTCATAATGATCGCATCCTCGTAGTTATAACCATCCCATGTCATAAAGCCAACAAGCACGTTACGACCAAGTGCAAGTTCACCTTTTTCCATAGAAGGACCGTCTGCAAGAATCTCACCTTTTACAACTTCATCGCCAACACTTACGATTGGGCGTTGGTTGTAACAAGTTCCTTGGTTAGAACGGATGAATTTTAACATTTTATAGCGATCTAAATCACCTTTTACTTTTTGGCCGTCTACTTCGATGTAACGACGTACCCAAACTTCGCGAGCTTCTACGCGTTCAACGATACCAGGATGTTTACAGATTACCGCAGCACCTGAGTCTTTCGCTGATACGTACTCCATACCAGTACCTACAATTGGAGATTCTGGGTTCATAAGTGGAACCGCTTGACGCTGCATGTTCGCACCCATTAGCGCACGGTTCGAGTCATCGTTTTCTAAGAACGGAATACAAGCTGTCGCAGCAGACACAACCTGTTTCGGAGAGATATCCATGTAGTCAATACGTTCGCGTTTTACTACAACGTTCTCATCGCGGAAACGCGCTACAACATCCTCATCAAGGAAATCTCCATCTTCAGATAAACGTGCGTTTGCTTGGGCAACAACATAGTTATCTTGTTCATCAGCTGTTAAATAATCTACACGTGTTGTTACACGTCCAGTTTCTGGATCAACACGACGGTATGGTGTTTCAATGAAGCCAAATTCATTTACTTTCGCAAATGAAGATAAAGAGTTAATCAAACCGATGTTTGGTCCCTCTGGCGTTTCAATTGGACACATACGACCATAGTGAGAGTAGTGAACGTCACGCACTTCAAAGCCAGCGCGCTCACGCGTTAAACCACCAGGTCCTAATGCAGATAGTCTTCGTTTATGCGTTAACTCTGCTAATGGGTTTGTTTGATCCATAAACTGAGATAACTGCGAGCTTCCGAAAAACTCTTTAATAGATGCAATAACCGGGCGAATGTTAATTAACGCTTGTGGTGTAATTGCATTTGTATCTTGAATCGACATTCTCTCACGAACAACACGCTCCATACGAGAAAGACCGATACGGAATTGGTTTTGTAACAATTCACCTACAGAACGTAGACGACGGTTTCCTAAATGGTCAATATCGTCTGTGTCTCCTACTTTGTATAGAAGGTTAAAGAAATAGCTAATAGATGCAATAATATCGCCTGGTGTAATATGTTTTACTTCGCGATCAATGTTCGCGTTACCAATGATATTGATAGAACGCTCTCCATCTGCATCTGGAGCATAAATTTTAATAGATTGTAATTCAACATTGCCTTCTACCACTCCGCCTATCGGCTTCGCTGTTTTAAAGCCAATATTCTTTTCTAAGTAAGGTAACATGCGATCTAATGTGCGACGATCTAAGATTGTTCCTTCTGCCGCTAAAATTTCACCTGTTTCAGGATCCACTAAAGTTTCAGCTAAACGTTGGTTAAACAATCTGTTTTTAATGTGTAATTTCTTATTAATTTTGTAGCGACCTACATTTGCTAGATCATAACGTTTTGGATCGAAGAAACGAGAAACAAGCAAGCTCTTCGCATTTTCTACTGTTGGTGGTTCACCTGGACGTAGACGCTCATAAATTTCAAGCAATGCTTTTTCTGTGCTATCCGTGTTATCCTTTTCTAGCGTATTGCTTAAGTATTCGTTATCACCTATAAGCTCGGTGATTTCTTGATCAGAGCCAAACCCTAATGCGCGTAACAAAACAGTTACAGGTAGTTTGCGCGTACGGTCGATACGCACATAAACAACATCCTTAGCATCTGTTTCATACTCCAACCAAGCTCCGCGGTTTGGAATTACAGTAGCAGTAAATCCGCGTTTTCCGTTTTTGTCCACTTTGCCGCTGTAGTATACGCTTGGTGAACGAACTAACTGAGAAACAATAACGCGTTCTGCACCGTTAATTACGAATGTTCCTGTCTCTGTCATGAGCGGGAAATCCCCCATGAACACATCTTGTTCTTTCACTTCACCAGTTTCTTTATTGATTAGACGCACTTTTACACGAAGTGGTGCTGCATACGTCACATCACGCTCTTTACATTCTTCTACAGAATATTTCGGTTCACCTAAACTGTAGTCGATAAACTCAAGCGATAGATTTCCCGTAAAGTCTTCAATCGGAGAAATGTCTTGGAACATTTCTCGCAAACCCTCATCAAGAAACCACTGATAAGAAGAGGTTTGAATTTCGATAAGATTTGGTAATTCTAAAACCTCACTAATACGGGCATAACTTCTTCGTTGGCGGTGTCGTCCGTATTGAACTAGTTGACCTGTCAACTGCTTCACCCCTCAAATCAAGAGTATTATAAATACACAAAAATGTGCAAAATCACAACTAAATACGACTAACGCAAATTACGTAGCCTTTTTTCTCTAAAAAGATAGATACGTTGAGTGTTTCTACCTGCTCAAAAAAGAAAAATGGCTTCTAAAAGAAAACCATCATTCTGTTTCATAATCTGCTGATTTTACTATCTTTTCCAAGAGAAGCAAAAATATACATTGTTCTCAACGCAGAAAATCATATATTGGCATTTTATAATGTTAACACAACCAAAAATAACCGTCAACGTTTTTTTGATTTTATGATATAATACCCTTTTTTCTTTTCTGCGACTTCCACAAAATCGAACACTTCTTCTAATTTTTTCATCGCAGATGGTGCACCTTGTTTTTTCTGAATCACAATCCAAAGCTCGCCGCCTGGTACAAGATACTCCACTGCTTTTTCTAGAATTTCATGCACGACTTGTTTCCCTGCACGAATTGGCGGATTAGATAAAATAGCAGCGTATTGACCTTTTACATTTTCATATACACTACTTTGATAAATCTGGATATTTTCAATTCGGTTATTAGCAGCATTTTCTTTCGCAAGCCCAAGTGCCCTTTCATTCACATCCACCATGTGAACCACACGCTCTTGGAACTCCTTCGCTAGAGATAAACCAATCGGGCCATATCCACACCCAACATCTAATACATCACCTTGGGCATCTGGCATCTGAAACGCTTCAATTAAAAGACGAGAACCGAAGTCCACTTCGTTTTTCGAAAACACCCCACGGTCTGATAAGAAAACAAAACGCGATCCTCTCAATGTATATTCCCATTGTTTACGATCACTTTTACTAGAGGGGTCGTTAGAAAAATAATGGTCTGCCATATGGCCACCTCTTTTCTTTACGGTTAAAAAAAAAGCTCGCTTGAGAGCGAGCTTTTTTCAAAAGCTTCAAAAGTTAATTACTTAACTTCTACAGCAGCGCCAACTTCTTCAAGTTTAGCTTTGATTTCTTCAGCTTCTTCTTTAGAAACGCCTTCTTTAACTGCTTTTGGAGTGTTGTCAACTACTTCTTTAGCTTCTTTTAAGCCAAGACCAGTGATTTCACGAACAACTTTGATAACTTTGATTTTTTGTGCGCCTGCGCTAGCAAGTACAACATCAAATTCAGTTTGCTCAGCAGCAGCTTCACCAGCGCCACCAGCTACAGCTACAGGAGCAGCAGCAGTTACGCCGAATTCTTCCTCGATAGCTTTTACTAAGTCGTTAAGTTCTAATACAGTCATAGATTTAACTGCTTCAATGATTTGTTCTTTAGTCATTGTAAATATCCTCCCTTAATTAGGTTCTTATTGTTTTATCGATAACACGTAATTATCTTTTGAAAAATTAAGCGCCTTGCTCTTCTTTTTGATCTGCAACTGCTTTAGTAGCGATTGCAAGACCACGCATTGGAGCTTGAAGAACGCTAAGAAGCATAGAAAGTAAGCCTTCACGTGATGGAAGAGTAGCGATAGCTTTAACCTCATCAAGTGATACAAGTTTACCTTCGATTACGCCTGCTTTAATTTCTAAAGCTTCATGATCCTTAGCGAAGTCGTTTAATACTTTCGCAGGAGCAATTACATCCTCGTTACTGAACGCGATTGCGTTTGGTCCCGTTAAGAATTCATTTAACTCAGCCATTTCAGCAGCTTCTGCAGCACGACGAGTTAAAGAGTTTTTGTAAACTTTGAACTCAACGCCAGCTTCACGTAAGTTTTTACGTAATTCAGTTGCTTCAGATACTGTTAAACCACGGTAGTCAACAACGATTGTAGATTTACTATCGCGAAGTTTTTCAGCGATTTCAGTTACAACTTGTTGTTTAGATTCGATTGCTTTGCTCATGTTATTACACCTCCTGTAGATTATATAGAAGATGTACCGAAAGTGCACTAAAAAACCCCCATGCCCAATTGTAGACATGGAGGCATATAGTCACAGAAAAAAATTCCGTTTCGTATATTCACACCTAGGTAGGAAATTAAGCCGCATTGGCGCCTACTGTCTACGGTACACTATTTAAATTCACAACATAAATGATTATATTAAAACTTCTTCACGAAGTCAACTTCCAATTTTTACGCAATAGTAGAAACTTCAACACGTACGCCAGGTCCCATTGTAGAAGCAACTGTTACGTTCTTCATGTAAGTACCTTTTGCAGCAGCTGGCTTAGCTTTTAGAAGAGCATCAGCAACTGTCTCTAAGTTTTCAACTAATTTTGCATCTTCGAAAGATACTTTACCGATTGGCACATGAATGTTACCAGCTTTATCAACGCGGTATTCTACTTTACCAGCTTTGATTTCGTTAACTGCTTTTGTTACGTCGAAAGTAACTGTTCCAGTTTTAGGGTTTGGCATTAAACCTTTAGGTCCTAATACACGACCAAGTTTACCAACTTCACCCATCATATCAGGAGTTGCTACTACTACGTCAAAGTCAAACCAACCTTGTTGGATTTTGTTGATGTAGTCTGTATCACCTACGAAGTCAGCTCCAGCAGCTTCAGCTTCTTTTAGTTTTTCGCCTTTAGCGAATACTAATACACGCTGTACTTTACCAGTACCGTGTGGAAGAACAACTGCACCACGAATTTGTTGGTCAGCTTTCTTAGGGTCAACACCTAAACGAAATGCAGCTTCTACAGTTGCATCAAATTTAGCTGTGTTTGTTTTCTTTACTAATTCTACTGCCTCTGTTGCAGAGTAAGCAGTTGTACGATCAACAAGCTTCGCAGCTTCTACGTACTTTTTACCTCTTTTAGCCATTTTTATTTCCTCCTCGATGTGGTTTTAGCGGAATAACCTCCCACGTTTACGCCTTCTTTTCGATACAATCGAGGATGTGCGCCCATCCTTTTATTTAAAAAATGACACTCATTTACGATAATAAAGGTTGCGAATTGGAATTCCAGACCCGCAACCTCTTTTACAAAAAAACAAATCGAATTAGTCTTCGATAACAATGCCCATACTGCGTGCAGTACCTTCAACCATACGCATTGCAGCTTCTACGCTAGCAGCGTTTAGGTCAGGCATTTTAGTTTCAGCGATTTCGCGAACCTTATCACGCTTAACAGTTGCCACTTTATTACGGTTTGGTTCACCAGAACCAGACTCAATACCAGCTACTTTCTTAAGAAGAACAGCAGCAGGAGGAGTTTTAGTAATGAAAGTGAATGAACGGTCTTCAAATACTGTAATTTCAACAGGAATGATTAGACCAGCTTGATCTGCTGTACGAGCGTTGAACTCTTTACAGAAGCCCATGATGTTAACACCCGCTTGTCCTAATGCTGGACCAACTGGTGGAGCTGGGTTAGCTTTACCTGCAGGAATTTGAAGTTTTACCATTTTAATTACCTTTTTAGCCACGAGACACACCTCCTTAAGTCCGTGATGTGGTCAATTGGGCAGTGATTTGCCCTCCCACTTCATATTTTATCTTTAGCGATAAAATCTTTTTCAAAAAACGTCTCCGTATCCGAAGACGTACTGACTTAAAAGATATTATCACTTTTTACAATTCATTTCAAGTTTCATTTTATAATTTTTCAATTTGGTGGAAATCTAGCTCAACTGAAGTTTCGCGACCAAACATATCAACAAGTACTGTTACTCTTTGTTTTTCTAGGTCAATTTCATTAATAGCACCTGTATAATTCGCAAATGGACCTTCGTTCACACGTACAGTCTCATGAAGTTCAAAGTCAAAGTCAACTACTTCATTTTCCATTCCCATATGTTTTAAGATTGTAACTACTTCTTCTTCTAATAACGGAGATGGCTTCGAACCCGATCCAGAAGATCCAACAAATCCTGTTACACCTGGTGTATTGCGAACAACATACCAAGAATCATCTGTCATGATGATTTCTACCAACACGTAGCCAGGAAATACTTTCCTCTTTGTTATTTTTTCTTTTCCGTTTTTCATTTCTACTTCTGTTTCCTCTGGAACAATAACACGGAAAATTTTATCTTGCATAGCCATTGATTCTACGCGTTTCTCTAGGTTTGTTTTTACTTTATTTTCATATCCAGAATAAGTATGGACAACATACCAACGTTTTTCCATTAATTTAGGACGACCGTCCTTCCCTCCCTGACGTACATTTTTTCGTACAAATGAAAAAACCCGTTCACCGGGCTTTTACACAGTTCATATAAATAACATTAACATTATATCATGTATTAGCGCTTCTTATTCAAGAATTAAACGAATTAAAGAAGAAATCCCCATATCCACTACCGCAAAGAAAATTGCACAGAAAGCAACTGTTGCAATTACGGTAAGTGTCGAACGGATTAATTCATCTTTTTTCGGCCAGCTTACTTTTTTCATTTCGCGACCTACATCGCCAAAAAAGTTCGTCAAACGCATTTCCGGGACCTCCAGTGCATAATTACAATTATTTATTTTGTTTCCTTATGAATCATGTGCGCATTACACGTTTTGCAAAATTTTTTTATCTCAAGACGCTCTACTGAGCTTGTATCTTTCATTGTGGAATAGTTTCGATTATTGCACTTTTCACATGCGAGTACAACCTTTTTTCTCATCTGTTACACCAACCTTGTAACATTATTTCTTTAAAAATGTATCATACAATAAAAGACAATGTCAATGACACTCCCCGCCTTACCGTAAAAAGAGAAGGAGAGGAAAAAAACCTCTCTTTTATATTTCTCCATTAACCTAATACATTTTTAAAAAACCAACTATTTAAACATCTTAACGTTTGAGTGAAGGTGAGTGAACAGTTGCCGTTTCTCTCATTTCCATATAACGCTCAAGCTTCCTTTTCACTCGTTGCAGGGCATTATCAATGGATTTTACATGGCGATTCAATTGCTCTGAAATCTCTTGATACGATCTTCCATCTAAATATAAAGAAAGCACCTTTCTTTCTAAATCGCTTAATAATTCAGATATTTTTAATTCTATATCAACATACTCTTCCTGACTAATAATCATTTCTTCAGGATCCGTCATCTTCGCTTCAGATATAACATCTAACAGAGTTCGATCAGATTCTTCATCATAAATTGGTTTATCTAAAGAAACATATGAATTTAAAGGAATATGTTTTTGTCTTGTCGCTGTTTTAATCGCGGTGATAATTTGACGTGTAATACACAATTCCGCAAAAGCTTTAAAGGAAGACAGCTTGTCCTCTTTATAATCACGAATCGCTTTAAATAATCCAATCATACCTTCTTGAATAATATCTTCACGATCAGCGCCAACCAAAAAGTAAGATCTTGATTTTGCACGAACAAAATTTTTGTACTTATGAATTAAATACTCTAGTGCATCAACATTACCTTGTCGTACTAATTCAACTATCTCTTCATCCTCTAAATCACTAAATGTAACATTGTTGCCGCTTACGAAGTCTGTTTCCAATCTGATCCCTCCGACCGCTAATTATTTAGCAATATTATACAGTAAACACTTGAAGAGCGTCAATGTTTCAACGCCCTCCTCGTCTTAATTTTTCTAATTTTTCTGTAACTTCTTCACTAAATATCGTCCGCATTGCCGGTTGTTCTTCTTTCGTTTTCTTCGTTTCATGACGTACTCTTCGTTCCATCGCCTGAACTTCTATCTCTAACTCACGCGCCGATTTACGCAGAGCACCCTGCCCAAAAATGGCCCACTGCTCTGTGTAATCAGACGTCGCAACATAAATACGTGTATTAATATTGCGCAGCTCAATTGCGAGTTGCTCAATTTTTTCATCCGCCGTTTGGTTTTTCCTTGTAAAGATTACATCTACAGACGCTTGTTTCATCTTCTTTTCAATTCCATAAACAGAATACGCATCAAAAACAATCATTACTTTCGTGCCTGTATACCCTTGATAATCTGCCATTTTATCAATAAGCGAGTCTCGCGAAGCTTGTAAGTCTACATCCCGTAGTTTTTTCAAGTCTGCCCAAGCTCCGATAATATTGTAACCGTCAACGATTAAAATATCATTCATTTTTATTCACCGATTGGGTGACGTTTCCGATACACTTCATACATTAACAAGCTAGCAGCAACTGAAGCATTTAAGGATGTAACTTTACCAGCCATTGGTAGATGAATCAAGAAGTCACATTTCTCACCGATAAGACGGCTCATACCTTTCCCCTCACTACCAATCACTAAACCAATTGGCATCTTTCCATCTAAATTACGGTAGTCATCTTTCCCTTTTGCGTCTGTGCCTGCAATCCAAAGCCCGCGCTCTTTTAATTCATCAATCGTTCTCGATAAATTTGTAACACGAGCTACTGGAACATACTCAATCGCTCCTGTCGAAGCCTTTGCAACCGCCGCTGTTAAACCAACCGCCCTGCGCTTTGGAATAATAATACCATGGGCTCCTACTGCATCTGCCGTACGCATAATAGAGCCTAAGTTGTGTGGATCTTCAATCTCATCAAGAATTAAGAAAAATGGGTCTTCATTCCGCTTAGCCGCCAACGCAAATAAATCCTCTAGGTCCGCATATTCATATGCTGCCACTTGTGCGATTACACCTTGATGATTCCCCTCTACAAGTTGATCTAATTTTTTCTTCGGTGAATTCTGTACTAAAATTTTGTTTTCTTTCGCTAATGCTAGTACAATTTGCACTTGCCCTTTCACAGCACCTTCTGCAATCCAAATCTTATTAATATCACGACCTGCTCTTAATGCTTCAATTACAGGGTTACGTCCAATAATATATTCACTGTTCACGCTCACGCGCCTCCTTCCTTATCCTCTAATACACGAATTGCTTCAAATACAATCTCTTCTATTCGTGTCTGATCATTTAATAAATAATGATATCCAATCAGCGCCTCAAAAGCAGTACTATATCGATATGTTTGTACATCTGTATTTTTCGGAATAGAACCTGATTTTGCATTGCGTCCTCTTCTTAATACAGCTTCCTCTTCTTCAGTAAGAAATGCTGTCTCTAGTAAATGATGAACAACTTTCGCTTGCGCTTTTGCAGAAACAAAGCTTGTCCCCAAACGATGTAATTGATGTGGACGAACTGTTCCTTTTTGAAGCAGGTGATAGCGGATATATTGTTCATATACCGCATCACCCATATATGCTAACGCTAAACTATTTAATTGCTTTGCATCAATCATGTTTAGCCTCTTTTCCATCTTGTACCTTGTGGTGTATCTTCTAAAATAATGTTACGATCTTTTAATTCATCGCGAATTTGATCAGATAGTGCAAAATCACGATTTTTACGAGCCTCAATACGCTTTTGGATTAGTGCTTCAATTTCTTCATCAAGCAATTCTTCTTTCGTTAATTCTAATCCTAAAATTCCAAATAGCGTTTCAAACTGTTTTACATACGCCGCAATCACTGTTTTTGATGTATGCTGTTCTAATAAATATTGATTTGCATGATTTGCTAAGTTATATAACTCTGTTACTGCATTTGCTGTATTAAAGTCATCATCCATCGCTGCTTCAAATGCAGCTTGGAATTTCTCCATCTCATCTAACCATTTCTCATTATGATCCGTTAAATCAGTACTACTTTCCATACGATGCTTTAAATTACCATAAGCTGTTTCAATGCGCTCTAATCCGTTATTTGTATGCTGTAATAATTCTTCACTAAAGTTAATTGGATGGCGATAGTGCACAGATAACATAAAGAAACGAATTAATTGTGGATCGTACTGCTTGATAATATCGTGAACTAGGACAAAGTTACCAAGTGATTTAGACATTTTTTCATTATTAATATTAATATATCCATTATGCATCCAGTAACGTGCAAATGCTTTTCCAGTCAACGCTTCTGATTGTGCAATTTCATTTTCGTGATGCGGAAATGCTAAATCCTGTCCACCAGCATGAATATCAATTGTATCACCTAAATATTTACGTGCCATCGCCGAGCATTCAATATGCCAACCTGGACGCCCTTCTCCCCATGGACTATCCCAGAAAATTTCCCCTTCTTTAGCAGCTTTCCATAATGCGAAGTCTAGCGGATCTTGTTTCTTTTCACCAATTTCAATGCGGGCACCATGACGCAAATCTACAATTGGTTGATGCGATAGTTTACCGTATTCCTTAAATTCTTTCGTTTTATAATACACATCGCCTTCAGATTCATATGCATATCCCTTATTCACAAGCTCTTGAATAAACTCAATGATAATATCCATATTCTCCATTACACGAGGATGAACCGTTGCACGTTTGCAACCTAATGCAGTTACATCTTCAAAATACGCGTTGACAAAGCGATCTGCAATTGTTGGAACATCTTCTCCTAATTCATTAGCAACTTTAATCAGCTTATCATCTACATCCGTGAAATTAGATATATATTGCACATCGTAACCACGGTGTTCCATATAACGGCGCACTGTATCAAACACAATTGCCGGTCTTGCGTTACCGATATGAATGTAGTTATATACGGTTGGTCCGCATACATACATTTTCACTTTATTTTCTTCTAATGGAACAAACTTTTCTTTTTGACGCGTTAACGTATTATAAATGTGAATAGTCATTTTTATCCGTCCTTTCTGTTTTTACTACCATTTGTTTTTTCAATTGTTCGAGCTCTTCTTCCACTGCTTTCAACTTATCAAAAATCGGATCCGGAAGATCACAGTGATTTAATTCTTGACCTACTTTTATCCCATTTTGAATCACGACGCGACCAGGAATACCTACAACTGTAGAATGTGCAGGTACTTCCTTTAACACAACCGAACCAGCACCAACTTTAGAATTTTCTCCAACCGTAATCGATCCAAGCACTTTCGCACCTGTCGCAATCAACACATTGTCTTTAATTGTTGGATGACGTTTCCCTTTTTCTTTTCCCGTGCCGCCTAACGTAACACCTTGATAAATCGTCACGTTATCTCCAATTTCACACGTTTCTCCAATTACAACTCCCATGCCATGATCAATAAAAAACTTACGACCAATTGTTGCCCCCGGATGAATTTCAATACCCGTAAAAAAACGACTCATTTGTGAGATAACACGAGCAAAAAAGAAAAACTTTCGTTTATAAAAGGCATGTGCAATACGATGCGCCCAAATTGCGTGCAATCCAGAGTAAGTTAAAATCACTTCGATGTAACTTCTCGCTGCTGGATCCTGTTCAAAGACGACTTCAATATCCTCCCGAAGCCTCTTAAACATTTTTGTTCCCCCTTTTTGTTTAAAGTGAAACTTCCATCAGTGGATCTCTTTACCACTAATAGTGAGTTGAACCAATAAGGTTTTTAATTTCTACTTCCTTACAAAGTTTTTCCGACTATTTATACCAAAAACTCTCCCCCATACCTGTAGGTATAGAAAAAGGCGTCTCTGTCTATAGACAGAGACGCCTTACTAGCGCGGTTCCACTCTGTTTAGGCTAAAAGAAGCCTCAAACTTAAACATGATAACGGTTTATACCGCTTCTGCTTACTTTGCGTCATCATGACGTTTCTCGAAATACATTCGTTGTTCAGCAGAAGACTCAAAGGGGCACTTCAAAAATCTGCTTTTAAACCACTTCCAGCCAAATGGTGGTTTTCTCTGTGAAAAGCATGATTTTCTACTTCTCCTTCTCGTCGCTTTCTTTTATTTCATTTTGAAGTATTCTTATTATATTTCTAAATCCGTAAAAAGTTAACCAATTACTTTACGAACACGATTTAAAACTTTTTCTTTTCCAAGAAGCGCAATTGCATTTGGAAGTTCTGGTCCGTGTGTTTGGCCAGTTGTCGCAACGCGAATTGGCATAAATAAATTTTTCCCTTTTTGACCTGTTTGCTTTTGAACAGCTTTAATTGCTGCCTTAATTGCTGCAGGTTCTACTTCTTCTAATGCTTCTAGCTCTGCCGCAAACGCATGAAGAACTTCTGGTACTTGTTCGCCTTTTAATACTTCTTGTCCTTCTTCTTCATAATCCACATGATCTTTAAAGAACATATCAGATAGCTCAACAATTTCAGCTCCGAAGCTCATTTGATCATGATATAAAGCAATCACATCGCGGATCCAAGCTAGTTCTTGCTCACTTGGATTTTCACTTACACGACCAGCTTTTACTAAGTGCGGTAAGCTTAATTCCACAACGCAATCTAAGTCTTGCTTTTTCATATATTGGTTGTTCATCCATTTTAATTTTTGAGAATCGAATAATGCCGGTGATTTCGATAAACGAGCTGCATCAAACATTTCAATAAACTCATCCTTAGAGAAGATTTCTTCTTCTCCTACTGGTGACCAACCTAGTAATGCGATAAAGTTAAAGATTGCTTCTGGAAGATATCCCAGCGCTTCATATTGTTCAATAAATTGAATAATAGATTCATCACGTTTACTTAACTTTTTACGGCTTTCATTCACAATTAACGTCATATGACCAAATTGTGGTATATCCCAACCAAATGCTTCATAAATCATCATTTGTTTTGGTGTATTAGAAATATGGTCATCACCACGAAGAACGTGTGAGATTTCCATGAAATGATCATCTGCCGCTACTGCAAAGTTGTAAGTTGGGATGCCATCTTTCTTCACGATAACGAAATCGCCGAAATCGTTTGAGTTGAAAGATACGTCTCCTTTTACAAGATCATTAAATACATATTCACGGTTTTCAGGTACACGGAAACGAATACTTGGAATGCGTCCTTCTGCCTCGAATTGTTTTACTTGCTCATCTGTTAGATCACGGTGACAACCCGCATAACGAGGTGTTTCACCACGAGCGATTTGTCCTTCACGTTCTGCTTCTAACTCTTCTTCTGTCATATAGCACTTATACGCTAAGCCGCGCTCTAGTAAATCTTCATATAACTTTTTATAAATATCTAAACGCTCCATTTGACGGTACGGACCATATTCACCACCAACGTCGATGCTTTCATCCCAGTCCATGCCAAGCCATTTTAAATACGTTAATTGGCTTTCTTCGCCGCCAGCAATATTACGCTTTACGTCTGTATCTTCAATACGGATAATAAATTTACCGTTTTGACTACGAGCGAATAAATAGTTAAATAATGCCGTACGTGCATTTCCGATATGTAAGTGTCCTGTTGGACTTGGCGCATAGCGCACTCTCACTTGCTTTTCCATAGTTGGTACACCTTCCATTCTTAATGTCAACAGATTCTTTAATTGTACACCAAAAAAATACGATTATCCATCTTACGAATCAAAAACAACTATTTTTTCTGTAATAATACAATAGCCTGTGAAGCAATTCCTTCTTCTCGCCCTGTAAATCCTAATTTTTCTGTCGTCGTTGCTTTTACATTAACATTCTCAATGTCCGTTTGTAATAGTTCGCTAATTCTCTTGCGCATACTTTCAATATGTGGTGCCATTTTTGGTTTTTGGGCAATAATTGTACAATCTAAGTTTCCGAGTACATACCCTTGCTCTATAACAAACTCCCATACTTTCTGCAAAAGCACAGCTGAATCCGCATCTTTAAATGCAGGATCTGTATCTGGAAAGTGTTTACCGATGTCACCAGCAGCAATTGCACCTAAACAAGCATCAGCAATAGTATGTAAAAGGACATCCGCATCAGAGTGCCCAAGTAATCCTTTTTCATATGGAATTGTAATTCCACCAATAATTAATGGTCTTCCTTCTGCAAATGCATGTACATCAAAACCTTGTCCAATTCGAAACATTTCCAATTCCTCCTCAAACTACACTAGTAAACTTTATATCATTCTTACGGACATATAAAAGCTCCGCCTGTTGAAGTTTCTGCTATATATATAGAAAAGCTCGGTAGCTACCGAGCTTTTCTATTATAACATTGCTATTGTATTTTCAAAACTCGTAGAAAGCTTTCAGCAATCACTAAATCTTCAGGTGTTGTCACCTTTATATTGTGATAACTTCCTCCTACAACTCCTACCTCTTTAGGAAGGCGTTCCACCAAACTAGCATCGTCAGTTCCGAGAAAACCCGCTTGTTTTGCACTCTCATGTGCCTCTAACAGAATGGGAACATGAAATCCTTGCGGCGTTTGAACTGCTTGCAACTGAGAACGTTCTACTGTTTCAACAACAGTATCATGTATCACTTTTTTAATTGTATCTTTCACAGGTACCGCACAAATGGAAGCACCTTTTTCTTTCGCCATTTGCAATACATCTTCAATCATCTTTTTCGTTACAAAGGGACGCGCCCCGTCGTGGACAAGTACATACTCTACATCTCTTACATACATAAGAGCATTGTATACACTATCCTGGCGCTCACTTCCACCTTGGATAAGTTGAACGTCTTTTTGAATATGATAAGTTTGGAGAAGTTCTTCAAAGTAAGAACGCTCTCTCTCATTAATCGCTAAAATAATCTGTTTACATTGTTCATCTTTTTCAAAAGCTCGTAATGTATGAATAATAATGGGAACAGAATCTATTTGTAAAAATAATTTATTTTTATCCGCTCCCATACGCTTACCTTGTCCTGCTGCAGGAATAATTAATGTATATATCATCGCAGTCCTCTACTTATAACGCTTTCTCTAATAACTTACGCTTAGCAAAGATCATACGGCCCGCAGATGTTTGCAGTACACTTGTAACAAGTACATCAAGTTGGGAACCAACATGCTCTCTACCATCTTCGACTACGATCATTGTACCGTCGTCCAAATAAGCAACACCTTGATTCTGCTCTTTTCCATCCTTCACAACGTATACGCTTAACTCTTCACCCGGAAGTACAACAGGCTTAATGGCATTTGCTAAATCATTAATATTTAAAACTGTCACACCTTGCAATTCGGAAACTTTATTTAAGTTAAAATCATTCGTAACAACAGTGCCACCTGTTAACTTCGCTAACTTCACAAGCTTACTATCGACTTCTTGAATATCTTCAAAATCACCTTCATAAATTTCTACTGGAATAGATAACTCTTTTTGAATACGATTTAAAATATCCAAACCTCTTCGTCCGCGATTACGCTTTAATGCATCCGAAGAATCAGCAATATGCTGTAGTTCTTCTAACACAAATTGCGGAATGACAATTGTGCCTTCCAAAAATTTTGTTTGGCAAATATCCGCAATACGCCCATCAATAATAACACTAGTATCCAATATTTTCCAACCAGCAGTTAGCGTTTCTACTTCCTCATTTTCATTGTTCGTATTTTTTTTCTTTCCTCCGCGTTGCGGCAATGTAAACAACCCTAACAATTCGTTCCTCTTTTTAAACCCTACTTGGAACCCTAAGTAACCAAGTAATAGCGTGAAAAAGATTTGCAATACTGTACTAATGACCTGAATGGTAAATTCGCGAATCGGAATCAAGATCAAATACGCAACAATTAGTCCTGAGATTAATCCTAATGTTCCAAATAACACATCTGTAACAGGTGCTTTTACAAGCGCTTCCTCAATATGTTTAATAAGCTGAACAATATAATCTACAAGCCAAAATGTTGTTAAAAATAAAATGATTGCACCAATAATTGCACGAATATAAGAACCTTCAAGCCAAGGAACTGCACCTATATCCAACATATCGATTACTTTTGGAATAAGAAAAATTCCCAATGCTCCTCCAATAACTAAAAAGAAAAGCTGTACGATTCGTTTTAACATTCAACCACCTCCTACTCATTATTAACCATTACTTCGTCACTCAAAACGTCGAGTGCAAAAGTGGACGTGTTTTTTTTATAATTTGTTTTATTTACCAATATATCATATCATATATGAAAAATCTTTGAGTTTCGCTATATTGTGAAATCAATGTAATATTCTTAATTGTGTCTGCTCATATACAAGTGTTCTTGAATTCGTTTTAAACCCTCTCGTATCTTTTTCGCCCGTACTTCTCCAATTCCTTCCACATCATCCAAATCAGCAATTGTTGCACGGCAAATTCCTTGTAAGTTCTTAAAACGATTAATTAAGTTCTCAATAATAAGAGGTGGAACTCTAGAAATTTTACTCGCGATCCGATAACCTCTTGGTGTAATGCTTTCTTCTAATTTCATTTGTCCGGAATATCCAAGTAATTTCACTAAATCGCTATCTTCTAGAAGTTGTGCATTCGCAAGCTCTTGTAATTTTTTTAAAACTTGATAGTGCTCTTGTGTTTTTTCATGATAGTAGTCTTTAATTAATAATGCAGCCTCTGCTTCCACGTCAGCAAGCAATTCTGTCAATTGTAAACGAATAAGTCTTCCTTCTGTTCCTAATTCATGAATGTAACTGTAGATTTCATTTTTAATCCGTAGCATCATTTCAACACTATGTAGTACATGCACAACTTCAGACATTGTAACCACTTCTTCAAACTCTAAAATACCAAGGTTCGTTATGCCCTCATTCCATACAGCTTTATATTTTTCTAATGTTTGGATCGCTTGGTTTGCCTTTGTTAAAATAACCCCAATATCTTTTAATGTATAACGTAAGTTTCCTTGATATAACGTAATTACATTTCGTCTTTGTGAAATAGCAACAACAAGACTACCCGTTTGCTTCGCCACTCTCTCTGCTGTTCGGTGGCGCATACCTGTTTCAATAGAGTCGATAGATGAATCAGGTACTAACTGTCCATTAGCGATTAAAATTTTACTTCCCGTTTCATTTAAAATAAGAGCACCATCCATTTTTGCTAGTTCGTATAGACTAGCAGGAGAAAAAGCACAATTAATATGAAATCCTCCATCAACAATACTTTTAATTTGCTCGTTGTATCCGAGTACAATAAGGCCACCTGTTTGCGCACGGAGCACATTATCAATTCCTTCTCTTAGCGGTGTCCCTGGTGCAACAAGCTGTAAAATATTAATAATACTTTTGGAACGTTGCTTGTTTTCTTCCATATCTTATCCTCCTAGTGCAAATCGAAGAGCCTCTCCTATATTCGATACTCCAACTACTTCAATACCTTCTGGAATCGTCCATCCACCCAAATTCTTCCTTGGGATAATAACACGCTGAAATCCTAATTTTGCTGCTTCTTGCACTCGCTGTTCAATACGAGAAACACGGCGAACTTCTCCCGTTAAACCAACTTCACCAATGACTGCATCACCCGGAAAAGTCGGTTTATCACGAAAACTTGATGCGATACTTAAAGCAACTGCCAAATCAACTGCTGGTTCATCTAATTTAATTCCCCCAGCAACTTTTAAATAAGCATCTTGGTTTTGGAGCAATAACCCTGCTCTTTTTTCTAGTACCGCCATAATAAGAGAAACACGGTTATGATCAATTCCTGTTGCCATTCTTCTTGGATTCCCGAAACTTGTAGGAGAAATTAATGCTTGTATTTCTACTAAAACAGGCCTTGTTCCTTCCATAGAAGCAACAACCGTTGAACCGGCAGCACCCACAGGTCTTTCTTCTAGAAAAATTTCAGAAGGATTTAACACCTCTGAAAGGCCAAGCTCCTTCATTTCAAAAATCCCCATCTCATTGGTTGAACCAAAACGGTTTTTTACCGCTCGTAAAATTCGATATGTATGATGACGATCTCCTTCAAAATAAAGAACGGCATCCACCATATGCTCTAACATACGTGGACCAGCTATAGCTCCTTCTTTCGTTACATGCCCTACAATAAAAATAGGGATTCCTTTCGTTTTTGCAAGCTTCATAAGTTCTGCTGTACATTCACGTACTTGCGCTACACTTCCTGGCGCTGAAGTTACTTCCGGTAAATGAATGGTTTGAATAGAATCAATTACTACAAATGATGGATTCATTTCATCTATATATGCTGCGATTCGTTGTAAATCTGTTTCTGATACAACAAATAAATTATCTCCATTTACATGAAGACGATCTGCCCTAAGTTTAATTTGTTTTGCAGATTCCTCACCTGATATGTATAAAACATCATAAGCACGATCTGCTAGTTGTGATGATATTTGCAGTAATAATGTTGATTTTCCAATACCAGGATCTCCCCCTATGAGCACGAGAGAACCATCTACAATTCCACCACCAAGCACCCGGTTAAATTCTTGAAAATTCGTTTCAATACGCGCCTCTGTTTTCGTTTCCACATCTTTCAGGCGGCGAGGCTTCGTTAATTCAGTTTGGATTGCACTTGCATAGTTCAGACGGCGTGATGATACAACTGGTTCCATCTCTTCCACCAGTGTATTCCATTGTCCGCACCCCGGACACTTCCCCATATACTTTGGTGACTGATAACCACATTCTTGACATGTAAATTTCGTTTTCTTTTTAGCCATCGTTTTTTACACTTCACTTCGCTTTCATATGAAACAAAAATATTTCCTTTTTGTACAAGAAAGAGGGCTATTGTTTAGCCCCCCTTTGTTTGTCTATACTTATTTTACCTTTTCTGCACTACGAATGACAAATGATTCTCCTTCTGCATCAAAAACAACTTTTTGACCTTTCTCAATAACCCCTTTAAGAAGTTCCTCTGATAATCGATCTTCTACATGTTTTTGAATTGCACGGCGTAGTGGACGAGCACCATACTCTGGGTCAAATCCCTTATCCGCAATCGCTTCAATTGCTGCATCCGTTAACTCTAACTCAATGTCTTGTTCTTTTAAACGTTTGACCAATTGTTCTACCATAAGTGTAACAATTTCTTTAATATGTTTCTTCTCTAATGTATGGAAAACAATAATTTCGTCAATACGGTTTAAAAACTCAGGGCGGAATGCTTTTTTCAACTCATCCATTACTTTACCCTTCATATCTGCATAATCACGACTTTCATCTTGTACATTAAATCCAAGATGTTTGTTTCGTTTTAATGCATCTGCACCTACGTTAGAAGTCATAATAACAATTGTATTACGGAAATCAACTGTACGACCTTTTGAATCTGTTAAACGACCATCTTCTAGCACTTGCAGTAAAATATTGAATACATCTGGATGCGCCTTTTCCACCTCGTCAAGTAAGACAACAGAGTATGGTTTGCGACGAACCTTTTCTGTTAACTGGCCGCCTTCTTCATATCCAACATATCCTGGAGGAGAACCAACTAAACGAGAAGTAGAGTGTTTCTCCATGTACTCCGACATATCAATACGAATCATTGCATCTTCGTCACCAAACATAGATTCTGCTAATGCGCGTGCAAGTTCCGTTTTACCAACACCAGTTGGTCCTAAGAAAATAAAAGAACCGATTGGACGCTTTGGATCTTTTAAACCTGCTCTTGCGCGGCGAACTGCTTTTGCAACTGCAACAACTGCTTCATCTTGACCAATTAAACGATCATGTAAAATATTTTCTAAGTTCAATAGTTTGTCTGTTTCTGTTTGAGCTAGCTTAGAAACCGGAATACGCGTCCACGTTGAAACAACATTTGCAATATCCTCTACTATTACTTCCGAATTCTCTTTACCTTGTTGCTCTTTCCATTGACGCTTCGTATCTTCTAATTTTTCACGTAGGCGCTGCTCCATATCACGTAAAGAAGCTGCTTTCTCAAATTCTTGACTTTGTACTGCCGCATCTTTTTCTTTTCTTACTTCTTCTAGCTTAGATTCAAGTTCTTTTAAATTTGGTGGTGTTGTATAAGAACGTAAACGAACTTTTGAAGCTGCTTCATCAATTAAGTCAATCGCTTTATCAGGTAAGAAACGATCCGTAATGTAACGATCAGATAATTTTACAGCGGCGTCAATTGCATCGTCTGAGATAGAAACACGGTGATGTGCTTCATAACGGTCACGTAATCCTTTTAAAATTTGAATCGATTCTTCTAAGCTTGGTTCATCAACGTGAATCGGTTGAAAACGTCGCTCTAATGCCGCATCTTTTTCAATATATTTACGATACTCATCTAGCGTTGTCGCCCCAATACATTGTAGTTCCCCGCGCGCTAATGATGGCTTTAAAATATTCGATGCGTCAATCGCCCCTTCTGCACCGCCCGCACCAATTAATGTATGAAGCTCATCAATGAATAGAATAATATTACCAGCTTGACGAATTTCATCCATGACTTTCTTTAAACGGTCTTCAAACTCACCGCGATATTTCGTACCAGCAACTACAGTCCCCATATCTAATGTCATAACACGCTTATCGCGTAAAGTCTCTGGAACTTCGTTGTTTACAATTTGTTGTGCTAGCCCTTCAGCAATTGCTGTTTTACCAACACCAGGTTCTCCAATTAACACAGGATTATTTTTTGTTCTTCTACTTAATACTTCAATTACACGTTGAATCTCTTTGCTACGACCAATTACTGGATCTAAACGCCCTTCACGTGCTACAGCTGTTAAATCGCGAGCTAAACTATCAAGCGTCGGTGTATTTGCATTAGCCGAACCACCACCTTGATGACCCGAAGCCGTCTCGTTACTACCAAGAAGCTGCAGTACTTGTTGACGCGCTTTATTTAAACTTACACCTAAATTATTTAAAACACGGGCCGCAACGCCTTCTCCTTCACGAATAAGCCCAAGTAAAATATGCTCTGTTCCCACGTAAGAATGACCAAGTTTACGCGCTTCATCCATTGATAGCTCTATTACTTTTTTTGCACGCGGTGTGTAGTGAACCGTTTGGGACATTTCCGTGCCGCGCCCAATTAGTGCTTCTACTTCTTTTTGAACTTTCTCTGGGCTTAATCCAAGTGCGACCAATGCTTTTGCAGCAATCCCTTCTCCTTCGCGTACAAGGCCGAGTAAAATATGCTCCGTGCCGATATTATTATGACCAATACGAATTGCTTCTTCTTGGGATAACGCTAATACCTTTTGTGCTCGCTCTGTAAATCTTCCAAACATCATATGAATCACACTCCTACTTCGCTCGATTTTGTTCAATTCGTAATCTTTCACGAATAAGTGCTGCTCTGCGATAATCTCTTTCATCAGGTTGTAAGGGGCCTCCAGCATATTGCTGCAAGATTCCAGGCTGTGTAAGTACCATTAACTCTGTTAAAATATTCCTAGATATATTTTCGATATACCCAAGATCAATACCAAGTCGAACATCCGATAAACACGTTGCTGCCTCAGCAGATTCAATTAAACGGCTATTCGCTAATACACCATAAGAACGATACACCTTATCTTCAAGCTCAATACTTGAATTTTTCATAATTGATTCTCTTGCTGTTCGTTCTTGTTGAATGAGTTGCTGAACAACACTCTTTAAATCTTCTACAATATCTTCTTCAGGTTTCCCCAATGTCATTTGATTAGAAAGTTGAAATATATTCCCTAACACTTCGCTACCTTCACCATATATCCCTCTCACAACTAAACCAAGTTGATTAATTGCTTGAACGATACGGTTCATTTGTCCTGTTAAAACGAGAGCTGGCAAATGTATCATCACTGAGGCTCGTAAACCTGTTCCTATATTTGTAGGACAGCTCGTTATATAACCAACTTGTTCATCAAATGCATATTCAACCTGACTTTCTATCCAATCATCAATTCGATTTGCACTATGCAACGCTTCTGATAATTGTAATCCCGGAAATAAACATTGAATCCGAATATGATCTTCCTCATTAAGCATAATACTTATTTGTTCATTCTCAGATAATAAACAAGCACCATATTCTGTTCCCACTAAATCCGGACTTACAAGGTGCTTTTCTACCAATACTCTGCGCTGCAAAGGTTGAATCCTATTCATTTGTAAAAGTTCAAGTACCCCGAAAGGTGCAACTGTTTGATTGGCAAATTTTTCTTGAAATACATGAATCATTTGCTCCGCTTCCTTATTTGTTAACATAGTCGGGAACTGATAATCTCGTAAATTCCGAGCCAATCGAACACGACTGCTTAAAACAATATCGGAATCAGGACCGTCTTCCCTCATCCATGGACTAATTGCTTCGTTCATAATACGATCGAGTGACATAGAATTATTCCCCCTCTCTATGCTCACGAAGCTGATTTTCTATGCTGCGAATTTTATCTCGTACTTCAGCAGCCTGTTCAAACTCTTCTTGTTGTATGCACTCCTGCAATTTTAGTTTTAACTCATCTAATTCTTTTTTTAGATGAATATTTCCTCCTATACGGTTAGGAATTTTTCCGTGATGCTTTGTATGCCCACCATGAAGCCGCTTTAGCATTGGTTGTAATTGTTCTTTAAATGTTTCATAGCAAGACGAACAACCAAACCTTCCGATCTTTGCAAATTGCGGATATGTCATATTACATTTCGGACATTGCAACGGCTGCACATTCGAAACATTATTTGTTTCTTTCTCAGATGCAGGTTGCTCAACATGTAGTAGCCCTGCTAATAAATTATGAAATGACAAACTAGACTTATTAGACTTATTTGATTGAAAGAAAGACGTATATCCATTTTCTTGGGCACATTGCTCGCAAAGATGAATCTCCGTCTTTTTTCCATTGATTGCTTTTGTGAAATGTAGCGTTGCTGATCGTGAACTACAGTTTTGACAAATCAACGTATTTCCCCACCTTTACAATAGGAAAGAATTATTAATTTACAACCTTATTCGTTCAATTAATCCTTAAGAGACAAAGCATTCCTAAGAGAAGTTTCACTTTACTTATACTTCAATGTTCTAAGCATCGCTCGAAGCATACGTGCTCGTAATTCATCTCGAAATGGTAAATCTGTTAGTAAAACAGATCGATCTAACACACTAAACATAAGCTTTGCTTCCCTACTGGTAACAATACCTTCTTCTGCTAAACGCCTTATTATACTTTCAGCGCTTGATTGAGCAATGCTATACTGAATCATTTGTAACATTTGGTTAATAATGTCTATATCATCATGCAATTTGACTTTTATAATGCGAATATAACCTCCGCCACCTCGTTTGCTTTCTACTATGAATCCTCTTTCTAGTGTAAAACGAGTATTAATAACATAGTTAATTTGAGATGGCACACAATCAAACTTATCAGCAATTTCATTTCTTTTAATTTCAATTGCATTATTATTACTTAAGTCAATAACTTGCTTTAGATATTGTTCAATAATATCAGATATATTTCTCATTTATCCTCCACCTTTATTGACTTTGACTATCTTTGACTTTAATTATATACGTATTAAAAAATTTTGCAACTCTTTTGCTTCCATCTCTATCCTATCCATATTTTCTCTCATTTAATCAACCGTTCTTTATTTTATGAATAAAGAATATAAAGTTTCCTATATAAAAAAGAACACAAAAAAAGACGAGTCCAATGACTCGTCTTTCGTTTGCCTGGCAACGTCCTACTCTCACAG
>NZ_CAKJTI010000022.1 GCF_917563915.1 Bacillus rhizoplanae | reverse complement strand
TCGGTAACGGCAGATAACTTGGTTTCTAAAGAGTATTTCGTCATAAAAAAACTGCACCTCCAATTGTTAGACTGTGTCTAACAATTGGGGTGCAATTCAATACTCAGTGCTTTTTTATCTTTATTTATTTGGAATACACTATCTTTTTAATGGTTTCAATGGAGAGAAAATACTCTTCAGCTAGTTGATAAATTGATGTTCCGTTTTTAAAAGCATGTTTAATTTCTTTATTTCGATCATCAAGGTGCTTTCTTCCTCCAGAGCATGTACCCCATTTATGGTGAGCATTCTCTGGTTTTGGAATATAAATTGTTTCTCCTTGCACATACTTTTGAATTTCTACAATCAAATTTTCAGGTAAAACAGTCGCTGCTTTTACATATTTCATTTTTGCCCGCTCCTTATTTTTTATGTTTCATCTAAATAAGGTGCAAAGCCAACTATAGGAAAAATAATACAAGTCCATTTAGGCGATTGTATGTTAGATTATTTGTCTACCTCATGCAAAGTATCGCCTTTTCCATACTTGGCTTTGCATGAGACGCTGCAGTATCTGGCAATTTCATTGTAATCGCCATATCAACACCTCCCAATATCTCTTTGGAATCAACCTTATTATATGATAAATTTTTCCTAATTGCATCTTCATGCCTTTTTAAAAAATTGTATTATTAAGAAGTGTTAAAGCTACAATTGAAAAGGCTGACCCTAAAAAAACAAACTTATCCTACTTTTTTATAAAATTGTAACTTCCTACTAAAATTCCGCAAAAAAACACACTTTGTAAAGATACTGTAATAATAAATTTAGTATTTTACTTTATAAAATACCAAGACAAGTTTATAGTAGAAAAAGATGATTCTTAAGCAACATGAGTAGGAGGAAGTATTTTGTCTACTTCAAAAGTATTAAAAGGCACTGCCTTACTAAGCGGAGCCACAATAATTTCACGTATTTTAGGTTTTATTTATTTCTTCCCATTTCAAGCTTTAGTTGGGAGTGATGGAGTTGCTTTATATTCTTATGCATACTCCTGGTATGGGATTTTATTAAGCTTTTCAACAGCAGGTATCCCTATCGCCGTTTCAAAATTTGTTGCCAAATATAATGCTTTAGGAGATTATGGCACAAGTAAAAGATTATATAATTCAAGCTTAAAAGTAATGATGTTTATGGGATTCCTCGGTTTCTTAATTTTATTTTTCGGGGCACCTTATGTATCCGAATTAATTATTCGCTCTAAAACACCAGAGCCTGGATTCGTCGAGGATGTAACACTAACAATGCGCGCGCTAAGTTTTGCACTTATTATCGTGCCAGCGATGAGTGTTACACGCGGTTATTTCCAAGGTTTTCAGCATATGAAACCAAGTGCTGTTTCACAAGTTGTGGAACAAATTGCTCGTGTTATTTTTATTTTAGTTGGAAGCTTTATTGTTTCTAAAATATTAGGCGGATCGGTTGCATCTTCTGTAGCAGTCGCAACATTTGGCGCTGTTATTGGAGCAATTGCCAGTGTTTCCATGCTCGTTATGTATTGGAAGAAGTACAATGGACTACGCCCACCAGAAGGTGAACGAAAAGTGCGCTCTTCTTCGGCTTCCTTAACAAAAATGTATATGGAACTGCTTCGCTATGCGATTCCAATTGTTTTTGTCGGCATTGCCATTCCACTTTATACGTTAGTGGATCAATATACGGTTGCCGATGCACTGCAAGCAGTGGGCACACCACTTGATAAAGCAAATGCTATTTTTGCTTACATTACGAACTATGCTCAAAAACTTATTATGATACCAGCATCACTAGCAACAGGATTTTCTCTCACAATCATCCCGGCCATTACACAGTCATTTACGGGTGGTAAATTAGATCAGTTGCAAAATCAAATTGAAAAGATCTTCACAGTATTATTATTTTTCACAATCCCAGCATCATTTGGGCTTGCTAGCATCGCTTACGATGCATTTCGCATGGTATATTTCGATCACAATACAGCATTAGACGGGTCGCAATATTTAATCTCATTTGCCCCATCCGCTGTAATGAGTGCCATTTTCACCGTATCAGCAGCTATCTTACAAGGTATTGATTATCAGCGTAAAACGATGATTGCTTTTACTGCAGGTATTATTGTAAAAGTTCTTGTCAATACACCGCTTCTATATGCGCTAGGTGGACATGGTGCTGTATTAGGAACTATACTTGGTTACCTCGTTTCTGATGTAATCATGTTATACTGCATTGTGAAATATACGAAGTTTAACATTGTAAAGACTGGTAAAACCGTATTACTTATTACAATTTACTCTGCAGCAATGTCTGCTGTGGTAATTGGGGCAAAAACGTTATTAAAATGGTTAATCCCAGGACAAACATATATGGAGTCTTTAGTAATTGTGGTCATATGCGGTGCCCTTGGCGGACTTGTTTACTTCGCCTTTGTATTTACAAGCGGGCTCGCTTCTGACATTCTTGGTGATCGTATCAATCGTCTCCCATTGTTGAAAAAATTAAAACGATAAGCATTGAAAAGGTGTAACTTACATTTCAGGTTACACCTTTTTTTATTAAAATAAAGTAACTACCATTTTAGAAGGTGATATAATATGTATGATATTTATATAAAAAAGATGAACCAAAATATATTATCTTAATAAAAAGGGGATTTAGATTTGTCATATTGCATTAACGTGGTAGGTTAGTTGTAGTGAATACTTATCTAAAAGACATCTTTTCTAAAACTCCCCTAAATATAGCCAATAATTGATTGTTAAATTATTTAATTATAGTATTTGAATTGGAAGACGCTTTTTAATATAAATGAAGTACCAACTAAACTATTAATCTTGTATATTAAATTATAAAAGTAACTCAGAAATATAGGAGGTCCACATGTTGTTTGAGAACCATGATGATCCAAAACGCGACATGAGTCGTAATAATCTACGTGCCGACTGTGAAAACTGTTTCGGCTTGTGCTGTGTTGCGCTTCCCTTCGCAGCTTCGGCAGATTTTGCAATTGATAAAGATGCTGGCAAGCCCTGCCCTAATCTGCAGGCTGACTTTCGTTGCAGTATTCATAAAGACCTCAGACAGAAGGGTTTTAAAGGGTGTACCGTTTTTGAATGCTTCGGCGCAGGACAAAAGGTTTCCCAAGTCACTTTCGAAGGAATAGACTGGCTTGAAGGTCCAGAAAAGGCGCAGAAAATGTACAATGTGTTTCCAATTATGCAACAACTCCATGAAATGCTCTGGTATTTAACCGAAGCTTTAACATTGAAAGCAACTCGTCCGATTCACCAAGAGCTCAGCCTCGCGCTTGATGAGACGGAACGACTTTCTCAACTTAGTCCTGATTCACTCTTGGAATTAGACGTTCCATTACACAGAGCAAACGTAACCGCTCTGCTTTTAAAGACAAGCGAACTAGTATGGACGGAGGCACGTCGTCAACATAAGAATTCAAAAAAAAGCAAGAGGATGAACCATCGAGGAGCAGATCTTATGGGTGCAAAACTTAAAGGAGCAGATCTCAGAGGAGCAAATTTAAGAGGAGCATACCTTATTGCTGCTGACCTCCGAGGCGCCGATTTGAGAGCGGCTGACCTTATCGGTGCTGATTTACGAGACGCTGACCTTAGTGGGGCAGATCTCACAGAGAGTATCCTTCTCACCCAAGTTCAGATTAATTCAGCGAAGGGCGATGCACACACAAAATTACCTCACTTGCTTTCTCGTCCAACACACTGGTCTACTTTGAGCAAAAAAACAAATTAAAAGAATCCAAGATGCTACATATGTAACAAATAGAAAAAGAGGATGTATATCTCATATACATCCTCCATAGCAATCATTCAAATAACTCCATACTCAAATACCGCTCTCCTGTATCTGGCGCAATACATAACACTTTTTTCCCAGCACCTAGTCTTTTCGCTAGCGTAATCGCAGCAAACACAGAAGCTCCTGATGAAGGTCCAACTAAAATCCCTTCTTCTTTCGCAAGCTTTCTCATTGTCTCGATTGCGTCTTCATCAGCAATTTGAATAATTTCATTATAAATCTCCGTATTCAAGTTTTTCGGGATGAACCCTGGACTTGTTCCCACTAATTTATGAGGGCCCGGAGTACCACCTGATAAAACGGGAGATCCTTTCGGTTCCACAACTGCAATATATAAATTAGGAAGCTTTTCTCGTAATGTTTCTCCTGTCCCTGTAATGGTTCCACCTGTTCCAGCAGTTGCAACAAATGCATCTAACTCACCGTTCATTTGTTTATAAATTTCAACTGCTGTTGTAGTGCGGTGAATATCAGGGTTTGCTTGATTCTCAAACTGCTGCGGAATAAAGCTGCCTGGAATTTGCTGCTGCAACTCCAGCGCCTTTGCAATTGCCCCTGGCATCCGTTCAGTTGCTGGCGTCAATACTACTTCAGCTCCGTATGCCTTCAGCAAGTTAATACGCTCTTTGGACATGTTATCAGGCATAATAAGAATTGTTTTATACCCTTTCGCAGCTGCATTCATTGCCAATCCTATTCCAGTATTACCACTTGTCGGTTCAATAATTGTGTCACCAGGTCGTATGAATCCATTTTCTTCTGCCATATGAATTAAATTATAAGCTGCACGGTCCTTTACGCTACGTGACGGGTTAAACATCTCTAACTTTACATATATATCAGCCGCATCTTCCGGAACAATGCGAGATAAACGTACAACAGGTGTATTTCCAATTAATTCTGTAACGTTATGATATATTTTCATATTCAGGGCTCCTATTCCATCCATTTCTACATCGTTTTACGATCATTTGGCAGTAACCATGATGATAAACCAATTAACGGCAACATGCTACATAGCAGCATAATAAAGTTAAGACTATATATATCTGCTAATTTCCCAAGTACAACCGCTCCTAGTGCTCCAAGTCCAAATGCGAGTCCGACAATTAAGCCAGATACCATACCGACTTTTCCAGGAACAAGCTCCTGTGCATACACAACGATAACACTAAAACTACTAGAACTAATAAATCCAATACAGAGAAATAACGGGACAACCCAAATAAGCGAAACGTGCGGCAATAGCAGTGCTAGAGGTGCTGAACCGAGCATGGAAAACACAATAATATTTCGCTTTCCAAACCGATCTGCTAACGGCCCTCCAAAAAACGTTCCAAGCACGCCGGCAATCATGAAAGCAAACACATAAAACTGTGCATTTTTAATAGATAGTCCATAATGTTCAATTAAATAAAATTGATAAAAGTTTCCAATCCCTGCTCCGTACCATGAACGAACAAACGTTAAAAATACAAGTAAAACAATAACAAACTTAACCCGGCTGCTTATTACTAGACTTTCCGCTTCTAGTGCAGCTCGTTTCTTCCTTCTTACAGCCCCGCTTTCTAACTCCCCTTTATACCATGTAGAAACAAAGTATAATAAGACAATTCCGACCACCGCAAAGCCCGTAAACCAAATAGTTCCGATTTGACCAAGTGGTACAAATACGAGTGCCGTAAAAATTGGCGCAAGCGAATTCCCGGTATTTCCTCCTACTTGATAAATTGATTGCGCTAAACCACGCTTTGCTCCTGCTGCCATATAAGCAACACGTGCACCTTCTGGATGAAAGACAGCGGATCCAAGTCCAATAAATAAAACGGATAAAATAACAATAAAAAAGTTCGGTGCAAACGCAAGTCCAATCATCCCAAGCATGCTTGAGAACATTCCAAGTGGCAGTAAATACGGGGAAGGCTTCTTATCTGAATACATCCCAAACATCGGCTGCATAATGGATGATGTCATATTCAAAGCAAATGCAATCCACCCCACCTGCATATAAGATAAATTCATCGACTTTTCCAAAATTGGAAATAACGCTGGCACAACTGCCTGCATCGAGTCATTAAGAAAATGACCGAAGCTAATCGCAAATAAAATACGGTAAATCGTTGGTGTAGTCATCGCATTCGGCTTTTGTGCTGCCTGCATGTTACACGCTCCTCTCCTCCTGTGCTGAAAATAGCCTGTGTATATATTTCATACACCTGCTTATTTTTCTGACTTTTTAAACATTTCTTATTCTATACCTCTTTTTCACCTTTTTCCACTTCTCTGCTTACTGTCGTATGAAAAACACGTAAAAGCTGAAATCTAGTAAATACCCTTTTTTATTAGTTTTTAAAATTCAGAAAACCATTTACCATATACCCCCATTCAAGTATCATAATATAAAAGAACAAGTAAGGAGCGTTTCACATGAATCCATTATTATTAAATTTCCCTTCTGAATTTTATACTGAGAGGCTTCTCATACGAATGCCAAGACCTGGAGACGGAAAAGAAGTACATAATGCAATTAATGAGTCTATGGAAGCATTAAAACCTTGGATGCCTTTTGCTCAAAAAGAACAAACGGAACAAGAAGTAGAAGCAAATATTAGAGATTCTCATGTGAAATTCTTAGCACGTGAAGATTTACGGTTACTCGTTTTTCTTAAGGAGACAGGTGAATTTGTTGCTTCTTCAGGGTTACACCGTATTAACTGGGATATTCCAAAATTTGAAATTGGTTATTGGATTCATTCTCGTTTTAGCGGACAAGGATACATGACAGAAGCCGTTACAGGAATTATGGATTTTGCCTTTAATGAATTACAAGCAAATCGAGTGGAAATCCGCTGTGACTCAAGAAATGTAAAAAGTCGTGCCATACCCGAAAAATTAGGTTTTAAATTAGAGGGGATTTTAGAGAATAACAGCGTATCAGTAGATGACGCTGAATTAAGAGATACGTGCGTATATGCAAAGAAAAGATAACGAAAAAAGAGTTGCTATACAGCAACTCTTCTCTTCATATTTCAAACGAACCCTTTAGCGTATTACATACTTTTTATATTTTTCAAAATCACTTGTTTTACATTCCACAGTAATCTTCGTACCTTCATTTTCATAGTCTGTCGATAAAACATGAGCATGTTCGTTAAAATAAGAAATTAGCTGTCCTTGATCATAAGGAATTAACATTTCACATTGTATATAATCTTGATAAATTTGTGTACAAATCATTTGTACAAGTTCATCCATACCTACTTTTTGTTTAGCCGACAAATATACACGATTATCTTGCACCTTTGGAATTTCAATTTCCATAACATCCGCTTTATTATAAGCATAAATCGTTGGGATATTTTCAACACCGATTTGTTTTAACGTTTGATTTGTAATATCAATGAGATGCTCATAGTTTGGATTCGCATAATCCACAACATGAATGAGTAAATCAGCCTCCGCTACTTCTTCTAACGTCGAACGGAATGCTTTCACAAGATGATGCGGCAATTTACTAACGAAACCAACTGTATCTGTTAATAAAAATGATTTGTTATCTGGCAATTGAATATTTCGCACAGCTGTTTCGAGCGTCGCAAACAACATATCTTTCTCAAAGACTTGTTTTTCTTCAGATCCGTTAAACATTTCAAGCATCGCATTCATCGTTGTTGATTTACCAGCGTTCGTATATCCTACTAACGACACAACAGGTACTTCATTTTTCTTACGTTGTTTACGCTGCGTTTGACGATGCAAAGTAAGTGCTTCTAGTTCTTTATTTAGCGCTGCAATTTGCTCCTCAATCTTACGGCGATCAAGCTCTAGTTTCTTTTCCCCGACACCTTTGTTTCTCGTACCAACACCGCCGCTTTGTCTTCCAAGCGATTCGCGAAGACCAATTAAACGCGGCATCATATATTGTAAATGCGCGACTTCAACCTGTAATTGTGCTTCTTTTGTCTTTGCACGCTGCGCAAAAATATCTAAAATTAAAATTGTACGATCAATCACTTTACACTCTAAATCCTCTTCTAAATTTCGGATTTGTGAAGGCGATAACTCATCGTTGAAAATCACCATATTCGCATCGGCTTCTTTCACGAACGCTGACACTTCTTCAATTTTACCTGTTCCAATATAATGAGATGGGTTCACACGATGTAAATTTTGTGTAACTTGCCCTACCACTTCCACATCGCATGCTTCCGCTAAATTCGCTAACTCTTCCATCGAATATTCAAAATCACTTTGATTATTTAAATTCACTCCGACTAATATTGCTTTTTGTACTAACTTTTCCATATATTTATTCCTCCATTTCGATTACGCGCAAAATAAAAAACACAAGCTACTGCCTGTGTTTTTTATAAACGGATGAAAGCACGACAAATAAACATAAAAAGCATCGCTGCCGGCTTGTTCAATGGTCGTCAAATCCAGCATGATACACCAATTCTAAGAAATGTTTGTATACATGCATCATATCATTCTGTTTTTAAAGGCAAAACAAAAAGAGGGCGTATTCGTCCCTCCCTCTTTTCACATATAAGTTTAATAGGGTTCCTTTAAAGAGACAGACCAATCCCATTCACTCTGCACACAGACAGAGCCTTTGAGCGCTATTCAATTATCGGCACAAAGTATTGAGACGTAATCTGATTAAGATCAAAGGAGACCCCTCCGTTCATTAAAAGTTACATAAATTTTAGCACAGTTATATAGCTGACACAATAATAAACTCCATTTACTAGCATAAAAAAAATCGTTATTTTTCTATTTTATTCATCATTTTTTGCGCATACGTCTTATTATGAATACTCCTATAACAAATGAAAGAGAACTACTTGGATTCGATGAGCACTTAGCTACCACTTTATATGTATATAAAGTAATACTACAATCAGTTAAAAGGATTCATCCTACACAAATTTAACGACTTATATCTTACACTTGTTCAGTTTCCTCTTGCTTTGCTTCTTTCATTTCATGATAGTATGATGGCAGTTCTATGCCATGTTCTAAGAAATAGTCCTCAATTAATGAAATTATTACTTTCAATGTTTTCACACGCGCATACATTTTATCATTGCCAGGTATAATATTCCATCTTGCATTCGGTTTATCTGTTTTTTCAAACATATCTTCCATTGCCTCGACATATTCATCCCACTTTTCGCGATTGCGCCAATCTTCATCTGTAATTTTCCATTTCTTAAGAGGATTTTGCTCTCGCTCTTTAAATCTTGCTAACTGTTCATCTTTGCTAATATGATAGAAAAATTTCGCTACTATGTAATGATCATCTGTTAATAGTTTTTCAAAATCATTGATTTCATCATATGCTCTAGTCCACTCTTCCTTTATAGCGAAATCCTCTACGCGTTCAACCAATACACGACCATACCAAGAGCGATCGAAAATAGTGATTTGGCCATATTGCGGGATTTTCCGCCAGAATCGTTGCAGATAATGATAACGTTTTTCATGAGGGGCAGGCGCACCAATTGGATTTACTTGCAGTCCACGCGGATCAAGGTGCTCGGTAATTCGTTTAATTGCTCCCCCCTTTCCAGCAGCATCCCATCCTTCCATGGCCAAAATAACAGCTATTTTTTCTTCTCGTAAAATCTGCTGCAACGCTAGTAAACGCATTTGATACTTTTCAAGCTTCTTATTATATTTTTGTTTCGATTCAATTTTTTTGGTTAAATCTACTTTTGCAAGACGATCTTTTTTCATAATAGAATCCCCCTTTTTCAAACAATTAACATTATTTTAACCTACTTTTCAGTGTTTTGGGTATAGATATGCCAGAATGCTAACATGTATCACAAGCTATACCATTTACTTTAGGTAATATATCTTTGATACTTTGCTTATTTATAGTTTCTAAAAAGTAATCAAAAAAGAACTTTATTGAAATTATCTGTGCTAAGAGCGCTTTGTTCCTTGATTTAAATGACGCAATATCCCCATTAGTAAAAACCATTCTGTCACTGTTTTTTCAATTTATTATTAAAGGATAAAGAATTCATAATAAAAATATCTATTCACTCGCTATCAATTGTGATATTCTGTTCATTGGAAAATTTATATATTGGTGGTGCATCCATGTTTTCATCATTCAAAAGGTTTTTAATTGGTAGACCTCTTAAATCAAACGCCCTAGGTGAACAAAAATTAAACAAACTAAAGGCATTAGCTATTCTTTCATCTGATGCTCTTTCTTCTGTTGCGTATGGAACGGAACAAATTTTACTTGTTCTTACAACACTTGGATCGATTGCCTTTTGGTATTCCATTCCAATTGCAATCGGGGTTCTTATTCTATTAACAGCGCTTATTTTATCATACCGACAAATTATTAATGCCTATCCACAAGGAGGAGGGGCTTACGTTGTTTCTAAAACAAATTTAGGTATAAATGCTGGGCTCATAGCTGGTGGATCCCTACTGGTAGATTATATCCTTACCGTAGCTGTAAGTGTGTCAGCTGGGACAGATGCCATTACATCTGCGTTCCCAGTTTTACATCAGTACACCGTTCCTATAGCTATAATACTTGTTATTTTCATTACAATTCTCAACCTTAGAGGAATAACAGAATCTGCTTCTATTCTAGCTTATCCTGTTTATCTCTTCGTATTAGCACTCATTTTATTAATTACTGTTGGAGTGTTTAAAATTGTAACTGGACAAGCGCCAGCAACTTTACATACACCTATTGGTACTGCAGTACCGGGCGTTACATTATTCTTTTTATTAAAAGCATTCTCATCTGGATGTTCTGCATTAACAGGGGTAGAAGCTATTTCAAATGCTATTCCCAATTTTAAAGAACCTGCTGCTAAAAATGCAGCCAATACATTAGTTATGATGGGAGCCATTCTTGCAGTCTTATTTACCGGAATCACTGTTTTGGCATATTGGTACGGTATTGCTCCGAAACCTAATGAGACCGTTGTATCTCAAATTGCATCAGATATATTCGGAAGAAATTATGTTTACTACTTTATTCAAGGAACAACTGCCCTTATTTTAGTATTAGCTGCTAATACAGGATTCTCCGCATTCCCATTATTAGCTTACAACCTAGCATCAGATAAATACATGCCTCGCATGTTTTTAATGCGCGGTGATCGCTTAGGATATTCAAATGGAATTATGACATTAGGAATCGCTTCTATTATATTAATTATTGCGTTTCAAGGAAAAACAGAGCAACTCATCCCACTATACGCAGTTGGTGTATTCCTTCCTTTCACCTTGTCGCAAACAGGAATGATTGTAAAATGGTTACGCGAAAAACCAAAAGGATGGTTACCTAAATTACTAACAAATTTAGTAGGGGCGCTTATTTCACTATCTGTATTACTGATTTTCTTTATCACAAAGTTTACACAAGTATGGTCTGTCGTTATATTCCTGCCAATTATTGTGTACACCTGTCATCGTATTTATAAACATTACGATTCCGTTGGAGAACAACTACGTATCGATCCAAATGCAGTTTCTCACAAATTTGAAGGAAACATTGTCATCGTACCCGTTGCAGGAATCACAAAAGTAGTCGAACAATCCATTAATTATGCCGAGGCTATTGGTGATAATGTCATCGCCGTATATGTAGCCTTCGACAAAGAAAGTGAAATAAAAATGCAACAAAAATGGAAAGAATGGAAACCAGATGTTCGTCTTATTACAGTAGTTTCTTCTTACAGAAGCTTAATGAGACCTATAACAAAACTAGTAGCTATGATTCAAGAAAAAGCGCAGGAAAACCATCATTCAGTTACTGTTTTAATTCCACAGTTTATAACAAAAAAAAGTTGGCATAACATCTTACACAACCAATCAAGTGTTTTATTAAGGGTATACCTTTTATATAAAAAGAATGTTATTGTTTCAACTGTTCCGTTTCGATTTAAGAAATAGAATATACGATATTGAAATTTTTCTATCCTTTTATAAAAACGAGAGCCCTAACTACAAATGAGTTAGGGCTCTCATTTCTTAGTTTTCACATCACATTTGTAATATAAAAAACTATGCCCATTAAGCTAATAAATCTAATGACGACTTGCAATTTGATAAGTAAATAATACAAATGGCTCTTTAGAGTTCCAATTATTTAACTCCTTTCGAATTAATTCTTGATGTTTTTTAGAAATATCAAGAATTGCATTTCCAATCGACTTTCTTGCATATTCACCAGGGTCATTCTTCAAATTTGGAAATAAATTTGTAGTTACTTCAGGAGGGTTCTTAAAATTAACTTCCTGTACTGGTGAATACACTTAATCCATATTTCCAGAAACGATAAGCAATGAAACATAGTATTATAGCAACGAATGGTGTACACAAAGAAACCCATTTATACCCCTTATCGAAGAAAAAGGCAGCTGGATAAAAGGATGTAAAACTGTAAGGAATAATAAACGTTAAAATAAATGCTATAACTTTATTATAAATCGTAATCGGATACCGTGAAAAATCGCTTAAATTGAATACTGCTGATACAACTGGGAGACTATCTGTCATCCAAAAAGAAAAAGTAATAAAAAACAGATTTAATGCAACAAAGATGAGACCACTTGATATAATCATTATGATCAGTATCAGTACATTTCCAAATGTAATAGCAATATCTAGATTACTAATGGAATAATAAAGAACAATTCCCCCTATTAAAAGTTGTCCTACTCCATCTTGTTGAACACGCTCCGCTATAATTTGGAACAGCGGGTTGATAGGACGGATAAGCAAACGGTCTAAATTTCCTGTCCGAATGTATTGCCATCCAATCGTCCATAAATTATCAAAGAAAATATGATGAATTGCCCTTCCTGCAAAAGCAATACCGTAGATTAAGAGAATTTGATAAAAATTCCATCCCTTCAAAGTTTCAATATGATCAAATACCACTTTTATAAAAAAGATAGAGGCAAATTGTTGAATGAAGACCGAAGAAATTCCTATTAGAAAGTCTACTTTATACTCCATCATAACTTTTAAGTGTTGCTTAAAATAGACAATGTATAAGAATGAGTATCGTTTAAGAGTATGCAACAATTCACTCACCCCCCAAATATTGTGATTTTCCGGATTGCTAAAGTCCATAAGGATCTGACGAGTACTGTAATAACAATTAACCAGATGAATTGTGTCGCAATTGCCATATAAGCCTGTGTACCTGATATGGAACCTGTATAAATAGAAACAGGTATATAGACCATAGACTGAAAAGGTAAAAACATACTAATTTCTTGAAACCATTGTGGATAAAGTGATAATGGGACAAGTGCACCGGAACAAAACTGAACAACAGACTCTCGCAGAAGTCGAAGTCCCCATATATTAACAGTCCAAAAAGCTAATATACCAATAATAAGATCCAATTGAGTTCCAATTAAAATACCTAAAACTACACTTACTGTAAATAATATAAAAGACTCTAATGATTGTGGTAGTTGAATCCCTACAAACCAGACGGCAAACAGTAGCATAGGAAAGGTTGTACGCATAGAATTAGAAATTTTTTGTCCTATATCCATCGCTACAAGTTTATCTAACAAATGATATGGCTTCATAAGTTCCATTGCTATGTCACCTTGTTTAATCATTCTCGCTAAATTGGTTCCTATTCCAGATACGTATTGTTCCAATAACAAAGCAATGACCATATAAGTTAGCATATTAGTTAGTGAGAGTGCTCCAACAGTCTCTTTATTCTCGTAAACAGCAGTCCAAAAATAATATAACGTACATAATTTAACGATAATTGCAAATGTCCCTGCCCAATACCACGCTGCATATGAGGTATCTAGCTTTATCTGCACTTTAAGCATTTCCCAATATTTCTTCAAGGGATTCCTCACCTCCATGCTGATAAAGATCTTTAATAATCGTCTCCAATTTAGGATTTGAAATCGTCAAGTCTGATATTTTATTGTGCCTTGCTAGTTCTGAAAGCACAAATTCCGATGAAACATACTTTGTGTGAAAACTTAGTTCTACGTGGGAAGTATTTTCTGCTTCACTCTTCTGTATCACGATGTAATTTTGTAATGATACAGGAATCTCAAACATTGTGTGCTCTTCTAATTCTAAAGATAAAATGCGGTTATAAGAAAAACGATCTTTAAGATCCTGTAAGTCCCCATCATAAATAATAGACCCTTTATCAATAATAATAATCCGTTGGCAAAGCTCTTCTATATCCTGCATATCATGTGTAGTTAATACAACTGTTGCGTCCAATTTCTTATTCATTTCCTTAATAAAACTACGTATTTTCGCCTTTACATCAATATCTAAACCAATTGTAGGTTCATCTAGGAACACAACTGAAGGTTGATGAAGAAAAGCAGCAGCCAACTCACAACGCATTTTTTGTCCGAGCGATAACTGGCGAACAGGTAATGGCATTAAAGTTCCTAGGTCCAGTACATCTTCAAATAAATGCATCATTTCCTGATATTTTGTTTCTGAAATCTCATAAACATGTTTTAATAGTTCAAAAGACTCTCGCACCGGTATATCCCAAGCAAGTTGTGTACGTTGTCCAAAAACAGCTCCAATATTTTTGGCATTTTCCTGTCTATTTTTGTATGGAATAATTCCATTTACCCTTATTTCACCAGTATCTGGAGTTAAAATTCCACACAGCATCTTAATAGTGGTTGACTTTCCAGCACCGTTGAATCCGATATATCCGACCATTTCTCCTTTTTCAACAGAAAAAGAAATTGGTTTTACCGCTTGCTTATCATAATATTTACGTTTTATTAAAGCTTTTATTGCACCTATTAAACCTGGCTTCCTCTCTAAAATCTTATAACTCTTAGTAACATTCTTTACTTCAATCATTTACAATTCCCCTACTTCCCCTATTACAAATATTAGCCGTTATACATCTGAAATATTAAAACAACCAAACAAATCTCTTCACCCTATTACACCTGCCCCCTATAAAATAAGGATTGATTGTAGATTATAAACTAACATCCCTTTCAATGAAAACGTTTGCATAATTGGAAACTAGTATAATTTTACAGGAGCATTTAAATATTATCAACAAATTTAAGTAAGGCATTAATTATACAACGAGCTAATAATAATGAAGTTGGTAGTAGAACTTTGAAATGTGCTAGGGAAATAGAATTTAGAGAAGAAGTTGGGTGAAACGTTTCAATTGAAAAGATTTTATATGCAACCCTTTGCAAAAACAGCCCAACAAGACAAGTAATTATTCTTACATACTTATGTAAAAATAAAATTAAAAGTGTAGTTCTCTCAAAGGAACATACCGATTACCAATGGTCAACAAAAGATTAATTACGATTACTAATGACTCCAGAAATCATCAGTGATTTTGAGAAAAATAATGTGTTCTCCTTAGAAGAATTGAAATAACATTTCTTTTTCTTTAAATCACAATAGTTGGAGGAAAACAGAGTGAAACATTGAAAATATTAAAAGATCTCATTTTTTACATAATCAATAATATTTAACAAATTTATTCAACTAAATATTAAGGACCTTCGAAAATACATACCGTCTATCGATCCACCTTAATAAATACTAAATTATGTTATGGGGGATATGTTTGAAATATAACAGACTAGGAAAATCAGGTTTAAAAATCAGTGAAATTAGTTTAGGAAGTTACTTAACATTCGGAGAAAAAGGAACAGAAAAAGATGCCATACGAACGATCCATAAGGCATTTGATCTAGGAATTAATTCATTTGATACAGCAAACGTGTATCAAAATGGTGAAGCTGAAAGAATTTTAGCATCCGCTTTGAAATCATTTGCTAGAGACGAATATGTGATAGCAACAAAAGCGTATTGGGCTACTAGAAAAGGACCTAACAGCAAAGGGCTATCACGAAAACATATTGTAGAGCAGGTACATGCAAGCTTAAAAAGAATGAACCTTGAATACATTGATATTTTCTATTGTCACAGTTACGATTATGAAACTCCAGTAGAAGAAACACTAAGAGCAATTGATGATTTAATTAAACAAGGGAAAATACTATACGCTGGGGTAAGTAACTGGAATTCGGAACAAATTGAGGAAGCTATACATATCTCTGACACGTATTTAATAAATCGAATTGTTGTGAATCAATGTGAATACAGTCTGCTTAAGCGGGACATAGAGAAAAGCATCATTCCTGTTTCTGAAAAATTAGGGATATCGCAAATCGTCTTTAGTCCACTTGCTCAAGGTATCTTAACTGGAAAGTATAACGATCGAATCCCAGAGAACAGCAGAGCAAACAATCCAAATGTAAATAAATTCTTTAAAAAGCTTTTTACAAAGGAGTCACTACTCACAGCACAAAGATTAGAAAATATAGCAAAGGCTTGCAATATGTCTTTAACTGAATTTGCAATCGCTTGGGTACTACAGCAAAAAAATGTAGCTAGCGCGTTAACAGGTGCTTCTACTCCTCAACAAATTGAGGAAACCGTAAAAGCTGTATCTAAACAAATTCCCGAAGAAATTTCAATAGAAATGGAGCATATACATAAACTGTATTCTTCATGATAATGAAGAAGGTATTTTTGCGAGTTGCTACTGCCTGTACATATTTAAGCCTCAATACAATTCTCCCTTTCTGTGTAGATTAACTAGACAGAAAGGGAGATAAAGTGAAACTTCCATCAGTGGGGTTTTTTTCATCCCCCACTGATGGTTAGTTGAACCAATCCGGCTTTTACGGACAGCTATCCCCCACCTATCTTCTTCGATTCTCTCAATCTTGAAATGGGGGTTTTACTGCCCGTTAATGCGGGATAAATTGTTAGAAATCAAAAATACATTTATTGGAATTCACTTTACACTTCCCGGTACAGTCGCTTCTTCTACCTCAATAGACAAACAGACGACCAATTCTATGGTCGTCTATTTGTCTATAAATGCGCTATTTTTGTGATAACACATATTGAGCGTCTCGCAGCAAATAGGTTGCAGCTTCACTTGAAATGTGTTTCCCGTTTTGTACCTTCACTTCATTCACAAAGCTGTTCAAATCGTTGTTTGCCAATTTGTCCTGCAGGCTACTAGCAATTCCGGCATTGTCGATCCACTTGGTATCGGCAAAGCGTGTCACCAACGCCTTTAAGGAATCGATGCTGGCCACTGTCTGGAAGTGAACGGTTTTACTTCCCTGATTACCGGCTAGGTCACTGGAGGATATAACAAGAGTATGCTGACCAAGCGGCAAGGTATACAGCGGAACCTCCGTTCCGATTTTGTAAGAATGCGTATCGAGCGTTACCGTCGTCTTGCTGTTGTCAACACCCGAAAAGTTATCGGTCAATGTAAACTGAGGCGTCAAATCCCCGGAATTTTCATAAATGCTTCCATCCCCCGGTACAGATACCGCGATTGCTGGCGCCGTCTTATCGATACCAATAGAAAGATGTTTCACTGCCTCTACATTGCCGGCATTATCTATAGAACGATATTCAACACTGTGCATACCTTCAGCAGTCAGCGTCAATTCGGCCTTGTTTGTCCAATCGCCGCCGTCTATCCTTGTCTCGATGCGATTTACACCAGTTCCAGTTGAATCGTCATCTGCAGTGAACTTCACATTCACATCCTTTGCATTCCAAGCGTCCTCACCTGTAACTCCATCCGTCGTTACCGTTGTAACAGGCGGCTGAACATCAGCGTCACGTCCATAGACTTCAAATTCATAAATATTTGCAGTTCCCGTTTCAGCATAATTTTGCGGCGTAGTAATATAAAGCCTTACATACCTTACATTTGATTTCTTTATATACCTGTCCGTGCTGTTTGAAACGTTTCCTGTTACAGAATCAAGGTCAGTCCAAGTAGTTCCATCCAGACTTCCTTGAAGCTTATAATTTTTTGTATTCAGCGATAAGGTATCTCCACCTTCTCCTGCATGCTTCACTACCCATCTAGAAATGTCATAATTTTGTCCGAGATCGACCATTAGCCATTTGTCTCCAGTAGTATTTGAGGACCACTTTTTGCCGCTTGCAGCCGATCCATCTACTGCTTTGGACGGTTCGTACCCCGCTATACTTCCGTTTGCTGTAACCGTCTTATTCAGAGTTAAATTTACCGGAGCAGGATCGTAGCCTAAAGTGGTAACTTTTAATGGGCTGCTAAACTCTGAAACATTTCCTGCCGCATCCTTAGCTTTTACAGTAAATTGATATGTCGTATTTGGAGTCAATCCTGTTACTTTAAAGTTCGTACGCCCTGTTGTTGACCCAATCAGAGTATCTCCATTATAAATGTCATAGCCTGTAACACCTACATTCCCCGTAAAATTATCTGTAGCTGCATCCCATGACAGCATCGCCATCTTGTCTGTTAATACTTTCGTTGTGACATTAGCTGGTGCGGTAGGCGCTTGTTTATCTGCTGCAAGTGCATCTGCTGTATAATTATTGATGGTCCAGGTGGCTACCGTACTCTTTGTGGAGAAGTCCCTTCCATTAATCACCACCCTGTCTGCATAAACATCTAAAATCAAGCCTTGAGCTGAATCCTTAATAGCTCCATCTCTTATCATTGTAAAGTACTGCTTGTTATACAAAGTACTCGGTAACGTGAGAGGATAATGTATATGTCCCGTTACGAAAACGCTTTGCGGATATTTTCCAATAATGTCCTTTAACTTTTGATCCTGTACCTCATCACTTTGATAAGGATCCCAAGGATATTCCTCATATACGGTATTATCTAGTGGCTGATGAAGGAATAAAAAGATCGGTTTATCTTTACTTGCACCCTCTGCCAGCTTATCATTTAACCACTGCAGCTGGGTATCCGAAAGATATGCACTGTCTTTATCATCAGCCTCCGTTGCCAAATAGATGAAGTGGTATCCGTTTATCCACTCATCATAATAAATATCTGACATACCTGTATGTGTCAAAAATCTGTTTTTAGCAGTATCAAATCCTCCCTCTCCCGCTAACCACCTTACATCATGGTTTCCTAAAATATAGTTGCTATTAAGTTGAGGATATTTATTCATTGTTTTCATTAATGTATTATATTGTGCATCTGTTCCATATTCAGTAAGATCTCCAACAACGCTAACGTTTTGTACATTATTACTAACTGCATCCTGTAAGGCATTGTTAAGTGTGACATCGTTCTTATCACCTGATACACCTGCATGGGTATCAGAAATGGCCATAAAGCTGAATTTATAGCTAGTATCCTTCTCAGGTGTTGTTGAAGCAAGAACCGTAACATTGATGCTTGTTGACAATGCTAGATTATTCGGATTTGCAACCCCTGCTGGCGGATCTACTGTTCCCGTTACCGTGAAATTCTGCTCGGTCTTTACAGCCGGATCGTAACCTGAATCAGCTATATTCCATGTCACAGGTGCGTCGACATTTCCGCCATCGGTCACAAGTGCTACTTTACTAGGCAGTCCAAGGGCCGCCGCTGTAGGCGCTGTTCCGTTTACCACATCTTTAACCGCTGCAGGTGCTGTGATGCTTGTTAGATTCTTTGGCTTTATTTCTACTGTATAAGTTGCTGTCTTACCGCGTACTTTGACGGTCAGTTTCTGGCTAGCCGCTGCAGTTGAACTGTTGAACCCGCTTACATCAGAAGGTCTAACTTCCTCCACCCTTGTCGAACCATCTATGTAGGTGCCGGTGACTACCATACCCGTGAGATCAAGGCTCTCTCCGATACGATAAACAGTCTTTGCTGGTGGTTTTGTAATGTCAATGCTGTTCAACGTTTTTGAAAACTGAAACCAGTTAAGGTTGGCTACATATGTTTTTCCCGCCGCTACCTTAAATACAAGGTATACATCATGAGTTCCGGTAACATTGGCAATATCGGTAGATTGAGTCTGGTAGACATTCCAGTTGTCTGGTGCTGTAGCAGCGACAGTAAGAGTTCCCGCTAAAGGACCTGTCGGACTGTCAAGCCTGATCTCGATATTACCGCCTGCATTTGATCCCTTTACTGAAAGTCTTGCACTAAATTTCGTAGCACCATTAACACTGCTACCAAAGTCAATATTTTTATATACTAAATACTGGTTGTCATTAGTACCTCCCACACATTGTCCACCATCTGGACAAGATTCAACTTTAAGGTAGGCACCCGACTTGGAACTAAAGTTTTCTGCTTCTGTCAGACTATATGCATCGCTTGCGGCATGCACCGGCGTATAGCCAACAATACTGCTGAGTAGGAATGCAACTATCATGATAAGTGAAAAGAATGACTTGTTAAACTTCCTTAAGGTAACCATAAACATCTCCTTTAATTTTTTTATTCCTATCGATGGCACTTCTATCGTATCAACGGATTGTAAAATTTAAATCCGCGAACTGTAAACGTTTCGTAAAATATGGATTGCTTCCTTTTATCTGCATTTTTTGGGACTCTTTTCATCACTTCTGTTATGTCGGCTGATTTTCGGTAAAGTGTTACACACTGACCGACCTGCTTCCTGTCAGTTTGAAGAAAATCACTAGAGATATAATGCTTATAACAGTAAGTATGCTTGATTTCGCTGCCGATGTTCCTTAAACCAGCTTTGAATCTGATCATGATAGAGACTAACTGTTTCAGGTTGCAAAAAGGAAAAATGTTTTCCTCTTTTTTTTAATTTCGTATGGATTAAAATTTGATGAAACCACGTTTTAAACGAAGCAATTTCTTCATTTTTTAATAATAAAAAAACAGACCAAAATATTGCTATTTGGTCTGTCATTCAACTTTTTAATTATCACTATTTTCTCCCAAATGAGAACCCGTTAGGTGCAATTCACACCTCTTTTCTTTGCAAATCCTACACATTACAGGTTTTAAAAAAAAATACCTAATATTTCAGAATATAAAGAATATTCTGATTATTTTTTATCAATTTTCATAGAAATTAACCCTCCCCTCCAACAGTTAGAATTATGGTAATATTTAGTTAAAAAGGAGGCGTATCTACTATGAGTACAGAAGTCATAACAAAAGAACAACTTACACGTTTACTCAATAATTGGTATCAATCGATATTGAAACAACAATTTGTTGAATCGAAACAATTAAAAGAAGATATTGATTATAAAATCAACAATGTAGAACAAGATCATGAATTATTATTATATTATTCTTTGCTAAATTTTAGATACAAAGTTTTAACAGACTGGATAGAGATTAAAGAAGACAGTTTTGATCAGGTAGAGTCTTTTAAAATTCCAAGTGAAGGATTTCTGGCATATTATTATCATTTTTTCAAAGCGTTTCATTTTACACTCATTACAAAATATAAAGAAGCAAAAGAACAATACGAAAAGGCTGAAAAACTTTTAAAATATGTTCAGAATCCATTTGAACAAGCTGAGTTTAATTATCGATTGAGTTATTTCTATTATCAATCGTATCAACCAATACTAGGAATTGAATACATAAAAAAAGCAAAAGAAGAATTTGCAAAGCATGAGGATTATCAAATTAATGCAGCTCTATGTGAAAATATGTTTGCTTTATGTTGTATCGACTTAAAGCAATTTGAACAAGCAGAAGAAAGCTTCAATACTGCTTTAGATGTTTTCAAAAAATTAAATAGTGAAAAAGCTGTTTTAATGGTTCGAAGTAACTTAGGATGGCTATACGGAAGTCAAAATCTTTCAGAATTAGCAATTCGTCATATTTCTGAAGTTGTTGAAAAATCACCTAGACATTATAAAGCTATTTTTACTATGGCTGAGGAAAATTACAAATTAGGTAGAATTGAGCTTGCAAATGAATTCATTAAATCTGGATTAAATCTCTGCAATGAACTAAAAAACAAAGAATTCCAACATCGTTTTATAATTTTACAAGAATTAAATAGACATTCTCACACTACAGAATTAGAAAAGGTAGTGTTGGAAGGTATTTCGTATTTTAAAAGCGAAGGTTTATGGGAGTGTGTAAAAGAATATACTGAAAAATTAGCATTAAAATTCTATGAAGAAGAAAATAATTCAAAAGCAAGTCAGTATTTTTATATGAGTATCATGGCGAGCAAAAAATACCGTGAAAAAGGAGCATTAAAATAATGAAAAAAATTGGTTTATTAATAACGGGACTAGCAATTACGAGCGCTTTAACTATTAGTTTAAATACTTTTACCGAATCCAATAGCCAAGCTTTGAATCGTGGAGATGGTGGCGGTGCACCTGCATTTTCTCTGGGGGATTATGGTGATATAATTAAGCAAGATGGACATGTTGATTTACCTGCGCCAGAATTTAATAGAGGTGACGGCGGTGGTATAATCATTTCTGAATCAGAACATGGGGTTGAATGGTAATCAAAAAAGATTTCCTTTCTATTTGATGACAAATAATGAATTCCACACTATTCATACAAAGGATACATTAAACAGGATGATATTCAAAATTTACTAAAAAATAATTTTGATATCATCCTATTTTCATCCATATTAATTTTTAAATGAAAGAAAGCAGACCCTTTTCTAAAAAGGTCTGCTTTTTTCATTAAGTTTCGTATTTTCTTCTCCCTGAATATACAGGTAAGAAATCCGTTATTGCTTAAGTCCATCTAAAGAAGTTGTAACAGACATATCAACCGGTCCTACTCCATTTACATTCCCACTGTCTGTATATTGCCAAGAATTCCAGCCTTTCCAATCACTTAATGTAGTTGGAAGGGTAGAGCCATACTTTGCAACCCAAAGAGGTACATCGCCGAGTCCAGTTATGTTAAAACCATTTACATACCAGCGGCCTGTATAGAGCATAACGCGTTTCCCTGTTGTCTGCTGTACGTAATTAATAAAGGTACGTGCCCAGTTTGACACATAAGATCCTGTTAACGCATTTGTCGGACTAGATGGTGATTCAAGATCAAGTACAGGCATTAAATCGGTATGATATTGATTCAATACATCAACAAAATGTTTCGCTTCCACTATCGGGTCATTTTGTTCTGGATGAGCGAAGTGATATGCTCCAACTAAAAGGCCTGCTGCAGATGCATTTTGTACGTATTGTGCATAGGTTGGATCTGTATATGAAGTACCTTCGGTTGCTTTCATATAAGAAGCACTAATGCCAGACTGCTTCACTTGATTCCAGTCTATACTTCCTTGCCAGTGTGAAACGTCAATAAATGTATAGGCAGGTTTCAGTGTTGTCGTTACTTTACTAAAGCCTGTCCCTTGCATATATTCCACTTCGATCCAGTGAACATCAGCTAATCCATTTGTTGCATTTTGGTTATCATGAATATCAATTCTTAACGCTTGTTCATTGTAAGTATTATACCCCCATGTATCTGCAACCTTTTGTCCATCTACATATACACGAACTCCATCATCTGCCCCTGTGTATAAAAGATACTGACCAGCTTTCAAGTGCTTAGCTGTGACATAGCGTGCTGAGAAATGAGTTCCTGGTACACCTGTAACTGGGGAGCCTTCAAGACCATTATCATCTTGTAAGCCGCCATTTGCTGCTTGTGAAAGAGTCTTAGCGCCAACAGGATATCCAGAAAGTGTTTCATTCGGATAGTAATATGCAAGCCAGCTACCAAATGGTACTACATCTGAAAATACAGCTGCTTGTCCACCATCTTGATAATATTGCGTATGAATGCTATGGGAGCCTGCTGCTACATTTGGTAATATAGCGCGATTCGTTTCACCAGCAGCTAATGTCCAGCGATCGATGACTAGATTATTATCAACCGAAACCTTTATACCGTCATCTGCAAACGACTGAACAAAGTAATCTCCTCCAGACAATTGCTTATTTTGAACAAAATCAGCTTGAAACTGTTGAGAAGGAAAACCAGCAGGAGCTCCTGATCCCCAGTTATAATGAACTTCACCATTTGGATCCAACTGAGTATATGCAGTTTGCGAAGATAATACATTCGCATCAACCCAACCTAAAATGCGATCGCCTTGCTTAATTTTATTCCAAGTAGTAGAACCCTTTGTAGCACTTTGTATCACTTGCACCATTTGAAATTTATAATTATTTGTAAGTTCTACGAATTTCGAGCCATATTCCCCATAGGGTAAAGTCCATATGCCATCACCGTTCGTAGATGGTTTTATAACTGCTGTTCGATTCTCATCTTTTATATTCGTTAAATCCGTAAGTGCCTTCCCGGCATCGAGCCAGCCTAACAGCTTACCGTCTTTTGCTACTTGATCCCAAGTAACATTTCCTATTGTTGCAGTCTTCACAACTTGAAGCGTTTGATATGTATAATCATTGGTACTTTGTACATATTGTGCGCCAGCAATGCCGTACGGTACGGTCCATATGCCGTTACCATCCGTACTTCCAATGGTAACAGAAAAGTTTGCCGGCTTTACTATCCCTGCATTGTCTAACGCATAACTGCTAATCCAGCCAATAACTTGACCATCTATACTAAACTTATACCATTGTACACCTTGGTATGTAGCGCTCTCCAGTAACTGCAGATCTCGAAAAGCATATCGATCGGTCGATCCTAAATAATTTGCACCTGGAAGGCCATATGGCATGGTCCATATACCATTGACATTTGTCGCACCCATCACAGCCGTTTGATTTATGGTTTGCAAATTCGTCAAACCACTTAACGCACGACTATCGAGCCAACCAATGACTTGATTATTTACGCTAAATTGATACCATACAGCATTACCTATCGTTAATTTCTGAATCAGCTTTATGTCTTTTCCTACATAATTATTAGTGGAACCGATATAGCTCGCTCCATTTAGACCATATGGAATAGACCAAACTCCATTCCCTGTTGTAAGAACGACCAGCTGATTCTGATTGACATTCGTTGCAGCATTTAGAACTTTACTATCAAGCCAACCTCCATCTTTTCCATTTATCTGTACATGATACCAAAGCACATTCCCAACTTGTGCACTACCAATAACATGAACCATCATACCACTATATTTGGTAACATCTCCAAGGTAACTAGCCCCTTGCAAGCCATATGGTACTGTCCATATACCATTGCCTTTCATGTTATCCTTAATCAAGCCATCGAAATTTACCGCTTGTTCATTTGTGACGGTACTAGCTGCCAAAGTGGAGCTTGTAGTGTCCGCATTTGCAACAGGTACTGTCTGAAAACCGCAAACCGTAATAGCGGTACATACAGATAGCCAAATCTTTTTCACTTCTGCACACCCTCTCCTTAAATTGTAGTAATCTTGTAGCTGGAAGAGGTCTATTTTTATGTAATCTTTTAATATACGTTCTAATAAATCAGATCCCCAACATTTATGTCCCTCTCTACTACCTTTACATATTACTATTTTTATAGAAATTTTCATATAGTATTTTTGACAAGTATTTCGAAATATTTTTAACATATAAACTCTTCAATAACCTTTATATATAAGTGTTTATTCACATTTTATACAAACAAACGATACATTCTAATACATGTCAATTTACTATTTTGGTATAATTTTCAAAATGGGTTATTTTCCTATTTATATATATTATGTACTTGTACTATCTTTAGCGAATATTACTGGGATTTATCCCGCTATTTATGAATCGTAAGTCCCCTATCCCCTACTTCAAGGTTTAAGATAAATTGACCAAGGCTAATGCGAGGGTGTAAATGTCCGTAAAGCAAAAACCGAAGTGCGCTAATTCAAAGGTATGGTGACGAACAAATAATCTATTCATAGAAATATAAAATAAGAGGCACATTTAAAGATGACAAAAAACGTTATATCCGTTATACCTTCTGGCATGTTTCCATTAAGCTGACATTTCCAACTGGATGCTTTACTTCTTCTAGAAGCGAAGCAAGAAGGTCAATTACAAAGAATAAAAGATAAAACTTTTAGGAGATGACTACTAAATATCTCTTGAATCATTAATAAATCTGCTAATGGAGAAATTGATTGTCTAATATATTTTAATATTTTTATATTAGACACTACAATAAACCCTAATGTTTTATACTTTAGCTTAAATAGATTCAGGACGAGTATTATATATCAAGTATTACAACGACTCTCTTCTTCCCTTATATAAGATTCGGACCAACTAATCATTTTATGGGGGTAGTTTTTTGAAATTCATTCAATGAAATCGGAAAAACTTCGAAATATATGATTTTGCGAAGATATCTATACAATAAAAAACTTAGTTTCTGCAGGAATTAGTGTCACTTTATCACCAGAGATTACACTTTTCGAAAACCTTTAAAAGAATACCGTAAAAATACAAATGAGAACTCCCCCTCCAAAAAGCAATTTTATAATCTCTTCCACAATACACTCCTTGTGTATCTCTTTTCTTCCCTCTTCCCACCGCCTAAGATACAGTAAATCCTGTTACAGCAATATTTTTTGCACTCACGTTAACCATAGTAGAAAAATACACCTGCCTACCGTTATAAAGACCTTCATCATTTAATTACTTGAATGACAAAAGTAATTCGATTACAATCTAATTAGATAAACATTAAATTAGGAGGGTTCTGAGTGCAATTAAACAAAATTGTTGAGTTTCATAAAGCATTAGGCGATCTTACACGGGTTCGTATTATTGCCTTGCTCCAACAAGGTCCTTTGAGCGGACAAGAGATTGCTGGGAAGTTAGGGCTTAAGCCACCAACAATTACACACCATATTACGAAGCTGCGAGATGTTGGACTTATAAAAGAACGCCGTGATAAAAATACGATCTATTTTTCTCTTAATACAAAAATATTAGAAATGAGTGCTAAGGCTATTTTTACTGTAGGAACAGGAGGTGATTCAAACATGGAAATGTCGGTTACTGAAAAGGAACGTTCAGCTATTATCAATAATTTCTTCACAAAGGATGGAAAGCTGAAAAACTATCCTGCACAACGAAAGAAAAAGCTTGTCGTACTTTCGCATATGATCAAAGGGTTAGAATTTGGGAAAGTTTATCAAGAAAAAGAAATCAATGAATATTTAAAGCAGTTTCATGAGGATTATGCAACATTAAGACGTGAGCTTATTATGTGCCAATATATGTACCGAGAAAATAATCAATATGAGTTAAACCCCGTTGAGCTATGGTGGTTGAAGTAAAGGGTGTCACCCGACGCCCTTATTTTTTTACCCAACTAATTAGATAACCATAAAATTAGATAAGTATAAAACAAGGAGGATAGATATGAATATTTCATTTATAAATGAAGAAAAACAATATTGGAAGTTATTTCTAGCTGGAATTGTTAATGGTATTGGAGATCGCTTTAGTTCTGTAGCTGTGTTAGCGATGCTACTGCATTTAACAGGTTCAGGCTTGTCCGTGGGAATGACTTTAGCAATCCGGTTGATACCTTCTTTGTTTTTTGGGCCAATCGGGGGCATTTTGGCTGATCGATTTTCGAGAAAAACAATATTAGTTGGAACAGACCTTATAAGAACCTTGTTTGCCTTATCCTTCATATTCGTTCAGAGTAAAGAGGATATCTGGATTGTTTATGTTAGTTCATTTATTTTAGCTGCTGGTGAAGCTATATATGGACCAGCAAGAAAATCAGCAATACCTCGACTCGTTAATAAAAAACATCTTGTAAAAGTGAATAGTTTAGAACAAGTAATGATAGGATTTGTTTTAATTATTGGGACACTTTCAGGTGGAATAGTTTCGTCTATCTTTGGACCTGATGTAACATATTGGTTAAATGCAGTATCATTTTTAGGAGCTGCAGCCATCAACTATACAATTAAATTTCCTGAGAGTGAAAATGTTAAAAAAGTAGAGAAGCCAAAAAATCTAATCTCCACCTTCAAAAAGGTAATCTTGATGTCCGCCTCAGTTCAAATTCTTTTTTTCTGTGAGATATTAATAGCTTCTATGAACGGAATTGATAATGTTTTAATCAGCGTGTATGCCATTAACGAGTACCATCTTGGAGATGTAGGTGTAGGTCTTTTTTATGGTGCATTAGGGATTGGTTTAATGTTAAGCTTTTCTGTTGCAAATCAATTACGAAAAAATTTCCTTGTTACAGGTTTAGTATGTCTATTGCTTGAAGGGATATTTCAACTGTTATTAAGTCAAACACATTTCGTGTTTTTTGCTTTTCTTATGTTTTGTGGAGCTGCATTTATGTCTGGGATTTGCAATGCATGCTTTGATACCATTCTTATGAAGGAAATCCCTGAGCAGCACCAAGGAACCATTTTCGGAATATTAGCAACAACCCTAAATACCGTATTAGGAATATCCATGTTAATTTCTGGATCCGCGCTGCAATACCTTACTCCACGTTCCTTAGGTTTGATTGGAGGGATCGCCTATATTTTTATTGCCATTTCCTTAATCGTAATCATTTCAACGAAAACATATCGGAAAAGAGGTACCATTTGAGAGGTACCTTTTCTTATAGAGACCTTCCCCTATTTCTTTAATTAAGCGTTTCAATTCAAATCCCCAAATAGGTTTAATGGATTATTTATCAGACTTTTTTAATTATTTTGACACACATATTAGCCAATGCTAATATAAATGAAGAATAAACATATTAGTAGTGACTAATACGAATGGAGTGAATCCAATTGTGCGATACAAATGATTTAGATATAAAAGCCAAATTTATTCGTGGCTTTGCTGATAAAACGAGGCTTCAGATTCTTCAGTGTATGATGGATGGTGAAAAAACGGTATCTGAAATTGTAGAAATTATCAAAGGAAATCAGTCAAATATATCCCAACACCTGAACTGTTTAAAAGGATGTGGCATTATCCTTGGAAGACAAGAAGGAAAGTACGTCTACTATTCTTTACGAAATGCACAAATCGAACAGTTACTCACAATGTTTAATGTTGTATTTCATGAAGTACAGAACGAGGTAGCATCATGTGATAAAAACGATGCTTGTTTATCTCAAAAGGGAGAGAATTGTCATGACAGATAAGAAAGAGAAACAAACCTGTCAAACTTCTTCTTGCAGTGATTCTTTATCAACTCCTGCGAAAGAAGCAATAGCAGAGGAGAAATCATCCTGTTGTTCTTCTATGAAAGAGATTCCAATTGTTTCCATTTCTAAAAAAGCTTCATGCTGCAGTAGTAACACTGATACTACAAAAACAGAAAATGACTCTTCTGATTCTTGTTGTGAGTCTAAATCGAAAAACGTATCTTCATGCTGCTCTTCTACCTCCACCATACCAAAAGAAGAAGTAACATCAAAAACCTCTTCTTGTTGTAGTAATAGTTCATGTGAAGACAACTCACTTCGTGACACTCCGAAAGTAACAGGAGATGGTGTAGAAACGTACCTGGTCGGAGGCATGGATTGCGGCGCTTGTGCCTTAACAATCGAAAAACATCTACAAAACGTGGCAGGTGTGAAAGAAGTTCGCGTAAACTTCGCTACCGGAAAGATGCATATTCGTCATGACCGAAACGCAGAGGACATTATAAAGGAAGTGTCAAATGCAGGATTTGAAGCATCCTTAGCAGGAAAACGTAGAGGAGCAACACCATCTTCAAAATCTAAAGATACAACTTTGATTCTCTCAGGATTATTTTTAGCTTTTGGCTTTTTTGGTGGATTTGCAAATACACCGCCCCTGCTTATTACAATTTTCTACGCAGCCAGTATCCTAATTGGAGGATATAAACCCGCAAAAAGTGCTTTTTACGCCTTAAGAAGTAAATCACTGGATATGAATGTTCTCATGACATCTGCCGCATTTGGTGCTGCGCTAATCGGACAGTGGCTAGAAGGGGCAACGGTTGTTTGGTTATTTGCATTAGGGGCAACATTACAAAATAAATCTATTGAACATACGCGTGAATCAATTCGTGGACTTATTGATTTAGCACCTTCAGAAGCATGGGTGAAAGTTGGAACAGAACTTACAAAAAAATTTGTAGACGATATTACAATAGGTACAACAATTGTCGTAAAACCAGGTGAAAAAATCCCACTGGATGGCACAGTTATTGAAGGTACTTCTACCGTGAACCAATCACCCATTACAGGTGAGTCTATTCCAATCGATAAACAAACTGGCGATTCTGTCTATGCAGGAACAATTAACGAAGAAGGTTCCCTATATATCGTGGTAACCAAACTCGTCGAGGATACCACTCTTTCACGGATTATACACCTTGTTGAGGAAGCGCAAGAAAAGAAAGCACCGACCGAAGCGTTTGTTGATCGTTTCGCAAAAATCTATACACCAATTGTCTTTCTATTAGCGCTTGTCGTAATGGTAATCCCTCCCCTCCTTGGGATGGGAGCATGGATGGAGTGGATTTATAAAGGATTAGAACTCCTCGTTATCGCATGTCCTTGTGCTTTGGTCATTTCTACCCCTGTCGCAATTGTATCTGCCATTGGAAATGCTGCGAGAAACGGTGTACTCATCAAAGGCGGGACAGCTTTAGAAGTGGCAGGTTCGTTAAATGCTATCGCATTTGATAAAACAGGAACATTGACTGAAGGAAAACCAAAGGTAATGCACGCGAGAAGTCTGGATTGTTCTGAAAATGAGCTACTGTCTATTGCGACAACAATCGAAGAATACTCCAACCATCCAATCGCAAGAGCAATCACAACATATGCAAAAGAACATCAAATTCCCGCTCAAGAAGGAACGGACTTCCGTACAATTGTAGGAAAAGGTGCACAAGTAAACATCAACGGGAAAACCTACTATGCTGGAAACGCTACCCTATTCTATGATTTAGGTGTCTCACTTCAAGTGTGGAAAAAACCAATTCAAGAAATGCAACAAATTGGTCAAACGGTAATACTTGTTGGAACAAACCGCTCTATTCTAGGGATGATTTCCGTAGCAGATTCCATTCGTTCGAACACTTATCAAACCATTAAGGAGTTAAAACGAGCAGGCATTCAAGAAACTGTTATGTTAACAGGAGACAATAAAGGAACAGCTAAGCATATTGCACAGAAAGCGGAAGTGGATCGTTATTTCGCTAATTTGCTACCAGAAGATAAAGTTCATTCAGTGAAACAACTTCAATCCGAAGGTAAAACGGTAGCAATGATTGGAGATGGTATTAATGATGCCCCTGCCCTTGCCACAGCGAATCTTGGAATTGCCATGGGCGGTGCAGGAACCGATACTGCAATGGAAACAGCAGATATTGTATTGATGGCAGACAATCTTGAAAAACTTCCTTATACAATGAAGTTAAGCCGTAAAGCATTGCACATTATTAAACAAAATATCTGGTTCTCATTAATTATTAAATTTATCGCTCTTGCCTTTATCTTTCCAGGTTGGCTTACACTTTGGATTGCTGTACTTAGTGATACAGGTGCTGCACTCCTTGTCATTTTAAATAGTATGCGTTTACTACGAAACAAGTAATCTGTTAAGAGGCTATCACATAGCCTCTTTATACATAATGAAGAAATGGAAGGGGATACATATGAAAAAAGTTCGTAACATCACATTACTGATGATTGTCAGCATAATCGTATTTTTAAGTGCATGTGGAGACAAAAAATTAGAAAACTCATTGAATTGGAAAGTAGAGAAGTTTTCGTATACCGATCAAAACGGAAAACCTTTTGGTCTTTCTGACTTAAAAGGAGAAGTATGGATAGCCGACTTTATTTTCACAAGTTGTGAAACGGTTTGCCCGCCTATGACAGCCAATATGACAAAACTTAAAAACATGTTGAAAGAAGAAGGAATCAAAGATGTAGAATTTGTTTCATTCAGTGTAGACCCTACTGTGGACAAGCCAGAAAAAATGAAAGAGTTTATGGAACGCTATGATACCGATATGTCTAATTGGCACTTTCTTACAAACTACACACAAGAAGAAATCACTGCTTTTGCCAAGAATAGCTTTCAAGCATTTGTAGATAAACCAGCAAGTACAACACAAGTCATTCACGGAACAAAACTCTATCTTGTAGATAAGAACGGAACTGTCGTAAAGAGCTACTCAGCCCTTACCGATACGCCGTATGAAGAGATTATTCAAGATATTAAAACGATTCGTTAATCCATATTGAACTACCCCCGCCTACCGCTTCGCGCTTAAGGTGGGGGTCTTCTCGCCAGATATGATAAAAAATAACTGAAGAAACAGAATATTATATATAGCATATCAAAAAAGGAATCATAACATTGATTCCTTTTTTGATAGTTTTATTGACGTTGATGTGCACAATTATAGTATATCTTTTTAAAAACGATATACTATATGTAAGCTATTTCCCTATTTAATGTAGTATTCATTATTACAAGTTTAGAAATCTATAATACACTTCATGATTAAGTTATCCCTTTTCTGTACTTACCTTAGTCATGCTTATGTTTATGTTTATCTTTTTTATCTTTATTTTTTTTATCTTTGTCTTTTTTATCTTCATCTCCACCATGACCTGAGTTTTCATTATCATTTCCTTCATTATCATCCTGTTCCGGATTTTGAGCTTCCGGTGAAACAACTGCGGATGGCGCCACAGATGGCGCCGCTGCTGTTGGAACAGCGTCAGGACTAACTCCATTAATGTACAGCTCATTATTCATTTGATATACGCTACTCGGCTGCTGAAATCTGGATGTGTCTGTTCCGAATGCTTGAATCATTGCTTTAAAAATAAGGTGTGAGATTTTTGTTGTATCTCCAAGCATATAATTCCCTGGGCCATTCTTCGCATAGCCAGTCCAAACAGCCATCGTGTATTGTGGTGTATAACCGGCAAACCAACTATCATTTGTCGCTTTAGATGGATAGCCGAACTGACTGAGTGTCTTATCGTCAAAGTTTGTTGTTCCCGTTTTTCCTGCAATATCAAGACCTGGTACATTAGCTGCTGTACCTGTTCCGTTAGAGGCAGTCACTACACCACGAAGCATATCGGTAATCATATAAGCCGTATAGTCATGCATAACGCGTTTGCCTTTCGGCTTAAAACTTATTTCTTTACCGTCTGAGAAAACAACTTTTGTAACGAAATGCGGTTTTGTATACACACCATCGTTTGCAAATGCACCATATGCTCCTGCCATTTCAAGAGGAGACACAAGGTTACTTCCAATTGCGTAAGACTCATAAACCTGATTACCAGAAAACGTAATTCCAAGTGATTGTGCAAACTCTTTTGCTTTATTCAAACCAACTTTCTGTAATGTCTTCAAAGCTGGAATATTCCGTGACTCTACTAAAGCGTTTCGCATAGACATAGAACCTTTATAATCCGTATAAGCGTTTCGAATGGGTTTTCCATTTGAGTAATGATACTGTTCGTCCACAAGTTGGTGGTACGTTGACCATTTTAAATTTTCAATCGCCGGACCATAATCAAAGATTGGTTTAAACGTTGAACCTGGTTGACGGTTTATATCAATAGCGAAATTATTCCCTCGAAATGTTGCTTTATATTCATTGCGGCCACTTCCAATGGCACGCACTTCACCCGTTTTCGAATCCATAAACGTAAAAGCTGCCTGGAAACGGTCGTTCGGATAACTCACAATATCTTGCGTATTCATGATTTTATCGGCATACTGCTGTGCTTTCGGGTCAAGTGTCATATAAATTTGAAGACCATCCGTACCGATATTGACGTCTTTCAACTTGTCTTCAACTTCTTTTGTTGCAGCATCCAAAAACGCTTCATACGACATACCTTCTTGATTGGTTTTCGGAACAATACCTTTCGTTACCGGAACCTTCATTGCATCCTGCATTTGTTGCTCTGTGATATAACCTTGTCTATGCATAGAGCTTAAGACAAGGTTACGGCGCTTCGTCGCTGCTTCTTCGTTTTCCGGTTTAGACGGATCGTAGTTATTCGGACTTTGTGGTAGCCCTGCCAACATAGCAGCCTGCGGAAGAGTCAATTTTTCCAAATCATTCGCTTCAATACCGTAGTAATTTTTGGCTGCGGCAGCAACGCCGTAAGAGCGGTTTCCAAGATTAATTTTGTTCAAGTACATTGTTAAAATATCATGTTTGGAATATTTTTGCTCCAACTTATACGCCAAGTACCATTCCTGCATTTTTCGTTTTAACGTTTTTTCAGGAGACAAAAATGAGTTTTTAATAACTTGCTGTGTAATGGTACTTCCGCCCTGAGATCCGAAGTCCCCAGTCAAGTTTTCGAAAATTGCTTTACCCGTTCGTTTTATGTCTATACCATGGTGTTCATAAAAATGAGAATCTTCTGTAGCAATAAATGCTTGTTCCAACACTTTTGGAACTTGATCATACGTGATTTTTGTTCGTTTTTCCTTTCCATATTCATAGATAAATTTTCCGTCTTTATCATAAAACTTCGTCGATAGTGGGTCCTCCAATTTTGAGGCCTCTATTTTAGGAGCGTCCTTAATCATATAAAAGAAAATAACGACTCCTGCTCCTACTAAACTGATGCCAATCAGCAAGCAGACAAGTAAGATCTTTTTCAAAAATGATCCTTTTGGGGAGGACTTTCCACTTCCTTGTTGTTTTTTCTTTATTTGTTTTCGTTCCTCACGAGAACCATACGTTTCTGACATTATTCTTCTCTCCTACGCTTCGTTTACTTATGAAAGTTGCAGACCATATTAAGTAGGCCCTTTTGTTAGCTTACTATCTACTAAATTATGAGTATTATATTTGGCCTAACACTTTCTCATCTATAACGCGTACATAACGTACTAAATAAGAATTTATTATATAAGCTCCTTCGTCACTTTTCGCAACAAAAAACTTGTCGTGTTCTATCTTTTCTAAAACTTCTTGTATAACCTCTTCCTTTTTAACATCTAATCCTTTTATTATTTTTTCTCTTTTAATATCATTCTCCAAAGTATAGCAAACAGTAAATTCCTTCAAGTTGAATCTCCCTTTCTAATACGGTTTCCAATATTTTAAGTAGAAATGAATTTCTATTTATACAGACCCGTATATGCGTAAAATTTATATACTACATACGCCGTAGTTGTCGCTCAATTTTGTTTTTCATAGACTTCACACGCGAATTAAACGTCCATATCGATAAAGTGAAACTTCCAACAGTGGTTTCACCTCTCTCCCTCGCTTCTCTCTGAATCTTGAGGAGGAGACCTTACTGCCCCAAAATAGCGGAATAAAATTAAGGATAGTATTACATACCCATCTGCGTTGTCTATAAATGTTTATAAATGGCAAAAATAAGACCTAAAAAGATAATATGAAACCATTCGCAGGAATTCTAATTGTTCTCACTCCTATATGGATTCCATCTATACTTATTTCGCAAGGAACCTTCTTTTTAAGGGGGTCAAAAAATTTTTCAGAAAATTTTTTATGAGTTTCCCAAATAATGTAATTTCTTTCACGAACAAAAAAGACACTGGATATGTATCAGTGTCTTTTTTGTATATCATGTTCATGTTAGTTTTATATAACATGCCAATATAGAAATATATACTGTACAGTCCTATTTACACAAGACTAGGCAACATAAATTTCAATTCGTTCTTTTCCTTTTCCTATATTTTTTCTTTTTAGGGTGATCTCCCCGATTTCTCCCGTTTTCTTTAAATGAGTTCCATCGCAGGCAACTTTAGAGAATTCTCTGATTTCGCATGTCAGACGCTCGTTTTCTTCATCACTGAAGCTACTAATGATGTCATAGTTTTCTTGCACCAGCATATTTGCCTCTTGTTGTAAAAGTGGAAAGTATGTAGATATATTTTCATCCATTTCAAAGTCGATGCGAGATTTATCCTGTGCAATATGTGCACCAATCTTATATACGTTTCCAATACGTTTATATACGAGTTCTAAAATGATTTCTGCCGCAAAATGTAGTCGCATCAATCTGTACCTTCTATCCCAATCTACTTTCATTGTGACAATATCGTTTACACACAGCGTATGTCCCTCTTCTAATGTGTAAATGATATCCTTCTCTTGCTTTCTTGCTTGTAAAACAGGGGATGCTCCAATTGTGCCTGTATCGCTTTCTTGTCCTCCCGAAAAGGCATAGAATATAGTTTGTTCAACAATCATATCAGCCCTATCTACACTCGTAATTCGAGTCTGTAGCTCAGTCAGATAAGGATTGTCCCAAAACACTTTCTTTGTCATTGTGATCTACCCCTTCTAAGACAATATGTAATCTTCCTAAAATATTTGTTATAGCGTAACATATGAGATTCGGTTGCACATAAAAACAAAAGTACCAGAACATTTCTGAGTAGAAATATTTTGGTACTTTTTAACTTAATTACTACAAACTATATAAACTCCTTTTATGGTAAAATAGATGCCCCCATCAAATAACAATCCACTTCACGAGCAACCTCGCGTCCTTCATTAATCGCCCAAACGATGAGACTTTGTCCCCTTCTTGCATCACCCGCTGCAAATATCCCTTGAACAGAAGTTGTATATTTTCCATACTCCGCTTTAATCTTTCGTCCGTCTGTCTCAAGAGCGAATTGATTAACAACTGTCTGTTCTGTACCTTCAAAACCAATCGCAATAAATACAAGCTGCGTTGGCCATGCTTTTTCAGTTCCCGGAATTTCTCGGAAAATAATCTTGCCGTTTTCATCCTTACACTTTTCCATTTGAATCGTATGAATTTCTTTTAAACATCCTTGTTCATCTCCTACGAATTTCTTCGTTTGAATACAATATACACGCGGATCTTCACCAAACTTCGCCTCCGCTTCCTCGTACGCATACTCCACTGTATATGTTAACGGAAACTCAGGCCACGGATTGTCATATGCACGCTCTTCTGGCAATTGCGGATGCTTCCCGAATTGTACAACACTTCGGCAATTTTGTCTTAATGCTGTCGCAACGCAGTCAGCTCCTGTATCTCCACCGCCAACTACAATAACATCCTTGTCCTTAGCATCAATGACATTAGTAAAATCGGGATCTAGCAAACTTTTTATAGACTTCGTTAAATATTCCATCGCAAAATGGACACCTTGCAATTCACGACCTTCAATAACTAAATCTCGTTGCTTTTGAGCGCCTGTACAAAGTACAACAGCATCAAATCCTTCTCTCAATTCCGCCGCTGTAATGTCTTTTCCAATTTCGGTATTCGTAATAAAGCAGATGCCTTCTTGTTCTAGCAGCTTCACACGGCGCTCCACTACTTCTTTTTCTAATTTCATACTCGGAATCCCATACACAAGCATACCGCCGATTCGATCAGCTCGTTCATATACAGTGACAGAATGCCCTGCTTGATTGAGCTGATCTGCAGCAGCAAGACCGCTCGGACCCGATCCGACGATAGCCACCTTTTTTCCAGTACGTGCTTTCGGAAGACGCGGTGTCACCCACCCTTCTTCAAAGCCTTTATCAATAATAGCTCGCTCGATATTTTTTATGGAAACTGCCGGATCATTAATCGCAACTGTACATGATCCTTCACATGGTGCTGGACAAACACGTCCAGTAAATTCAGGAAAGTTATTTGTCTTCAATAATCGTCCTAATGCTTCCTTCCATCTGTCCCGGTATACAAGATCATTCCATTCTGGAATCAGATTGTGTACCGGACAGCCCGATGTTAATCCTCTCATTTCTGTTCCCATTTGGCAGAAAGGAGTCCCGCAATCCATACAGCGGGATCCTTGCGTGCGCAACGGTTCATCTGATAATCGAACAGAAAATTCCTTCCAGTCTTGAATTCGTGCAAGAGGATCACGTTCTTGCGCTTTTTCTCGTACGTAGTCTATAAATCCTGTAGCTTTTCCCATGATCTCTCCCCCTACACTATAACCGTTTTTTTATTTTCTTTTATAGAAACCTTTGTCTGACTCGTATTGGCTTCAAACGCCGCCTGAGTAGCTTCTTCCTCACTCATCCCTGTTTCCATTAAGCCTTTCATTGTTTCTACCACTCGTTTGTAGTCACTTGGAATCACTTTTACAAAACAAGGTGCATATTCATCCCAGTTTGCTAGTATATGAGCCGCCCTCAAGCTTCCTGTGTAATGGAAGTGGTTTGAAATCAAATAAGCAACCTCTTTCATCTCTTTTTCATCTTTCAATTCTTCTAAGAGCACCATCTCAAGGTTACACTTTGCAGCAAATGCCTCTTTATCTTCTACCAGCACATAGGCAATACCGCCGGACATCCCTGCTGCAAAGTTTTTGCCGACAGAACCTAAAATAACAACGCGACCACCTGTCATATATTCACAGCCATGATCGCCTATTCCTTCAACAACCGCCTGAACACCGCTATTTCTTACCGCAAAGCGTTCTCCAGCTTGGCCGTAAATATACGCTTCTCCAGAAGTTGCTCCGTAAAGCGCCACGTTTCCAAGAATGACATTCTCTTCTGGAGAAAAGCTTGCTTTCGAATGCGGACGAACAATAATTTTCCCGCCAGATAATCCTTTACCAACAAAATCATTTGCATCGCCTTCTAACTGAAGCGAAATTCCTCTCGGTACAAATGCACCAAAGCTTTGCCCCGCTGAACCGTTGAAATGTAACTGGATTGTATCTTCAGGCAATCCCGCTTCCCCGCATTGCTTCGTTACTTCACTGCCAAGAATTGTTCCAACTACACGATTAACATTGTGGATCGGCAATACAATCTCCACCGGTTTTTTCTCGCGAATTGCTGTTTCGCATAGCGGAAGAATTTCACGGACATCTAAAGACTGCTCCAGCTTATGCTGTTGCGGGCGTTTAAATGTCCGCACTGCTCCGTTAGGCGGCTGATACAACATTGCCGATAAGTCTAAATGCTTCGCTTTCCAGTGTGAAGCTGCCCGTTTGCTAGCAGTTAGTATATCTGTTCTTCCTACCATTTCCTCTATTGTTCTAAAGCCAAGCTGTGCCATAACCTCACGTACTTCTTGCGCGACAAATAGCATGAAATTAACGATATCATCCGGGCTGCCCATAAACTTCTTGCGCAGCTCTGGATTTTGAGTCGCCACTCCGACTGGGCATGTATCCTTATGACAAGCACGCATCATTACACACCCTAATACAACTAGAGGAGCTGTAGCAAATCCAAACTCTTCTGCTCCAAGAAGTGCGGCCATAATGACATCATGTCCTGTCATCAACTTCCCGTCCGTTTCTAACACGACACGATCTCTCAATTGATTGATTAACAACGTTTGATGAGCTTCCGCTAATCCAAGTTCCCAAGGCATTCCGGCATGTTTCACGCTTGTCCGAGGAGACGCGCCTGTTCCTCCGTCATAACCACTAATTACAATTACATCTGTAACGGCTTTCGCTACACCTGCAGCGATTGTCCCAACCCCGGCTTTTGACACGAGTTTTACGCTAATACGCGCGTATGGATTGGCATTTTTCACATCGTGAATAAGTTGTGCCAAATCCTCAATGGAATAAATATCATGATGCGGCGGCGGAGAAATTAAACCGACACCTGGCGTAGCTCCCCTTACTTCTGCAACCCACGGATAAACTTTTTTACCCGGTAGCTGTCCGCCTTCTCCTGGTTTTGCTCCTTGCGCCATCTTAATTTGAATTTCATCCGCATTCACTAAATATTGACTCGTTACACCGAAACGTCCCGATGCAACCTGTTTAATTGCACTGCGGCGTAAATCTCCATTTGCGTCAGGAACGTAACGCTTCGGATCTTCTCCGCCTTCACCGCTGTTGCTTCTTGCGCCTAAACGATTCATAGCAATCGCGAGCACCTCATGCGCTTCCTGACTAAGAGCGCCATAAGACATCGCTCCTGTCTTGAATCTGCGAACGATAGATTCTACGGATTCTACTTCTTCTATTGAAATAGACTTTTGTTCATTCTTAAATGTAAAGAGATTACGTAAAAATGCCATCTGCTCTTTATTTGCCTGCTCGGAATATTTTTTAAATAATTCATAGTCTCCAGCTCGGCAAGCTTGTTGCAGCGTGTGAATCGTTCCTGGATTAAAGGCGTGATGTTCGCCATGCTTTCTCCATTGGAAATCACTTCCTGTTTCTAATGTTTTATCTTCGTAAACTGCTTCCGCAAATGCTTTCTCGTGGCGCAATAACACTTCTTGCTCAATGACATCTAAGCCGATACCATTAATTTTTGAAGGCGTACCTTTGAAATAGTTCTCAATCACCGATAGGCCAATTCCAAGTGCTTCAAAGATTTGTGCCCCCCGGTAACTTTGTACTGTAGAAATTCCCATTTTAGACATTACCTTTATAACACCATCTGTTGCAGCGGCAATGAAATTCTTTTCCGCCTGCTGTTCATCCATGGAAAGAGATCCATCATGAATCAATTGCTTTGATGTTTCAAAAACTAAATACGGATAAATAGCATCCGCCCCATAGCCGATCAACATGGCGAAATGATGCACTTCTCTTGCTTCACCTGTTTCTAAAAGGATGCTCACTTTTGTGCGCGTTCCTTTTTCAACGAGATAGTGATGTAGTCCACTTACAGCTAATAACGTCGGAATCGCTGCAAATACTTTGTTTAATCCGCGATCAGACAAGATTAACAACCTCGCACCAGATTCAATTGCTTGATCCGCCGCTTGAAATAATTCGTTCAGCGCTTTCTCCAAATTGTTTTGAAACAACAGAGAAAGCGTCGCTACTTGAAATTCTGGATGAAAATTATTTGTAATATTCCGAAAGTTAATCTTAGATAAAATCGGAGTTTCTAAACGAATTCTTTTCACCACTTGCGCATCCGGGTGCAAAAGATTTCCCTCTGCCCCTAGGAATGTTACCATTGAAGTTACGGCATACTCACGAATCGCATCGATTGGCGGATTCGTTACTTGCGCAAAGGATTGCTTAAAGTAATTGAACAGCAGTTGCGGACGATTAGATAGCACAGCCAGCGGCGTATCAGTGCCCATCGAGATAATTGGGTCTTTTCCTTCTTCCACTGTAGGAACGATATTTTTCGTCACATCTTCATACGTATAACCAAACGCAATTTGCTGCGCTAATACATCTTCAACAGGCGCTTCATTCTCTATTGCTTCTGGCAACTCATCAACTCTTATCAAATTCTCTTCTACCCATTGACGGTACGGCTGTTCTTTTGCTATCTGTTGTTTAATCTCCTCGTCCGAAACAATTCGGCCTTCTTCTATGTCAACTAGCAGCATTTTCCCTGGGCTTAGTCGACCTTTGTAAGCGACTTGTTCAGGTTTCACATCAATAACCCCTACTTCAGAGGAAAGAATAATATAATCATCTTTTGTCACATAATACCGAATCGGACGAAGACCGTTACGGTCTAAAATCGCACCAATTTGTTTACCATCAGTGAAGGAAATCGCTGTCGGTCCATCCCACGGCTCCATCAAACTGCTGTGATATTCATAAAAAGCTCTTTTTTCCTGATCCATCTCGTCCTCATAAACCCATGGCTCTGGAATCATCATCATCGCAACTTGAGCAGGCGTACGACCTGCCAATACAAAAAATTCAAAACTATTATCTAAAATAGAAGAATCACTTCCATTCATATCAATAACAGGTAATACCTTCTCCAATTCTTCTCCAAACACTTCCGAAACAAACTGCTTCTCCCTTGCTTTCATCCAATTGATATTTCCGCGCAGCGTATTAATTTCTCCATTATGAACTAAATAGCGATTAGGATGGGCACGTTCCCAGCTTGGAAAAGTATTTGTACTAAAACGTGAATGTACTAAAGCAAACGCAGAAGCAAACCTTTCATCCTGCAAATCTAAGTAGAATGCACGAATTTGATCTGGAGTCAGCAAACCTTTGTACACGATTGTCCGGCTCGAGAAACTCGCAACGTATAACCCGTTTTCTTCGCCTTGCTCTAACTTCTCCATTTTTTTACGAATGATATAAAGTTTACGTTCAAAAGCGATTGTGTCTTTCATATCGACACTCGCACCAACAATTACTTGTTGAATATAAGGCTGACTTGCTTTTGCCGTTTCTCCAATCGCACCCGGATTAACCGGTACGTCTCTCCATCCAAGCACAATTTGCCCTTCCGCTTCAATGATGTCTTCTATTTTCTTCTGATAATCCATTCTTTCTTTTTCTTCTTGCGGAAAGAATATCATCCCTACACCATAACGCCCTTGCTCCGGAATAGGCATATCGCATATTTCTTGTAAGTAAGCGTGCGGAATTTGAAGCATAATTCCTGCTCCATCTCCTGTTTTCGGATCGCTTCCCTGTCCGCCGCGATGCTCCATTTGGCAAAGCATATATAATCCTTTTTCAACTACATCATGGGAGGCTTTTCCTTTCAGATGAGCATATAAACCAATACCGCACGCATCATGTTCAAGGTCCGGATGATATAATCCTTGAGGTTGAAAGTTTTTCTTCATCTCCGTATCCCCTTTTCTCTATTTTTATCTAGTCTAAATTTATAATTTTATTTTAATTTCCAATATTCATATAAACAATATATAATTTAGATAGTATTCATCTCATTTTGATATGAAAGGGGATACATATATGGAACTCAGACAATTGAAATATTTTATCGAAGTTGCTAAACAGGAACATATATCAGACGCAGCCGAAACGTTACATGTTGCACAATCTGCCGTCAGCCGCCAAATCGCAAATTTAGAAAGCGAATTAGGAGTTTCATTGTTAGAACGAGAAGGGCGTAATGTTAAACTCACTCCTATCGGCAAAATATTTGCTGAACATGCGATAATCGGATTAAAAGCCATCGACAATGCCAAACAACAAATTTATGAATATCTAGATCCGGAACGAGGTACAATCCGCGTGGGGTTCCCTTCCAGCCTAGCAAGTCACACACTCCCAAATGTAATTTCAACATTTAAAAAGGAGTATCCTCATATCGGATTTCATTTACGACAAGGTTCTAATACCTTTCTCGTAAATGCGGTTAAACAACGAGATATAGATTTAGCTTTCATCGGTCCTGTTCCGACACGAGACCCAGATATTCACGGAGATATCCTATTTATGGAGAAAATCGTCGCGCTATTACCCGAAACACATCCTTTAGCTGCCCAAACGCGGATTTCACTATATCAATTAGCCGGCGAGTCCTTTATCTTTTTCCCCGAAGGATTTGTCCTTCAAGAAATTGCGGTAAACGCTTGTTTACAAGCAGGATTTCGTCCGAATATTCCATTTGTGGGCGAAGATCTCGATGCAATAAAAGGCTTAGTTTCAGCGGGAATCGGTGTCACTTTATTACCCGAAATTACACTTTACGAAAATCTCCCAAAAAATACCGTGAAAGTACAAATTCTCGACCCGGAAGTGAAGAGAACAGTCGGATTAATTTCTCCTCGAAACCGAGAACTTCCACCCTCCGAAAAACTATTTTATGATTTTGTAAGACGTTATTTCTTATTACTTTCAAAGCATCAGTTTTCAGATTTTATATAAGTCTGATCTGCAAAAGAGCCTTTGTGTACAAAAAGAGTATGTACACAAAGGCTCTTTACATTCTTCTTTCAAATTTTTAATAACGAATAGCTACTAAACAATTTTACCTGCAATTTCCTTACTATCAATTGGAGCGACACTAATCCCGGTCGTTTCTTCAAAATCATATAAACTCGTAGGTAAATCAACAAAGCGTTCCAATTCATTGTAGGCCGGTATACCATGATATGACATATCAAGCCCCTCTTCTTCTTCACGTTCACTTACTCGGAAGCCAACAGTTTTTTCAGATAGCTTCGCAATAAAGATACCACCTAAAATCCCCCAACCACTAACTACTATCGCTCCTAATAATTGTGTAGCCAGAAGCGAAAAATGACCTGTTGTAAGAAGACCGTCCGACATATCAAATAACCCAACAGCAATTGTCCCAAACACACCATTGAATCCATGTACAGCAACTGCACCAACCGGATCATCGATTTTCCAATTATCAATCAGCAGCGTAGCATACATAACAATCAAACCACTTATAATTCCAATAATTACAGCACTCCACTGCGAAACAAATGCTCCTCCAGCCGTAATTGCCACTAAACCGGATAATACACCGTTAATCGTCATACTCGGATCAGCTTTACCGTACTTTTTCAACGTCATAAATAAAGCAACTATACCACCGCTCGCTCCCGCCAACATAGTATTGATAGCTACCGGTGCAAGTATTGGACTAGAGGCATCAAGAGTACTCCCTGCATTAAAACCGAACCAGCCAAACCATAAAATAAATGCTCCAGACGAAGCCAATGGAATATTACTAGGCGCAAAAACATTCGCGCTGCCGTCCGAATTAAACCTTCCCTTTCTTGGACCTAACAGCTTTGCCATCGCTAATGCAGTAAATCCACCTAAGGCGTGAATCGCAGCCGATCCAGCAAAATCTTTCATTCCTAATTTAGCCAACCAGCCATCACTATTCCAAATCCAATGACCTGAAATCGGATAAACTAACAACGTTACTATAGCCACCGTCAAAATATACGCCTTAAAATTCATCCGTTCAGCTACCGCCCCCGAAATGATAGATACACACGCAATCGCAAATCCCATTTGAAATAGCACAAAAGCAGCGCTAGGCAATTCTATTCCTAAAGATATTTTTTCAGGACTACCAAATAAATTAATACCAATTATTCCGAAAGCATCTTTTCCAAACATAAGACCAAAACCAAGCATCCAAAAAACTAGGGCTCCCACTGTTAAATCCACAAAAATCTTCATCGTTACATTCACAGCATTTTTCGTTCGAACCAAACCTGCTTCCAGCAAACTAAATCCGCCTTCCATAAACAAAACCATTGCCGCAGCTATTACAACCCATACAGTATTTAAATACATCAACTTCACTTCATTCCCCTCCTCTCTCAGCTAAATCATCTATACTCAAGTCCATCTTCCCTGTCCGTATGTTATAAGCTTCCAAAATAGGATAAACATAAATCTTACCATCACCATCTTCACCCGTTTGGGCAGAAGCAATAATAGCCTTTATCGTCCTTTCCACCATATAGTCTGAGAGAACGATTTCAAGTTTTATTTTCGGATGAAGAGTAACTTTATAATTTCTTCCACGATACACCCCTTGTGCATCCCTTTGTTTCCCTCTTCCTACAACCTGAGATACAGTAAATCCTGTAATCCCAATGTTTTTCAACTCTTTAATCGTATCCGTTAACCTTTCAGGCCTTATAATAGCTTCAATCTTCTTCATCCAGCACCCTCCCATGTAAGGTTTTCTAACATCGATTGAAATAAATTATAACAACAAAAGAAAAGATGTCAATCCATTGTTAGAATATTTTTTCAATATCCTTATTGAGCGGAGAGAAAAAAATAAGTCCACTGAAATATGTAAGCGGATTATTTGTAATCCTAATAAAGTGAAACTTCCGTCAGTGGGGGTTTTCTTCATCCCCCACCTATCTTCTTTGCTTCTCTCTGAATCTTGAGGCGGGAGTCTTACTGCCCGTTAATACGGGATAAACATGTACTTCATTTCATTCGTTCCCCGATAAAGCAGACACATAAAGGAACACCACCCGCTCTAACAGATGGTGTTCCTTTATGCAACAGTTTACAGCTCATGCAATCTTCAAGTCTACCTCAACCAAACCTCTTCTTAGTAACCCGTACGAATAATAAGGACTTTTAATGCAACAAAATACGTTTATATTACTACTAGATACATCATCTCCTATTCCTTTGCTAAATGCCACTTAATAATATGCCCAGCATGCGTAAGACCTCCCCCAAATCCATACAGTAAAAGAGTATCTCCATTTTTCAGCTTTCCTTCGTTCATACCGATGTCCAATGCTAATGGAATGGAGACAGAAGAAGTATTTCCCATGTATTCTACACTAGTTAAAGTTTTGTCCAGTGGGAAACCTGATCTTTCACATATAGATTCAATCATTCGTAAATTAGCACTATGTGGAACAAACCAATCCACTTCATCCAGTTGTAACTCTGCTTGATATAATAATTCTTTAATCCCAATTGGTAGCGTCCGTGCTGCCCACTTATATACTTCTCTTCCGTTTTGAACCATCTTTCCATGTGTTCTCAATGGATTTCCAAACATGGTGGTAGATAAATTCGTACGATATACATGCATGCCCCCTTCCCCATTTGTCCCAATATGGGTAGCTATAAAACTAGACAATTCTTCATCCTTCTCTACTAAGACAGCCGCAGCTGCATCACCAAATAAGATACATGTAGTTCGATCAGTATAATCTGTAACTTTAGATAAGGTTTCTGTCGTTATAACTAAAATCTTGCGATGAAGACCAGATGTAATCAAACCATTCGCCAGATGTAATCCATATGTAAAACCAGCACAAGTTGCATTGAGATCAATAGCACCTGTATGTTGAATATTAAAATATTCTTGTATTTGGCAGGCTACACTAGGAAAAGCGTAGTCAGGTGTAGTTGTTGAAACTAGAATACAATCCACGTCAACAAGATTTTTATGATAACGTTCCACTAAATTTTCAATGGCTTTAAAAGCTAATGTAGAGGCATATTCGTTATCACCAGCAATTCTTCTTTCCTTCATTCCAGTTCTTTGTATAATCCATGCGTCATTTGTGTCTACTATTTTTTCTAAATCATCATTGGTCAACTTTTTGTCGGGTACATAGGTACCAATAGCTGTAATTCTTGCTTTTGATTGCATGCATTTATTCCCCTTTACTATTTTTATACTTAGTTTTATAATTAGATAATAGTACTAGGTACTAATTATTGTCAATATTTAAACATGTAATTTTAGGAAATTAACATGACTAAAATATCTAGCTACGGTATAAAGGAGATCGATTCATGTTCAATACTCAACAAATCAAAGAAATTATTCCACATCGTTTTCCCCTTTTATTAATTGATCGTATTATTGAAGTAGAAGACGGAAAGCGTGCAGTTGGGATCAAAAATGTTACGACTAATGAAAGATTTTTTAACGGTCACTTTCCTGGCTACTCAGTTATGCCGGGTGTCCTGATTGTAGAAGCTTTAGCCCAAGTAAGTGCAGTTATTATGCTTATAAAAGAAGAGAACTATGGAAAGCTCGGTCTTTTTGCTGGTATTGACAATTGTCGCTTCAAAAAACAAGTTCGTCCCGGTGATCAGCTACGTTTAGAAGTGGAGATGATGCGTGTTCGTGGTTCAATTGCAAAAGCTCATGCTATTGCTACAGTAGATGGGGAAATCGCTTGTGAGGCAGAAGTTACATTTGCTCTTTACGATAAAAAATAAGAAAACCCTCTTGCAAATGCAAGTGGGCTTTCTTATTTTACCTAAAATGATTCACTATTTTCTGTACTCTACTTGTTGATATGACAAGGCGGCATAGAGGTAACTTTTGTTTCATGCATTTTATCATGACCTATATATAAATATATACCCATTATTAATAAAATACTTACTACTGCATATGAAAAGATTTTCTTTTTCATATTATTCTCCTTACTCTATAAATAATCTAATCTATATTAGCCAAACCATTTTTTCAAAGCTGGAACTCTCTTTATTACTAACCAATCCAGCGCCATACAGCTCGATACAAAGATTGCTCCTTTGAAACTTCCAACTGAGTTACATACTTTTCTGCAGAATGATTTACCGTTTGTCGTTTTGCAAACATATTCTGTTTTCCCCCTAAATGATACTTGCTCTTCGCTTTTCGTATAAACATGTAAGATTATAATTCCGATTTTTAATATATCGAACATATGTGAAGGTTTTGTGAGAATTTTTCAAACTTATTTGTAATTTTTTTGTGAATAAACACAGCGAAATTCCCATTATATATAAATACAAAAAGTCTGCCCAAAAGCTTCACTTCTAGGCAGACTCCTTATAAAAAGAATACTAAACATATGATTCCAATAACATCCAATGCTAAGTGTGAAATCTAAGAAGCATATATATTTTTTGTTCGATGGAACAGAAGCCCATACAAAACGCTATCGATAAACACTATTCCAATATCAAGCGCTACGATTAAGGGATCTCCTTTTGCAAAGCGCATCAATCCCCATGAATTTCCATATCATTCACCCATAATTAATTAAGCATATTATGAATTTAATTATCAATCCCATTCTTATTTCATATCCTCCTTTTCTTACTAAAAAATACCCCTTCTATATGAAGGGGTATTTTTATTGACTTATTTCTTGATCTAATCCACCTGGCTTATTAAAGACCGCTACACGTTCAATCAGTGATGAGCTAGCTTCATTCATACCAATTACATTTGTTTGAATACCATTTTGATGAAACTTAATAACAACTTTATCAATTGCTCCTACACCTGAATCATCCCAGATATGAGCCTTAGATAAATCAATATCAATCTCTTTTCTATCTGTATTAAAATCAAATGCGTTTACAAAATCCGTAACAGATGCAAAGAACAATTGTCCTTCAACTCTGTAAACAACTTTATCTAGTGAGGCATCTTGCACTTCTGTGACACGAACCTTTGAAATTTTTGCTGCAAAAAACAATGCACTTAATATTGTACCTAAAATAACTCCAATCGCTAAGTTATGTGTAAACACAATCGCTATCATCGTTACAATCATAACAACTGCATCTGCTTTTGGAAGTTTATGCAACTTTCGTAACGAACTCCAATTAAATGTACTAATCGATACCATAATCATAGCCGAAACTAATGCCGCTAATGGAATTTGGACAACCAATTTGTTTAAAATAATAATTAAAAACATTAAAAATGATCCTGCTACCAAAGTTGATAAGCGTCCACGCCCACCAGATTTCACATTGATAACAGATTGTCCAATCATCGCACAACCAGCCATCCCGCCAAAAAATCCCGTTACAATGTTAGCAATACCTTGTCCACGACATTCTGTATTCTTATTGCTATCTGTATCTGTCATCTCATCTACAATTTGAGCTGTTAATAACGATTCAACTAATCCGACCAATGCTAAAGAAATAGAATAGGGTAAAATAATTGAAAACGTCTCCATTGTAAATGGAACATTTGGAACGAAAAAGTTCGGTAACACATTCGTAATGCTCCCCATGTCTCCTACCGTTCGTACCCCGCTGCCTGTAAAAATAGAAATTGCACTAATAATAATGATTGCTACAAGCGATGAAGGAATCGCTGTTGTAATTCTAGGAAACACATAAATAATCGTTAATCCTCCCGCTACCATCGCATACATTTTCCAAGACTCACCTGAAAAAGCTGGTAATTGTGCCATAAAAATTAAGATTGCTAAAGAATTTACAAAACCAATCATAACAGAACGCGGAATAAATTTCACAAGTTGTCCTACTCGTAGTGCACCAAGTAAAATTTGGATCATTCCCGTTAAAATAGTAGCTGCAAGCATGTATTGTACTCCATGCTCTCTTACCAAACCTGCTAGTACAAGTGCCATCGCTCCAGCAGCTGCCGACACCATCCCGGGACGTCCTCCTACAAATGCAATAACAATAGCCGTACAAAACGAAGCATACAAACCAGTCATGGGATCAACACCAGCAATAATAGAAAAACCGATTACTTCGGGAATAAGAGCAAGCGCTACTACAATACCCGCTAATACATCAGCTCGAATATTTGAAAACCACTCTTGTTGTAGTCTCTGTTTCAAAACAGCACCTCTTTCTTGATTTAATTATAAGTAACTTTCACCTTATGAAAGTCGGGTCCGACACAACAGATTCGATTATACATGTGTGACAATTTTGTCACAAGCATTTTCTCTAAACAATCCCCTAAAAAAGACACATCACATGAAACAAAAAATAAAAAAGCTAACCTTAGATATTAAGGATAGCCAAAATAAAGCGAAACCTCTATCAGTAGGGATTTTCTTCATCCCTCACTGATGGTTAGTTGAACCAATCGAACTTTACGGGTAGATATCCCCACCTATCTTCATTGCGTTTCTCTGAACCTTAAGGTTCAGTTATAAACTTGTTAAACATTATGAAATCAATCTTGAATAGAAAATACCATATCTTCTAACTTAGATTTCTGTTACTAGTTGTTGAAATTCATCCATTTCTAATAACGGGAAAATCTTTGTTTCTACCATTCCTGGTAATTTCCCTGCTAAATCAATTTTCTTTACTGCTAATATGTCAGGTGCTTCAAAAGTGATAACCATATCGTATTCACCTACAATGGCATAAGCAGTTAAAATACGTCCACCGAATCGTTCATAATTCTTATGTAAGTTGGAAAAGCGTTCACTAATATTTTTTACATTTACATTTCCTTCACGATTAAACTTTGCTAGAAGTATATATTTTTGCATAAGAACCTCCTCTTTTTTAATAAGAATAAAAACAGATAATACTATATTCATTACTCGATAAAAATATTAAATTATCATTCTTCACAGGTGAATTCCTTCTTCTTTACATACTTCCCATTAAAGGCACTACATGATGATGCATTTCTTCTTTGTTAATCATTTTTATCAGAAAAGGCATAGCTTACTCTTTTTATAGTTAAGTGGAATCAATCAAATTGACGAATACTCGGAACAGATAAAGCGGCCAGAACCACTACAATAGCCGCAATCGCTAAAATGATGATAGTCAAAATACCACCAATTATATTAGCCAACCATCCAACTATCAAATACCCTAACGGTAATAGCGCAAAGGATCCAAGCATATCGAGACTAACAACTCTACCAAACGCTTCTTCCGGCACAAGTTCTTGCAAACTCGTTTCCCAAATTAAACCGAAAATCATAATGCCAAACCCTTCAATAGCCATTAATCCAATTAATGCTGGTGCCCATGAGACAAAAGGCATTATTAAGAGCGCCATTCCACTAATTAAAACACCACCATAAGCCAATAAACCACGTTTATGCCACTTCTGTTTCCCTCCAAAAATAAGAGCAGCAACAACAGCACCCCCGCCAGAAAATGCCATTCCAAAACCGTAAACTAAAGGTTCAAAGTGATGATGAATATTAAATAACCAAGGAATTAAGACGACTACGATACCCGCGTGACAAATATTAATAAACGAAAATGCTAAAATTGTAACCCATAACCACGGATGGCTTTTTAATACTACAATTCCTTCCGTGAAATCTTTTTTAAGGTTAACCTTATTATCTGCCCTGTCTTGCACTTTTTTTGCTGTCAAATCTCTCAAAAATAGTAAGCATATAAAAGAGCTCAAATACGTTAATGCATCTAAACCAAAACCGACACCTGCAGATGCGACGGAGACAATAAGGCCACCAAGTGCTGGACCGATTAAACGTACACCTTGGCTGCTCATCTGCGTTAAGGCGTTCGCTGCATTTCGAATTTCTGGCACAAATACTCTTGCTCGAACTGCTGAATAGGCAGGTTGAAATAACCCTTCCATAAGACCATACATTGCTACTAATACATATAAAATATGGATCGTTAAAGTATCAGTAAACATGAGAATTGCTAGCGTTGTCATTAATATCCCTCGAACAATATCGGTAAATAACATCAATTTAACACGATTAAGACGATCTACAATTAATCCCGAAAATGGTAAAATAAGTACATTTGGAAGCATATACATCGTCATTGTCATCCCCATAACGACTGTCGAGCCTGTTAATGTATATACAACCACCGGAAGAATAACCATTGTAATGGAACTTCCAAGAACTGAAAAAAGTTGCCCAATCCATAAAAAAGTAAAATGACGTGATTTTGTAATAGGTAATAATAAATTACTTATATAATTCGAATTTTTTTGCTCTTGTATCTCTCCTTGCATATGTCCCCTCCTTACCTAAAATAAAACAATACTGCATTCCATTATAACATTTAAATGTAACCATTTTCTAAAAATTCAAATTTCATTAATTTTTGTATTTTATATCGTATTATTTAGCAATAAAAAACGCTTGCTATTTTCGAGCAATCGTTTTTTCTATTTCATAATCAATCTCTAGAAACTTCACACCAAACATCCACATTTGATGATGTGCTGTTAACGTGATTTCATCCTTCTCTCTTATCAAAAACGTTTCTGTGAGCGGTAAGCGAATCGTAAAGAAGCGACCATGTAAATAAATCCCTTCATCCCCTTTTGCACTGTTCCGTAACCGACTCGTAATGATAAGTTTTTTCTTATCATTGCGCAGTTTTAACATTCCAGTCATATTCGCATATGGTAATGGCAACGCAATATTCATATATGTTTCCCCATTATGTTCATGCTGAGAGTAGAGCGCTACAAAGATTGTTTCATTCTGTTCATTTTTCCGAATCCATGCTCTGGCATCATTTCTACCGTCTTTTTCATCTTTTATAGAAACAATCTCTCCATGCATAACCTCTAAGCGATTTCCCATTCCTAAATGAATTTGCTGCACGCGTCGGCTTATTTTTTCATAAAGATAAGCAAATATTCGAAACCAACGTGACCAATGAATAGTTGCTTTTAATTCATAGTTTTTCGTGTTCTCATAAAAATCAATAATGAGCGGTGATACACTTTTGGGATTAAACTGTTTACTATGAAAATCTATCATTTCATTTATAAGACCCGTATATTCGTTCTTCTCTACTAGCTTATTTTCCAATAAAATATTCTCTCCAATTTTCATCCTTCCTTTTATACGACTCATCGGCTTTCCATAATGAATGTATACTGGATTCTCCTTTTCAATCATCCAGCCAATAAAAGCAGGTAATGCTACGCCAATTCCGTTCACAACCCCATGAATCCAAACCATTTGCGCAATTGTAATAGTCATCATTCCCCTAAGGTTCCCGTATGAGTATAAAAGCGAAAAAAGAATAGTTACCATAAGTGTACTAGACGAAATAATAAGAAGAACTTTCGCACTCATAGAAGTAAATTTTGTTTTCCATACAAAAATGCCGTAAACATAGAGCGAAATAAGATAGAGTAGCACCGCAAAAAACTCGAGTATTCTCGAATAAGTAATGCCAATTGCAACTGTCATCGGAGAGATGATGATAATAAACATAACAATCGTATATAATTGACTTTTCTTTTGTTGCTTTCTCCCTAGCAAACCCGCAGATAAAGGAAGTAGAAAAGCAGAGTAATGAAAATGAGCTGCTGTGAGTAAGACGATATCTGAACTAAACTGCATAATTGGTATGTTTGCTACAGAAGCAAAGAACCAAAAGCCGCCTAAAAATAAATACATAAACCCACTATCAATCGCCGTTTCTTCTAGCGGTCTCCAGCCTCTTTCTAATAATCTACGGACACCAAACAACGCTACAATACCCGTATATATAAACCAAATTATCGCAAAGAGAAAGTGGCTTGTTACAAAAGCAAGCATCGCACTTATCGCCGCAATTGGATAAATAAATACTGCAAGTTTATAACAGAATAATTCCTCTCCATTTCTTTTTCTCTTATCTACAATAGAAAATGCCATCGGGATAAATAAAAGAATTGACAATAATATAATCGATTCAACAGGATGTAGCTTTGGCCACTCTAGTATGAGAAAAGTGACATAACAGATGGAACCAATCATTATATTTCGCATATATTTATATCCCTTTCTTTAAACGTCCCCTTATAGGAGAAAAGCGGCCCTAATAACGGATTTTGCACTTGTACATGAATTCGATAACAATCTAATTCATCATCATAACTTTCTATAATCTTTGCCTCTCCATATAAAAACTTTGGCAATGGAATTTTCACTCCACATAAGTAGAACCATTGTTTTTTTGATGAAATATGAATTGCTCCTTTTGCACCAACATGAAGCGCAAGCGTCGATACGAGCAAATGTGGTTCACCGAAATAATCGATAATTTCATCTTGTTTATCATTCAAATACATAACAGCATTAAAATAACGTTTTTTTTCACCAAATAGAAACATCCGATTCCATCTTACAAATACCTCTCCTTTACTGTCTTTCTCTGCAGTATTCTGAATGATAAATGGTACTTCTTCCCCTCTTTCTGAAAAGAACATCCGGAATTTTGCTGCTACTTTTAAAAACATTCTTACAGCAACCGATCCTTCTGTAATTTCATCCATCCTTCCTTCTCCTACAAAACTATATTTTTCTGTAATTGCATAACGTTTCTGTAATTTTGGATGTAACTGATAATAGGATTCTCCTAATAATGCTTCGTAAATGGAAGACAAATTTTTACCCCTTTCTGCTTCTCTTACAATGTTTTGCTTGTGGTAAGTTATTACTATTTACATAACCGATTATTGAAAATCCAATCAGCATGATGTTTAAAGTAATTGGATTAAAAGGTTGTATAAAACTATGAATATTTGTGAATCCTGCTGCAGTGGTCAATGCCAATAGTATAATAATATGAATGAAAAACAATTTCTTCTTTTGGAAAGGTATCAACCACGCGATTCCAAATACGATTTCCAAAAAGCCAATCATTTTAATAATCCATGCAGCATTATCAGTTGCACCAATAAGACTAGAAAGCATTCGTACCTCTTCTGGATGCGTATATAAAACTTTCGGAATAAGTCCTTGATAAATCCACACAAAAGAAAGTAAAAAACAAACGAGATAATACGTAACAGCTCTTTTTAATAATAAACGTGGATGAAATCCTTTTTCTAACCACAGTTTTAAAGCATCAAAACTCCAAGCAGTTGCCCATCCTAATAACGGACGAAATATGTATGAATCTATAGATTTCCCTATATTTCCAAACCTCGTTTCATAATCATACTGCGTTTCAAAGTGAATCTTATTCTCATTCGGTGTATACTTCCAATAACCCCTCCCTACCGCAATCAACGAAAGTTTACTATCTGTCCAAAATTTCAGTGAAGAGATTCGTTCCCCACCTTCTTTTTGTAGTTCTCCTATTGATTCTCCTTCTCCAGCAATTTCAAGTCCAAAACCAATTTTTGTTTTATACAAAAAACGCTGCGGTTCGCCTTCTTTTCTCTCTAAATACGATATTTCTGTAAACCGTGCATCCCATTCTGTATGTATCTTTGGATCTTGTGTATATTTCCAAAGTTCATTCATTGTTGTTTCTATTTCAGTTTGCACATAAATAGGTTTTTGTTTTTCCATTCACACCGCTCCATCCATATAATCTATATAACGAATAAATTTGTAAAATATTGTTATAAATCCTTCTTTTAAACATATTTTATATCATTTTCATTTCATTTTAGAATAGATTTAATTTTCTAAATTTTTATAACCCACTTGATTTCTCTCAACATTTTGATTACTATGGAACAAATGTTACCAACAACTTCATACAACCAATCACTCTCGCCGAACGACGTGAGATAGAGGTTGCAACTTTTATGAGTATTCTAAAGGAGACACAGAGATTGTCAGTGAGTTTAGAAGAAAGGAAAGGTTGCCGAAATTTATATGTTTCTCTGAACATGTAAATTGGGGCTGTTTTCGAATAGAAACAGAACTGTCATATATACAGCGGTGTATATATGAAGAGCTATCTACAAAAAAGAGAGATCATGTTTCTTTATGATCGTCTTCTTTTTTGGCGGTTTTTTTATTAGCTCCGTTTTCTGTTTCCTTTTTCCTGTAACAGCACCATCCTCACCTATTTGAGATGGTGTTTTTTTATTTGCTTTCGGTAACTCGCAGGAATGAAAGGGATCTATATTTCCCATCTTATGTTTAACAACATTTTTCCTAATTTATTAACCAATATTAAATTGAAAGTGGGCTCTCATGATGGAAATTATTGTTCAAAAATTTGGTGGTACATCTGTTGGAAGTATCGAACGTATTCAACATGTTGCGGATTTAGTCATTGAAGAATATGAAAGAGGACATGGAATTGTAGCGGTCGTTTCCGCGATGGGACATAATACAGATGAATTAGTATCTTTAGCTACCGGTATTACTGATCAGCCTAGTAAACGAGAAATGGACATGCTACTTACAACAGGTGAACAAATTTCAATTTCTTTATTAACAATGGCTCTGCAAGCGAAAGGTTATGCTGCAATTTCACTAACAGGCTGGCAAGCAGGTATTACAACCGAACCTGTACACGGCAGTGCAAGAATTACCGATATTGATACAGATCGTATTCAATCTCATTTACAAAAAGGAACAATTGTCGTTGTAGCCGGTTTCCAAGGATTAAGCGCAGAACAAGAAATTACAACGCTCGGCCGCGGCGGTTCTGATACAACTGCAGTCGCATTAGCTGCAGCATTAAAAGCAAAAAAATGTGATATTTATACGGATGTAACAGGTGTTTACACAACTGATCCACGAGTTGTAAAAGATGCTTACAAATTAGATGAAATTTCCTATGATGAAATGCTAGAACTCGCCAACCTTGGTGCTGGTGTACTTCATCCAAGAGCAGTAGAATTTGCGAAAAATCATAATGTTATTTTAGAAGTTCGCTCAAGTATGAAACAAGAAAACGGAACAATCGTAAAGGGAGAATGTGACATGGAACAACAATCAATCGTAAAAGGCATTGCATTTGAAGACAATATTACGCGCGTAACGATTAAAGGATTACAACAAGGAAAACTTCCCACAATCTTCTCTACATTAGCGAGTGCTCATATTAATGTAGATATTATTATTCAAAGTATTACAAATGAAGGAACTGTACATTTATCCTTCTCTATTCATTCGAATGACTTAAAAGAAACATTAGCCGTACTAGAAGAAAATCGTGAGGTTATGCACTATGAATCTGTAGAATATGAAAATCATTTGGCGAAAGTATCAATTGTTGGATCAGGTATGGTATCTAATCCAGGTGTAGCTGCTCAAATGTTCTCAACATTACAAGAAGAAAATATTCATATTAAAATGGTAAGTACATCTGAAATTAAAGTTTCTGTAGTTATTGATCGTCTTAACTTAATAAAAGGTGTGGAAGCACTTCATGAATCGTTTATGGCAAAAATCGAGCCTCTCGTATCAGTAAATTAGATAAAACAAGGAGCCGACTCCAAAAGCACATAGGTGCCTTGGGGGATCGGCCCCTTCTTATGTGTCGACCGATATATCGGTCGAAATGGTACATTTATCGGCGCTTTTCACAATATATCGACCATTTTTTATAATATATCGGCGATTCGACATATTATAAAGATCCTTAAACAATGTTCGACACGTGAATAGCCTATCCACTGAAGCTGGATCATATTGAAAAGTAGTAAGAGATGACCCAAAAGTGGACTTTTGGGTCATCTCCTTGTTTTATTTTTAGAATAAGTGAATGTTTTGCTTCTTGCACTCTTCACGCATGTCATCTGGCCATACAGAAGTTTGAACTTCGCCAATATGTGCCTTGCGTAAGAAGTACATGCACATTCTTGATTGTCCAATGCCACCGCCAAGTGTAAGTGGAAGTACGTCCTCTAAAATACCTTTATGGAAATCATATTCACGTTTGAAATCTTCCCCTGTTATTGTTAATTGTTCATCAAGAGATTTGCTGTCAACACGAATGCCCATGGATGATAATTCAAATGAAGACTGCAGTACTGGATTCCAGAATAAGATATCTCCGTTTAATTTCCAATCATCATAGTCAGCTGCACGTCCATCATGTTTTTCACCAGAGCGCAGCGCCCCCCCAATTCCGCTAATAAAGACTGCACCGTGTTCTTTCGCAATCGCATGCTCACGATCTTTCGGTGTTAATTCTGGATATTTATCTTCAAGCTCTTGAGATGTGATAAATACGATATCTTCCGGTAAGTATTTACCAAGGAACGGGTATTTTTCAAATAAATAGCCTTCTAAATCTTTGAATATTCCATAAATTGTTCGTACGGTTTCTTGTAAGTAATCTACTGTGCGCCATTCTTTTTGAATAATTTTTTCCCAATCCCATTGATCAACGTAAATGGAATGCGTTGCATCGAGCTCTTCATCGCGGCGAATTGCGTTCATGTTTGTATATAAACCTTCACCAGCTTCATATCCATATTCATGCAGGGCAAATCTTTTCCATTTTGCTAGTGAATGTACAATTTCTAACTCTTCTCCTGAATGCAGCATATCAAATTCAATTGGACGCTCTACACCGTTTAAATGATCGTTTAATCCTGATTTTTTCGTTACAAATAATGGCGCAGATACGCGGAATAATCCAAGACGTTTTGATAATTGCTCTTCAAAAAATGTTTTAACTTCCTTAATTGCGATTTGTGTTTCTCTTACTGTCATTAATGTTTGGTACATGTTGTTTTCCTCCTAAAATGTTTTGATGTAGTGAGGATAGAAACCAATAAAAAAAGCCCTTCTATCCCAAAAAACTGGGACGAAAGGCTTTGGTTCCGCGGTACCACCCAAATTAGCAACAGAGGTTGCTCACTTATCAGTACGGAGATTAGAGATAACTCGATACTGTTCTTCTTGTAACGGCGAAGTTCCCGGCTAAGTCTACTTTCCTAAAAAGGATTTCGGTTAGCGACTCCAGGAGGTTCTTCATAACAGGCTTCGTATCAGGCTCACACCATCCCTGACTCGCTTGGACTACGCCCTATTACTACTCTTCCTTTCACAGTCGTTTTACTGTCACATCTCTGAAACATTTTATTAATGCTTATTTTATACAAAAAAATAAGAAAGTCAACAAAAATTTTAAAAATATTTTTCAATTCTTTATTTTATGGTTTTTCAAATAGTGTGTGATAAGAAAGTATTTGAACGCATTTCCATAAATACAATATGTCACACTTCAATAAATTATACTGTCTTAAGTGTATTCTTTTTTACGTTCATATTTAAGACAAATTGGTCATGTAATGTGTGACATAACTATAAATA